>CAWIUD010000008.1:0-60843 GCA_963839185.1 uncultured Alphaproteobacteria bacterium | reverse complement strand
GGCGGCGATCTATCCGTTCACTTCGGCCTATTGGGGCCTTTTGCCGCTGATCGCCCGCCGGACGGGCCCCGGAGCGGAACACTACGGCCTGATGCTGAGCGCGATCAGCGTGGGGGCGATCCGGATGGCTCGGACATCGATCCCTGCATGAGCGGCTTTGGCGCCCTGGCTGGTCGCTCTCGCGACGATCGTCACCGCGATCGCGCTCGCCCTATTCGCATTGGCTGACGACCTCGCGCTCGCGCTCGGCGCCAGCGTCCTCGCCGGCGTCGCGTGGGTCGCCATCCTGACTTCCCTCTTCACCTCTGCACAGAATGTCCTGCCGGATTGGGTGCGCGGCCGGGGCCTGGCGGTCTTCCTGACCGTCATTTTCGGGACGATGACGCTGAGCAGCGCGGCATGGGAGACATCGCCGCCAAGACGGGCCTATCGACCGCGCTCCTGCTGGCGGTGGCGGGCGCGATCCTGGCGATCCCCCTCACCTGGCGATGGACGCTCCAGCAGAACGCAACGCTCGACCTTTCGCCCTCCCAGCACTGGAGCTTGCCTGAGACCAATCAGGCGATCGCCAACGATCGCGGACCGGTTTTGGTGAAGATCGAGTATCGGATCGACCCTGCGGATCGCGCCGCGTTCCTCCGCGCGCTTGACGAACTCGGGTTTGAGCGCCGCCGCGACGGCGCCTTCGCGTGGGAATTTTCGAAGACGCCTCCGAGTTCGGCCGGTACGAGGAGACCTACCTCATCGACTTGTGGCTCGAGCTGATGCATCTGCGCGAACGGGTCACCGACGCCGACCGGGTGCTCGAGGATGAAATCCGCGAGATGCTGATCGCCCCGCCGCGCATCGAGTTCCTGATCGGCGCCAGCGCGGGCCGCGCGCGCGGCCTCAACGGACGGAGCCGGCTGGAGCGTAGAAATTGCGAATTCTCGTCGTCTACGCGCATCCGTTGGAGACGAGCTTCGTCTCCGCCCTGCATGTGCGGGTCGTCGAGACCTTGCGAGCCGGCGGGCACAGCGTCGACGATCTCGATCTCTATGCGGAAAACTTCGACCCGGCCCTGTCGCGCCAGCAGATGCTCGCCTACGTCGACACAAGCGCTAACACCCGCGATGTCGAAGCTCATGTGGCGCGCCTACGAGCCGCGGAGGCGCTGGTCCTCGTGTTTCCGGTGTGGTTCGACGGCCTGCCGGCGATTTGCAGGCGTTATTTCCAGCGCGTGTTTCTGCCAGGCGTTGCGCTTCGCATCGACGAGGCCGGGCTCTTTCATCCCAATTTATGGCATCTGAAGCGGCTGGCCGCCGTCTGCGCCTATGGCGAAGGCCAGCGCGACGTCGCGCGCAAGGGCAATCCCGCGCGGCGTTTCGTGCGCTACAACATCGGCGCCCTTATCGATCCGAAGGGCCGCTTCGATACCTCGCCCTCTACGACATGAACTTCACCACCGCGCCCCGCCGCGCCGCATTTCTGAAGCGGGTGACGCGCGCCTTCGAGGCCTGGTAGTCAGGAAGCTGGCGCGAGCTGCGACTTTGTTCGCAACGCAAGCGATTGAAGCGGTTAGGCGCCTTTTTCTGCAACAGCGCGAGCCATTGTTTAACATAAGAACTGTGTGCTATAAAACGCGACATTTTCTGGCCAATCCGCCGGTCGCGTGCGAAAATGACTTGAGGCCGAAAAGGACTTCCCGCCAATTCTGACGCGGCCGGATTTCAGATACGCCTCGACCGTCAAGACAATCGCCGGCGCCGGCTTCGCGACCATGCAGAAGGCCCCTGAAGCGGCCGGTCCGTGTCGCCGTCGAAGGCCAGGCAGGGGAACGAGATGAAGACTGACAGGCAGGAGCGGCCGCGGCGGAACGCCTTGGCGCTCGGGGTTTTTGGATTGCTGGGCTTGGCGAGCGGCGCTGCGGACGCCGCGGTTCGCATTGACGGACAGGTTCAGGCCGGCGGCGGCCCGGTGCGGACTCGACCGTGACGCTCTGGGCGGGGAGCGACGGCGAGCCCAAACAACTGGCGCAGGCCAAAACGGCGGACGACGGGAGCTTTGCGCTCGGCCCCGACGAAGCGCCCGGCCCGGTCATGAGCCTCTATCTGGTCGCCAAAGGCGGCGTCGCCTCGGTCAACAAGAGCGCGGGCGACAATCCGGCGCTGGCTTTTCTCGCGGTGCTGGGCGGTTCGCCGCCGGCCCATGTCACGATCAACGAGATGACGACCGTCGCTTCGGTCTGGACCAACGCGCAGTTTCTTGACGGCGCCGCGCTCAAGGGTCCGGCGCTCAGCCTCAGCATCGCCGCCGGCAATGTGCCGAATTTCGTCGATCTCTAACCGGCGGCTGGGGCGGGGCCATTCAGGACCCGCTCAACAGCGGCCAGACGCCGACGATGGCCAATTTCGCGACGCTCGCCGACGCGCTCGCGGGTTGCGCGACGCGGGCCACGGCCATTGCTTGCGAAATGCTTTTCCTGGCGGCCACGCCGCCGAAGGGCGACGCGCCGACCGATACGCTGACGGCGGCCGAGGCTATCGCGCGCGATCCCTGGTATAAGCCCGGAAGGTTGTTTGCGCTGCTCGACTTTTTCTATCCGGTTCCCGCCGGGCAAGAACCTGCGCCCGGTTCCGTTCATGCCCTATCTCAACACCGCGCCGAGCGCCTGGGTGCTGCCGCTCAAGTTCGACGGCGGCGGCTATCGCGCCGGCGGCAAGGCGGCGTTCGACAGCGAAGGCAACCTTTGGGTCGGCGACAATTTCACCATCGGCTGGCAGGCGTCGGACGCGCTCTGGCAGGGCCACGCAACCAAATTCGCGCCGAATGGCCGCCCGCTGTCGCCGATCACCACCGGCTTCACCGGCGGCGGCATGGAGGGCGGCACCTTCGGCGCGGCGATCGACGCCAACGACAACGCCTGGCTCACCAACTACGGCAGCAAGTCGATCACCGTCTTCGACAAGACCGGCAAGCCGCTGACGCCGCCCGAAGGCATCACCTTCGGCGGCCGGCTCGGGCTGATGCAGGGGGTCATCGTCACGCCGAGCGGCGACGTCTGGATTTTGGGCATCGAGAAGAGCCAGCTCGTCTACTTTCCCAAGGGCGATCTGACCAAGGGCCGGATCGTCTGCGAGGGCGACAGCGGCGAGCCGTGCAAATCGTTTCGCGCGCCGTTCCATCTCGCCATCGATCAGCAGGACCGGATTTGGGTGAGCAACAGCGGCGTCGACCATGTCACGCGCTTTCCCGCCTCCGATCCGAGCAAGGTCGAAAACTTCAAGGTCGGCTACAACAGCAGCGGCCTCGCCATCGACAGCGAGGGCAACGTCTGGGTCACCGACCGGTTCGGCAACGGGCTGCTCGGCATGATGCATCTCATCGACATGGGCGTCCGGCTGAAGCTCGAAGGCGTCGAGGCGGCGTCCGACTATCTGACGAAGACCATGTCGGAGCAGAAGGGCGGCCGGTTCGGCGGCAGCGTGAACCTGCTGAGGCCCGACGGCACGCCCTATCCGGGCTCGCCGTTCACCGGCGAGCGGCCTCCCGGGGCCGTGGGCGGCGGCGGTCGATGGCAACGACAACGTCTGGATTTCCAACTTCGCCGGATGCCGAGCAGCCCGATCGCCGAGCTTTGCGGCGTCCGCACCGAGAACTGCCCGCCCGGCATGAAGACCGGCGATCAGATTTCGCCGCCCGGCGGCTACGTCGGCGGCGGCCTGCAGATGCAGACCGATATCGACATCGACCCGGCCGGCGACGTCTGGGCGATGAACAACTGGCAGGACGTCGACAGCTGTTACGCCAACCCTCCCGGAGGCGCTTTCGACGCGCTGCGGCGGCCAGGGCGTGGTGGTTTTCTATGGCATGGCGAAGCCCGTGCGCGCGCCGCAGATCGGGCCGGCTCGCGGACTCTAGCGCGGCGGGCCGAAGCCCCGAACGACCAGGAAGCCGACACCGAGCAGCCGCATCGACGGCCAGGCGCGCGCGGTGAAGGATTCAGTCCGGCCCGCGCAGGGCCGCTTCGGCGCGCTGCAACATCCGCCGCCATCGTTCGCTTCTCGGCCCGCCCATAAGCAGGAAGTAGCGGACGATCGCGATCGGCAGCCAGGTCTCCATCGTTTGCCTCAGCGCCGCTGCCGGCTCGCCGGACAGCCGCGCGTACTCGGATTGCGCGGCCGCGTTGACCGCAAGCGGCCGCTGTCGGATTGTCGGTGACGTCGAGGGCAAGCTCGGTCAGGCCGATGTGAGTGCACCCATGATCGAGGGCCGCAGGGGCGCGGATCGCGAAGGTCCAGTCGATCAGCCGCGGGCCGTCCGCCGTCACGATCACGTTTAAAGGGTGGATGTCGCCGTGACACAGCCCATCCCCCGGCTGCTGCAGGCGGTCGATCAGCGCGAGGACGCCGGCGGCGATGTGCCTGGGCACGATGTCGCCCTCGCGCCTGAAGGCGGTCTCCATCCAGCGGCGCAGAGGCAAAGCCTCCGGCGGCGGCGACATCCTGTGAACGGACAGGGCGAGGGACGCAAGGATCGCGCCCGCCTCAGCGAACGTTACGGCGCCGCTGCGCGTGGCCTCAAGCAGGGTCGGTCCATCGAGGCGGCCGAGCACGATGCCGAAGCGTCCGTCGAGCGTCACCTCGCCGAACACCTCCGGCGCTGGCACGCCGGCGGCGAAAGCCGCCCGGGTCATCCGCGCCTCTTGCTGGCGGAGCTCCCGCGGGAAACCTTCCCTGAACAGTTTTACGACCTGACCCGGCGCCCAGGCGTGGATGTCCGCCGTGCCGCCCTGGTTGATCTTCTCCCCGAGGGATCCCCGCATCGCCCGTCCTCCCGCCGGTCGCGACCGACCGGCGGATTTGTGGGTTCACGGCCTAAGAATTATCGCTAGCCAAAGTTCAGAAGGCGCTCGGATCAGAAGCTGTATTTGAACCCGGCGAATGGCCCGTACATCCATTGCTGGTAGCGGAAGCTCCTCGGCTCGAGGGTGAGGGCGTTGAAGCCCGTGTCCTGATTGGTGTAGGTGTACATGACGCGATAGCCGAGCGTCGTCGAGATGTTCGGCGTCCAGTTGTAGCCGACAGAGGCGAGCGCCTGTCCGGTCGCGCTGTCGGACCAGCCGCCAAGGTCGGCGAGCATGTTCATGAACCAGCGGTCGTCGAAGCGATAGTGCGCGGCGAAGCCGCCGACCGGCATGACCCAGTCCTTGTTCACGGTTTCAGTGCCATTGAACAAACCGAGCGGACCGCTGACGCTGAGCTTGGTCCCGGCGTAGAAGTTGCGCGCGCCGACTGTGCCGTAGAGCTCCAGGTTCGGTATGCCGAGCGGCACGCGAACGCCGCCGAAGGCGGTGATGAACCCCTCGTTGAGGGTGAGGCTTGTCTGGCCGCCGAAGAGCGCGCTGTTTGGGTTTTGCAGGGTTGCGGACCCGCCGATCCGCGACCAGACGAAGTCGATTCCGCCAATGAACATGTCGTTGCGGGCGACAATGCTGCTCATGAAGCCGCCTTGCAGATGCTCAAGCAACTTCGCGAAAGGCGCGTAGTAGGGCAAACTCGGCAGGGAGCCGAAGCCCGCGCTTCCCGCAACGCTGGACGCCCAGCCATATCCGGTGATTTCGAAGCGCCAGGTCGAGGGCAGCGGAGGCGTGACAATCGGCGCAGGCGCCGGCTTCTTGGTCGGCAGGTCGGCCGCGCCAGCGGGGGCCGCGACGATCAGGCCGAGGGCAAGCAGAAGAGCCCCTGAATATTTCCGCATTCCCCTTGCCCCTGAAACCCCGCCCGGCGAGTCGGCCCCTGCGGAGAGCCCAACATCCCGCAGCGTTGGGTCATTCCGAACTTTTCGACTCACCCAAACGGCATAGAGGCGAACCCTGGGGCGGGCAATAGCGCGGGGCGCTGGCGCAGAGATATCGCCGGCGTTGTGACTTCGGCGCCACGCGGCCCCTACGGGGGAAGTTCGCTCCCGCCAAGGGAGAATTGGGCGGCAAGCTCGCGGCGCTCCGCATCGAAGCCGACCGAAAGCCGATAGTCGCCGGCCTTGATCCGCCAGAGCCGCGCCGCCTCGTCGAAGGTCGCCAGCAGGCGCGGATCGATGGCGACGCTCGCCTCCCGTTCCTCTCCGGGCTCAAGATCGACCCTGCCCCAGCCCGCGAGGCGCAGCGAGATATTCGAGCCCGTTGGACCGGACAGGTAGAATTGCGGCGTCGCGGTCCCCGGGCGATCCCCCGTATTGCGAACCTTGACGCTGGCTCTCACCTCGTTTCCGCTCACCGCGACGGCAAGGCTGCTCAGGCCGAACGCGGTGTACGAAAGTCCGAAACCGAATGGAAAGAGAGGCTGTTCGCCCCGCTCGAAGAACCATTTGTAACCGACCGCCGCTCCCTCGTCGTAATGGGCGGTGAACATCTGGCCGTAATGGCCGCCTCGCCCGACCGGTCCGGTCGGCGCGCCTTGAGGATCGCCCTGAATCTTGGGATGCGGCAATTGGCTTTCGTCGCGGGGAAAGGTGACCGGCAGGCGCCCCGAAGGATTGACGGCGCCCGAAAGGATTTCCGCGATCGCCTCGCCGCCGCGCTCCCCGGGGTACCAGGCCTCGAGAACCGCTCCGGTCCGATCGAGCCATGGCGTCAGAACCGGGCCGCCAGTTTCGAGCACCACCACGATATGCGGATTCGAGCGGGCGACAGTCTCGATCAGGCCGTCCTGTTCGTCGGGCAATTTGAGATTCGGGGCGTCCGCCTCTTCGGTCATATATTGATCGACGAAGACGACGAGCGGCGTCCGCTTCGGCCGCGGCCTTGGCGGCCCGCTCGGGAATGGACCCGTCATCGTAGTCTACCCGCGCCTGCGGAAACTGGCGGCGAATCTCCTCGAGCGGCGAATCGGGATCGAAAACCATCGCCCGCCCGATGCCGACAGGCTGCGCGAACGCCGTCCCTCCCCGCGGGATAACCTGCGAGGAGCCGCCGCCCGAGGGCACGCCGCGGTCGGCGTGCGCGCCGATGACGACGAGCCTGTGCGTATCGGCGGGTAGCGGCAGCAGGCCCTGATTCCTCAGAAGGACCGCGCCCTCGCGCTCAACCGTCAAAGCGGTCTCGTCATCCTTCGCGGCTTCGGGCGGGCTCGCCGGGGGGAATCGTCGACAAGCCCATTGGCGAACATCGAGGTCAGGATTCGCCCGACCATGTCGTCGAGCCGGGCCTGCGGCAATTCGCCGCTGGCGACCGCCTGGGCAAGATCCGTCCCGAAGAAATTCTGCGTGTCCAGCTGCTCTCCGGACTCCTGGTCGAGTCCGGCCATCGCCGCGCGGGTCGTGGAGTGAACGGCCCCCCAGTCGGACATGACGAAGCCCGGATAGCGCCAATCGCCCTTGAGCACCTGACTGAGCAGCCACTCGTTTTCGCACGCGAAGACGCCGTTCACCTGATTGTAGGCGCACATCACGGCGCCCGGCCGTCCGCGCTCGATCGCAATTTCGAAGGCGAACAGATCGGACTCGCGCGTCGCGGCCGGGTCAATCCGGGCGTCGAGCACGACCCGATCCGTTTCCTGCGCGTTCAGCGCGAAGTGCTTGACCGTTGAGATGAGGCGCTGGCTTTGCGCGCCGGCCACGGCGCTGCCGGCCATGACGCCGGTGAGGAGCGGGTCTTCGGAGAGATATTCGAAATTGCGTCCCCCGCGCGGATCGCGAATGAGATTCGCCGTGCCTCCGAGCACGACATTGAAGCCCCTGGCTCGCGCTTCCGCGCCCACAACCTCTCCCTGCCGCCGCGCGAGCGCGGCGTCCCAGGTCGATGCGAGCGCGAGATCGGAGGGCATCGCCGTCGCGGTGTCGCCGCGCCGGACATCGCCCGGATTGGCGACGCCAAGCTCGGCGTCGGTTTCCTGCAGCGGAGGGATGCCGAGGCGCGGAACGCCCGGCACATAGCCGGCCGAGCCAACGGCTTCGGCTGGCTTCGGGCGTCGCCCCAACGCGCGCCGATTACCCCGTGAACCAGGGAGAGCTTCTCGTCCTCGGTCATGCGTCCGAGGACGAGCTGGGCCCGGCTCGCCGCAGGGAGCGAGCGGTCGTTCCAGGGCTGGTCCCCGGCTGCCGCCGCGGCCGCGGCCAGCACGATCGTGAGACAGCCGCGTGAGACTATGCGCAGAAGAACCATTGGCCGCCGTCGACAAGCGCTTTCGGGCCGACGCCGCCCGGTCCTTGACCGTCAAATCGGCTGGCCGATCAACCCGATCTCGCCTTTGCCGACCTGGGCCAGCATGGTCAATATGAAATCTGGCGCAAGGAACCGCGCGCAGGTTTCGCCATCCAGGACAAGCGCGATCATCGCCTTGCCGTCAGCGCTGGCCACCACTGCGCTATTTCCGGGCGGAAGGCTCCGCGAAACCGGCGGAATGGCGACGTAAAGCGCCCGCACGAACTGGAACTGCTCGGGGGTGAGCTTGGTGAGGCGAGACACCGATCCGATTTCCGACACAGCAACGCATTGCGGCGCATCGGCGTTGAGCCACCTGGCGAACACGCCCGCTTCCTGATTGTCCTCCTGCACGGCCAAGTCCTGGGCGCGCAAGCTGAAACCGCAGAGCCCGGCGAACGCCGCGCTCGACAAAGCGATGGCGAGTAATGATATCTTCATGACGTCCTCCTCTGCGCCGCTCGCGGCGTCGGAAGCGTCATGCTGATCGGCGAACGAAACATGCGTCGCCGAGCGTGTGTGACGTCCTCTGCCTACAACCCCTTGTCCTGGCCAATGCACGGCGCCAAGCTCGAGGTGAGAACGCGCGAGCACATGTTTCGTTCCGATTTGACCAGCGCCGGCGCTTAAGACGCGCCCGTTCTCGGATGGAACGATTTCGCGTTGCGCGGGTTCAAGGTCGGGTCTCGCCCGAAGCCGGCGCGCTTCAGCGCGGGCGCCAACGACCAAAGCGAGCGCGGCGCGATTCCCTGCGCCTGCCGGCGCGCCTCGAGGGAACAAGCGCGATGGCCGCAGCGGTTTCTTTCAAGGGCGGCGCAGCGAATTCCTCGCCGCGCCCCAACGGCGGCGGCGTTGTCTCAACGCTGATCCCGGCGCGGCTCGAGCGGCTTCCGTGGGGCCGGTTTCACGTGCTCGTCATCGCCGCTCTCGGCATCACCTGGATTCTCGACGGGCTCGAAGTGACGCTGGCAGGCTCCGTCGCCGGAGCGCTGAAAACAAGCCCGTCGCTTCATTTTTCCGATTCGCAGGTCGGCTTCGCTGGCAGCGCTTATCTTCTCGGCGCGGTGGTCGGCGCGCTGTTCTTCGGCTGGCTGACGGACCGCCTCGGACGCAAGCGGCTGTTCTTCATCACCATCGTCGTCTACCTGACGGCGACCGCGCTCACCGGTCTTGCGTGGAGCGGCGCGGCCTTCTTCCTGTTCCGCTTCCTGACCGGCTGCGGCATCGGCGGCGAATACGCCGCCATCAATTCGACGATCCAGGAGCTGATCCCAGCGCGATACCGGGGCCATATCGACCTCACGATCAACGGCTCGTTCTGGGTCGGCGCGGCGCTCGGCGCGCTGGTCGCTGTCGTGCTGCTCAATCCCGCTTTCATCAGCCAGGCGCTCGGCTGGCGGCTCGCGTTCCTCACCGGAGCGTTGATCGGCCTCGTCGTCTTCGCGATGCGCATGTGGATTCCGGAAAGTCCGCGATGGCTCGCCATCCATGGGCGTGAAGCCGAGGGCGAGGCGGTCGTCGCCGGGATCGAGCAGCGGTTCGTCGAGACTGGGCGCGCCTCGCGCCGGTCGACGAGAGCGCGGCGATCCGTCTGCGCTCGCGCACCCACACGCCGCTCGCGGAAGTCTTCGACACGCTGTTCAACCGTTTCCGGCTGCGCACCTTCGTCGGCCTGACGCTGATGGCGGCGCAGGCGTTCTTCTACAACGCGATCTTCTTCACCTACGCGCTGGTGCTGACGAAATTCTATGGCGTTCCGCGCCGGCGACGTCGGCTGGTACATCCTGCCTTTCGCGGCCGGCAATTTTCTCGGCCCCGTCGTGCTCGGCCGCCTCTTCGACACGCTCGGGCGGCGGACGATGATCTCCGCTCACCTATGGGCTTTCCGGGCGTGCTCCTGATCATCTGCGGCGCGCTGTTCGAGCGCGATCTGCTCTCGCCGGTCACGCAGACCATCGGCTGGATGATCGTGTTCTTCGTCGCCTCGCCCGCCGCGAGCGCGGCCTATCTCACGGTCAGCGAGACCTTCCCCATCGAGATCCGCGCCCTTGCGATCGCCATCTTCTACGCCATCGGCACCGGCCTCGGCGGCGTCGCCGGGCCGATCGTTTTCGGCAGGCTGATCGAGAGCGGATCGCGGCAGAGCATCTTCGGCGGCTACGTCTTTGCGGCGCTCTTGATGTTCGCAGCGTCGCTGGTCGCGGCCCTTTCGCCGTGCGCGCGGAGCGCAAATCGCTCGAAGAGGTGGCGACGCCGCTGTCGGCGGCGTAGCGGTTAACGGCGATCGGCGCTAAAGTTGCCCAATCCGCCTCGCCGCGATCGCGACAACGGCAGGCCATCGGAGGAAGCCATGATCGGCGCAAAAGCCTGCCTGGCGTTGGTCCTGGCGTCAGCGGCGCATCCGCAGCGCTGGCGGACACGCCGCGCATCGTGACCGAGGAGACCTGGGTCAAGACCGGCGACCCCGGCGTCGAGGTCTATGTCAGGAACAAGCATCCCGACAGCCTTGCGTCGCATTCTCCCGACCGCACGCTCATCTATATCCACGGCGCGACCTATCCGTCGGACGTCACTTTCGACCTGCCGATCAACGGCGTCTCGATGATGGACCTCTTCGCGCAGCAGGGCTTCGACGTGTATCTCGTCGACGTCTACGGCTACGGGAAATCGTCCCATGCGCCGCAGATGGATCAGCCGCCGGAGGCGAACCCGCCTATTCTCCGGCAGCGTCGAAGCCAACAAGGACCTCGGCGCCGCTTTCGACTACGTCCTCAAGAAGAACGGCGTCCCGAAGGCGGACCTGATGGGCTGGTCATGGGGCACGTCGATCGCGGGCAACTACACGGCGCAGCACAACGACCAGGTCAACCGCCTCGTTCTTTATGCGCCGGCATGGACCTTCGACCCGCCGAAACAGCCCGACGGGAAGCCGATCCCCGCTTACCGTACGGTCACGCGGGATGACGCGTGGAAGCGCTGGTACAAGGGCGTCCCGGAAGACAAGAAGGCGACCCTGATCGAGCCGGGCGTGTTCGACCAATGGTGGACGGCGACCCTCGCCAACGACCCGGCCGGAGCCAGGATGACGCCGCCCGTGCTGCACGCTCCGAATGGAATCCTCGAGTGAGTTCACCAACACGTGGGTCGCCGGGAAGCCCTACTACAATCCCGAGGACATCAAGGTCCCGACCCTGCTGATCCACGCCGAATGGGACGCGGACTTGCCGAGCTATATGGCGCGCGCCTATTTCGCCAAACTCGCCAACGCGCCGTACAAACGATTTGTCGAAATCGGGGAAGGAACGCACTCCGTTATGCTGGAGAAGAACCGGATGCAGTTCTTCCGCGAGATCCTCAATTTTCTGACCGAGCCGGCGCCCGCCGCCTCGGATTACGGCCCGACCGGAATCAGCTTGCCGACGAACACCGGCGCGCCTGACGGCTTGCCAGTGGGCGAACCGCCCGGAGGCTCCTCCGTCACGGCGTATGTCGCTCCTTCGACCACGCCCCGATCGTAAGCGGAAAGACTGGCGGCGCGCGCCGTCTCGCCGATAACGCCGAGCGAGCGCGGCGCGCCGAGCTTGTCGTCGATGATCCACAATTCGTAGGATTTTCCGGGCGGCGCGCGGGCCGCGACCGGCCGCACCGTCAATTCCTGCCGGTCGAGATCGACCGTCACCTCGAACGCGGGCGATGCGGCGTCCTTCTGCAGGATCGCGACATATTCATGCGGGACTGCGCCGCGCGTCGTCTCGCGGACGACAAATCCGATCGCCAGCGCTGCGGCGACGGCGGTTGCGGCGATCGCCGCGGCGCGCCAGCGCGCCATCGGCCCGCCGCATCGCGACGATCGCGCCGTCTGCCGGGGTCGCGGGCGAGCGCTCGCGAATGCGCGTCTCGATCGCGGCGAGATAGTCCCCCGGCGGCTCGATCGGCGGCGCGGCCTCAGCGAGCGGCGCGAGACGTTGCTCCCAGGCGCGGATCGCCGCGTCCAGTTCCGGCTCGCGAAGCCGCCGGGCCGCCAGCTCCGCCCGTTCGCCGGGGCTGAGCGTCCCGAGCGCATATTCGGCGGCGGCGAAATCGTCGTCCGGCGCGACAGTCATGGCCCCAGACAGTCCCTGAGTTCAGCCAGCCCGCGCCGAAGCCATGTCTTGATCGTCGGCACAGGCCTGCCAAAACGCTTGGCAAGCTCCTCACGGCTCGAACCGCGGTAATAGGCGAGCATGATGAGCGAGCGTTTCTCATCGTCCAGCGCTTTCAGGCAATCGAGCAACGCCGTGAGCGTTTCCGATCGTTCGCGCCCGGCGAGCGGATCGATTTCTTCGGCGGCGGGCTCCAGGCCCTCCGGCAACTCATCGAGCGACCGTGGGCGAACGCGACGAACCTCGTCGAGCGCTCGATTCCGGGCGATGGTCGCCATCCAGGCGAGCGGCGATCCCTTGCCGGGATCGAAGTCGCCCGCTTTTTCCCAAATCCGCACGTAGGCCTCCTGAAGCGCCTCCGCGCCCGCGTCCCCTCTGGGGAGAATGCGCGCGACGACGCCATAGAGCTTCGCGCTTGTCTGGCGATAGAGCGCCGCGAACGCCCCAGCGTCGCGCGCCGAAACGCGACGCAAGAGATCAGCCAGGTCGGCCCCGGCCCCGGGCATCCCTCCTTGCCCCGGCGCGTCTTCCCGGACAGTCATACGGCAATCCTAAGATGCCGAAGGCGGCGCACGCAACCAACGACCCTCTCGCGCCAGCGCCATGGATAAAAAACGGGCGCCCGCGAGCGCCCGCAAGTCGTCTCCGCAGGGAGGGGAGAACTCGCTCAGCCCGGGATCAACACCTTGTTGATGACCTGGATGACGCCGTTCGACTGCATGACGTTGGGGATCGTGACCTCGGCCTTGTCGCCCTTGCCGTCCACCACCCAAAGATGGCCGGCGCCGCGCATGAAGGTCAGCTCCTCGCCCTGGACGGTCTTCAGCATCGCCTTGCCGCCGCCGTCGCGGATCATGCCATCGATGTCGGCTTCGGTCAGACGGCCGGGCACGACGTGATAGGTCAGGATCGCCGTCAGCTTGTCCCGGTTCTCCGGCTTCAGCAGCGTGTCGACCGTGCCCGGCGGGCAATCGGGCGAAAGCCTCGTTGGTCGGCGCGAACACCGTGAACGGTCCGGCGCCTTGCAGCGTGTCGACGAGCCCGCCGCCTTCACCGCGGCGACGAGAGTGGTGTGATCCTTCGAGTTTACCGCGTTTTCGATGATGTTCTTGCTCGGATACATCGGCGCGCCGCCGACCATCACGGTCATCGCGGAAAAGGCCGGCGCGGCGACGAGAGGCGCGGCAAGGCCGACGGCGGCGAGCGCCGCGGCGCAAAGGGAAATCCTGGTCCTGGCGTTCATGTTGGTCTCCGTTGCTCGTTCGAAGCGAGCGTTGCGTTGTCCCTTTTCGGTGGGACGAGGCAGATACGGAGCAAGGGGAGCAGAGTTTCAGAGGGCGGCGAAAAAGATTGCGAGCCGAAATCGGCGGCGACGCCTATCTGGGGGCTCCGGCCTTTGCGGCAGCCGAGAGGAACGCCGCCCTCGATTCCGGCAGCGGCGCGCCGTTTGGTCCAAACAGATCGCGAGCCAGGAAGAAGCCGGTCAGGCGAAAGGCGTCGGCGACATCCTCGGCGCTCGGCCGCGCCTCAGGCGGCGCGCCCTCGCGCAAGAAGGCGGGAAGCGGAAGAAGGCGATCGCGCCATTGCGCTCCCGCCTCGCCGCTGACCGCCCGGCCCGACTTCGGGGAGACATAGGCGAGACCGTCGGTCGCGCCCGTCGCCGCGCACCGGCTGAGGTCGAGCCTGAAACCGCACTCGGCCAGCATTTGCGATTCGAAGCGGGCGACAAGCGTCGGGGCGAGCGCGGCGTCGTCGAGAGCGTCCGCGATGATGCTCAGCGTCTCGTAAACCGCCGCATGGGAATCGCGTTCCGGCAGCAAGCGGAGCAGCGCGGCGAGATAGTTGATCCCGGCGAGCGCCAGCGCGCTTTCCATGAGCCGCCCTGCCCGGAGCGCCAGCGGTTCGACGGCAAAGGCGCCGAGATGCTCGTCGAGCCGCGCACGCCAGACAAAGGCGAGCGTGTTGCCGGGCTGGAGAACCGCTCCGAGCCGCGGCGACCGTCCGCCGCGCACGAGGCCAAGATGGCGGCCATGCACGCGCGTCATCGCCTCGACGATCGCGGAATGCTCGCCGTGCCGGCGAATGCCGATCACCATACCTTCGTCGCGCCACTCCATCGCGCCCTCTCTATGACGCGAGAAGATGCGCTGGCGGGGGCACGCGCGAAAGCCTCAGCGCGACCAGAAGCGCAAGCCCGCTCAGCGCGCCAACGAAAGCGACGACCTCGGGCCATCCGCCGTGCGCGAACGCCCAGCCGCCGGCCGATCCGGCGAGGCTCGATCCGGCGTAATAGAAAAACAGATAGAGCGCGCTCGCCTGCGCCCGGGCTTTTTCAGCGCGCAAGCCGACCCAGCTCGAAGCGATCGAGTGGCCGCCAAAGAACCCGGCGGTCACGAGGCCAATTCCGACGATGGTCAGCGGCAGATTGTCCGGCAGCGTCGCGACGACGCCGAGTGGAACGAGCGCGATGGCGAGGCCGATGACCCTCCGGCGGCCGTAGCGTCCGGCGAGTTCGCCGATCGTCGGCGAAGCGACCGCGCCGACGAGGTAGATCACGAACACAAGGCCGATCGTCGCCTGGCTCAGCGAGAACGGCGGCGCGGCGAGACGAAAGCCGATGTAGTTATAGGTGGTGACGAAAGCGCCCATCAGCAGGAAGGCGAGCGCGAACAGGTAGCGGAGCCCCGGATCCTTGAAATGCGCGCCGATCGCCGAAAGGATTCCGGTCGATTGCGGCCGCGGCGCGAACCGCCGCTGCGGCGGCAGGGCGAGGGCGAACAGCCCCGCGCAGACGAGCGACACCGCGCCGATGATCCCGACGCCCGCGCGCCAGCCGCCGACGTCGGCGATCGCCGCCACGGCGAGGCGCCCGCCCATGCCCCCGAGCGTGCTGCCGGCGATATAGAGACCCATCGCCAGCCCGATCGCCGAGCGGTCCATTTCCTCGGCGAGGTACGCCATGGCGACGGCCGGAACCCCTGACAGCGCGAGGCCGGTCAAGCCGCGAAGGACGATGAGCGTCGGCCAGTCCGGCGCAAAGGCGGCGGCAAGCGTCGCCGCCGCGGCGGCGACAAGCGAGACCGTCATGATGGTCTTTCGTCCGAAGACGTCCGACAGCGCTCCCGCCCCGAACATGGCGACCGCGAGCACCCCCGTCGCGGCGGAGAGCGACAAGCTCGCCGAGGCGGGCGAGATCGAAAATGCGCGCGCGAAAGTCGGCATCATCGGCTGCACGCAGTACAGAACCGCGAAAGTGGCGATGCCGCCAAGGAATAGCGCCACGCTGATGCGCCAGAACCGCGCCTCGCCGCGCAACGTCACCCGCGAATCCGCGCCAGGCGTGGCGGATCTCGAGATCGGGGAGCTTAGCGTCATCCGCGCAGCCTTTCCGCCGAGGCGGCACGAAAGGCAAGACAATTTCGGGCGAGCGGCGCGCGGCGCGGACGCGAGCCGTTCGGCGGCTCTACTCTTTGCCCATGACCGCCAGCACCTGCTCGAGCGGCGCGGACGAAGCACGAAACAAGCCGGAATAAGGATCGCTCAGGTCGAGGATCAGATAGGCCGCGCTCCCGACGGCGACAGCCCCCACAGCGACGGCGGCGAAAGAGACGACGTTGCCGCCCGAAAGCAGCCCATAGCCAAAAAACAGAAATACGGCCCACGCGACCACAATCAGCACCAGCGGGTAGCAAACGGGACTGGTCAGCGCAAACGACATCTGCAATCGCGATTGGCCGATGGCGTCAACGGTTGCGCCGGCGGCGGCGAGCGCCTGCCTTTGTCCGTCCGTTTCGGGATGGAGCGTCGCGAGGGCCTTTTCCCGGTCGCGCATGTTCCGAACGGCCGCGGCGAAATTGTCCGCCACGAAATAACTGTCGCTTTCTCTCGCGCCCCACACCTCGTCGATCGTCTTCCCCAGATTCTCCCGCAATTGCAGGCGCTCGGCGTTGGCCTCCGGGCCGTAATCCTGGAGCGCGAGGTCAAGTTGCAATACCTTGGAGGCCAAGGTCTGGATCGCGATATTCTGGCCGGAATAGACGCCATAGGCGGTCCAGATCAGGAGGCCGAGCACAAGCGCCGACAGCAAAGTCAGCAGCCCAACCACCGCGCCGATCATGTCCTTCGAGCCGCCGGTGACGTGCTCCTCCGACAGAGCCCGGCGCAGCAACAGACCCAGCGCGCCCCCGGCGAACACGGCAAGCGCGACCACGAACGCGAATCTTTCAGGAACTCATGGATGCCCCGGAGCCAAATATGTGCGGCAGTTATCTGCTGCGCGGTCCAAAGGCAACAGCTCCGCAGCAGATTCGGGAGGCCGCGGCGCGGCATCCCTGTGGACCGACTATTCCACCGCTTTCGCGACAAGCGAGGCGATAAAGTCGTCCATCCGCCGGGCTACCGTCCGGATGTCGAACAGCGTTTCGACCCGCTTGCGTCCCGCATGCGCGAGCGCGGCGCGCCGGTCGGGCGCGTCGAGCAACGCGCCGAGCGCCGCAAGAACCTGGTCCCCATCCTGCGGATCGACCCTCACGGCGCATTCGCCGCAGACCTCGGCAAGACCGCCGAGCCCCGACGTGACGAGCGCCGCCCCGCTCGCCAGCGCCTCGAGGGCGGTGCGGCCGAAGGGTTCCGGCGTCCTCGTAAGCACCATTCCGACCGCGGCTTTTTCCCAGGCCGCCCTGACCTCGTCATAAGGAAGGCTCCAGTCGATCCTGATCCGGCCGCCTGAGCTTTCCGCGAAATCACGCAGCGCCTGGACGGTGTCGGGCTCCCGGTCGGCCGCGGACAGGATGAAGCGGGCGCTCCAATCGGGCCGCGAGGCGAGCGCCCGCGCAATCGCGCCCATCGCCTCGATGTGGCCCTTGTCGGCGAGGGCCCGGCCGACGCCGAGGATCAGTTTCTGCTTCGGTTCGCCGGCCGACCACGCGGCCAAGTCGAGCCCGTTCGGGATGGCGCGCATCGGGGCGCGCACGAAAGGAAAATTCGCGCGGAAGCGATTCAAGCAATCCTCGCTGACGAAAGCGAATCCATCGAGCGGCGCAACCTTCAGACGCGCTGCGGCGCTTCCAGCCGCGCCCCGCGGCGGATTTTCGTAGGCGTGGCTCTGAAGCACAACGCGGACGCCCGACGTCGAGGCGATCAAAGCGGCGGCGGGCAGATGGTTCTCGACAATGGCGAGGTCGACGCCATTTCGTCGCAAGAGGCGCGCGACGCCCAGCGCCTTGCCGAGATTTCCGCCGATCGAGGCGCCGGTTATCGTCTCGATCGCAACGCGCTCGAACGGCTGGTCGACCGGCGGACAGAACACCATAGTCGAGCGCGCGTAGCGGCTGTGAAGGATGAGATCGCGAACGCAGAGCTCGACCGACGAAGCAAGCCGCGGCCCGAAATGCGCGTTGCGCAACAGAACGTAAGCGATTTTTGGGTCGCGACCCATGATCCGGCTCGAGGTCAAGGCTCGCGTCGCGACGCCTGGAGCCGGTGCTACCACGCGCGAATTCGGCCGGGACAATTCGTGCGACGCGCAATTGCGGGACGCAGCGAATTCTGTTTGAACGGATCCGCTAGGTTTCGGTCTGAACACGAGCCTTGCTCGGACAGAGACTTGGGCGAAAGGCAGGCGTAACCGATGGTCTCCTCCGTGGACAAGCCGCGCGACGCGCCGAACTCTCTGACCCATATCGGCGCGGAGGGCGAAGCGCGGATGGTCGACGTCGGGGCCAAGGACGCACAAAGCGGGTCGCGATCGCGGAAGGGCGCGTGCGCATGGCGGACGCCACTCTCGCGGCGATCCTCAAGGGCGACGCGAAAAAGGGCGACGTGATCGGCGTCGCGCGAATTGCCGGCATCATGGCGGCCAAGAAGACCGCCGACCTCATCCCGCTCTGCCATGTGCTGAACCTGAGCAAGGCATCCGTCGACATTGCGCCAGACGAGTCGCTGCCCGGCCTGATCGTGCGAGCCGAGGCAAGCTGCGTCGGTCCTACCGGGGTCGAGATGGAGGCGCTGACCGCGGTTTCGGTGGCCTGCCTGACGATCTACGACATGGCCAAGGCGATCGATCGGGGAATGAGCATCGAGGGCGTGCGCCTGATCGAGAAGCGCGGCGGCAAGTCGGGCGAATGGCGGGCCTGAGGGAGAAGCGCCGATGAGCGCAATGATGACGGTCGAGGAGGCGCTCGCGCGGGTGCTGAAATCCGCCGAGACGCCGCTCGAGGAAGAAGAGGTCGAACTTAACGCCGCCTTCGGGCGCGTGCTGGCGCGGAGCGTGAGCGCCCGGCGCACCCAGCCGCCCTTCGCCAATTCCGCCATGGACGGGTATGCGCTCCGCGCCGCCGACACGGCTGACGCCGTCCGCGACCTTGACCGTCGTCGGCGAGTTCGTCGGCCGGACGGGCGTTCGACGGCGTCGTTGGCCCCGGAGAGGCGGCGCGCATCTTCACCGGCGCGCCGATGCCCGAGGGCGCGGACACAATCGTCATTCAGGAAGACGTCCAGCGCGAGGGCGGACGCATTCGTCTCGCGGCGGCCGCACGCGCTGGCGACAATCTGCGCGCCATCGGCATGGACTTTCGCGAAGGCGACACCCTCATCGCCGCTGGCCGCCGGCTCACGCCGCGCGACGTCGCGCTGGCGGCGGCGGCGAACCATGTCGCGCTTACGGTGCGCCGGCGCGCCCGGGTCGCGATCCTCGCCACCGGAGACGAACTCGTCGCGCCCGGCGGGACGACAGGACCGGCGCAGATCATCGCGTCGAACAATTTCGCGGTCGCCGGAGTCGTCGAAGCGTGCGGCGGCGTTCCAATCGACCTCGGCATCGCGATCGACGAGATCGGCGCGCTGGACGCGGCGATCGGCCAGGCGGTAAGCGCGAAGGCTGACGTGCTGGTCACGCTCGGCGGCGCGTCGGTCGGCGACTATGACCTCGTGCAGAAGGCGCTTGTCGGGGCCGGCATGGAGCTCGGCTTCTGGCGCATCGCCATGCGCCCCGGAAAGCCTCTGATGCAGGGGCGGCTCGGCCCAATGCGGGTGCTCGGCCTGCCCGGAAATCCGACCTCCTCGATGGTTTGCGCCACCCTCTTCCTGCGTCCGTTGCTGCGCGCCCTGCACGGTGAACCTGACCCCGGCGCCGATCCAAGCGGGCCTGCGCGCCTGGCGGTCGATCTTCCCGCCAATGGGCAGCGACAGGACTATATGCGCGCGTCGCTGAGCCGCGGCGAGGACGGGATTCTCATCGCGACCCCTGCCGGCTCGCAGGACTTCGTCTCTGGTCAAAACGATGGCGCACGCCGAAGGCTCATCGTCAGAGCCCCGCATGCCGAACCCGCAAGGGCGGGCGACGCGTGCCGGGTCATCGCGTTCGACGGGCTCGGAATACCTTTCAGAGCGTCCGTCGGCGCGCAAGCCCGCGCTTACTTAGAGGCGCGGCCGCGCTGGCCAGTGGGTCTGCAGCGTCCAGAACAGGAAGGCGGTCGAGAGACCGAACAGCATCATTCCGTTGAGCGCCTCCAGGGCGCCCATCAATTGCCAGTGCTTGGCGAGGAAAATGTCGGCGTGGCCGTAGGCGGTCATCGCGCTCAACGAATAGAGCATGGCGGAAGAGAGATCGGGCCGAGCGCTGAGCGCGAAGTACGGCGAAAGCCCAGGCGGACCCCTCGAGCGCGTGAAGCGTTGTCAAGAGCAGCGCGGTTGCGGCGACGATGACAGCGAACATGCTCGCTGACCGGCGTTCGCTGAGCGTCCGCGATAGCGGCAGCACGACGTGAGTCGCGGGTGAGCGCGAGGCCGAAGGCGTGCACAAGCACGGTCAGAACGATGATCGGCAGACCCCACGCCCAATTGTTGGACCAAGCGCCGGATCGTCGAACATGTCATGGCACCGGCAGAACTATACCGGGCCGGCCGCCAGAGTCCTCGCTCGATCGCCTTTGCCCGCTCCGGCCTGCGGTCCGAGTTGTCGCGGATCAATACCAGCCGGGGGCGTACGGCCCCCAAACGCCGCCCCAATCCATCGCAGCCTCGGAGTTCAACATCGCCGTCGTCTCCTGCATCTGCGCGATGTTGTTGGCGGCGCGGATTTGTTGATACTGTTGATAGGCGGCGTCGTTGCCGATAAAGGCGCAACTGCACCCTGCGGCGTCCGCGTAAATATAGACATTGCCGCCCTTCCGCTGCGAATAGACGATGGTGTTTTGCGGCAGGGCCTGAAGCTTGGCGACTTTTTGCGGCGTATCCGCCTGCTGGCGCACGAACCCCGCCGCCGCAAGCTGCCCTTCCTTTTCCTGCGCCCCTACGCTCATGCAGGCCGCCAAAGCCGCCGCCGTCACGAGCGCCCCGAGGACCGCGCCTCTTCGAACCATCTGGATCACCGCAAGCTCCATTTCTCGCCGAGGTCGGCAAAAACAAACGCGAGGAGGCGAATTTCAATTAAACTTCACCGGCCCCGCTCGAAACCGACTCTCGTCTCCGGCCTCCTGCCTGTCAATCATCGACGGCCATTCAGTGTGGAATGAACGCATCTGTCCGCGCCGCGACGTCGGGCAGCTTCGACTGGCTCCAGCCGCCGCCAAGCGCAACGATCAAGGTCACCGCATCCGTCTGGAGCTGGCCCTGCGTCGACAAGAGCGACTCCTCGGCCGACAACTGCTGGGCTTCGGCGGTGACGACGGCGGTAAAGGCCTGAGTGCCAGCGCGATATTCGTTGAGAGTGATCTGAGTCGCCTGTCGGGAGATGCGAACGTCCTCGGCCTGCACTTTGACTTCACGCGACAGAATGCGGATTCCGGCGAGCTGATCCTCGACCTGTTGAATGGCCGTCAATACGGTTTGACGATAAGTCGCGACGTCCGCTTGATAGGTCTGCCGCGCCGCCTCGACTTGCGCGGTGGTGAGGCCGCCGTTGAACAGCGGCTGAGCCAGCGAGGCGCCAAACGACCAAGCCGGATTGGTCGGTCCAAACGCGGTGTCGAACGGATTGCCCGAATACCCCAACAGGCCGTTTAGCGACACCGCCGGAAAATAGCCGGCGAAGGCCACTCCGATATCGGCGTTCGCCTGGCGCATGGTCTGCTCGGCGGCGGCGACATCCGGCCTTCGCTCCAGAAGCGAGGACGGCAGGCCGACCGGGATGGACGGAAGCGTGGTCGACAAAGCCCCGTGGGGAATGGAGAGCCCCGCGGGAGGCCGCCCCATCAACACGGCGATCGAGTGTTCGCTCTGCGCTCGCGACACTCCGGCGGCGATGAGCTGCGCCTGAGCGTTAAGCAACTGCGCCTGGGCGGTGATGACATCGGACTTGGCGGCCGTGCCCGCGTCATATTGGTTCTGTGTGATCTGCACTGACCGCTTGTATTCTTCGACGGTCCGGGTCAGCAGATCTTCCAGAGGAATCCGCCTGCCTTAGCGTGACATAGGCGAGCGCCAGCGTCGATTGTTGGGCGAGGGTGGCGTTGGCGAGGTTGGCGGCGCTCGTCTGCGCGCCGGCCTGCGAAGCTTCGATCTCGCGCCTCACCAGGCCCCAAACGTCGACCGTCCAGATTCCGGAGGCTTCAGCGGTCAATGACGTCCCGAGCGTTGAACTCCTCACCGCTGACCCATTGCCGGTGATCGTCGGAAAGAGGCCGGCGCGCGCCTCGTTGATGAGCGCCAGCGCTTCGCGATAATTGGCCTCGTCCTCCTTGACCGTCTGGTTGGAGACGACGACATCCCTTTCGAGCCGGTCGAGCTCCGGGTCGTGGAAAACCGCCCACCATTCGCCCTTCGACTCGCTTTCGCGCGGGGTCGCGATCTTCCAACCCTTGATCTCCTTGAATTCGGGCGACACGATCGCCGCCGGCCGCTCAAAATTGGGCCCGACCGCCGCGCAGCCAGCGAGCGCCACCGCAACGGCGGGCGAGACGGCCCATGCGAGCGAGGCTCGTCCTTCAACCAACCCCCTGCGCGCCCGAAAGGCGCGCCACTAAGAGCCGGAAGGAAACTCCGAGCTCGACATTCGGCCTTTCCCTCGGCGGTTTGCGGACAGCGTTTCGTTTGCTCCGGGCGATGGCGAAGTTCCCCCTCCCGACCGGTTCGCCTTTTTCAAGCCGGCCTTTTCGGGCTCCTTTAGGCGCCATCCGGTTTCACGACGCAACCCCCCGCGCAAACGATCACCAAGTCGTGCTCAGCGCGGACGCCGGGGACGGAGGGTGAACGCTCCTCAGGGGCTCCACATGGCTGCAGCGCCGCCGCAAATGCCCGCATCCGGTGGAGAGGCCACGCAAATCCCCCTGCCGCGCCGAACCCCGCTCGTGGCGTCGTTCAGTTGCGAGCGCCGACGATCGCCCGCCAAAATCCGCTATACGCGAGCTCGAACCCGACGATCTGATAGTCGAGATCGATCGTATCGAGCACCTCGTAAGCCGAATTGTTGCACATCGAGAAAATGATGAGGCCGTCTTTCGACACATGGCTGCGGGCCTGACGCAGGTAGGATTCGGTAATCTGGCCGTGAGGATCGCAGAGACTGAACCTTTCGATGTCGTTCTCAGGGCTCTTGTCGATCAAGGGCGTATTGAAGATAATGAGGTCGAAATCCTCCTCGTCAATCTCCTCGAAGAGATCGGACTGGTATGCGGTCAACGTCAGATTGTTGAGTCGCGCGTTGGCGATCGTCGCTTCGACGGCGATCGGAGAAATGTCAGTCGCGACCGTTCTCGACGTCCAATTGGCGGCGATGTAAAGCGAGATGATTCCACAGCCAGCCCCGATCTCGAGCGTTTTCGAGATCAGGTTCGGGTTCATCGCCTTGATGTTGCGGATGAAGAATTCCGAGCTCGAATCGGGCAGCGGGTGGTAGACGCCCGCCGGGACGTCCACAACCAGCCCATCGGCGCAGATGCGCTCCGGCACAGCCTGGCGGCGCACCAATGCCTCATGCGCCGCGGCGATGTCGAATTTCGCCGTGCTGACCAAATTCGAGATCCCGAGCTTTCGCAACACCGAAGCCCGAGAACCCACGCGGTATTCAACATTCATTCGGCTTCGCCTTTTTGTTGCCGGCGCAAGTTTTCCGTCCAAGCTCGCGGGCGCAAGCTCGCCGCGGCCGTTGTCAATTATACGGTTGCAAGTCTTATTGGTTTCAGGATTCGCGCCCGCGCTCGCTGTCGTGCCAATCGCGCAACAACCAATGCGACAGCGCAGTCAGCAGCAAATGAATTGTGATGCCGGCGACAGAAATCAAGAGCAGCGCCGCGAACATCCGGGGAATGTTGAGACGAAAGCCGGATTCGACGATACGATAGGCAAGCCCCGAACCCTGTCCTGCCGAGCCCGCGGCAATTTCGGCGACGATCGCGCCGATCAGCGCCAAGCCTCCGCTGATGCGCAGCCCCGCGAGAAAATACGGCAGCGCCGACGGCAGGCGCAACAGCATGAACTGCTGCATGCGCGAGGCGCGGTACATCTGAAAGAGATCGACGAGATTGTGATCGGCGGAGGACAGTCCGAGCGTGGTGTTGGCCAGCAAAGGGAAAAACGCGACGAGAAACGCGCAGGCCAGCACCGCGACGCCAGGGCTCAAATAAATCAGCAGCAAAGGCGCGATGGCGACGATGGGCGTGACCTGCATCGCAACCGCAAACGGGTAGAAGGCCCGCTCGACAAGCCGCGACTGAGCGAAAAGAATGGCCAGCGCGACGCTTCCAATGACCGCGATCGCCAGCGCCTTGAGGGTTATCGACAGCGTCACCCAGAGCGAGGCCGACAGCGTCCCCCAATCGGTGATGAGGGTGGCGATGATGAGGCTCGGCGCTGGCAGCAGATAGGGCGGGATCGCGAAATACCTGACAAGGCCTTCCCAGGCGAGGAGCCCCAAGCCCAGCGTCAGGGCCGGAACGGCATAGCCTACGAAGTCGTCGCGGTTCATCGCGCGTCGCCGTCCAGCATCTTGGGCGACTTGTCGCCCATCGCGACATGCAGCGCTTGCGACGCCTGGCGGCAGGTCTCGGCATAAGCCGCGCAAAGCCGAAAATCCTGGCTGCGCGAGGCGGTGGGCAACTCGACGAAGATCTCCGCCACCGCGCGTCCCGGCCGCGCCGCCATCACGACGATGCGATCGGAAAGATAGACGCTTTCGAACACCGAATGGGTGACGAAGACGACGGTCGCGCCGAGCGAAGATCTGAGCTCGGCGAGATCGTCGTTGAGCTTCAGCCGGGTGATCTCATCGAGGGCGGCGAAGGGTTCGTCCATCAGCATGACCGTCGGCCGCGTCACCAGGGCGCGGGCGATCGAAACTCGCATTTTCATGCCCCCGGAAAGTTGTCGCGGATAGGCTTTGGCGAAGCCTCCGAGCCCGACGCGCTCCAGCGCTTCTTCGACTCGCGCCCTCGCCTTATCTTTGGAAATGCCGGCAAGGCGCAGCGGCAGCCAAACATTGCTGAACACGTCCGACCAGGGCGTCAGCGTCGGCTCCTGAAATACGAACGCGATCTCCGGCCGCTCGGCGAGCCAGCGGATCTCGCCGCGGGTTGGCGACGCAAGGCCGGCCAGCAGACGCAAGACGGTCGATTTGCCGCAACCAGACGGACCGAGGAGCGACAGGAACTCTCCCGCCTGGATATCAAGATTAAGCCCTGAGAGAGCCGTCACTTGGTTGACGAAGACCTTGTCGACCCCCCGCAGCGTGACGAGCGGAGCAGGCGCAGCCCGGGTCGCCATTTCGGTTGATTTTAAAGTCGCGATTGTGTTCATGACGCGCACCCGTCCTCCCGGGTTGCCCGCAAAGGCCTGTGACTCTTGCCCGACCTCGATCGATCCCAACGCCACGCGCGGCCCCGTTGTTCCCCAACACCGCGCGACAGTGACGCCATATTACCCCTCGCCCATCGTTTCGTCGCAATCGGCGCTGTTCACGACTTGATGGTTCGACCTTATCTGCCTCACAATTCCCGGTCAAACACAGGTAAGGCGAGAACAGGGCAAGTACAAGGGCCTGACCGTGGCGATTGCGCGGCGCAGCGGGACGCCGAAGAAACCGGTCGCGGGATGACGAGCCGCGCGATTCGGGCTAAACTCGCTTCGCCGCGCGGATCCCCGATCGAACGCGGCCCCCACGCCTGCAGGCAGATCGATGGCCAAGGATTACGTCGCCGACGGTCTCCAAGCGCCCGTCCTCGACCGGCTTTTTCCCAACATGATCGAGGCGGACAAAAGCGTCTCGACCTGGCCATATTTCCGCAAGGAGATCGATCACCCCTTTCGGGCCGACCGGCGCGATCCAACCGTCGGCTTCATCAACCGCGACGAGGCGTCGATCCTCTACGCCAACGCGCGGGCTTTCGCCGGGCGGAGCGGCATTGAGATTGGGGCGTGGCGGGGCTGGTCGACCGCCCATCTCATCGCCGCGGGTCTCACGCCCCTCCATATCGTAGAGCCCCTCCTCGCCGACCCGGACTGGCGGCGCGAGTTCGAGGACATGACGCGTGGCGCAGGGGGCGCCTCGACGACAATTCTTGTCCCGGAGAAGAGCCCCGAGGCGGTGGTCCGCCTCGCGGAGTCCGGCCGTGCAATGGTCGTTCGCCTTCATCGACGGCGACCATGACGGAGAGGCCCCCACTCGAGACGCGCTCGCCTGTGCTCCCCATCTTGAGGCGACGGCGATGGTCATCTTTCATGACCTTGTTTCGCCGCATGTCGCGGCCGCCTTGCGCGCCCTGGCCGCGAGAGGTTGGAACGTCATGGCGTATCAGACCGCGCAGATGATGGGCGTGGCGTGGCGGGGGGCGAATTCAGCCGGTCGCCCACAAGCCAGACCCGAGCCAGCAGTGGCGCGTCCCCGGCCATCTGGCGGGAATTCCCATATCCGGCGAGGCCGGGACCGAGGCCGCTAACCTTTGAGTGAGAAAGGACACGATCAATGTCTCGATGCGTTTTCGTAACCGCGCTTGGCGCGGCGATCGTCGCTTCAGCGTCCCTGCCTCTCACAGCCCTGGCCGACGACGCACAGACGGCCCGCGGGCGCTATCTTGTGGTCATCGCCGGCTGCTCGGACTGCCATACCCCCGGCGCGCTGATGGGCGCAGCCGACATGAAGCGCTACCTTGGGGGGTCCGATGTCGGCTTCTCAATTCCCGGCCTCGGCGTCTTCGTCGGCCAGAATCTGACGCCGGACAAGGAAACTGGAATCGGCGATTGGACGAGCGAGCAGATCGTCGCCGCAATTCGCACCGGCAAGCGGCCGGATGGGACCGAACTCAGCGGCGTCATGCCCTGGCCGGCCTTCTCTCATTTGACCGACGACGACGCGCAGGCGATCGCCGCCTTTCTCAAGAGCATCCCGGCGGTCAGCAACAAGATTGGCGGGCCATACGGCTCGTCACAAACCGTACCGATCGCGGTCTCGGCGATCCTGCCGCCGGCCGTCTACAACGCGTTGCCCGCCGCGCAGAAATAACGGAAGGCGCCGCCGGCGCTCGCCGGCGCGCCGATCACTTCGGACGCAAATCGAGGCCCACGCCTTTGTTGACGAATTGCAACGTATAGGCCTTCTTGTAGTCGATGTCTGGCTTGACGATGCCCGCCTTCACCATCTTTTCGTAGAAGTCCTTCCACCGCGCGTCGGTCATCGCGCCGATCCCCAACTTGAGCGCGTCGCCGGAGTCAACGATGCCGTACTCCTTCATCTTGGCGATCGAAAAGGCGATCTGATCGTCGGTGAGCTCCGGATTTTCTTTCTTGATCATCGCGATCGCCTTGGCGTTGTCGCCATAAAGAAAATTGTACCAGCCGATGGCCGAGGCGTCGACGAAGCGCTGCACCATGTCCGGATTTTTCTCGACGATTTCGCGCCGGGTCAGGATTTCCGTCGAGTAGGTCGTGTATCCGTAGTCGGACAGCAGGAACACGTTGGGTTTGAAGTGTCCCTCCTTCTCGACCTCGAACGGCTCCGAGGTCAGATAGCCCTGCTGGATTGAGTTCTTGTCGACGATGAACGGCGCCGAATTGAAATTGTACGGCTTGATCTTCTCGTCGTTGAACCCGTAAGCGAGCCGCATCCACGCCCAGAAGGTGTTGACCGCGCCGCTGCTGACGAACGCGGTCGCCTTGGGCAGATCCTCCCATTTGTCGAACCCGACGCCCGGATGCGACATGAAGACTTGCGGATTCTTCTGGAAATCGGCGGCGACCGCGATGGTGGGAATATCGTTCTGCACCGACAACAGATCGCCGATCATGTCGCCGCCCATGAAGAAATCGATCTTGCCGGCGATCAGCAGCATGCCGCCGTTCGACGTCGGCCCGCCCTGCATGATGGTGACGTCGAGGCCATGCTTCTCATATGTCCCGTCGACGAGCGCCTGGTAATACCCGCCCGCCTCCGGGTCGGCGACCCAATTGGTCGCGAAGGTCACCTTGTCGAGGGCGAAAGCCGGCCCGGCAAGGCACGCTGTCGCCAACGCTCCCAGAAACGCCCCAAGTCTCGCAACGCGCATTCGTAAATCCTCCAGCAATCAACTTCCCTAGGCGCCGAATTGCGCGCGTCGCCTCCCAGCGTCGGCGGATTTCTTGGTCGCCGATTTAACCGCCAAAAGGCCGCCTTGGCCCCCTACGGCCCGCCACCATACGGGCGGCGTTTGCGGACGTCGAATCCATTTTTGTGAAATATGGCGCGCCGAGGGCTGGCGTGGCCGCGAACGTGGCTTACCCTGACGTCAGCTTATCAACAGGCGCCGCCCGCGCGGCCTTCAAGACCGGAGCCATCCGCCTCATGCGTCTTTGGATCAAGGAGCCGCTCGCCATCCTCGCGACAGGCGCCGAACGCGGCGTCGTCGTCGATGGGAGCGAGATCGTCGAATGCGTGGCGCGCGGCCGGGCCCCTGCCCTGCCCTATGACGCGACGTTCGACGCCTCGCGTCATGTCATCCTGCCTGGGTTGATCAACGCGCATCATCATTTCTACCAGACGCTGACCCGCGCCCACCCGGCCGGCTTCGGCAAGGAACTCATTCCCTGGCTGGTCGCGATGGAGGAGGTGTGGGGCCGCATGACGCCCGAGGCTCTTCGCATCGCGGTCAGGATGGCGCTGATCGAGCTCCTGACATCGGGCTGCACGACCGCGGCAGATCATCACAACCTGTTTCCGCCCGGACTGGAAGGCGCAATCGACATCGAAGTGGATGAGGCGCGGAAACTCGGCATGCGCATGACGGTGACGCGCGGCTCGATGGGCATTTCGCAGAAGGACGGCGGCCTGCAGCCCGACGCTATCGTGCAGGACTCGGACACGATTCTTGCAGACAGCGAGCGCGTGCTGCGGCTCTACCATGATCCGAAACCGGGCGCGATGATCCGCGTCGCTCTCGCGCCCTGCTCCCCGCTCGCCGTGCCGAGGCGCGTCTTATCGGAGTCGGCCAGGCTCGCCGAGCGATACGATGCGCGCCTGCACTGCCACCTCTGCCAGTCGCTCGACGAGGACGTCTACAGCGTCGAGGCGTTCGGCATGAGGTCGGTCGATCTTCTGGAAGAAGCCGGGTGGCTCGGTTCGCGAGCTTGGGTGGCGCACGGCATCCATTTCAACGCCGGCGAGATCGACCGGCTCGGTCACGTGGGCGTCGGCGTCAGCCATTGCGCCGCCTCCGACATGGCGTTCGGCATGGGCGTCTGTCCGACCAAGGACCTCGAGGCGGCGGGCGTAGCTGTCGGGCTTGGCGTCGACGGCTCGGCTTCGAACGATTCGTCCAACATGATGGAGGCGGTGCGGCACTCGCTGATGCTTCAGCGCCTGCGCTACGGTCCGTCGGCGGTCACCCATCTCGATGCGCTCCGCTGGGCGACGGAAGGCTCGGCGCGCTGCCTGGGGCGCGACGATATCGGCCGCATCGCCCCGGGCATGCAGGCGGACCTTGCGCTTTACAAGCTCGACGAGCCGCGCTTCTCGGGCGCGCAGGACCCGATCGCGGCGCTCGTCCTGTGCGGCGCGCATCGCGCCGATCGGGTGATGGTCGCCGGACGCTGGCGGGTCATCGACGGGGCGCCGGAGGGCGTCGACCTGGACGCGCTCATGGCCGAACACAAGGCCGCAGCGCGGGCGTTCGCGTGAGCCTCTGCCATGGGTGCGGCGGAAGGGTTGGCGCGCGGGCGCGGGTTAGAGCGGAGGCGTTGCCTACCGCCCGTAGCCCGGCCAGCCGAAATGGCGGTGAAGCTGTTCCTCGCTCACCTCATTGGCGAGCGCCAGCGGGTCCCAGGCCGGAGCCGACCTCACCTGATCGCGACTGACATTCATATTGATGTGCCGGCCAAACCAGTCGATGTCCTTCACCGCGTAGGGCGAAAGCTGCACAATCTTCCCCGGCCACCAGTTCCGCGTCGCGATGACCAGATAGCGGATCTCCCAATTCGTGTCGTCGGCCAGCACGTTCTCGACATGGCCGATGTCGCCGTCCAGCGCGTGAACGTAATAACCCTTGACCGAGCCCCAGGACGCCGTCGGCGGGGATTCAGCATCGCTCTCTCGCCGCCCCGCCTCGCCGACGATCCGCGCCTCCGCGTTCGGCATGACGGCGGCGCCGAAATGCGTCGCGCCCCAATAAGGATCCGAGCCATAGTAGTCGTAAAGGAGCGTCTCCATGTCCGCCGTCACCGGGTCCTCTTCGCGCGAGTGCGGGGCCAGCCTCGATCTGCGCCTTGGTCAGATTGACGGTAAGTTCGAGCGTCTCGCTCATGCTCATCATCGGGAGGCGGGGTTTTGGCGGCAGCTGCCAGCGGAGCAATTGCCGAGGGGTGGATCAGCACCTGACGGCCCGACAGCCAATGGCCCGCGTCGACCGCCATCCAGCGGATCTTCCATGTTGTCATCGAACAGGAAATCCTTGACCGCGCCGATGTCGCCGTCGCTCGCCTTGACCGCGCAACCCACAAGACCGCTAACGGCGAACAGCATGGCCCCATCACTCCTGGGTCATCCGGTCAGTCGGCGCACCTGAGACTGACGACATGGCGGCAACGTTCGCCGGACATCCGTGGGTCGAAACAATAGTCTGCGCGGTTCGGGGCGTTGGGACAAGCCGAATTCGGCGCGCGTCCGCGTTGGTATCCGACCGCCGCCACAGGTTTCCCGGAGACCCTGATGCCCCTCTGGCTCAAACCCAGATCGGCAAGACAGCCGCGACGCGGGTCTAGCGCCCGCCCGCGACGTCGAGAAGCGCGCCCGTGACATAGGAGGCGGCGTCGCTGATCAGCCAGACGACCGCCTCGGCGATTTCCTCAGCCGTGCCCGGGCGCCCCAGCGGGGCGGTCGCGCCGAGGACCCGCGCCCGATCCGGTTCGCCGCCACTGGCGTGGATTTCCGTGTCGATGAGGCCGGGCCGGATGGCGTTGACCCGGACCCCCTCCGCGCCAAGCTCCTTGGCGAGGCCCACGGTCAGGGTGTCGATCGCGCCCTTCGATGCGGCGTAGTCGATATAGAGGTTCGGCGAGCCGAGGCGGGCTGCGGCCGACGACATCAGCACGATCGATCCGCCCGCGCCGCCCGACGATTTCGCCATGCGCCGCGCTGCCTCGCGGGCGGTGAGAAAGGCGCCCAGCACATTGACCTCGAAGATATGCCGCATGCGCTCGGCGCCCATCTCGGCGAGCTTCGCGGTCGGCGCGATGATCCCGGCATTGGCGACGACGCCGGTCAGCGTCCCGAACGCTTTCGTCGCGCCGTCGAACACGGCGACCGCCTCGGCTTCGACCGAAACGTCGCCCTTGAGCGCAACCGCGCGGCCGCCCCCGCTCACAATCGCCGCGACGACCGCGTCGGCCGCCTTCGCATCAGCGCGATAATTGACGCCGACCGCCCACCCCTGTTTGGCGGCGAGCAGCGCCGAGGCGCGGCCGATGCCGCGCGAGGCGCCGGTGATCAGGACGGTTTTGGCGGACATCAAAGGCCTCGACGATTGGGAGCGATCAGGCGAGCAACGCCTCGATGTCGGGCGCGAGCTTCTCCGGCTTGTCGATCGACGCGTAGCGGCGCACCACGCGGCGCTGCCGGTCGACGAGAAACTTGGTGAAGTTCCACTTGATCGCCCGCGTCAGGAGGAAGCCGGGGGCTTCCTGTTTCAGCGCCTTGTAAAGCGGTGTGCGTTCTCGCCGTTCACCTCGATCTTGGCGAACATCGGAAAGGTCACATCGTAATTGTCGGTGCAGAACTTCTGGATTCGCGCCTCGTCGCCCGGCTCCTGATGGCCGAACTGGTCACAGGGAAACCCGAGCACCGCAAAGCCGCGATCGCGAAAGCGGCGATGCAGCGCCTCCAGCCCCGCATATTGCGGCGTGAAGCCGCACTGGCTCGCGACATTGACGATGAGCAGCGCCTTGCCCGTCGAAACGCGGCAAGCGTCTCGGCCCTGCCGTCGATGGTCGTGAGCGCAATGTCGGCGGGAAGGGGCATGGGGGGTTCGGCGGGTCGTCGTTAAGATCGGGATTGGGCGGCCAACCTGTAGCGGCCGCGTGTCACGAACTCAAGGAAGCCTAGTCTTGGATCGCGCCAATCGGCTGGCTGTGTCATGTCTCCTGGACGGTCCCGCCCCCCTTGTGGGGGCGGGCGGGGTGGGGGGTCGAGCCATGCAGAGATCGTTGACGCTTGTCGCACGCTCCCTCAGGCGCAACGCGACCGACGCGGAGCGTCGCCTCTGGCAGGGACTCCGGCGCGAGCAGGTCGCGGGATTCCGGTTTCGGCGCAGGTCATCCTTTGCGGCTCCATTGCCGATTTCGCGTCGTTCGACGCACGGCTGATCATCGAGGCTGACGGCGCGACGCATTCGACCGACGAAGAGATCTCCCACGATGCTGCGCGCTCCGCAGCGTTTGCCGCGCACGGTTTCGCCCTTCTGCGGTTTACAAACGAAGACGTGTTTCGCAATCTTGACGGTGTGCTGGAGACGATCCGCGCGAAAGCTGATGGAATTGCGGCCGCGTATCGATCAGTCTGCGGATTGAGGCCGGCGCGACCCCCCACCCTGACCCGCCCCCACAAGGGGGGCGGGGAGCGCCCCCCGGTTTCGCGGCGGCGTCTGCAAACCGCACGGACAAGAGCCGAAGGCGGGCGGCGCAAATGATTGTTGGCGAGTAACGCGCCGCGTCAGAGCATCTTTGTGGTTGGCGGATACGCTCCCGCCCCCATAGGGGGCCGGCCCGCCCCTCAAAACGGAATGTCGTCGTCGATCGGGCCCGCGCCGCCGCCGCCGAGAGTGCGGGGCGGCGGTCGGTTGCAGCGGCGCGGTTGAAGCTAGGCGATGCGCCGCGCTCTTCCTCGGGGAAGCTCTGGCGGCCCTCGCCGCCGCCGCGCGAGTCGAGCAACTGCAATTCGCCGCGGAACCGCTGCAGCACGACTTCGGTGGTGTAGCGGTCAGCGCCGCTCTGGTCCTGCCATTTGCGGGTCTGGAGCTGGCCCTCGACGTAAACCTTGGTGCCCTTCTTGCAATATTGCTCGGCGACCTTGCCGAGATTCTCGTTGAAGATCACGACGTTGTGCCACTCGGTCTTTTCCTTGCGCTCGCCGCTCGTCTTGTCGCGCCAGGTCTCGGAGGTGGCGACCGAAAAGTTGACCACCTGATCGCCGGAGTTGAGCCGCCGGACCTCGGGGTCCTTGCCGAGATTGCCGACCAGAATGACTTTGTTGACGCTGCCCGCCATGGTCCTCTCCTTACGCCCGTCCGGGCTCTGCCCGCCTCTGACGACGCGGTCGCTGACCGCGTGCGCCGCTTTTTGTAGACGCGGTCGTTGACCGCGTCGGCCGCGATCACCGATCGCGGCTACAGCTCCCGCACCGCCTTTGCCGACCCGGTCGCCCGCCTCGGCCGCGATCAGCGATCGCGGCGACAGGCCGCTCGCCGTCATGCTAGCCGAAATCGGCCGCACGCTACCGCGCCCGATCGCGCACTTGTCCACACTTCGCCGCGACGGGCGCTTGGGAACCGCCGCCCGCGCAACTACATTAGCCATTAACCATAGGGCGGGCGCTGGCGGCGCCTTTCCCATGTTCTTTATTTGTTCTAGCATCGGCGCGCGGCCTGCGCAAGCGCAATTCGCGCCGGACCCGCATCGCCGTTCCAGGAGCCGCCATGGCCACAGCCAATCCAGATGAGCGTTCGCGTCGCGCGCCGAAGGACTCTGCGCCGGTCGAGGCGCTGTTCGGCGGCCGGACGATCGCGATCCGCGGCGCGCGCGAGCACAATCTGAAGAACGTCGATCTCGACCATCCCGCGCGACAAGCTGGTCGTGTTCACCGGCCTGTCGGGTTCGGGCAAATCGTCGCTCGCCTTCGACACCATCTATGCCGAGGGGCAGCGCCGCTATGTCGAGTCGCTGTCGGCCTACGCCCGCCAGTTCCTGGAAATGATGCAGAAGCCCGATGTCGACCATATCGACGGGCTGTCGCCGGCGATCGCCATCGAGCAGAAGACCACGTCGAAGAACCCCCGCTCGACGGTCGGCACGGTGACCGAAATCCACGACTATATGCGCCTCTTGTGGGCGCGGGTCGGCATTCCCTATTCGCCAGCCACCGGCCTGCCGATCGAGAGCCAAACGGTGAGCCAGATGGTCGACCGCGTGCTGGCGTTGCCGGAGCGGACGCGGCTCTACCTCACGGCGCCGGTCGTGCGTGGGCGAAAGGGCGAATACCGCAAGGAAATCGCCGACTTCATGAAGCGCGGCTTTCAGCGGCTGAAGATCGACGGCGAGTTCTACCGACATCGCCGACGCGCCGGCGCTCGACAAGAAGCTCAAGCACGACATCGAGGTCGTGGTCGACCGCTTGATCGTGCGGCCGGACATGGCGAGCCGGCTCGCGGAGAGCTTCGAGACGGCGCTCGAACTCGCCGACGGCCTGGCGGTGGTCGAATTCGCCGACAAGCCGGAGAGCGGCGGCGAGCCGGAGCGCATCCTGTTCTCGTCCAAATTCGCCTGTCCGGTGTCCGGCTTCACCATCGCCGAGATCGAGCCGAGGCTGTTCTCGTTCAACAATCCCTACGGCGCCTGCCCGGTGTGCGGCGGGCTGGGCTCGCAGCTCAAGGTCGATCCGTCGCTGGTGGTCCCCGATCCGAAGCTGACCTTGCGCAAAGGCGCGATCGCGCCCTGGGCGAAGTCGAGCTCGCCCTATTATCTGCAGACGCTGGAAGCGCTCGGCCGGCACTACAAGTTCCGCCTCGATACGCCGTGGCGCGACCTGCCGGAAGAGGCGCGGCGCGTCATCCTCTATGGCTCCGGCGCGGATGAGATCCGCATGGGCTATGACGACGGCCTGCGGTCCTACGAGGTCAAGAAGCCGTTCGAGGGCGTCATCCCCAATCTGGAGCGCCGCTACCGCGAGACGGAAAGCGAGTGGTCGCGCGAGGAGATCGAGCGCTACATGACCGCGACGCCGTGCGAGGCCTGCCACGGCTTCCGCCTCAAGCCCGAGGCGCTGGCGGTCAAGATCGACGGCAAGCACATCGGCGAGATCAGCCTGCTCTCGGTCAACGCGGCGATCGACTGGGCGCGAAGCCTGCCGGACAAGCTCGACGCCAAGCGCAACGAGATCGCCGACCGGATCCTGAAGGAAATCGTCGACCGGCTGATGTTTCTCAAGGACGTCGGGCTCGACTATCTGACGCTGTCGCGCGCCTCCGGCACGCTCTCCGGCGGCGAGAGCCAGCGCATCCGCCTCGCCTCGCAGATCGGCTCGGGCCTGACGGGCGTGCTCTATGTGCTCGACGAGCCGTCGATCGGCTTGCATCAGCGCGACAACGCGCGCCTGCTCGACACGCTGCGGCGCCTGCGCGGCTTGGGCAATACGGTGATCGTGGTCGAGCACGACGAGGACGCGATCTGGGCCGCCGATTATGTCGTCGACGTCGGCCCGGGCGCGGGCGTGCATGGCGGGCAGGTGGTCGCCAAAGGAACGCCGGCCGAGATCGCCGCCAATCCCAATTCGCTGACCGGCCAGTTTCTGTCCGGCGAGCGGACGGTGGCGATCCCCGACCGGCGGCGCGCCGCCACGCCGGGGCGCGAGCTCAAGATCGTCGGCGCGCGCGGCAACAACCTGAAGAGCGTCACCGCGACGATCCCGCTCGGGCTCTTCACCTGCGTCACCGGCGTCTCGGGCGGCGGCAAATCGACGCTGGTCATCGACACGCTCTACAAGGCCGCCGCGCGCCAGCTGAACGGGGCAAGCGATCCGCCTGCGCCCCATGAGCGGATCGAGGGCCTCGAGGCGATCGACAAGGTGATCGACATCGACCAGTCGCCGATCGGCCGCACGCCGCGCTCCAATCCGGCGACCTACACCGGCGCCTTCACCCCGATCCGCGACTGGTTCGCCGGACTGCCGGAAGCCAAGGCGCGCGGCTATCTGCCGGGACGCTTCTCGTTCAACGTCAAGGGCGGGCGGTGCGAGGCCTGCCAGGGCGACGGGGTGATCAAGATCGAGATGCACTTCCTGCCCGACGTCTACGTGACCTGCGACGTCTGCAAGGGCAAGCGCTACGATCGCGAGACGCTGGAAGTACGCTACCGTGACAAGTCGATCGCCGACGTGCTCGACATGACGGTCGAGGAGGCGGCCGACCTGTTCAAGGCCGTGCCGTCGATCCGCGACAAGATGGAGACCTTGAAGCGGGTGGGCTTGGGCTATGTGAAGGTCGGCCAGCAGGCGACCACGCTGTCGGGGGGCGAGGCGCAGCGGGTCAAGCTCGCCAAGGAATTGTCACGCCGCTCGACCGGCCGCACGCTCTACATCCTCGACGAGCCGACGACGGGCCTGCATTTCCACGACGTCGCCCAACTGCTCGACGTGCTGCATGAGCTCGTCGACCAGGGCAACACGATGATCGTCATCGAGCACAATCTGGAAGTCGTGAAGACCGCCGACTGGATCATCGACATGGGGCCGGAAGGCGGCGACGCGCGGCGGGGAGGTGGTGGCGCAGGGAACGCCCGAGCAGATCGCCCGCAACGCGAAGAGCTACACCGGCGCCTATCTCAAGCCGGTGCTGGCGCGGAAGGCGAAGGCCAAGCGGCGGGCGGCGGAGTAGGGGCGCCCGCCCGGGCAAGATCGCGACGACGACTTTTCCGAGATTGGCCGCATGCGGAGAACGGATATAGTGTAGAATTATGAAAAGGCGCGACGCGATCGAGGCTCTGAGGCGTCAAACCGATGCGCTAAAAGCGCTCGGCGCGACCGGGTTATATATGTTCGGATCAACCGCGCGAGATGAAGCGACCTCCCAAAGCGATCTTGATCTTTTTATCGAATACGATCGCGATAGCCATTTTTCTCTTGTCGAGTTGGTAGGCATCAAACAACTCTTGGAGCGACGAATTGGCGTTCCTGTCGACGTAACCACTCGGGACAGCCTGGACGCCCGGCTTCGGGACCGAATTGAAGCGGCGGCTGAGCGCGTGTTTTGACAGAGAGGCTTGTTCGTCCTGCGCTTTTCGCCATTCTCGAAGCGATCGAAGGCATTGAAGTCCGCTGTCCTGGCGATCGCGGCCGAACTGAACGAACCGTCGTGACTGGCTGTGTGTCGGCATCGAGCGTGAACTGGTGAAGGCTGCCGATCGATCGCCGAACGCCCGAGAAGCGCCGTCGGCCCGATATCGTAAACTGCGAGCGCGGAGACCAGCGATGCCCAGCCTAGCCGTGAACGGAACCGACATGGCGTTCGTCGAGCGCGGGACAGGCGTACCGCTCGTTCTCGTGCATGGGACGCTCGGAGACTATCGGACCTGGGCCGGGCAGATGCAGCCCTTTGGCGCGCATTGCCGGACCATCGCGGTCAGCCTTCGCCATTGCTGGCCGGAGCGCTGGGATGGCGAGGGCGACGATTTCACCGTCCAGCAGCATATCGAGGATGTCGCGGCGTTGATCGCCGCGCTCGATGCGGGGCCCGTCCATCTGCTCGGCCACTCGCGGGGCGGCCACATCGCGTTTCGCGTCGCGCAGACCTTCCCCGACCGCATCCGGAAGCTCATCCTCGTCGAGCCGGGCGGCGCGCTGGCCCCCGACCTTGAGCCGCCTGAGCCGCCGAAAAGCCCGCCCGTCGCGCTCGGCGCGGTCTATGCCGAGGCCGCCGAGCGCATCCGCCGCGGCGCGATCGACGAGGGTCTTAAGCCGACGGCCGAGGCGATCTACGGCCCGGGCGGCTGGACGAAGCTGCCGGAAGACAAAAGGCGGCAGATGCGGGACAACGCCCGGACGCTGATCGGCCAATGCAAGGAGCGGCGCGCGCCCTTCTCCCGCGCCGACGCCGAGGCGATCGGAGCGCCGACGCTCATGATCGAGGGCGAACGCTCGCCCGAAAATTTCCACCGCATCCTGGACGGGCTGCAAAGCGCGCTGAAAGACGTGCGGCGCGTCGCCATCCCCGGCGCCTCGCATGGGTCGAATATCGACAACCCCGAGGCCTTCAACCGCGCGGTGCTGGCGTTTCTCGACGGCTAGAGCAGGACTCGATGAGACGGAACCAAGGTCGTCATCGCGAGCGAAGCGTGGCGATCCAGGGGCCGCCGCCGCAGCCCTACGATCCCTGGATCGCCGCGTCGCTTCGCTCCTCGCGACGACAATTCCGCCAAAACGCGTCATGCCCCTAGTTTCAGCGCGCCTCCCGAGCCCATCATCCTCGGGACTGTCTCTGCGAGAGATAGCGTTCGATCATCCTCCGCCCGACGCGCTCGGCTCGATAGCCGAGATAGCCGCCGATCAGCGCCGCGGCGATCAAGACCCATGGGCTGGAGGAAAATATCGCGCATATTCCGGCAAAGATCGCGGCCAAGGCCAACGCCACCCAGGTCGAAAATTCTGACGAGCCTGTCATTGTCTCTTCTCGGATCGGTGAGCCGCTCAGGGCAGCGCCGCCAGCCGGCGCGCCAGTTCGGCCGGCATCCAGGCGTCGGCCGGCGCGAGCCGCCCTTCGTCGCGCAGTCGATCGGCGATCACGGCCGCCCGCGTCAGCATTGTGCGCGCTTCAGCGGGAAACGTCTCGGAAATCTTGACGCAGGAAACGATGAGATCGCGCTGCCACTGCGCGTTGCCCTGGTCCGCGCGCGCGAGCCGCTCTCCGATCGCAAGGCCCGCCTGATAGGATTTCAGCGCCTCGGGCAATATTCCCCCTGGCTGACCAGAACGTCGCCGATCTGTTCTGTTGGAAACCGAAAGATCGCGCTGCCAGTCCGAATTGCCCGCGTCCGTCCGCGCCAGCCGCTCGGCGATCGCAAGGCCCGCCTGATAGGATTTCAGCGCCTCGGGCAAATTCCCCTGGCTGACCAGAACGTCGCCGATCTTGTGTAGGAAACCGAAAGATCGCGCTGCCAGTCCGAATTGCCCGCGTCCGTCCGCGCCAGCCGCTCGGCGATCGCAAGGCCCGCATGATAGGATTTCAGCGCCTCGGGCAAATTCCCCTGGCGCACCAGAACGTCGCCGATCTTGTTGTTGGAAACCGAAAGATCGCGCTGCCAGTCCGAATTGCCCGCGTCCGTCCGCGCCAGCCGCTCGGCGATCGCAAGGCCGCCGATAGGATTTCAGCGCCTCGGCGCAACGTCGCCGATCCTGGCAAGATCGCGCTGCCAGTCGATGCCGCGTCCGTCCGCGCCAGCCTCGGCATGCAGGCCGCGAAGGATTTCAGCGCCTCGGCAAATTCCCTGGCACCAGAACGTCGCCGATCCGCTGGAAACCGAGTCTTGCCGCTCGCCGCTGCTGCCGACTCAGCGCCTCGGCCAGCGAGCCGGTGGTCCGGCAGATGTCGCCGCAATCGATCCATCGCCAGACCTGATCGGGATCGAGATCGAGCAACCGCCGCAAGGTGAGCTTGGCGCCTTCGTGGTTGTAGGAGAGCCGCTGCACCGCAGCCTTTTCCGCCAGCAGCGGAACCTGCCGGCGCCGGAACGCCGCGTCCTCTTCGGCGATCTGGTCGTCGAGAATTGTTTCCGCGCCCGCCGTGTCGAGGCGCGCCAGTTTCGCCCGCGCGGCGGCGATGATCGCATCGATGTCGGCCCCGAGATTGGAAGGCGCGACGCTTCTCGCTGGCTTTGGCGAGGATCGCCGCGATCGCTTCCTCCGCCCGCTCCCGCATCTGCAACACGGACAAGCCGGCCATTCCGAGATGATCGAAAAGCGGCCTCAAGACGTCCGGCGGGACGCCTTTTTCGTGCGCCATTTCGAGCCGCAGCGCTTCGATCGCGGCGGTGCTTTCGCGATGGCGCCGCTCGGCCTCGGATTCACTTCGGTCGATCTTGCCTTCGATGCCATCCAGCCGCGCGAAATTTTCCGCCCAGTTCACGCCCTGCAGCGCGTCCATGAACTTTGGGTCATCGCGCAAAGCCGTATAGGTCTGGCTGACCAGCACAATCAGGATTTGCCGGGCTTCGCCGCTCGGGTCGGCGAAGATGTCCATACGCCGCTGGATCGCGGCGTCGACCACGGCGCGTGCGATCGTTTCCGGATCGTGGTTCATGCGCGCCAGCGCCGCTCGCGCCGGCAGGCATTGCGCGATCACTTCCGAAAGGTTGGCGAACGCGACCGCGACCGACTCGCGATATTCGGCGCTGTGAGCGCCTCTCAGCAGCTCCTCGTAGCGCGCCTCCAGGCTCTTGGCCGCGCCTTTGAGCGCGTTGGCGAAATCATGCGAGCCCTGGTCGCGGAAGTCGCCGACCGCCTCGCCGCCCTTCATCAAGGCTTCGATCGCGTTGGCGGCGGATTCGGCCGAGACGCCCTTGTCGGCGGCCGCCAGCAGCGACGCCGCCGCGGCGACCATCTTGATCGCGCAGACGCCGAGGCTGAAAGGGTCTGGCATGGCGGCCCCGCAAAGACCGCCGCCACTCTGGCATTGCCGTTTGTCGCCGCAAGGAGAGGCCGCCACGCGCCGATAGCCGTAGGCCGGACGCGCGTAAATAACTGATCGTAACTCGGTCGATTATCGGCAAGCGCCGGCGACTTTCTCGTCGCGTTTCGGTTCCGCCGAGGGGTGCAGTATTGTGTTCTGAAAATCAAGAGAACGTGCTACCATGTCCCGATGATCGGGCGTTTGACAACAGAAGCGGACCGCAGACGGCGGAGACTTCGCAATGCGCGCCGCTAAGCGCCTGATAACGCTGGAAACGGCAAGGGGCGCCTATTCCGTCCGCTTGGCACGGATTTGGGGTTGGCGCCCTGTCTGCTTGGGCGCCGTGTCACGCCGCCTTGCGCCGCGCGATCTCCGCCCGGAACAGCGGGACCTCGAGCGCATGCGCCGCCGCGACGCTCGGGCGCTCCCGCATCCGGTCGAGATAGGCTTTCACGTTTGGGGTTTGGGCGAGGTCGATTTCGGGCGTCGCCTGCGTCCAGCTCAGCACTGTCGACAGATAGGCGTCCGCGACGCTGAACCGGTCGAGCAGGAACTCCCGGCCCCTGAGCTTCTCGTCGAGATAGGCGAGGCGGGAGGCGTATTTGCGCATCGTCCAGGCCTTGACTTCCGCCGGCGTCTCGCGGCCGAGCAACGGCGTGAACAGCGCCTTGTGAAGCTCGGTCCCAATGAAGCTCAGCCATTGCCTGAGCTTGGCGCGACCAAGCCGGTCGCTCGGCGGCGGCGCGAGCCCGGCCGCCGGATATTCATCGGCGATGAACTGCAGGATGGCGGCGTTCTCGGTCAGCACCGTTCCGTCGTCGAGCCGCAGCGCCGGCACGGTTCCGAGCGGGTGGATCAGGCGATAATCCTCGCCGGTCGCCAGCACCCGCTTGGTGTGCGGATCGACTTCGACGAGGTTCACTGAAACGCCGGCTTCGTCGAAGGCGATGCGGGCGGACATCGAGCAGGCGAGCGGCGAAAAGAACAAGTCCATCGGTTCCTCCTTGCTAGTTTTTGTACTGTCTCGCATATAATAGGCTCGGTCAAGGATTTTATTCGAGATGGTACAAAAATATAGACGAGCCCGCGCCGAGGCCCCGCGGCGGCGCGGGCGCCCGCGCGCTTTCGAGACCGAGACCGCGCTGACGCAGGCGATGGACGTCTTCTGGAAAGACGGCTTCGCCGCCACCTCGCTCGACGACCTCAGCGCGGCGACCGGGCTCAACCGGCCGAGCCTCTATGGCGCCTTCGGCGACAAGCGCGCGCTCTACCTCCAGGCCTATCGCCAATATCGCAAGCAGACGGGAGAAACTTTCGCGCCGCTGTTCGCCGCGCGCGAGCCGCTGCGCGTGAAGCTCAAGCGCATCCTGCTCGCGGCGCTCGACCTCTATCTCAGCGGCGCAGAGGGACCGCGCGGCTGCTTCACCGTGCTGAGCTCCGCTTCCGACGCGATCGCCGATCCCGAAATTCACGCCATCGTCGCCGAGGCGATCGACAACACCGACCGAGCGTTCGGGCGCTTGTTCGCCGACGCGCGGGAGGCGGGCGAGCTTCCGGCAAGCGCCGATCCGCGCCGGCTGGCGCGCATCGCGTCGGCGACGATCCATACGCTCTCGATCCGCGCCCGCGCCCGCATTCCCCGCGCCGACCTTCTGTCCATCGTCGACGACGCGGTCGCCGTCATCTGCGGAGTGGCGGATGGTTAGCGCCGCGTCGCCGCGCGGCGATTGGCCGCTGGGCCGCTCGCGCTCGCTTTGCGCCGCCGGTTGGCGGACCATCGATCCGATAGGAGCCTTATGATGCCGACCAAGGTCGTCTCCATTGTCCTGTGTGTGTTGCTTGCTCTCAACGTCGCCGTCCTGGCGCTGATTTTTCCACGCCTTCGATGCTGACTAGCGCAGCGACGGTTCGCACAATCTCTGGGTTCTGGGCGCGGAGACGACCGCGACGCCTGGCGCCGCACCGCTGGACCGCCACGTCGCCCTGGGCAGACTTTCGGCTTGACATTATACCGACTGGTTGGTATGCAGCCGTGTGAGTGAAAATCATCAGACGGCGACGGTGGCGGTCAAACCCAAGAAGGCGGCGGCGGACGCGTCGCGGCGAATTCCTTGACGCGGCGGTGCATGTCATCCGCTCGAAGGGCTACTCGGCGGCGCGCGTCGAAGACATCTGCGCCGAGGCGAGCCTCACCAAAGGCGCCTTCTTCCATCATTTCATGAGCAAGGAAGCCTGCGCGATCGCCGCGGCGGCGCATTTCGCTGCGAACGCCGACTCGCTGTTCGACGCTGCGCCCTATCAGCCGTTTGCCCGATCCGAGAGCGCGCGTTCTTGGCTATGTCGAATTCCGCAAGGCGATCCTGCAGGACGATCTGCCTCAGTTCACCTGCCTTCTCGGCACGATGGTCCAGGAGGCCTACGACTCTCATCCGGCCATTCGCGCCGCCTGCGACCGCTACATCAGCGAACACGCGGAGCGGCTTGCCGCCGACCTCGCGGAGGCGAAGGCCCGCTACGCGCCTGACGCAGCGTGGACGGCGCAAAGCGCCGCGCTCTACTCCCAGGCCGTTCTCCAAGGCGCGTTCATTCTTGCCAAGGCCAAGCACGGCCCGAAAGTCGCCGCCGATTGCCTCGATCATCTCAAGCGTTATTTCGAGACGCTTCTGCCAATTGGCGGGGCGGAACACCCCGCGGCTTAGCGCGTTGCCCGAAGAGGAGACGACCATGACCGAGCAAAAAATCACGCCCTGTCTCTGGTTCGATTTCAACGCCGAGGAGGCGGTCGCCCACTACCTGTCGATCTTTCCGAACAGCCGTATCCTATCGACCACGCGCTACGGCGAGCTTTGCCCCGGGACGGAAAGGGGCGGTGATGACGATCTTCTTCGAGATTGACGGTCAGCGTCTTTTGGCGCTGAACGGCGGGCCAAATTACAAATTCACGCCCGCGCTGTCGCTCATCGTGAATTGCGACGACCAGGCCGAAATCGACGCGCTTTGGGACAAGCTTGCCGAGGGTGGCGAGCATGTCCAGTGTGGCTGGCTCACCGACAAATTCGGGGTATCTTGGCAAATCGTGCCTCGCGCGCTGCCCGAGTTCCTGTCGGGCCGCGACGCGCAGCGTACAGACCGCGTCATGCGGGCGGTCATGACGATGAAGAAGCTCGACTTTGCGCAATTGCAGCAGGCGTCCGCGCCCACTTGAAGGAGGAAACCATGGCCAACGCAACTCAATCGGAAGTGCTCGGCAAGTTCGTCTGGTACGATCAGATGTCCAACGACCTTCCCGGCGCGGAAAAGTTCTATTCCAAAGTTGTCGGCTGGAGCCTCGCGCCCAATACGATGAACGCGCAGAAATACACGCTGCTCAAGGCTGGCGAGACGATGGTCGGCGGCCTCATGCCAATTCCGGAAGACGCCGCCAAAATGGGCGTGCGCCCCGCATGGATGGGGTATATCGCGGTCGATGACGTCAAGGCTTACGCGGACAAGGTGAAGGCGGCTGGCGGCGCGATCCACCGACCGCCGACCGAAATTCCCAATGTCGGGACGTTCGCGGTGGCGGGCGACCCGAGCGGCGCAGGATTTCTGTTGTTCAAGGGCAATGGCGATGGGGCTCCGGCGCTGGACCCCATGAAGCCCGGCTATATCGGCTGGCACGAGCTGCACGGCGGCGAGCCTGAGAAGTCCTTCGCATTCTATTCGGGCCTCTTCGGCTGGACGAAGGGCGAGGCGATGGACATGGGCTCGATGGGAACCTACCAGATCTTCAACACCAAAGGTCAGCAGTCTGGCGGCATGATGAAAAAGATGCAGCAGGAGCCCGCTGCGCATTGGCTCTACTACATCGCCGTCGATGCGATCGACGCGGCTCAGGATCGGGTGAAGTCCGCAGGCGGCCAGGTGATCAACGGACCGATGCAGGTCCCCGGCGGAAGCTGGATCATCAACGGCATCGATCCACAAGGCGCGATGTTCGCGCTGGTTGCGCCAAAGAAGTAGGGCGCATCGACCTGCTCCTCTTTGAAGCCGCCTCCGCGGCCCAACCGCGGCGGCTCGTATCGGCCGGCCGTCGAAGCGGCTTCTTCAACTCTGGGAGATCAACCGATGAACGTTCAAACTCACGCCCTCAAACCTGCCGCCGAAGTCGCGCGCGCCGCCCCAACGCGAATACCCAATGAGAGCGCCGAATACCGTGCGGCTCGCACCGCATTGCTCGCAGAGGAGATCGAACTGCGCCGCCATATCGAGCGCGTGGCGGCGCAGCGCCGGGCGCTGCCGCGAGGCGCCGCGGTAACGGGCGACTACCGGTTTCGGGGCGAAAACGGATCGACGGACTTTGCCGGACTGTTCGGCGACAAGCAGACGCTCGTGATCTACAGCTACATGTTCGGGCCGCAACGCGAGCGTCCCTGTCCGATGTGCACCAATCTCCTGGGCGCGTGGGAGGGCAACGCGGCCGACATCGGGCAGAGGGTCTCGCTCGCCGTCGTCGCGCGCTCGCCGATCGAGCGCCTGATCGCGTGGAAGAAAGAGCGCGGGTGGCGCAACCTGCGCCTTTACAGCGATCTCAACGGCGCCTATTCGCGCGATTATTTCGCGATTGCGGCCGACGGCTCGGACGAGCCTGCGCTCAATGTCTTCACCCGTCGAGACGGCGCGGTCCGCCATTTCTGGTCGGGGGAAATGTCGGGCACTGCCGACCCCGGCCAGGACCCGCGCGGCGCGCCGGACCCGGCTCCGCTGTGGATGGTGCTCGACATGACCCCCGAAGGCCGCGGCGCGGACTGGTATCCAAAACTCGAGTACGAGAGGTAAGCCGCGGTCTCGCTGACTTCGGTCGCGTTCGCTGGGCCGCCGCAACTAACCGTATACCGAACTGGGGAAAACAATGCGCGTGATGGTCATCGTCAAGGCGACCCAGGAGTCCGAGGCCGGCACGATGCCGAGCGCGGAACTGATGGCCGAAATGGGCGCGTTCAACCAGCAACTGATCGACGCCGGCGTGTTGGTTGATGCGGCCGGGCTCAAGGACACCCGCAAAGGCGCCCGCGTCGCCTTCTCCGGGAGGGAGAGAACGGTGAAGCGGGGGCCGTTCGGACAGATCGGCGAGCTTGCTTCGGGCTATTGGATATGGAAGGTGAAGACGCTTGAGGAGGCGATCGAATGGGTCAAGCGCTGTCCCAATCCGATGCCGGGGCCATCCGAGATCGAGATCCGCGAGTTTTTCGAGATGGAGGATTTCGGCTGACCGCGCGGTCGAACAGCGGCCCGCCTCCGCTATGAGCGCTTGATCGGCGAAAGCCTGAGGCGCGCTGGGGAGGGCGCTCAATGGGCAAAGCAAAAGCTCCGACGACCGTGGCGTTCGTCAGTCAGAAGGGCGGGGTGGGAAAGAGCGCCCTTGCGCGCCTGCTTGCAGTCGGAGCGATCCATCGCGGGCGCAAGACTCTGCTCGCCGATTTCGATCTCGACCAGCTCACCTGCGTCGAATGGGGCGCGCTGCGGATGCGTGCGAACCTCGAGCCCGAGGTTGACGCCCGCGCGTTCAAAAGCCTCAAAAAATTGCGGCGCGAGGACGGCGTCGCCGATTTCATTGTCGCCGATACGCGCGGTCTCGCCGACGATCTCTCGACGGAAATCGCCGAGGTGAGCGACGTCGTCTACCTGCCGACCGGAGCGTCGCAGGACGACCTCAGGCCGACGCTGGCGCTGGCGCGGAAGCTTGCGCGGCGCGGAGCGGAGGGCCGGCTCGTGCTGGTTATGTCCAAGGTCGGCCGCTCGGAGACTCAATTCGGCCGCGCGGTCGCGACGATCGAGGACGCAGGCTTCGAATTGCTGTCGGAGCATTGGCCGCAGCGGGACGGCTTCCAGAGCGATCTCGATTCCGGCCGCGCCGGGCGGGAGGCGCGCAATCCTTATTTGCGCGAAATCGCCGAGCGGATGGAGGGCGCGCTTTACGCGCGAGCCATCAAGGCGAAGCCGCGGGGATGAGCAAAGAGACGTGCGCGCTCCGGTCAGATCGAGGCGGCGCATTATCAAGATCATGGAGGTCGGAGTGATTTATGAACTGCGCATCTACCGCTGCTTGCCGAACCGTATGCCGGCGCTGTTGAAGCGGTTCGAAATCGGCGACGATGCGAATATGGGAGAAGCACGGCATTCGGCAGGCCGGTTTCTGGACCACCGTGATCGGGGAATCGAGCAACGACCTCACCTATTTGATGGCGTGGGATTCGCTCGCCGAGCGGGAGCAAAAATGGACGGCGTTCCAGAAGGATCCCGAATGGCTGGCCGCGCGAGCCGAAAGCGAGAACGACGGACCGATCCTCGCCAATGTGGCGAGCTCTATCCTTCAGCCGACATCATTCTCGAGCGTGCGGTAGGGCGACGCGCCGGATCGACGCCCGCGCTTCATTGAGGAAGCTTAATCCGTCGGCCAAGTTCCGGAGAGGAGTGAGCGCATATAAACTTGGCGCGGTCGCGGTTGTCCGCGGAGCGGACGCAAATGGTCAGCGCGGAAACTCAGTCCGGGCGAGATCATGGAGAGGCTGCAGGCGGTCGAGGCGCTGATCGCCGATGGTCAACCGATCGGCGACGCGCTCTTGCTGGCCGGGGCGTCTTCGGTCGAATACGAACAATGGCGAAGCGAATACGGAGGCCTGCTGCGCACGCTCGGGCCTTTGGCGAGCGCGCCGCCAAGGATCGACTCCGAAATCGAGGCGCAGCAGACCCGCGTGAGCGGCGAACCGGCGACAACAAAGCAGGACGCGGCCGCCTACCCGACAATCTCGTTGCCGGAAAACCATTGCGCAATCTCCTGCGCCGCCGTCTCGACGGCGTCCGAGCCGTGAACCGAGTTTTCGCCCATCGAGAGGGCGAAATCCTTGCGGATCGTGCCTGGCGCCGCCTTCGCCGGGTTGGTCGCGCCCATCACGTCACGATAGCGCTGAATTGCGTCGTCCCCTTCGAGCACCTGCACCACGACCGGAGCTGCGGTCATCATCTCGACAAGTTCGCCGAAGAAGGGCCGCTCGCGATGCACGCCGTAGAACTGCTCGGCCTGCGGCGCGGGTCATGTGCACCCGCTTCTGGGCAACGATGCGCAGGCCCGAGGCTTCGATCCTCTGATTGATCGCGCCGGTCAGGTTGCGCTGAGTGACGTCCGGCTTGAGGATTGAGAAAGTGCGTTGAACGGCCATGGGTCTTGCGGTCTCTGCAGGAAAGAGCGCGGCTTATAGCGACCGCGTCTCCGGCCGGCAAGGCGCTGAATGGCGGGTGTTCTCATTGACTTTCGGCATTGCGCCGTCCATATGAGCCGCGCCGCTTCGATGCGGCCAAAAGCGCGCCGGCCGCGTGAGGGGCTCTCTAGTCCACCTGCCGCGCGCGAAATTTTGTCGCTCTCGACGCCCGGACACGCGGGGCGTTTCATTTCCTTAAACCCTGGCCGTTTGAGGCGCATTTCGCGCCCTGCGGCGCTTTGAAAGACTTATCCTTGGACAATTTTCACGGGCTCGGCCTTGCCGCGCCCCTCAACCACGCGCTCCACAAGCTCGGCTACGCTCACCCCACGCCAATCCAGGCCCAGGCGATTCCGCCTTTGATGAAAGGCCGGGACCTGATCGGCATTGCGCAGACGGGGACCGGCAAGACCGCGGCCTTCGCGCTGCCCATCCTCAATCGGCTGGCGACCGACAGGCGTCCCGCCCCGAAGGGCGGAACGCGCGTGCTCGTGCTTGAGCCCCACGCGGGAATTGGCGAGTCAGATCGCCGAGAGTTTCCGCGACCTTTCCGACGGGCTTGGCTTGAAGATCGCTGTCGTGTTCGGCGGCGTGCCCTATGGCGCCCAGGTCCGCGCGCTCGCCGCCGGTCTTGATGTCCTGGTCGCGACGCCGGGCCGGCTCCTCGATCACCTCGAATCGCGCGTCGCGAACCTCGGCGCGGTCGAGTTCCTGGTGCTCGACGAGGTCGACCAGATGCTCGATCTCGGCTTCATCAAGCCGATCCGGCGCATCGTGCGCGACCTGCCGAAAAAGCGGCAGAACCTGTTCTTTTCCGCCACCATGCCGGCCGACATTCGCGCGCTCGCCGGCGAGTTGCTGCACGACCCGGTCGAGGTCGCGGTGACGCCGGCGGCGAAGACCGCCGACCGCGTCGAACAAAGCGTGCTGTTTGTCGAGGCGACGAAGAAGCGCGACCTGCTGGTGGAGCTGTTTGAGGACGCCGCCCTCTCGCGCGTCCTCGTGTTCACCCGAACCAAGCGCGGCGCGGACCGCGTCGCCAAGTCGCTGTATGAGGCAGGAGTCGATGCTTCGGCCATTCATGGCAACAAGAGTCAGGGCCAGCGCGAGCGCGCGCTCGCGGGCTTTCGCCTCGGCAAGACGCGAGCGCTGGTTGCGACGGACATCGCCGCGCGCGGCATCGATATCGATGACGTGTCGCATGTCGTCAACTTTGAGCTTCCAGAGGTCGCCGAAGCTTATGTCCACCGCATCGGCCGCACGGCGCGCGCCGGGAAAGCCGGCCAGGCGATTTCGCTCTGCGACCACGAGGAGCGCGATCTCCTGCGCGCCATCGAGCGCCTAACGCGGCTCAACCTGCCGAAGTGGGATCGTCGCGGCGCCGCCGGCCCGAAGCCTGCGACCGTCGTGCGGAAGGAGGCGGCAGCCGCGCCGCCCGCGCCGAAACGTCCGCATCATTCGCCCCATCGCGACGTCCGCAGCGCTGGCGCGCCAGTCGCCTCCAGACAGCGTCCCGCCCATCGCCGCGGCAGGTTTTCGCCTGGCGCCGCTCGCGCTGGCGGGATGACGGCTACAGCTCCGCGCTGATCGCTGCGCGGCTCTTTCCCGCCTCAATCCTAAGCCGGGCGGCCGAGGCAAGCTCATCCCAGTCGCCTCTTTTCAAGACCGCGACTGGGCACTGGCGGCCGTAGAGCTCCATCGCGACAATCGCCCCGACGACCACGATCGCGTCGCGCTCCAGCAGCAGGATCGCCGCTGGCCCTGAGCCAAGCCGCAGCGCCTCGGCGAGGATGCGCTCCCTCCGCTCGATCCACGCCCTCGCTGGCATGAGCAGCGCGCGCCCCGCGATATTGGCCCCCGCCTGCGGATGCCGGCGATCGATGATGAGCCCCGTCGCCGGATCAAGGCCGCCCCAGAAGCTCAAGGGCTCATCGAGCCTCAAAGGCGCTCCGCCGGCCGCGCCGGGAACGAGAGGAATCGCCTCGATAACAAGCGCGCTCAGAGCCGCACCACCTTGCCGGCGCGCGCCGAGGCTACGCATTCAGCGAGCGAGCCGTAAGCGATCTCGACGCCGAGATTGCCCGGCGCGTAATAGGCGCATTTTCCGGAATTGGTCATCACCGCGCCGGCGTCAACCCGCATTGTTGTTGTCAGATAGACGCAGGTGTCGGCGAGAAGACTGACCCTCGCCTGGCGAAGCCGCGCCTCCCAGCCGCGAGCGGCCAATTCGGCGAGCGTGGCGCGGCTGCAGTTGATCCAGATGTCGACCTGCGGACGCGGCCCTTCGAGGAGGGGCATCAGCCGGGCGAATTCACTGAGCGAAAAATGCGGGGTGCCGAGAGAGACGGCGCCGAGCGGCGCGCCGTCGGCGACGCTGGACAACGAGCGCGCCGCCTCACGCAAATCCTCCGCCGAAAGCTTGATGACAAGCTCGGGAGGGCGGCCGCCGCAGGCTGCGTCAAGGTCGGGGGCTTCGGGAGTGACGCCGACAACATGGAAGAGCGCGACCGCACCCGAGGACGCCGCCGCGGCGCCAAGCGCCTTCAAATCGTCCTCGCTTATTTCGGCAGGCAAACCGACGATCGCCGGAACGAGGCCGCCGCAGCGCCGGCCGATTGCATGGCCGGCCGCCACGGCGACCTGTTCCGAATCCCAATCATCCGGAATCGAGGCGATCTCGACGAGCGCCCGCGCGGCGCGGTTCTCCTTCAGGTGCAGACCATATTCGGGCGCGCGGCCGGTCATCGCGCAGCAGAGGTCGATGAAATCGCCGTAGCGATTGGTGCGCGCGCCGATCACCGAATTGGCGAAAGCGATCGCGTTCGACTTGCCCCAGGCAATTTGTGCGCCGAACCGCGGGCGATAGGCCGTCTGATAGGGAGCGCAGGTGAAGGTCGGCGCGCAACCGAGTTCGACATGCAACTGCATCAGCCGCGCGCCGTTGTCGCCAGCTTCCCTCGTCCCATAAAACAGCTCGGGGTGGATCAGATCGACGAGGCCGACGTTGAGCGTGGTCGGCACGCGAACCTTGCCCCCGAGGTCGACGATCCGTTCGACGAAATCGAGGCTTGCCCGGCCGAGATAGAGGCAGCCGTCGACATGCGCCGCCTCGATGTCGATGAAGCGGCGCGCGTCGACCGCTTCGGCGAGTTGCAACAGGAGCCGCATGGCGAACGCCGCGCCTGCGCCATGCGCGCCGGCGAGAAGCTCGTTGTCGAATGGGGAAAGCTCGAGGACCATGACGATACAAGCTAGGGGCGCGGAGGCCGGCGGGTCAAATGGGCCGAGCGGCATTTCTGTGGTAGGCTTCGATCGGCGGGCGATTGGAGCGTCAGATGCCACTTGTCGCGATTGGCGCGCATTTGCGCGCGATCTGCCTCGCGCTCCCCGAGGCGCATGAGACGGCGATGGAGCGCGGGCCGTCGTACCGGGTCCAGGACAAGATTTTTGCGCTCGAGCGACCGTGGGACGACTGGCGCGCGCTATGGTGCAAGGTTCCGCAGGGAACGAGGGACGTCATCCTGGCGGCCAATCCGGCGCGCTTTCATATCCCGCCATATTTCGGCGCCAAGGGCTGGATCGGCGTCGGCCTGGACGAGGCGGCAGACTGGCGCGAGGTCGAAGCGTTTGTTCACCGCAGCTATCGCCTGATCGCGCCGAAGCGGCTGGCGAAGCTGGTGGCGTGAACGGAGGCTATCGTCGCCATCCGGCTCACTCTGGCGGGAGCACGCCCTTCTTGAAGATGAAGCAGCCATAGTGGCGGCGCTCCCCGGCGACCAGGATCACGAAGGCGCTCTTGGCGCGTTCGTAGAAGGCGAAGCGCTCGATGCCGAGCAGCGGCACATGCTTGCCGGCGGCGCGGTCGAGCACCTGCTGAACCTCGCGTTGCACCGGAGGCACCGCGTTCGGGTCGCCGACGATCTCCATGCGGCCCGCGGGATCAGGCACGAACGTGTCGAGCGGCATCACTGAAAGCACCGCTTCGACCACGCGCGCCGACGAAACGCCCGCGATATGCAACGGTTCCCCGGTGACCGTCGTCATCGCTGTGGAAGCGGCGGGGAAATTCGTATCGACGATGGCGATCTCGTCGCCGTGTCCCATTCGCCGCAACGCGTAAAGAATGTCCGCGTCCAACAGCGGATCGATCCCCCACAACATGGCTCGCCTCCCTCCCTGGTGCAGGGCAGACGATAGCGGCTTCCTGCCCGTTTGGCGAATGGACGAAGGACGATGGGCGAGGAGTTACGTGGCATGGCCGGCCTTACCGCGGCCATCGCTGCGATTTTGCTGCGCATGGAGGTTCCGGACTGACCCCGGCTCGGAGGGCGGCGCCTCTTCGCGGCGGCTCCGGCCCGAAGCTCAAGCGTCCCTTCGCGCTGAGCTTGACAATCGCTCCGCCGACATTGGCGTTGAGCGGGCGCCGGTCGGCGAGCGCGCCCTTCAACGCGCGGGCGAGCGACTCGATCTTTTCGAGGCCGATGCGGCTGGGATCGCGCCCTCCGGCGTCGGCTATGCGTCGCGAGAGGACCCGCTGGACGATCGCGATCGGCGCTCCATAGAGCGCCTTGGCGTCGATCGCGCCGTCCGCGCCGAGCCGCGCTTCGACTCGCCGCCGTCAGATGCGCGAGCGCTTCCTCCGTCTCGCCCGCTCGGCGGGCGAGACGATCAAGCGCCTCCGGATCGAGACCCTCTTCGACCAGCCGGGCGATGAGCGCGCGCAACCGCGTGCGGGCGAAACGCGGATCTGCATTTGAAGGGTCATCAATATAGGGCGCGCCGCGCGCCCTGGCGAAGGCGATGAGGTCGCTCTTCTTCACGCCAATGAGGGGTCTCGAAATCGCCACTCCGTCGCGCGCGCTCATCGCGTCCATGCCGCGCAATCCGGCGAGCCCCGACCCGCGGAGGAGGCGAAACAACACCGTCTCGGCCTGATCGTCGGCATGATGGGCCGTGAGCAGCGTCTCAGCCTTGATCGACCGGGCGTAGTCGACGAGCAGGCGGTAGCGCGCCTCGCGCGCGCGCTCCTGCACGCGGGTCGATGGCTTGGCCCCTTTCCAGACAAGGATGCGATGGGGAATCCCGAGCCGCCGGCAGAGCCCGGCGACCGCCTCGGCCTCCGCGGCGCTCTCAGCCCGAAGGCGATGATCGACGGTCGCCGCCTCGATCCGTGTTGTTCCGCGCCGCTGCGCCCATTCGGCCGCCATCAACAACAGTGCGGTGGAGTTTGGGCCGCCCGACACAGAGATCAGCAGAGATTTCGCCAGCTCGAACGGCTGAAACAGGGCGTCGACCTGCGCCTTTGATAGAACAGGGCGGCGCTCAGCGCTCAACAATGCTCCTTGGCGATTTCGCGCTCGGCGAGCTTCTTCACCGACGCCGAGGCGGTCGGGTAGCGCTTGCCGAATTCGGTTAACGTCGCGCAGGCCTGGTCCGCATTTCCGAGCGCGGCGAGCGACTGGCTGAGCCGCACCATGCTCTCCGGCGCCCGCGTCGACTTCGAATAATCAGTTGTGACCTTGAGATATTGCTCGGCCGCCTCCCGCGGACGCGAACGCTGCAGGTAGCTCTCGCCTATGTAAAAGATCGCGTCGGGGGTCAACCGGTGGGCTGGATTGGCAGCGAGGAACGCCTTGAACCCATCTTCGGCCTGCGCGTATTGGCCGGACTGCAAGGCTTGCAGGGCGGCGTTGTACTGCTCGCGAGGTTGATCGAGCATCGCCACCCCGCTGCCGACGATCGTCGGCCCCGTTGTCGCGGGCGGGGCGGAAGACGGGGGCGATGGGCTCTTGCCGAGCTCCAGCGGCGCTCCGGCCGCGGGCGTCTCGCGGACGAGCTGCGAACCCATTGGCGTCGTCTCGCGGACCAGCGGGGCGCTCGGCGCGGTCGTCCCCAGCGGGCGCGGCGCGCCCGGCGCGTTCGGATCGGCGTCGGGGTCGAAGGCATCCGACTTCTTCGACTTTATCGGGGGTGGCGCGTCCATGGGCGCCTCGGCGACCGTTGCGGGAGGTTCCGCGCCCGCCGGCGGCGCTCCCTCAGAGTGCTCGCCGAACCGGAACTCAACATCCTGGCGAAACTTCTGCAGCTGATCCTCCAGCCGGCGCTGCGCGTTCTCCAGTTGCTCGATGCGGCCGTTGGCCTGCCGCAGCTCTTCCTCGGTCCGGTTGAGCCGCAGCACCAGCCCTGCCGCTTCGTTGGGGTCGGCGTCGGGAATGTTCGCCGGGGGCTGGGCGTTCTGGCGGTGAAAAATATCGAACCCCTGCGCCTGGGCCGCCTCGACGCCCGCGAGGCAGGCCACCAGCGCAGCCATCAGGCAAAAGGAAGATCGTGACGTCACTGGCCAAGGCCTCAAATCAGGTGCTTTTTTCGCCGCGCCCATACCCCCCGAGCATGTCGGATTCAAGTCAGGCCGCAGCTGCGAGCCGCGCCTCAGCTGCTGCCCGGCGCACCATTGAGCACCGTGACCGCGCGGCGGTTCTGCGACCAGCATGAAATGTCGTCGCAGACCGCGACCGGCCGCTCCTTGCCATAGCTGATCGTCCTCATTCGCGAAGCGGAGACTCCCTTGGCGGCGAGATAGTCGTGGACTGCCTGGGCGCGGCGCGAGCCGAGCGCGAAATTGTATTCGCGCGTGCCGCGCTCGTCCGCGTGACCCTCAATGGTGAAGCTGTATTTGTTGTACTGGTTGAGCCACGCCGCCTGCTTGTCGAGCGTCGCCTGGGCGGTCGGGGAGAGGTCGGTCTGATCGGTGTCGAAGAAAACGCGGTCGCCGACCGTCTGGTTGAATTCCTGAACGCTGCCGGGGCCGACTGCGCCATAGCCCGCGGCCATGTTGTCCGCGTTATTGTGGGCGCAGGCGCCGAGCGTCAGTCCCAGGGCGAGCGATAGCGCCAACGTCCACGAACCGCTGGCCTTGTTCACGAACATGAAATCGCTCCTGACGGCGCCCGGCCCGGCGTCGAGCTAGCCGGCTCAGAGTTAACGCAAGGTTCCAATAAGCTTACCGGACCCTTGCCGAGCCATGATCTGCGCCGCGCAAACGGGCGGCAGCGTTAACAGCGGATTAATGGCTTTAATGCGGCGCGACAGGCCTTGCGCTTGCCGGGTTTGGGCGGCATGGTCTGCCTCAAAACCGGGCGCCTAGGATATTCCTGAGGATGAAGCATCTGAAGATACGGCGCACGGCGCTGTTGGCGCTAGCCGTGGTGTTTTTGGCCGTTGCGTGGATATGGGACGGCTTCATCGCGATTGGTCGCCTGATCGTCGGACTGATCCCCTGGGCGCGGTTCAAGCGAGCCTTCGAAGCGCTCGTCGATTGGTTGCCGACGCCGGTCGTGCTGCTCATTTTTCTCGTGCCGCTCGCCATCGTCGAGCCGCTATTGGCCCTGGCCGTCGTCGCCATGGCCATGGGCTACGTGGTCCTTGGCGCGATCGCCTGGATCACGCTGAAAGTGCTTGGCTTCGGCCTGATCGCCGTCATCTTCGACCTGACGAAGCACAAGCTCCTGACCGTGCGCTGGTTTGCATGGGCCTACGCTAAAGTCATCGCGTTCCATCACTACGCAGATTCGATCGTCGCACCCTATAAGCGCGCCGCTTCGACGCTCGTGCGACAGTGGCGCATGCGCGCCGCCGCGGCGACCATCCGCTTGCCGGGCGCGGCCGTGCTCGCCGCCCGCTATGTTTCGCGCAAGCGCTCGACCAGCGGCCGGCCGCCGTTGACATGGGGCGGGTAATGGCGTCTTCCCGCCCAATCGAATTCGGCCAAGCGCTTGCGTTTCCGCTTCGGGTCCCCTATATGCCGGCGCATTCCACAGGCGGATTTTAGGCGGGTCCTGTTCAAGGTTCCGCTCCGGTGGCGAAGCTCGCTCTCGCTGTTATTGATCCGCCGAGGCTCAACCGGACAAGGACCTAAACTTCATGGCGTTGCCAGATTTCACCATGCGCCAGCTCCTAGAAGTCGGGCGCGCATTTCGGCCACCAGTCGCATCGCTGGAACCCGAAGATGGCGCCCTATATCTACGGCCCGCGCAACTCGATCCACATCATTGACCTTGCTCAGACGGTGCCATTGTTGCACCAGGCGCTGAAGGCCGTCTCCGACGCCGTCGCCAAGGGCGGGCGGGTGCTGTTCGTCGGCACGAAGCGCCAGGCGGCTGACGAGATCGCCTCCGCGGCGAAGCGTTCGGCGCAGTACTTCGTCAATGCCCGCTGGCTTGGCGGCATGCTGACGAACTGGAAGACGATTTCCGCCTCCATTTCGCGGCTGCGCAAGCTCGACGAGCTTCTCGGCGAGGGCGCAAAAGGCCTGACCAAGAAAGAGCGCCTGATGATGTCGCGCGAGCGCGAGAAGCTTGAGACGGCGCTCGGCGGCATCAAGGACATGGGCGGCGTTCCTGACCTCGTCTTCGTCATCGACACCAACAAGGAGGCGCTGGCTATCAAGGAAGCCAACCGCCTCAAGATCCCGGTGATCGCTATCCTCGACACCAATAGCGATCCGGACGGCATCACGCTATCCGGTCCCCGCCAATGACGACGCCGGGCCGCGCGATCCAGCTCTATTGCGACCTCATCGCGCGCGCCGCTATCGACGGCATTTCTCGCGGCCAAGGCGCCCAGGGCGCCGACCTCGGCGAGGCCGAGGCGCCGGTTGCCGAGCCGCTGCCGGAGACACGCGGAGCCCGAGGCCTCGACGACCGACCATTTCGAGCTGCTCGACCGCGCCGCGCGGCGCGCCCGACGATCTCGCCAAGCTGACCGGCGTCGGTCCGCAGATCGTCAAGAAGCTCAACGAGCATGGCGTGTTCCACTACTGGCAGCTCGCCGCGATGACGCCGGAGCGAGGCCGCCAAGCTCGACGCCGATCTCAAGTTCAACGGCCGCATCGCCCGCGACAAATGGGGCGAGCAGGCCGCGCGCGCTGATGGCCGCGGCGAATAGCGCTCTCGTTCGCGCATAAGCGCGATCGGGCCGGGTCGTGGGGGGCTCGGGCCGAGCGCCTGTTCAGGCCGCGCCCGCTCCGTCCAGCGGACGCAGCGATTGGAAGCATCCGAGGGAACGCCATGGCGACGATCACCGCTGGGCTGGTGAAGGATCTGCGCGAGAAGACCGGCGCGGGCATGATGGACTGCAAGCACGCGCTGAACGAGATCCGATGGCGACATCGAGGCCGCCGTCGACTGGCTGCGCAAGAAGGGCCTCGCCAAGGCCGCCAAGAAGAGCGGCCGCGTCGCCGCCGACGGCCTGGTCGGCGTCGCCGTCAAGGCCAATCTCGGCGTGGTCGTCGAAGTCAATTCCGAGACCGACTTCGTCGCCCGCAACGACGACTTCCAGGCCCTGGTCAGGGGCGTGGTCGCGGTCGCGCTCGACAAGGCGCCGGGCGTCGACGCGCGAGACGTCATTGGGCGCGCATTATCCCGGCGGCGGCACGGTTTGCGACGCGATCGCCAACGCGATCGCCACCATCGGCGAGAACATGACGCTGCGCCGCGCCGAAGGCCTGCACGTCGAGCAGGGCGCGATCGGCCATTATGTGCACGGGACAGATCGCCGACGGCCTCGGCCGCATCGGCGTCATCGTCGGCGCTGGAATCGACCGGCGCGCGCGACGCGCTGGTCGCGCTCGGCCGCCAGGTCGCGATGCATATCGCGGCCGCGAGCCCGATCGCGCTCAACGCCGCGGGCGATCGATCCGGCGATGGTGGCGCGCGAAAAGAGCGTGCTCGCGGAGAAGAACGCGGGCAAGCCCGCGAACGTGCTGGAGAAGATCGTCGAGTCCGGCCTGAAGACCTACTACAAGGAGGTCTGCCTGCTCGATCAGGCCTACGTGCATGATCCCTCCAAGTCCGTCGCTCAGGCGGTCAAGGAAGCGGAGAAGACGGTCGGCGCGCCGATCGCGATCACCGGTTTCGTCCGTTACGCGCTCGGCGAGGGCATCGAAAAACCGGCCGAAGAGGCTTAAGAGTGAGATCACAAGAGCGGCCTTGAGGGCCGCTTCATGCCGGGAATGCCGGCCGGTCGATTGCGCGGCGTCGTGGACGCCGCACAGTCGAACGCGGCGCGAGCTAACCTTCGAGGAGGTCACATGCCGTCGAGCCGCCGCAAGCCCCTGTTCAGTCGCGTCGTCGTGAAGCTCTCGGGCGAGGCGCTGATGGGGCCGGATACGCACGGCCTGCACGCGCCGACCTTGCAGCGCATCGCGGCGGATCTGAAGGCGGCGGCGGATCTGGGCGTGCAGGTCGCGGTGGTCGTCGGCGGCGGCAATTTCTTTCGCGGCCTGCAGGGCGCCGACAAGGGCATCGAGCGGGCGCGCGCCGACTCGATCGGCATGCTGGCGACCGTCATGAACGCGCTGGCGATGGAAGGCGCGCTGGAGCAGATCGGCCAGCCCGCGCGCGTGCTGTCGGCGGTCGCCATGCCCTCGCTGTGCCAGCCCTATTCGCGTCAGGCGGCGCTCGCCCATCTCGTCAAGCACCGCGTCATCATGCTCGCGGGCGGGACGGGCAATCCGTTCTTCACCACCGACACCGGCGCGGCGTTGCGCGCGGCGAACTCTCCTGCGACGCGGTGATGAAGGCGACGCAGGTCGACGGCATCTATTCCGCCGACCCGAAGAAAGACCCGGCGGCCAAGCGCTACGAGCGGCTCAGCCACGACGAGGCGATCAACCGCAACCTGCAGGTGATGGACACCGCCGCCTTCGCGCTCGCGCGCGACAACGGCATCCCGATCGTCGTCTTCTCGGTCAACGAGCCCGGCGCGATCCCCATGGCGCTCATTGGGCCAGGGCCGGGCGACTTACGTCATGCCGTGAGCGGCGCGTAGCAAAGTCGCAACGATGCCGACCCCATGTCCGTGTGGCCCCGACCCCAAGCGGACATGGCGCCAATCCCAATCCGTGCCAAGTTTTCGGAAGACCCGCCCATTGCCGTTTTGGGCCTTTTCAGGTCCTTAAGCGGCGACGCTTCCAAATTTCCTCCTTCTGCCCAAACCCCTAACTCCGACGCCCGCCTGGACTTCAAGCGCTGAGAGCCGCGTTGCCTGCGCCAGTTTAACACAGATTTCTGCTTTTCGGAAGAAATTGTCGTTCAAATAGTGGAGCGGCCCCTATTCTTGCGCTCGACTGGCGGCGGTCTCCTGCTCGGTAAACGCCTCGTATGCATCGCGGTCGGCCGACCGCGCGCTTCAGCCCGCGATATGCGGCGCGAGACGCCGCTTGACGATCAGCGCCAGCGGCACCGTGAAGAACAAATGCGACATGAAGCCGCCGATGATCACGTTCGGATCGGTGTAGTTGGGATGGTTCGAGGAGACCACCGCGATCGCGACATGCATCACGATCCAGGCCAGCACGGCATAGAACAGCGCCACCAACGTCGCCTCGATCCGCGCCGACGGAAGAAGGGCCATATGAAAGCGAACAGCACCCCCCAGGCGAGCGCGAACACCAAATGAATCCCCGTGCCGAGGGCATACGCCGCCGCCCCAGCAAATCCTGTACGTCCTTGCCGAATACCAAGCCGACCGCATTGCGCGGAATGCCGGCGAGCGGCATCAGATGTTGCGCCCCGACCCAGACGACGGCCTCGTAAATCCAGATCGTGACCGCTCCCACGAACCCGCCGGCCAGACCGGCTCGCACTCGATCCGCGATCGACAACGTCTCGACCAACCGGAGATCCTGCTCGACCTCGCCGTAACGGACAGACATGGGCTCTATCCTCCTGTCGCGCGATATGGGGCGCTGCGCGCGTTTAAGGCTCGCCGGGACGCGGAGCCAACCCATCCGCTTATATCTGGCATTGCCGGCGCACGCCGGCAATTGCCAGATCGGCGCTCCGCCTCGGCCTCGGGGGCGCTTGGTGCGGCTCGTTTGGGAGTCGCCGCGCCCCTCGCCCTTACCCCGGCGAGAAGCGCCGAATTCGCCCGCGTAAGGCTTGGCGAGCGGCAGGGCGTAGGCGTTGCGCTTCGATGTTTTCAGGCCGAGCCTGACCAGACTTTCGGCGAGCGCGACGGCGCAGGCGACCCCGTCGAGCACCGGGACTTTCGCCCTCCGCTCGAGGTCGCGCGCGAGGTCGGTCATGCCGGCGCAGCCGAGCACGATCGCCTCGGCGCCGTCTTCGGCGAGCGCGCGCGCAATCTCCGTTTCAATCCTGTCGGGCGTCGGAGCCCGGCTCCTCGAGCGCCAGCACCGGCACGTCGGCGGCCCGCACCCGGGCGCAGCGGGCGGCAAGTCCGTATTTGAGGAGATTGTGCTCGATCGGGGCGATCGAGCGTGACAACGTGGTGACGACGCTGAATTTCCCGGCGATCAAACTCGCCATGTGGAACGCCGCTTCGCCGATGCCGATCACCGGCGCATTGGTGACGCAGCGCGCGGCGTCCAGCCCGGTGTCGTCGAAACAGGCGATGACGAAGGCGTCAGCGGTCGCCGCCTTGCCGATCTCCACGAGGAGCCCAGGGACCGCGAACGCTTCGTCGAAATAACCCTCGATGCTGGGCGGACCGAAGTCGGGATTGACGGCGGCGACCTCGACGCCGGGAGAGGCCGCGGCCTTCGCGGCCAGGCCGATCTTCTCGGTCATCGAGCGGGTGGTGTTTGGATTGACGACGTGGATGCGCATAAAGTTCTCTGGCGCCTTTGTGGTTTGCAAACTCGGCGATCCAAAGCCGCTGCGCTTCATCTCTGGATCGCCGCGCTTCGCTCGCGATGACAACGTTGGTTACGTCTAAAGGGTCCTGCTCTAAAGGTCGCCGCCGAGATAGAGGTGCTGGATGCGGTTGTCCTTGACGAGATCGGCGGACGCCCCGGAGAGCGCAATCGAGCCGGTCGTGAGCGCGTAGGCGCGATTGGAGATGCGCAGCGCCATGCGAGAATTCTGCTCGACCAGCAGCACGCTCACCTTCTCGTCCCGGTTGATGGCGACGATCGAGCGGGCGATGTCCTGGACGATCTTCGGCGCAACCCCGAGCGACGGCTCGTCGAGCAGGAGGAGCCTCGGCTTCGCCATCAGCGCCCGGCCGATCACCAGCATCTGCTGCTCGCCGCCGCTCATCGTGCCCGCGGCCTGGCCGAGGCGCTCTTTGAGGCGCGGAAAGCGCTGCAGCACGGCGTCGAACGAAGCGCGCACGCCCGGGCCGTCCGACCGCGAGAAGGCGCCCATCATCAGATTGTCGCGAACGCTCATGAACGGGAACACCCGCCGGCCCTCGGGAACCATGGCGATGCCGAGCTTGACGATCGCCTCGGGACCAAGGCCGTCGATGCGGCGGCCGTCGAAACTGATCGCGCCTTTGCGAATCCGGCGCATTCCCGTGATGGCGCGCAGGATCGACGATTTGCCCGGCGCCGTTGGCGCCGATCAGGGCGACGGTCTCGCCCTTCGTTGAGGTCCAGCGACACGCCCTTCAGGGCGTAGACGTGGTCGTAGAAGAGTTCGACGTCGGTGAGCGAGAGCAGG
>CAWIUD010000007.1:0-137486 GCA_963839185.1 uncultured Alphaproteobacteria bacterium | reverse complement strand
AAGCGACTGAGCGGGCCGGCGATTGGCGCCCGCTAGATGTGAGCAAGATGCACTCGAATGGAATTGGCGCAGAAGGACGCCCATCTTTCGACAACCAATCCCAACCGGCCACGGCGCCGAGCCCAAACAGACGCGGCGCCAAACCCCAAATCCATGCCAACTTTTCCCAAGGGGCCGCCCATTGCGGTATTGAACGATTCCAAGGGCTTAGTCGCGTCCGGACGTCCGGATGACCCGGGGGCCACAATTCGCTGCTCGCCGCTCTCCTTTTACAATTCTCTTTTCGCGAATTGGCGGGCATTTCGCGGCTCCGCGTATTCTGAATTATAAATAATTCGGGGTCGATTGGCAAGAAAATTTTATTTTTTCAGAATTGCTTGCCGGGCGGCCGACGGATCAACCTCATAACAAATTGCTTAACGCAGCGATGTCGCAATTCGGCTTCTGATGCAAATCGCCATCGAGACGTTTGCGATGAACGGCCAGGTGACCCGCTCTCCGAGCAAGATTGCGGACCACAGAAGCGCCAGGAGCGGTTGAGCCAGAGTCTAGTCGCCGATTCTCCGCTATGCCGCCGACCGCGAGGCCACGATACCAGGCCACCGAGCCAAGGAACATGCTGATCACCCCGACGTACCAGAAGCCAATCCACGCCGACCACGGTACCGCTTGCCAGGCACGAGCCTGGACCTCGACGAAAAGCGGAATTGCTGCAAAGGAGCGAGAAGAATTATCGCCCAACACAGCGTGGCCGCGCCCCCGATTTCTCGCGAGACGCGTCCCCCCTCAACGTAAGCGATCTCGACGCTCAGCATCGCGGCGAGCAGCCAGACGTCCGCCAGCTCGATGCGCCCGCCACCCTGCTGAAACGCAAAAAGGGCGACGGCCACTATTTGCGGGGAGCAGTGTGTCGCTGCCGCTATATCGGGAAACTCGCCCTCGGGAGACGGTCCGAGGTTGTCAAGCAAATCTCACCGCCTCACCTGCCGACGGGCGGTCAGCTCCCCCTCCCACATCACCCGCGCGCCCGCGGACGAAAGTTCCGACCGGCCAGCCGGTCACCGTCTTGCCGTCATAAGGCGTCCAGCCAGCAGCGCGAGGCGATCCAGTTGTCGCGGATCGTCTCGCGCGCGCTTCAAATCGACCACCGTGAAATCGGCGTCGTAGCCGACCGCGATGCGGCCTTTGGCGGCGATGCCGAACAGCCGCGCCGGCCCGGCGCTGGTCAGATCGACCAAGCGCTGAAGACTGAGCCGGCCGGCATTGACGTGGTCGAGCATGATCGGGACCAGCGTCTGCACGCCGGTCATGCCGGATGGGCTTTCGGATAGGGCTTGGCCTTTTCCTCGAGCGTATGGGGCGCGTGGTCGGAGCCGAGCACGTCGATGACGCCCTGGGCGAGCCCGCGCCAGATCGCGTCGCGATGCTCGCGGCCCGCGCACCGGCGGGTTCATCTGCATTTGGTTCCGAGCCGCGGATAGTCCTCGGCGCTCAGCGTCAGATGATGCGGCGTCGCCTCGCAGCTCGCGACATCCTTGGCGCCGGCGAGGAATTCCATTTCCTCGCGCGTCGAGATATGCAGCACATGCACTTGCGCGCGCGCCTCGCGCGCCAGGCGAACAAGCCGCTCGGTGCAGCGCAGCGCCGCGATCTCGTCGCGCCAGACCGGATGCGAGGACGGATCGCCGGCGACGCGCAGGGGCTTGCGCTCGTTCAGGCGCGCCTCGTCCTCGCTGTGGAACGCGGCGCGGCGGCGGGTCTGTTTGAGGATCGCCAGCACGCCCTCATCGTCGGCGACCAGCAGCGAGCCGGTCGACGAGCCCATGAACACCTTTATCCCCGCCGCGCCCGGGCAGCCGTTCGAGATCGGGGATGTCGGCGACATTGTCGTGCGTGCCGCCGACCCAGAAGGCGAAGTCGCAATGCATGCGGCCCCTGCGCCCGCGCGAGCTTGTCGGCGAGCGCCTCCGCGCTGGTGGTCAGCGGATCGGTGTTGGGCATCTCGAACACCGCGGTCACCCCGCCAAGCACGGCGGCGCGCGAGCCGGTCTCCAGGTCCTCCTTGTGAACGAGGCCCGGCTCGCGAAAATGCACCTGGCTGTCGATCACGCCGGGAAGAATATGCAGGCCGCGGCAATCGATGCGCTCGCCGGCCGCCGCCCGGCTCAAGGACGCCGATCTCGGCGATTCGGCCGTCGCGGACGCCGATGTCGCGCGAGCCGATCGCCGTCCTGGTTGACCAATGTCCCATTGGTCAAAACGCAATCGAAGCTCGGCGGCATGGCGGTTCTTTCTTGCAGTGGCGCAAAAGCGGCCTATTTGACAGTCTCCGCCCTTGCAAGCGCGACCGGAGCGCTCTCCATGCACAAGAAAGCGGCCATGCTCGAGGATCGCGGCGTCCTTTCCGTGAGCGGCGAGGATGCGACGACCTTTCTGCAGGGCCTCTTGACCAACGATGTTGAGCGGCTCGCCCCAAGCGAAGCGCGCTATGCGGCGCTGCTCACGCCGCAAGGCAAGATCCTGTTCGACATGATCGTGGTGCGCATGGCCGGCGGCGAGGCGCCCTCCTATCTCATCGACTGCACGGCGGCGCAGGCGGCCGATCTCGCCAAGCGGCTTGGCTTCTACAAGCTGCGCGCCAAGGTCGCGATCGCTGACGTGAGCGCCGATCACGCCGTGGCGGCCTTCTGGGGCGACGAGTCTCCGAACGTCGCCGACGGCGTTCGTCTACGCCGACCCGCGCGATCCGCGCCTGGGCTGGCGCGCGATCCTGCCCCGCCCAGCCGCGACCGCGATCGGCTCAGAGCGCCTGCGGCGAATATGAAGGGCTTCGCATCGCCGCCGGCGCGCCCAAGGGCGGCCTCGATTTCGCCTATGCGGACGCCTTTCCGCACGACGCCAATTTTGATCTTCTCCACGGCGTCGATTTCGACAAGGGCTGCTATGTCGGTCAGGAGGTCGTCTCGCGCATGAAGCACCGTGGAACAGCGCGCAAGCGCGTCGCGCGCGTCAAACTGGCCGGCCCCGCGCCGGCGCCCGGGACGCCCGTCCTGGACCGCGAGCTGGCTATCGGCACGCTCGGCTCCTCGTCCGGACGCGAGGCCCTGGCGCTGCTCAGGCTCGACCGCGCCGAAGAGGCGACGGCGGCGGGCAGGACATTGACAGCAGGCGGCGTCGGCTTGACGCTTGCCGAATAGCGTGGATCGTCGACGCGGCGATGCCGCCCGTCAACCATGCCGAGCGGATCGCTCGATTTCCCGGGCAATTGCGTAGCTGTCCGCTTGACCGCTTTCGAGCCTGTCTTTAGGAACTCACCTCGCTATGGGCCTGCGAACGGCTCGATTTGCGAAGCGCCCTGCAGCGGCGAACGCTGCTTCGGATCTCACCGGGAGGAATCGAATGAAGAGATTTTTATTGTCCGCCGCAATGGTCGGCGCGCTGCTGGCCGTTGCGGGATCGGCTCAAGCCGCCGACAAGAAGACGCTCGCGTTCGTCGTGAACGGCGCGTCGGATTTCTGGAAGGCCGCCGAGGCCGGCGTGAAGAAGGCGCAGGGCGAACTGCCGAACTATAATCTCACCTTCAAATATCCCGAGCAGTCTTCGGCCGCGATCCAGACGCGCCTGATGGATGATCTGGTCGCCGCCGGCGTCTCCGGCATCATGGTCAGCGCGGTCGATCCGAAGACGATGGGTGATGCGCTGGACCGTATCGGCAAGCAGGTGGCGCTGTTCACCACCGACAGCGACGCGCCCAAGAGCAGCCGCGTCGCCTATATCGGCTCGAGCAATGTCGACGCCGGCAAGCAGGCCGGCGAGATCGCCCTGAAGGCGCTGCCGAACGGCGGCAAGTGCATGGGCTTCGTCGGCCTGCCCGGCGCCGACAACGCCCGCGAGCGCATCGAGGGCTTCAAGGACACCATCAAGGGCTCGAAGATCGAGCTTGTCGACGTTCGCGGCGACGACATCGACCAGACCCGCGCCAAGCGCAATGTCGAGGACACGCTGACCGCCCATCCCGAGATCAACTGCATGGTCGGCTATCTATTCCTACAACACGCCGCGCATCTACGAGGCGCTGAAGGAAGCCGGCAAGCTCGGCAAGATCACGATCATCGGCTTCGACGAGGATCCGATCACGCTCGGCGGCGTCAAGGAAGGCACCATTGCGGCACCGTCGTCCAGCAGCCCTATGAGTGGGGCTATCAGGGCATGAAGGACATGGCGAAGTATCTCGAAGGCGACAAATCCTTCATTCCGGCCAACGGCCTGATCATCATCCCGACCAAGATCATCGACAAGTCGAACGTCGATGCGTTCTGGGCCGAGCTGAAGGAGCGGCAGGGCAAGAAATAAAGCGTCGGCGAGCGGACGCCGCAAAGGCGTCCGCTCCCTGCTTGGTCTTGAGCCGGCGCTGAGCGCGGCGCCGTCTTTTCCTGAGGACCGACTTTGGCCGATCCCCTCCTTCGGCTGATTGACATCAGCAAGAGCTATCCCGGCGTCCGCGCCCTTTCGCACGTCAGCCTGACAGTGAACGGGGGCGAGGTTCTCGCGCTGATCGGCGAAAACGGCGCGGGCAAGTCGACGCTGATGAAAATTCTTGGCGGGGTGGTGACGCCGAACGAGGGAACGATCGAGATCGACGGCGCCGCAGCATGCTTCGCTCACCGTCGCCCAATCGCTGAGCTCCGGCATCGCCTTCGTTCATCAGGAACTCAACCTGTTCGACAATCTCGACGTCGGCGCCAATGTGCTGATCGGCCGCGAGCCGCTGTCGGCGGGCCCGCTCAAGTTGGTCGACCGGAAAGCGACGCGACGCATCGTCGACCCCTTTGCTGCAACGGCTCGACGTGGATTTCGACGTCGACGACCTGGTCTCCGACCTCTCCCTCGCCCAGCGTCAGCTGCTGGAGATCGCCAAGGCGCTGTCGCTCAACGCGCGGGTCGTCATCATGGACGAGCCGACCTCGAGCCTGACCTCCGGCGGAGACCGACCAGCTCATGCGGGTCATCGGCGAGCTCAAGGCGGACGGCGTGTCGGTCATCTTCATCACCCACCGGCTGAACGAGGTCGAACGCTGCGCCGACCGTGTGGTCGTCCTGCGCGACGGCTCGGTCGTCGGCGAACTCGATCGCGACGCACGATCAACCGCGACCGATGATCCGGCTGATGATCGGGCGCGATCTCAAGTCGCTCTACATCCCGCCGAAAGTCGCCGCCGGGCGAAGACGTTCTGGAGATTGTCGGTGCTACGAACCGCATTCCATCCGAAGCACGCTGTCAGCATTTCACTGAGAGCCGGCGAGATCCTCGGCATGGCGGGGCTTGATCGGCGCCGGCCGGACCGAGCTCGCCCGCGCCGTTTTCGGCATCGACGCCGCCTTGGGAGGCGAGATTCGTCTCAATGGCGCGCCTGTCTCCATTCGTTCGGCCAAGGACGCGATCGCGCACGGCATCTACCTCGCGCCCGAGGATCGCAAGCGTAGCGGTCTCGTGCTTGAGGATTCGGTGACCGAGAACATCTCGCTGCCCAATATCTATGGCCTTCGCCAGATATTTTCTCATCGACTCCGGCGGCGGAGCGCAAGAACGCCGAGAGCCAGCGCCAATCCCTCAGCATCAAGACGGCGGACGTCGACACGGTGGTCGGCACGCTCTCGGGCGGCAACCAGCAGAAGGTCGTGCTCGCCAAATGGCTGTCGATGAAGCCCAAGGTGATGATCTTCGACGAACCGACGCGCGGCATCGATGTCGGCTCGAAGTCCGAAATCTATTCGCTGATGCGCGGGCTCGCCGACGCCGGCGTGGCGATCCTGATGATCTCCTCCGACATGGAGGAGGTGATCGGCGTCAGCGACCGCATCGTGGTGATGCAGGAAGGCGCGATCGGCGGAACGCTGACCCGCGACCAGTTCAGCGAGGAGAACGTGATGCGGCTCGCCGTCGCTCACGGACCGGAACAGAGTGCGGCGTGATGCTGAAGAAAGATCTCGGCCTTTTCCTTCTCATCGTCGTCGTCGGCGCGGTGGTGGCGTTCCTCAACCCGCGCTTCATGTCGCCGATCAATCTGGCGAATACCGCCAATCTCGTCGGGCTGTTCGGCCTGTTCTCCATCGGCGAAGGCTTTGTCATCATCACTGGCGGCATCGACCTTTCGATCGGCTCGCGAGTTCGCCCTGTTCGGCGTCGTCTTCGTCGACCTGCTGGTGACCTACCACTTGCCGTGGGTCTTCGCTGTCCTGATCATCATCGGTTTCGGCGTGATCCTGGGCTGCGTGCACGGGTTCCTGGTGACGCGAATGAATCTGCAGCCCTTCGTCGTAACGCTCTGCGGCCTCCTGATCTATCGCGGCGTCGCCCGCTGGTACACCGACGACGGGACGGCGGGATTTGAGTTCGGCCAGAGCTTTCCGACGCTCGAATGGATCACGACGGGGCGCAGCTTCGGCGTCCCGCACACCTTTCGTCATCTTCCTTACTGTCGCGGCGATCATGGGGGTGCTGCTGCATCGCTCGGTGTTTGGGCGCTACCTGTTCGCCATCGGCAAGAACGAAGAGGCGGCGCGTTTCTCCGGCATCGCGACCAAGAAGATCATCGTCGCGGCCTATGTCATCTGCGGCGCGCTTGCCGGCGTTTCGTCGATTTTCCTCACGATGTACACCCGCTCGATCTCGCCCGCCTCGCACGGCAATTTCTATCGAGCTTTACGGAATTGCGGCGGCGGTCCTCGGCGGCTGCTCGCTGCGCGGCGGCGAGGGCTCGATCCTGGGCATCGTGCTCGGGCGCGATTCTGCTTCAGGTTCTGCAGAACCTGGTCAATCTGCTCGGCATCCCAAGCTCGCTGAATTTCGCCGTGATGGGGACGGTCATCCTGATCGGCGTGCTCGCCGACCAGCAATTGGTGCGGGCTGAGGCAGGTCCCGCGCTGACCGGGCGAAGGACAACTCTCCGCGCGGCGGCGCCGCTCGCGAGGTAACGCGGGGCTGCGCGTCGGAAGGGCGCGTGCCGCCCGAACGTCGACTGCGCGAGAAGCCAGTGTCGCGCCTTGGCTACGCCTGAACGATTAAAGCCGAGGAACCTTTGGCCCGGCGATAGCCGAGAAGCGCCGAGAGCCACGAACCCGAGGCCAATGAGCGCCCAGGTCGACGGCTCGGGCGCGGCCATGAAACGCAATGACGTCCCATCCTCGTTCATGCTGAACGACATCATCGGATCTCCCGCCCCAGCAAAGGTAACCGCGTCGGCGAACCACACGCCGGGGGGATCAGGTTGCGGATTGAAGGAGACCCAATTGGCGACTCCCCGGGACCGGAGAAGCTCACCGCCACGTCGAAAGCGCGGCCGCCGTACTCAAATGTGAAGGCCGTCACACCATCGGTGCCCGGCATTTGCACAGCCGGCAATAGAACGCCGGGGAGGCCGGTGAAGGACATGACGAAATCAAAAGTGGCCGGGCCCGCGGGCTGCACGAGCGCCGGTTCAAAGGGGTTGGCGAGGTCGAGCGTTGGAAAGCCAGGCGGATCGGGCTGAGGATTGAAGCCCACGATAACCCCGGGATTGAGCTCGCCGCCGCTCGACTCCAGCGCGACATATTTCACCGGATTGGCGACCTCGAGCGCCTGCGCGGCGCCCGCCGCGCAAAGTGACATGAGGCACGCAAGGACCCACGCACGAATGATGTTGCCCGCCATGACCATAGCCTCCCGCGGACGCGTTCATGCGCCGCCGAACCGGAAAATACGCTCGCGTTCAGGGGAGGTCAAAGGGGTTGGCGCGAGCCATCAAGGCGGCCCACGCCGACCTCCGTGCACTTGTCAGCGATAGACCAGCACCGGAATGGTCGAGTGCGTCAGGACCTTGACGGTTTCGCTCCCCAGCAGCAGGGCGGAGATCCCGCGCCGCCCATGCGACGCCATGACGATGAGGTCGCAGCTCAGCGCGTGCGCGGCGTCGATAATGGCGCGGTACGGCTGGTCGTGGATCTCGCTGACCGTCTCGCACGCCATCCCCGCCGATTCGGCGGCCATCTTGGCCTGATCGAGCGCCCGCTCGCGAAATGCGCCGCGTTTCCGCGTCGTATTCCTCTTGGTCGACCGGGACGAGCACCGCGTCCATCGCCGCCACGTGGTACGGCTCGACTACCGTCAGCGCGGTCAGTTTCGCCCCGCAGGACTTCGCGAGCTGCACCCCGTACAGAACCGCCTTGCGCGAAAGGTCCGAGCCGTCAGTCGGTATGAGAATGTGCCTGAACATGCGCCCTCCGCTTGGCGGCGAAGCTTAGGCTAACGTTTTCGGTCGCGCCATAGGCGTCGTGGTCGTTCCTCGGCTGCGGCGTCGCCCCTCGCCTCGCCGAGGCAAGGGTTGATGGAACACAGGCGACGCAGGCCAAGTTTCTATCGAGTTGCCGCGCCGACAGGGGCCGGTTAGATTGACCGTCGAAGGGCCCGATTATCCGTATGGCCCCCGATTTCGCCCCCAACCTCCCAAGGAGCCGTGCCATGGCCTTCACTCTACCCGATCTGCCCTATCCTCACGATGCGCTGGCCCCGGTCATGTCGCGCGAGACGCTCGAATTTCATCACGACAAACATCATTTGGCATATGTCAACAATGGCAACAATGCGCTCAAGGGCACTGAATGGGAAGGCAAGCCTCTCGAGGAGATCGTCAAGGGCTCGTTCGGAAAAAACGCAGCCGTGTTCAACAACGCTGGCCAACACTATAACCATATCCACTTTTGGAAGTGGATGAAGCCGAAGGGCGGGGGCAAGATTCCCGGCGAACTTGAGAAGGCGCTCAAGGATGCGTTCGGCTCGGTCGACAAGGCGAAGGAAGACCTCGTCCAGGCCGGGGTCACCCAATTCGGCTCAGGCTGGGCGTGGCTCGCCGTCAAGGGCGGGAAGGTCGAAGTGATGAAGACCGCGAATGGCGAAAGCCCTCTCGTCCACGGCGGCAAGCCGATTCTCGGCATCGACGTCTGGGAGCACTCCTATTATATCGACTACCGCAACCGTCGGCCCGACTATCTCAAGGCGTTTGTCGATAGCCTCGTCAATTGGGAACATGTCGCCGAGATGTATGGCGAGAAGTAAACGCCTCCATGTGCGCTCCAGCCCGGCGCCGGAGGCGCCGGCGCTCAGTCCGTCAGGTTGAGCGTCTGTTGCGCGCAGACATCCACGTCGGACGCGTCCATCAACTCGCCATCGGCGAAAGTCCCGTGCAGGTCCAGGCGGCAGTTATAGCTCCGCGGCATTATCGCTGACGCCTGTTTGCCGGTTTTCACCGGGCCGAGCACTTTTTTCCAAATCCCAGAGCCGCTCTCGGCCGCCTGCAGCTGGACGAGATCGGTCTTTCGCGAGTTGGTCACCATCACCGTGACCGTGGGCGGTCCGCCCGGCGGCGGCTTCGGTTTGGCCTTCATGGGCGCGGCTGCGGCGGGGGCGGTCTCTACGTTCTGCGCAAGCGCTGGCGCCGCGACAAGGCCACAGAGCGCCGTGGCGATCGCCGCGGCCAAGGTCGGTCTGGTCATAAATCTTCTCCTGGAGCCGGTCGAGCCGCATGAGCTTGCGCTCGCCAGGATGGCGCCACGATGGCGAAATGTAATCCGAGAATTCGGGACACTTTCGCGGCCTTGCGTCGACCCGCCCCTACATGTTGCGAGGAGAGACAGCGTCCTGCGGCTCGCGTTCGACTGAGCGACGCTCGGCGGCGCGCAACATCGGGACCACGTCCTCGATCTTCTCGGCCACGAGATAGCGCAGATCGAAGCCTTCACGGATGAAGCCTTCGACACGCATGTGTGCGAAGAGCGCGAGCAACGGCCGCCAGAAACCGTCGATATTGGCGATGAGGATTGGTTTGGCGTGACGGTTGAGCTGCGCCCAGGTCATCTGTTCGACCAGTTCCTCCAGGGTTCCCGACGCCGCCCGGCAGGGCGACGAAAGCGTCGGCGCGGTCGAACATGGCGCGTTTGCGCTCGTGCATGTCCTCGACGATGATCAGCTCGTGCGCGGCGGTCAGCGCGTGCTCCTTCCGGACCAGAAAGCTGGGAATGATCCCGGTGACATAGCCGCCGCGGGCGAGCGTCGAGCGCGCGAGACGGCCCATCAGGCCGTCGCCGCCTCCGCCGTAGACGAGGCCCAGACCCTCAGCCGCCAGCGCTTCGCCGAGCGCGTCGGCCGCCTCGCCGAAGCGCGCCTCGTTCCCCGCGCTCGATCCGCAGTAGACGCAGACGCTACGAATCGCGCTCATTCGAGATCCTCGCTCATCGCCCCGATTTGCCGCGCGCGGTCAATCGGCGTCAAGCGGCGCCCTGCGAATTCTCATCGAGCCCGATCTCTCGCAGGATCTCCTGCTGATGCTCTCCAAGCTTCGGCGAACGGCGGTCGAGCGTGAGCCCGCTTTCGCTCATCAGGATCGGGCTGCGAATGCCCGGTATGCCCTGCGGTTCGATGCACATGCCGCGCGCCTTGAACTGGGGATCGGCGAACAGGTCGGCGATCGTGTTGATCGGCCCCGCGGGAACGACCGCCTTTTCAAGCGCGGCGAGCAGATTGTCGCGCTTCCAAAGCGGCGTCTTCGTTTTGAGCGCGCGCTCCATCTCGACGCGGTTCGTCACCCGGCCAGGGTTGGTGGCGAAGCGCGGGTCGACGGCAAGCGCCTCGAGCCCCAGCACCCCGCAGAGCCGCGCGAACTGTCCGTCGTTGCCGACCGCGACAATCAGCCAGCCGTCCGCGACCGGAAGCGTCTGATAGGGCGCGAGATTCGGATGAGCGTTGCCCATTCTTTTCGGCGATTGGCCGGAAGCCAGGTAGTTCATCGCCTGGTTGGCAAGCATCGTGGTCATCGAGTCGAATAAGGAAAGATCGATCTGCTGGCCCGTGCCGCTGCGCTCGCGGACGATCAGCGCCGCCTCGATCGCGATCACGCCATAGAGGCCGGTGAACAGGTCGCTGATCGCGATTCCCGCCTTTTCTGGCGGCCCGTCCGCCTCGCCGGTGATGTCCATGACACCCGACATGCCCTGAATGAGGAAATCGTATCCGGCGCGCTTCGCGTAAGGACCCGTCTGCCCGAATCCGGTCACCGAGCAATAGATGAGCCGGGGATTGAGGGCGCGGAGGCTTTCGTAGTCGAGGCCGAACTTCGCGAGCCCGCCGACCTTGAAATTCTCGATGAGAACGTCCGAGCGGGCCGCGAGGCGGCGCACGATCTCGCGGCCGCGTTCGGTCGCGAAATCGGCGACGATCGAGCGTTTGCCGCGGTTGCACGAATGGAAATAGGCGGCCGACCGCTCACCGTCCGTTTCGATGAACGGCGGTCCCCAGGCGCGCGTCTCGTCGCCCCCAGGACTCTCGACCTTGACGACATCGGCGCCGAGGTCGGCCAGCGTCTGCCCGGTCGTCGGGCCGGCGAGCACGCGCGCGAGCTCGACGACCCGGATGCCTGCGAGCGCGTTCATGGGCTAGAAAAACGCCTGGAGGCCAGTTTGCGCGCGCCCGAGGATCAGCGCATGGACGTCATGCGCGCCTTCGTAGGTGTTCACCGTCTCGAGGTTCGAGAGATGGCGCATGACCTTGTATCCGATCTGGATTCCGTTGCCGCCGTGCATGTCGCGCGCGAGCCTCGCGATGTCGAGCGCCTCGCCGCAATTGTTGCGCTTCACCAGTGAGATCATTTCGGGCGCCGCGCGTCCCTCGTCCATCAGTCGTCCGACCCGGAGCGCGGCCTGAAGCCCGAGCGCGATCTTGGTCTGCATGTCGGCGAGCTTCTTCTGGAAGAGCTGGGTCGCCGCCAGCGGCCGGCCGAACTGCTTGCGGTCGAGGCCGTATTGTCGGGCGCTGAGCCAGCAATCCTCAGCCGCGCCCATCGCGCCCCATGAGATGCCGTAGCGCGCGCGATTGAGGCAGCCGAACGGCCCTTTCAGTCCCGCAACGTTCGGCAGAAGCGCATCTTCCGGCGCCTCGACATTGTCGAGCACGATTTCGCCGGTGATCGAGGCGCGCAACGAAAGCTTGCCTTCGATCTTTGGCGTCGAGAGGCCCTTCATGCCCTTCTCGAGAATGAAGCCGCGAATCTCCCCGTTATGCGCCGCCGACTTCGCCCAGACGACCATCACGTCGGCGAGCGGGGCGTTGCTGATCCAGGTCTTGGCGCCGTTGAGCCGGTAGCCGCCGTCGATTTGTTCGGCGCGCGTGGTCATGCCGCCCGGATCGGAGCCGGCGTTCGGCTCGGTGAGGCCGAAGCAGCCGATCAGCTCGCCGCGCGCGAGGCCCGGCAGATACTTCCGCCGCTGGTCGGCGTCGCCATAGGCGTAGATCGGATACATCACGAGCGAACTCTGCACGCTCATCATCGAGCGGAAGCCGGAGTCGATGCGCTCGACCTCGCGCGCGACGAGGCCATAGGAGACGTAGCCCGCGCCGGCGCAGCCGAATTCCTCCGGCAGCGTGACCCCGAGCAGTCCGGCCGCGCCCATCAGGCGAAACAGCTTCGGGTCGGTCGTCTCGTCGAGATAGGCGCGCTCGATGCGGGGGGCGAGTTCCTTCGCCGCGAAGTCCCGCGCCGTGTCGCGGATCATCCGCTCATCCTCGGTGAGCTGCGCTTTCGAGGAGCAGCGGATCGTCCCACTGGAAGGGACCGAGGCTCGGGCCGTGAAACGAAGTCATCGAAACGCCCTCAGGTTCTTGTCGCTCCCACCCTTCCGGGCCCCTGATGCCGAGGAGCGGCGCGTCGCGAGGCGCGAGGGCCGCGCGGACGCCGTTCTATACGGGGCCGGGCGCTGGGCGTCGAGGGCCGCCGCCTCCGACCGCGGTCGTCTGGGCGCAAAGTGGAAATCGTCAAAGCGCGAGCCTATCATCATAACCTTCCGCCGGACGCCGGGACTTGACCGCATCGATGCAAAACGATCCGCTTTCGCATGGGCTTTGGGAGAAGACCGCGCCGCCCGCGCCGCCGACGTCGCCGCTCAAGGGCTCGGTGAAGGCCGATGTCGCGGTGGTCGGCTGCGGCTATACCGGCCTTTCGGCTGCGCTGCGGCTCGCCGAAAAGGGCGCCAAGGTCGTGGCGCTGGAGGCGGTCGAGATCGGTTTCGGCGGCGCCGGGCGCAATGTCGGCCTGGTCAACGCCGGCATGTGGCTGCCGCCGAGCGATATCGTCAAGACGCTTGGGCCGGACTATGGCGAGCGGCTGCTGAAGCTGCTCGGCGACGCGCCGGCCGAAGTGTTCAAGCTCGTCGAGGCGCACGCTATCGACTGCGATCTGGTGCGCAACGGCACGCTGCATTGCGCGGTCGGCTCGTCTGGACGAGCGGAAATCGAGGACCGCGCGCGGCAATGGGGCGAGCGCGGCGCGCCGGTCCGCGTACTTTCGGCCGCGGAAACCGCGGCGCGGATCGGGTCGGACGTTTATCCAGGTTCCCTGCTCGACCTGCGCGCCGGGACCATCCAGCCGCTGGCCTATGCGCGCGGGCTCGGGCGCGCGGCGATCGCCGCCGGCGCCGCGGTCCACACCCAAAGTCCCGTTCCGCTCCGCCGAGCGAACGGGAAAAAGGTGGACGTTGCGCACGGATGGCGGAACCGTCGAAGCGGATTGGATCGCGGTGACGACCGACGCCTATGGAGGCGCTCCATGGCCGCAGGGACGGCGCGAACAGGTCCATCTGCCCTACTTCAATTTCGCCACTCGCCCATTGAGCCCCGAGTTGCAGGCGGCGATCCTGCCCGGCCGTGAGGGCTGCTGGGACACGAAGACAATTCTCAGTTCGTTCCGCCTCGATCGCGCCGGGCGCTTGGTGTTCGGCAGCGTCGGCGCCTTGCGCGGAACCGGGCTTCCCATTCATCGCGCGTGGGCGAAGCGGGCGCTGGCCAAGATTTTTCCTCGCATCGGCGGTATCGAGTTCGAGGCTCAATGGTACGGCATGATCGGCATGACCGACGATGCGCTGCCGCGCTTTCATCGCTTGGCCCCGAACGTCGTGACGGTCTGCGGCTACAATGGGCGGGGCATCGGGCCCGGCACGGTGTTCGGGCGCCTGCTCGCCCACCACATTCTTGGGGAGGCGAGGGACGAAGACCTGCCTCTGCCAGATCACCGAACCGGCCGCGCCGGCGCTGCCGGCGCTGAAAGAGGCTTACTATGAGGCCGGCGCGCAGGTTGCGCATGCGGTCGGCGGGTGGCTGTGAACGCCGCCTGGCCCGACGCGGCGCGGCGAATGAGACGCGCGCCGCATATCAACCGTTCGCGCTTCGTCTTGATTTTACCACCTTGTCTGGCTATGGCCTGAGATCGATGTTCGACCGACAACTCGTCTTTGCGTCTGGCGACGCGCGCCGAGGAAGCCTTTCGCACCGATAGCGGACCGGCGACATCAGCCCCGCTCCACTCACCAAATCAACGGGATCGCATACATGGCTACGGGAACCGTCAAGTGGTTCAACGCAACGAAGGGTTTTGGCTTCATCCAGCCCGATGATGGCGGCAAAGACGTATTCGTTCACATCAGCGCGGTCGAACGCGCCGGACTCCGCGAGCTCAACGAAGGGCAGAAGCTCGCTTACGAGATCATCGCCGACAAGCGCACAGGCCGTTCCTCGGCGGGTAACCTGAAGGTCGCCTGACCTTAGAATGCTGGCGCATTTGGCGCTTGACCTCAGCCCCGGCGACGAGCCGGGGCTTTTTTTATCGGCGCAACAACACCGCTAAACCGAACGGTGACGCCAGACTGGCGAAGACGCCCGAACTCCGCCCATCCCGCGACGGTGCGTCTCGCGAACCCCGGCGACAAGGCCAAGGCTTTTTGATTATGGTGGCTCCGCAGGGAGGCCGCCATGACTGAGCGTAAAGGCGAGACGTTTCTCGGGCTTGATATCGGCACGTCCTCGGTAAAGGCGCTGCTCGTCGACGGCGGGCAGCGCGTGGTTGCGGAGGCCTCGACGCCGCTCAGCGTCTCGCGTCCCCAACCCCTATGGAGCGAGCAGGACCCGGAGGACTGGGTCCAGGGCGTGGAGGCGGCAGTCGCGGCGATCCGCGGGCACGCGCCGGCGGAATTTGCGGCGCTGTCGGGGATCGGGCTTTCCGGCCAGATGCATGGCGCGACCCTGCTCGACGCCCATGACAAACCATTGCGCCCGGCAATTCTCTGGAACGACGGCCGCTCCTTCGCCGAATGCGCGGAGCTCAAACGCCGCGTCCCCGATCTCGAAAAACGCGCCGGCAATCTCGCGATGCCCGGCTTCACCGCGCCGAAAATGCTGTGGGTCGCCGCGCACGAGCCGGAGGTCGCCAAGGCGACCCGACGCGTGCTGCTGCCGAAGGACTACGTGCGCCTTCGGCTCTCGGGCGAAGCCGTGTCCGAAATGTCCGACGCCTCCGGGACGCTGTGGCTCGACGTCGGCCAGCGCCGCTGGGATGAGGATATCCTCGCCGCGACCGGACTGTCGCTCAGCGCCATGCCGAGCCTTGTCGAGGGCTCGGAGGTTTCGGCGCTCCTGTCTGCCGGGGTCGCGCGCGCCTGGGGCCTCGAGGGGCGAAGCATTCCAATCGCGGGCGGCGGCGGCGACAACGCGGCCTCGGCGATCGGCGTCGGCGCGACGGCACCGGGCGCGGGTTTCGTCTCGCTCGGCACGTCGGGGGTCATCTTTTCCGTCACCGACCGCTTCGTCAGCCTGCCCGAGCGCACGCTGCACGCGTTCTGCCACGCGCTGCCGCATCGCTGGCATGGCATGGCGGTGATGTTGTCGGCGGCCTCCTCGCTCTCCTGGATCGCCGCGCTTCTCGGCCGCGAGCGGGACATCGGGGAACTGATCGTGGCGGCGGCCGCGTTCGCGGATTCGAAGCGCGCCGTCGCTTCGGCGCCGATCTTTCTCCCCTATTTGAGCGGCGAGAGGACGCCCCATAACGATCCCGAGGCGACCGGCATGTTCGCTGGGCTCAGGGCCGAGCACGGCGCCGACGCGCTGGCGTTCGCGGTGATGGAGGGCGTCGCCTTCTCGTTTGCCGACGGCGTTGACGTGCTGGACGCCGCGGGCGCGCGGCCCGTCCGGCCGCTCCTGGTCGGCGGCGGGGCGAGGTCGGAATTCTGGGGGCGGATGATCGCCGACGTCACCGGCCTCTCGATCGATCTTGCCCGCGGCGCGGAAGCTGGCGCGGCGCTCGGCGCGGCGCGGCTCGGCATGCTGGCCGCCGGCGCCGGCGACATCGAGGCGATCTGCGCGCCGTCCGCCGATCGAGCGCGAGTTCAAGCCTGATCCCGAGCGCGCCGCGATCCATGCGCCGCGCCTCGAGCGCTATCGTGCGCTGTACAAGGCGGAGAGGGCCGCGCGCGCCCGCTGACGCCGAGTTGGCAGGCGGACCCCCGCTCCGCGTCGGCGCTAAGACGAGACGGCATGCCATCTGCCGACGAGGTCTCCGATCGCGGTCACCAGGATCTGCACGCCGATGCACATCAGAAGGAATGCAGTCAGACGAACGACGACCACTCGCGCCGTGGGCCCCATCAGTTCCGTCAGCCGATCGGCGAAGCGATAAGAAATCCAGATAATCGCGGCGTTTGCGATCGCGGCGACGGTCGCGCCGAGAAAGAAGGCGAGGAGGCCGACGCCGGTGGACGGCCGCTCCGCGCCGATCGTGATCGCGACGGCGATCGTGCCCGGTCCGGTGGTGAACGGCAGGGTAAGGGGAAAGAATGCGAGCTGCATGGGATCGCTGTCGCCGCCCTCGGGCGCGACTTCCCGTTCGTGGTTTTTTTGATCCGGGTGCGATTCGCCTGAAGTCAGCAATTTCCAGCCGCTGAACGCGATCACGGTTCCGCCCGCGATGCGCAACGCATCGACCGAGACACCGAAGAAGTGCAGGACATAGGTCCCCGCCCATAGCGCTCCAAACATGATCAGCAGCGAATAGAAGCCGACGCGGGCGGCCATCTTCACCCGGTCGTCGGAACTGAAGTCTTTGGTGAAGCCGTAAAAAATAAGCGCCCCGCCCATCGGATTGATGATCGAAAACAGGGAGGGGAACCCGAGCAGGAAGGCGGAATTCGCCGTCGCGGCGAAGTTTCGCCAATCCGCGCCAACGATCTGTTCCATGCCCCGTCAGCCTTCAGTGCGCGCGCATAGAGGGCAAGTCGCGTTTCGATGCATCCCTCAGACGTGGACGGCGTGCAGACATGGCGCCGGCCCCAAGCCAATCCAGCGCCAACCCCAAATCGGCGCCAACTCCTGACAATACCTGTCCATTGTCGTATCCAGCCTTTTCAATGGCTTATGGCAACTCCAAGAGCCATCCGCACCAAATCCGGGAGTTGCTCAACCCCCATCCCGGACCGGACGAAGATCCCCGCCGATTTAGCCGCCTGCCGCTGCCAAGCCCGACGTCCCTATGTTGCGACGACAATCACCTTGAAACCACAGATCGGTCCGTTTGGCGAGAAATTGTCGACTTTTCTGAATTTGCTGGGCTGGAGCGCGCCGCGAGAAGCAATGCACTTTGCCAAGTGTACCTGCTAGCTCCGGCAAGGCAAATGATCGGATTTTGATTCCGCCATACGGAGGTTCGAAATCCTCCCGCCCCAGCCACTCCTCCCTTTCGATATCAATCTGACTTGAAGCAAATACCGGCGGCGTGGCGGCGCTTAGGCCTGGTCGAGCATCTGCCGGGCCAGGAAAGTACGGAAAAGTGCGGTCGCTGCAAACCCGGGCCCGATTTTGGCCAGTTGTTGATTTACCTTGATTTACCCCGGGCTTGTTGCGGCCGGCGTCCGCGGCAGTTAAACGCCTTCTCATTCGGCGTTCAGGATGGGTCGTCTGACTCGATGCTCCGCCGCGCGGAACTTGAGAACTCCGATCCAGCGGCCTCGAGGGCGATTTCCCTTGTCTGACTGCGCCTCAGCCAACCGCCAAAGAATCCAAAGGCTTCGACATGCATACGCTCGACGACCTCGCTGACACAATTGACCGGCGCGCGGAGGCGGACGCGGCAAAATCCTACACGCGCACCCTGCTTGACAAGGGCGCGGCGCACTGCGCCCGCAAATTCGGCGAGGAAGCGATTGAACTGGCGATCGCTGCCGCAGCGCTGGATCAGGACGCGGTTCGCGCCGAGGCGGCCGACGTGCTCTACCATCTCTTGGTTGTGCTTCGTGCCCGGGGGGTGGCCTTTTCCTCGGTGATGAGCGAATTGGAGAGGCGGAGGCGCCAAAGCGGGCACGAGGAGAAGGCCTCGCGCACGACCTGAAACAGCCGGCCGAGCGTTCCCGTCGGACCTTACGTTCGAGTGAGAGAAGCGAAATGAATCACGTCGAGTTTCGATCGCTGGACTCCCCGTTTCGCCGGTTCACGCGGGAGGAATGGGCGCAATTGCGCGCCGACACCCAACTCACGCTGACGATCGACGACTTGCGTAAACTGCAATCGACGCACGATCCGATCTCGCTCGACGAGGTTGTCGCGATCTATCTGCCGCTGTCGCGGCTCCTCGCCCTCTATGTCGCGGCGACACAGGGTCTTTTCAAGGCGACGCAGCGCTTCCTCGGGGCGAACGGCAAGGTTCCCTATATCATCGGCATTGCCGGCTCGGTCGCCGCGGGCAAGTCAACTACCGCGCGGGTATTGCAGGCGCTCCTGACACGTTGGCCGAACACGCCCAAGGTGCAGCTTGTCACGACGGACGGCTTTCTGCACCCGAACGCCGAGCTGATCCGCCAGGGAATCATGGACCGCAAGGGCTTTCCGGAGAGCTACGACGGGACAGCGCTGATCCGCTTCCTCTCCGCCGTCAAGGCGGGGCAGAGCAGCCTCGCCGCCCCAGTCTATTCCCATATCACCTACGATATCGTGAAAGGGGAATTGATCATCGTCGATCGGCCCGACATTCTGATCTTCGAGGGGATCAATGTGCTGTTGCCGAACCGGCTACCCAAGGACGGCAAAGAGATTCCATTCGTCTCAGACTTTTTCGACTTCTCGATTTTTCTGGATGCCGACGTTGCCTTGCTAGAGCAATGGTACATCGAGCGTTTCATGGGACTGCGGACGACGGCGTTCCGCGATCCGCGGAGCTATTTTCGTCAATACGCCGATCTGGACGACGTCGAAGCCGAGGCCACCGCGCGATCGATCTGGCGGCGCATCAATCTGGTTAACCTGCACGAGAATATCTTGCCGACCCGCCCGCGCGCAGATCTGCTCCTGACCAAAGGCGCAAGCCACCGGATCGAGGAAGTCGCCTTGAGAAAGCTTTAAGCCATGCTGGAACCTCTCCCGCTCTCCGGCCTCGCGCTGCTTTTCGGCCTCCTGAGCTTCGCAAGCGCCGGCGCCGCCGAGCCCGATGCCTGCCGTGGAGAGGACCTTTCGAACGTCGCCGGGCTTGCCGCTGCGACGGTCAACCGCGCCGCCGATCTCCTCAACGCCGACGGCCTGCTCTGGCGAATTGAAAAGCCGGGCCTTGCGCCCTCCTATCTCTACGGCGCCATTCATTCGACCGATGAAGCCGCACTGGAGGTCGCCAAACGCGCGGCGGCCGAGATCAAGACTGCAAAAGTTGTGGCGACCGAACTGGGCGGCCCCATCGAACTCGACCGAGAAGGCCAATATCGGCGCAGCAATGCTCAAACTGGCGCTCGATCGCGACCATGACACATTCGAAGGCGCGGTGCCCGGGGCGGATCGGGAGCGGATCGAAAAGCTGCTGGCGAGCGAGGGTTACCCCGCCGAATTCGTGCATCATCTGAAACTCTGGTTCCTCGCCATTCTCACCTCGATCCCCGCTTGCGAAGCGAAGCGGCAAGCGCTCGATCTTCCGGAGGTCGATCAATTTCTCGCGCAAACCGCGAAGGATACCGGGGTGAAGGTCATCGGGTTGGAAACCCCGCAGGAACAGCTTGACGTCATCGCGAGCATGCGCCCCGATGTCGCTGCAAACTTGCTTGCCGTAGCCGCCCGCGATCCGCGACTTAACGACGACGTCTACGCGACGATGCTCAAGCTTTATCGAGAGAGTCGTCCGGCCGAGATTCTGCCGATTGCCGACACTGTAGGCGGCCTGAGCGAGACCGAGCGCGCCGCGCAAGACGATTTCATGCACGTTCTGCTCCTTGGCCGCAACGAAATCATGGCCGAGCGCGCGGCGCCGCTGCTTGCGAACGGCGGCGCGTTCATCGCCGTCGGCGCGCTGCATCTTTCGGGCAAGGACGGCCTCGTGGAGCGTTTTCGCGACGCCGGCTACAAGGTGATCAAGGTCTGGTGAGACGGCCTACTCCCCATATGGGGTCCAGATGTTCTTGACCTGAGTCGCCCGGCGCAGGAATTCGCGTCCTTCCGCGCGCCGCCAGTCGATGGTTGAAGCAGATACCCATGTCGCCTTGAGATTGCCGGCGGAGTGCGTTTCCACGAGGGTCGCGCCGGAAGCATCGCGGACGTACCAGATGGCGTCCACCCCGTCGTGCTCAGCAAGCGTTCGCGCCAGCGCGTTTGCTTCGCCCGTCACGATGTTGACGACGCCGGCCGGAACGTCGGATGTCTCCAGGATCGAATAGAAATCGGTCGCGCTCAACGGATGGCTGGTCGAAGGGACGGCGACCACGCAATTGCCCATCGCGATCGCTGGCATCACCAGCGAAATGAACGCGAGAAGGGGCGATTCGTCCGGGCAGATGACGCCCATCACACCCCACGGCTCGTTCATCGCCAGGGTGACAAAGCGCGCGCGGGTCGCATGAACGGCCCCGTCGAACTTGTCAGCAAAGCCTGCGTAGAAAAACGCCCGCCGGATTGAAGCATCGACCTCCGCGTCAGCCGCGCGGACGGAAGCCCCGGTCATCGCGCGAAGGCGCCGCGTGAATTCATCCGCCCTGACGCTGAGATTCTCCGCCACATAATAGAGCACTTGGGCGCGGTTGTGCGCGGTCGCGGCGCCCCAGGACGAGGCCTTGCTCGCCGCCTCGACCGCGTTGCGGATGTCCTTGCGGTTGCCGAGCCCGGCAAGCCCCACTTCAAGGCCCGCCGGGTCGACCACGGCGTAGCTATAACCGGAGTCGGGCCGGACCTGCTTGCCGCCGACATAGAGCTTCGCGGTGCGGTCGATGCCGGCTTCGGTGAATCCCTTCAAGGGCCGCAGTCCCGGCGACGCGGTCAGAGGCGCCGCCTTTGCCGGGCTCCGCTTGCCCTGAGGCTCGGCGGCGACGCGGTATTCGCTTAGACCTTCACGTCCGCCCTCGCGGCCGAAGCCGCTTTCGCGGTATCCGCCGAATCCCGAAGCGGCGTCGAAGAGATTGGTCGAATTGATCCAGACGACGCCAGCCTTGATCCGGGCCGCCGCTTCGAGCGCGCGGTTGACGTTCTCGGTCCAGATCGAGGCCGCGAGTCCGTAGCGGGTATTGTTGGCGAGCGCGATCGCCTCGTCCGGCGTTCGGAAGGTCGTGGCGACCAGCACCGGACCGAAAATCTCCTCCTGCGCAAGAATAGAGGCTGGCTCTACTCCAGTAACCAGGGTCGGCGGATAGAAGCAGCCTTGGTTGGGGAGCGAATCGTCGGCGCGCCAGAACTCGAGCCCCTCCTTTTCTCCCTCGCCGACCAGCCGCCGAATTCGCTCAAGCTGCGCCGGGGCGACGATCGCGCCGACGTCGGTCGACTTGTCGAGCGGGTCTCCGACCCTCAGATTTGCCATGCGCGCCCTGAGCTTGGCGTAGAGAGCCTCGGAGGCGCCCTCCGCGACCAGCAGCCGAGATCCCGCGCAACAGACCTGGCCCTGGTTCAGCCAGATCGCGTCGACCACGCCCTCGACCGCGCTGTCGAGATCGGCGTCCTCGAACACGATGAACGGCGACTTGCCGCCGAGTTCGAGCGACAGCTTCTTTCCGGTTCCAGCGGTCGCCTTGCGGATCGCCCGCCCGACCTCGGTCGAGCCGGTAAAGGCGACCTTGTCGACGCCGTCATGCGCGGCAAGCGCTGCGCCTGTCGCGCCGTCGCCGGTGACGATATTGACGACGCCCGCCGGCAGACCCGTCTCGACGCAGATCTCCGCGAAGGCGAGGGCGGTCAGAGGCGTATATTCGGCGGGCTTCAGAACGACCGTGTTGCCGGCGGCGAGAGCTGGCGCGATCTTCCAGGCAAGCATCAGCAGCGGGAAGTTCCACGGGATGATCTGCCCGCAGACCCCGACGGGATGTGTGTCGGGAAACTCGCTATCGATCAACGAAGCCCAGCCGGCGTGGTGGTAGAAATGGCGGGCGACGAGCGGAATGTCGATGTCGCGCGATTCGCGGATCGGCTTGCCGTTGTCGATCGTCTCCAGCACGGCGAGGAATCGCTCCCGCTTCTGCACGTGCCTCGCGAGCGCATAGAGATGGCGGGCGCGCTCGTAGCCGGAGAGCGCCGCCCATTTCGGCTGAGCCTTGCGCGCCGCGGCGACCGCCGCGTCGACGTCGCTCGGCGAACCTTGCGTCACGCCGGCGATCCGCTCGCCGCTCGCTGGATTGAAGACGTCGAACAGCTTGCCCGGTTTCTCGAAGCGGCCGTTGATGAATAGGCCGAAGCCCGCGCCATGCGCCTCGAGCCATGCCCTGACGTGCTCGCTGCCTTCAGGCGAAGGGCCGTAGTCCATCGTGCGCAGGATGTCCTTGATGAAGGCCATGTTCGCTTAAGCCATCGCGTGGCGATGAGCCGCCGAGTAGCGCCCCGTCGCAAAATGGTCGAGCTGGCGCTCGATATCGGTCAGCAGCGAGCTTGCACCGATGCGGAAGAGATCGGGCTGCATCCACGAGAGGCCAAGCTCCTCCCGCATGAGAATGAGCCAGGCGAGCGCGTCTTTGGTGGTTCTCAGGCCGCCCGCCGGCTTGAAGCCGATGTCGACGCCGGCGCGCTCGCGATAGTCGCGCAAGGCGCGCACCATGACGAGGCTCACCGGCAGCGTCGCGTTGACATCCTCTTTGCCGGTCGAGGTCTTGATAAAGTCGGCGCCGGCCTGCATCGCGACCATGCTCGCCGCATAGACATTGCGCAGCGTCTTCAGGTCGCCCGTGCCGAGGATCGCCTTCAGATGCGCCGCGCCAGCGGCCTCGCGCATTGCGGCGACCTCGTCATAGAGCGCGCCCCAGTCGCGGCCGAGCACGTGAGCGCGGGTGATGACGATGTCGATCTCGCCCGCGCCCTCGCCGACCGCGTAGCGGATTTCCTCGAGCCTGAGCTTCAGGGGCGTGAGGCCTGCCGGGAAGCCGGTCGCGACGGAGGCGACCGGAATCCCCGACCCTTCGAGCGCCTTGACCGCAGGCGCCACCATGGTCGGATAGACACAAACGGCGGCGACGGTCGGATTCAACTCCGAAAGCCCGAGCGCTTGAAGAAGCTCCTCGCTCAGCGGACGGCGCGCCTTGGCGCAGAGCCGCCGCACCCGCTCCGGGGTGTCGTCGCCAGCGAGCGTCGTAAGATCAATGCAGGTCATCGCCTTCACGAGCCAGGCGGCCTGGTATTCCTTCTTGACCGATCGGCGGGTGGCAAGCGTCGCCACGCGACGCTCAACCGCGCTCGCGTTGACGCCGACGCTCTCGAACCAGTCCGGATCGAGCGGCACGCCCGGATTGCGGGACCGGTTGTGGCCTGGCTGGGCTCGAACGTCCCTCGCTGCCTGGTCCATTGCGCCCTCACGATTGCCTGCTGGATCGAGACGCAGTCACGACCCGGGCGCCCCTGCCGCCTTTGTGTTGCGCCGAATGATTTCAGGGTCTTCGGCGCCTTTTTCTGCAACCTTGCCAATTATTAAACAATCTATACGCGTATAAATGGCGGCGATGCAAAAGTAGGAAACAACGGATCGGTTCGTTTGGCAAGCCAATCCCGGGAGTGGTGTTGCGCACCCAAACCAAGCAAGCGCCGCAACCGCATCGAGCGGATCCACGCCTAACTGCGCTCGATCGGCTTCGACCGGGAGCGGGCGACCGTCTCCCGCTGCGCGCGGCGGCACGAAAGCGGCGGCAGGCCGCGGAGCACAAGTTCAGCGTCGGCGACAGTCTGGCGGCCGATCTCGTAGAGCGAATCTTTCATCGCGCCGGCGCGGTGCGGCGACAGCAGCAGGCCCTCGACCTTGCGCGCAGGATCGGCAAGCGGCGCCGGCTCCGCCGGAAAGACATCGGTCGCGGCTCGGAAACGCCCGCTCTCCACCTGACGCAGGAATTCGGGAAAGTCGACCACGCCCGCCCGGCTCATCAGCAGGAACGCCGACCCGGGCGCAATCATCTCGAATTCGCGCTTGCCCAAAAATCCCTGGTTTTCGCTGGTCACGGCGGCGAACACGACGATGACCTGGCTCGTCCGCAATACGTCGTCGAGCGAGGCCGCCGCGACGCCGAACCCGGCCATGAAATGGTCGGAGACCCAAGGATCGTAAGCCTTGACCGGGCAGCCAAACGGCGCAAGGAGCGGCGCGAAGGCGCGCGCGAGATCGCCGAACCCGACGAGGCCGACGGGCGCGCCATAGAGCGAGAAGCAACCCATCGCGCCGTCGAGCAGCCATTTCTCGTCGCCTCGCCGCATGGCGCGGTCCGCCACGGTCACCCCTCGGCAAAGGTCGATCGCCATCCCGAGCGCCATCTCCGCGACGGGCTTGGCGAAGGCGGACCCCGGCGCTAGCACGTGAATGCCGCGCTCAAAGCAGATGTCGTAGTCGACGTTTTGCAGGAAATTGGTCTCGACGTTGATGATGGCGCGGAGCTTCGGCGCGCGGTCGAGCCGGGCCTTCGGCATGTCGCTCTGGCCGATCAGCAGAGCCATCTCGGCAAGGTACGATTCGAAGCGCTTCGCCGGCATGCGGCCGAGGCCCTCGTGAACCGCCAGTTCGCCGGAGGCTTGCAGACGGGCCCATACGGCGGGCTCGAATATTTCGTCCAGGCCTCGCGGTTGCGGATCGATCACGATCAGGGGTCGGGCCATAGTTCCTCCGGGGGCATTTTGGCGTGAGACCTAGATCGATGTAGATCGCGAGGCAAGCAAGCATCGATCGCGCCGGGCGCAGCCTATGGGCTCTCGCGCGCCAGATCCCCGGCCAGCGCCTTTTCGATCAGGCTGCGGGTTTCGGCCAACCCGAAGAGCGCGACAAACGAACCAAAGCGCGGTCCGCGCTCCTCGCCGAGAAGAACGGCGTAGAGCATGGCGAAAAAGTCGTTCGAGACGCCGGGGCGGGCGACTGTCGCGCCCTTCGCCGAATGGTCCTGATAGCGCGGAAACGATCGCGCGATGTCATAGAGGGCGCGCTGGATCTCTTCCGCGCTCGCATGCGCCGGCAGTTGCGACAACTTGGCGGATATCTTCAAAAGCGCATCGCGCTCGACCTCGTCCGGCTTTCGATAGCGCTTCTTCGGCGCGACGAAATCACGGAAATACGCCACCGCATAGCGGATCAGGTGGTCGAGGCGGGGGTGAGTCTCGGGGGACGCGGAGGGAGCGTATCGGCGCAAAAATCCCCATAGGACCGAGGGATTGTCGCTGTTGGCGACCGCGGAAAGATTGAGCAGCATGGCGAAGGAGACGGTCGTTTGTCCGTCTTCGCCGCCGGTGAGGATCTCGGGCGCCGGCGGCGCCCCGCCGTGAATGTGCCATGCCGGATTGCCGAGCCGCTCCTTCCACTCCTGCCGCGGATAGGTCTCGAGGAACCCAAGATACTCGTCGACCGCGCGCGGGATCACGTCGAAATAGAGCCGCTTCGCCGCGGTCGGCTTCTGGAACATGAACAGCGACAGACTCTCGGGACTGGCGTAGGCCAGCCATTGTTCGATCGTCAGCCCGTTGCCCTTCGACTTGGAGATCTTCTGGCCGTTCTCGTCCAGAAACAGCTCGTAATTAAATCCGGCGGGCGGTTCGCTCCCCAGAACCCGAACGATCCGGGACGACAGTCGCATCGATTCGATGAGGTCCTTCCCGGCCATCTCATAGTCGACGCCGAGCGCATGCCACCGCATGGCCCAATCGGGCTTCCACTGCAATTTGCAATGCCCGCCGGTGACGCGCGTCTCAAATTCCTCGCCGGTCGCGGGATCGCGCCAGAGGATCGTGCCGGCCTTTACGTCATGCCCAATGACCGGCGCCTGCATGACGACGCCGGTGCGCGGATGTATGGGAAGGAACGGCGAATAGGTCGCGGCGCGTTCCTCGCGCAACGAAGGCAGCATGATCGCCTGCACCTCGTCGAAGCGCTCGAGCGTGCGCAATAGGGCCTGGTCAAATCTTCCGGACTTGTAGGTCTCCGTCGACGACATGAATTCGTAGTCGAAGCCGAACCGGTCGAGGAAGCTTCGCAGGCGCGCATTGTTGTGCGCGGCGAAACTGTCGTACTCGCCGAAAGGGTCGGGGATTTGGGTGAGCGGCTTGCCGAGGTGAGCCTCGATCAAATCGCGATTGGGGATGTTCTCCGGCGTGCGGCGCAACCCGTCCATGTCGTCGGAGAACGCGATCAGCCGGGTCTTGACCGCGTCATCGGTGAGGATTCGAAACGCGTGCCGGACCATACTCGTCCGTGCGACCTCCCCGAAGGTGCCAATATGCGGCAATCCCGAAGGGCCATATCCGGTCTCGAAGACGACTTCGCTGCGGGGCGAGCGCTTCAGGCGCTCGACAAGCTTCCGAGCTTCCTCGAACGGCCACGCTTTCGAACTCTCCGCCGCCTCGCGCAAGCTCTGCGACGACATTACGTTCCTGATTGGGCGGCGACGGCCCAGTGAAAGATCTTCATTCCGGAAGTCCATCGGCCGAAGGCGGCCGCCAGCGGCGAATTCAACGGCGCCCTCGCCTGCCCAATGCGGGGCGCAGGTCGCCGTCCACTTCTGCCATGGGCGGTCTTTGCCCAGTGATGCGGCCATAACGCAAGGTGAAACATCGCCGTCCAAGTGGCCGCCGTGACCAGAAGATAGTAGACCGGCAGCAGGGCGACTGCCTTCACGGACACGCGAAAGCCTCGCAGTTTCGCAGCGACGAGCGCAGGCAGCACGACCGTCCAGATGCCGGAAAGCGCCAGCATATAGGTGAATACGTCGCCGGCTTCCCGCGAGGGCGACAGCACGCCCTGGCCGGAGGACAGCGCACGCCATATCGTTCCGGCGGCGAACGGCGGCCAGAACAGACCGCTCAAAATGGCGCCGCCGACCAGCGTGGCGATGGCCACAGTGCGCGCCGTTCCGAGGTCGCGGTGGAGGAAGACAGGGTGCCGCAAGTGGACGATTACGGTCTGCATCCAGCCCTTCTGCCAGCGAACTCGCTGCCGGAACCAATTCCCGAACTCATGGGCGCTTCTTCCCATGTGTCCGAGTTGAGCGCTCCCACCCGATAGCCGAACCGCGCGAGGCGGATTCCGAGGTCTACGTCCTCCGTGACGTTCCACTCGTCCCACGCCCCGGCGCCGATCAGAGACCGGACGCGGAAATGATTGGAGCTGCCCCCAAGGGGGATCGGCAGATTCAGCGCGCACAGGCCGGGATTGATCAGATCGAAAAGCGCGGCGTATTCGAACGAGAATATCTTTGAGAGCCACGATTCGTCATGGTTGCGGACCGCCAACCGAGCCTGCAAACAGTCCAAGTTCTTCTCCGACCGCGAAGCGCGAAGCGGCGAGACGCAATTGGTCGGGCGCCGGAGCGTCTTCCGCGTCGTAGACGACGAGCAGGTCCCCTCGCGCGCTGGCGAGGGCGATATTGAGTGCGCGCGGCTTGGTTCGAGGCTCGCCCGGCGGAGCCACGATCACCTCGTAATACGCCGGCAGACGTAAATCGATAATTCGCCTTATCGTCTCGAGATCGCGCTGTTCCACCACCAGCTTTATGTCGAGCTTGCTCTTGGGGTAGTCGAACGCGTTGAAGGCGTTGACCAGATCGTCGATAACGTCCGTCTCGCGATAAAGCGCCGCGATTACCGTGTAGACAGGAAGCTCGTCGTCCACGAGCGTCGGAAGACGAATTTCGGGCGTATTGGCGACCGCCGCCATCGAGCGAAGGACGATTGCCGCTGAAAAAGTCAACCAAAGCCCGGCGGACGCGAACGCGCACAAGAGATCAAATCTTTCAAAGCCCAGGACGCAAGCGCATGTCGCGATCGCTCCGACCGCAGCGATCTGCAGGCCGGTCATCCCTTGCCTGGCGGTGAGGCTGGTAGGCAGGCGATCGAGCGCCTCGTCAAGGATCGCGTCGCCGTGGCGCGCGCGCACCAACCGGGCGAACCGTTGTGGAGAGGTTATCGAGAAAGCGCCTGAGCGAATTCGCCCTGACATCGTTGCGTCAATGAGCAGCGATACCGCTTTACCGCGCGGCGCTATGACTGCCCGAGGGGCATGGTCGCCCGGTTCGAGCGGAGCGACGCCGCACCTCAAACCTTTCATTGCGTCTAAATTGGCCGCAAACAGGGGCGCGCCGGAGTAGTATTGGCAACCCAGATGCCTGGCCAATGCGCGATAGTAGACTTCCTCCTCGACTACGCCCTCGGCAAGTATGGCGTCCAACGGGTGGACGTCCCTGGGGGCGGCGGCAAGGGCGCCGAACAACCCTTGGGGCGAAAATCCTCGCCGCACGAGAAAATCGAGCTCCCGCGGAAGCGAGCGGGCGAAGACTTCGGACGGTTGAGAGCTATGCGGCGCGCCCCGATCGTACGACCGACGCGCGCTGCGGCGGACCGCTTCCGATATGTCATTGAATCCCAGCGGAGTTCCGGACATGGCGCCGAGCTGTTGAAGTCTGACCGCGCGCAACTCTAACGCAGGCGCGCGACTGTCAATCATGCATTGGATGCGCCGCCCCGCCAGCGATTGAACACCAATCGCTCTCTGTTGTCATGGGGAAACCGGCGCTCGCATCAATTTTTTTCTTGCGGGCCTCGGGCGCCACGGGCCCCCGGAAAGCTGCGCCGCACGAGGACAGTCTTCGGCGTCGCGCTACGCGTCGGCCTGTCGCCGCGCTGAGCCAGAGGTCAGCGTGGCGCGGATGAACCTCAGTCTTTTGACCGTTCCACATATGAGCCGTCGTCGGTCTGAATGACGATGCGCGTCCCGGGGCTGATGTGCGGCGGAACCATCACGCGCGCGCCATTCGATAACTTGGCGGGCTTGTAGGACGAGGACGCGGTTTGGCCCTTCATCGCGGGTTCGGTTTCCATCACCTCCAACGTCACGCGCGGGGGCAACTGGATCGCGACCGGCGTCTCGTTGAAGATTGATAAGATGACCTTCATGCCTTCCTGAAGCCATTGGGCCTGGTCGCCGATCACATCGTTGGGCACCTGGATTTGATCGTAAGTATCGGCATTCATGAAGTGGTAGCCGTCCGAGTCTCCATATAGAAAGTCGAAGTTCTTATCCTCGACGAACGCTCGTTCGACCTGCTCGGTGGTTTTGAATCGATCCGTCACCTTGACGCCGTCGGAAAGGCGGCGCATGTCGATCTGCGTCGTTGGGGTTCCCTTGCCCGGATGGAAGCTTTCCGCGGAGAGAACGACGCAAAGCTGCCCGTCCTCACGCTCGATGATGTTGCCCTTGCGAATCGAGCTTGCGATAACTCTCACGTCTTTGTCCTCGGAATCTTGCGCGTCGGTTCCTGCGCGGGTGGCGAACGCCACTTTCCAGCCGCCCCATGGCGATTGCGGCGCACCATACTGATTTTGGGGTCAAAGGCCAGACGGGATCGCTCGCGATTCTCTACTCTTGCCGGTCCGGTCTCTTGAGTTCAGCCGCTTCCCAGCCATTTTGGAACCGAGATCGATACGCCGAGCGGCGCGCTCGAACTCGTCGCGCGGGCGGGGGCAGCCGCTTTCGTCCGCCGCTGGTTCGAGGCCCAGGATTTCATCGAAGTGGAGCCGGCGGCCATCCAGGCCTCTCCCGGAAACGAGACCCACTTGCATGGGTTCCGGACGGCGCTCATTCACTCCGATGGATCGATGCGCGAAGCCTACCTGCACACGTCGCCCGAATTTGCGATGAAGAAGCTGTTGGCGGCAGGGGAGGAGCAAATCTTCGCGTTGACGCACGTCTTCCGCAATCGCGAGCGGACGGCCCTCCATGCGCCCGAGTTTACAATGCTGGAATGGTATCGAACCGGAGCTCCGCTTGCGCATCTGATGAGCGATTGTGCGGCCCTGGTTGCTCTCGCCGCCCACGTCTCAGGAGCGAAGACATTCGTATTTCGCGGCCGGAAGACCGATCCATTCGAGCCGCCGGAGCGCATGACCGCGCGCGACGCGTTTCTGAACTACGCCGGCCTCGATCTCTACGACAGTCTACCGGTTGGGCGAGCTCCCGACAGGGCGACCTTGGCCCGGCAGGCGAAAGAAATCGGCCTGCGCATTGCCGACGACGACACCTGGTCGGACATTTTCAGCCGGCTCCTTACCGAGCGCGTTGAGCCGAATCTTGGCTTCGGACGGCCGACGATTCTTTATGCCTATCCAGCAAGCGAAGCCGCGCTCGCGCGGACGAACCACGACGATCCCCGCGTTGCGGAACGCTTTGAACTCTACTGTTGCGGCGTTGAACTCGCGAACGCGTTTGATGAGCTGACCGATCCCGTCGAGCAGCGGCGTCGGTTCGACGCCGACATGGCGGAGCAGCAGCGCATCTATGGCAATTCGAATCCGATCGACGAAGATTTCCTCAACGCGCTCGTCGAGATGCCAGCCGCGAGCGGCGCAGCGCTGGGTTTCGATCGATTGATGATGCTGGCGACCGGTGCGGATCGGATCGACGCCGTGCAATGGACCCCAGTGTTCGATGCGGAGACGAGTCGATGACGCCGAACTCGCCGCTGATGGCCAAGGCGCGCACGGCGCTAGCCAGGGTCTACGGCTTCTCCGCCTTCCGGCCAGGGCAAGAAGATATTCTCGCATCGACGTTTCAAGGCAAGGACGTGTTGGCGGTGATGCCGACCGGCAGCGGCAAGTCGCTTTGCTTCCAGCTTCCGCCGATCGTCCGCGACGGCTTGACCCTGGTCGTATCGCCGCTGATCGCTCTGATGCGCAATCAGGTCGCCCAGTTGCACGAGCTGGGCGTCGAAGCGGCGAGTCTCAATTCGTCTTCTGACGCCGATGAACGTCGGCGCGTTGCTCGCGGCCTTCGCGAACGCTCGCTGCGCCTCCTGTACATCGCGCCCGAACGACTGCTGCGCACCGATGTCATGTCGATCTTGAAGGAAGCGCCGATCGATCTCCTCGCAATCGACGAGGCCCACTGCGTATCGCAATGGGGCCACGACTTCCGCCCGGACTATCTTCGCCTGCGCGAAGTAGCCGAAGCCTTCGACGCGGTCCAGACAATCGCGGTGACCGCTACGGCGGATGGCCCGACCCGCGCGGAAATCGTCGCGAAGCTGTTTGTCCGCCAGCCTGAGATATTCGTACGTTCGTTCGACCGGCCGAATCTGTTTCTCGCAATGCGGCCGAAATCGAACGCGACGCGCCAGCTGATCGAAAGGCTCGATGCCCACCGGGGAGAGAGCGGCATTGTCTACTGCGCGTCGCGTCGGCGGGCCGAGGAACTCGCTGAGGAACTCAACCGGGCCGGCCGACGCGCGCTGCCCTATCATGCCGGTATGGACCACCTCGCGCGCGCCTGCAACCAGGACGCGTTCCTGCGCGAAGATGGTTGCGTGATCTGCGCAACCGTGGCGTTTGGCATGGGGATTGACAAGCCCGACGTCCGCTTTGTGCTTCACGCCGACATGCCTTCGTCAATCGAGGCCTATTACCAGGAGATTGGCCGGGCAGGTCGCGACGGCCTGCCGGCGGACGCCTTCACGCTCTACGGCGCCGGCGACATCGAACTGCGACGGCGCCAGATCCTCGAAAGCGGCGCTCCGGATCAGCGCAAACGCGTCGAGTTGAACAAGCTCGATGATCTTGTTGCTCTGTGTGAAACCGGACGCTGTCGCCGGCAAACCCTTCTCAGCATGTTCGGCGAGGAGTCCGGCCCCTGCGGTCATTGCGACGTTTGTCAGGGGGCGGTTCGGTTGATCGACGGAAGCGTCGACGCGCAGAAAGCGCTGTCGGCAATTCTGCGCACCTCCGGCCGCTTTTATTTCGGACATCTCGCCAACATCCTCTCCGGCAAGACGACGGAGGCGGTTGAGCGGCACGGACACGACCAACTCAAGACTTTTGGCGTCGGAAGGGACCGCACGCCCGCCGATTGGCGCGGCGTCTTGCGGCAATTGCAGTCGGCGAGGCTCATTGAACGTGATCCTAACGACCGCGACCGGCTGATCCTTACGGACATGGGGCGGCGTGTTCTGCGCGGGGAGACCCGGTTCGCGTTGCGTGAGGACATTGTCAATCGAAAAGAGCGCCGGGAGACCCACGCGGCGGGGCAGGCGCTGCGTTCCGCCGACGCCGCCCTGCTAACCGCCCTGAAAGCCTTGCGCGCTTCGTTGGCGACCGCACAGAAGCAGCCTGCCTACGTGATATTCGCCGATCGGACGCTCATCGAGATGGCGGAGGCGCGTCCAAAGTCGCTGGACGAGCTTGCCCGCGTCCATGGCGTCGGCGCGGTCAAGCTGCAGAGATACGGCTCGGCCTTTCTGTCTGTCATTCGAGACCATCCCGATGCCTGAACTGCCCGAAGTTGAGACCGTCCGCCGCGGCCTGGAGCCCGCAATGCTGGACGCCCGGATCGACAAGATCGAATTACGGCGAACGGATATCCGCTTTCCCTTTCCTCCTCAATTCGCCTCACGGCTCAAGGGACGGCGCATCGTCGCGTTGGCGCGCCGCGCGAAGTATCTTTTGTTTCAGTTGGATGGCGAGGAAACTCTGATCGCGCACCTGGGCATGTCGGGGTCGTTCCGCATCGAAGCCGCGACAACCGCAATCCCTGGCTCTTTCCATCGCGAACGCGGGAAAGATCCCAAGCACGACCACGTTGTGCTCCACCTCGATAACGGCAGCATCGTGACGTATAACGACCCGCGGCGTTTCGGCTTCATGGACCTTGTCGCCAACAAGGCCCTCAATTCGTATCCACGATTGCGCGGTCTGGGCGTGGAGCCGCTAGCGCGTGAGTTCGATGCCGACCGGCTGGCCAAACTGTTCGCGGGCAAGCGCACTCCGCTGAAGGCGGGGCTTCTCGATCAAAGGCGCATTGCCGGGCTCGGAAACATATATGCCTGCGAGGCGCTGTTTCGCGCCGGGCTCTCTCCGTTAAGGCCGGCGAGCATTCTGTCGGACGCCCATGGCGCTCCAAGCCGGGCCGCCGTCCAAGTTGGCCGCGGCGATCCACGCGGTCCTTGCAGAGGCAATCGAGGCGGGAGGATCCACTCTGCGCGATCATCGCCAGGCCGACGGCGGCCTGGGGTATTTTCAGCATGCCTTTGCAGTCTACGATCGCGAAGGCTTGCCGTGTCTGAAGCCGCGCTGTCGCGGCGCTGTCGTGCGCATCACCCAATCCGGCCGTTCGACTTTCTACTGCCCGACCTGCCAGAAATAGCCGAAGAGCTCTCGCAAGTTGGGCTCTCGGTCGCGAAGTCAGGGCTTCCGAGGTATCCATTGCCCATTGCGCGTCCTGCCGCGAACGTTTATACCCCGCCAATTCTCGGGCGAGGTCGGCTCGAAGACACGGGGGATGGGCGCTTAGCTCAGCGGTAGAGCACTACCTTGACATGGTAGGGGTCAGAGGTTCAATCCCTCTAGCGCCCACCATCTCCGCCCCGCGATGGCCTCATTTGCGATTAGAGCTTCAGCGGACGGCGCGTGAAAGCGACGCTGTTGCCGAGCCGAGCCGTGTAGGACCTCGATCATTGGGATTGCGAACAATAGCGTCCAGGGTTGCAGAACAATTGAAACGCGTCCGAGCGATCGGTTTCGTCTTGAGCGGTTTGGCGGTTTTTGGCGCTTCGGCTGTCGTCGCAGCGGCGGGCGACGCGCCCGGGGCAGTCCGGGACAAACACGGCGATTGGGTGACGCGCTGTGAAACCCCGCCGGGCGCGGCGCATGAACAATGCGCGATCGTGCTGAGCGTCGTCGACCAGGACCGGCCGAACCTGGTGCTGGTCGTCATCGTCCTCAATACCGCCGACCGCAAGGCGCGCCTCATGCGGGTCATCGCGCCTCTCGGCGTACTCTTGCCGCCAGGCGTTGGGCTGAGAATCGACGACGCGGACGCCGGACGGCTCAGCTTCCTGCAGTGCCTCGCTAACGGCTGCATCGCCCAACTTGCCATGGACGACACGCTCATCGACAAGCTGAAGAATGGGAAGATTGCGACGCTGGCGATTTTCCAGACGCCCGAACAGGGCGTTGGCGTGCAGGCGCCGCTGGCTGGTTTCAAGGAAGCCTATGAGCAATTGCCTTGACAGCGCCGGACGCAGTAGGCACGGCCTCAATCGTTCTATCGCTCAATTTTTGAAGTCGCCCTATGATTGATCGCGCCACGCTGCCTCGCATCGCACTTTATTGCGCGGCCATCGGCCTGCTCTCCAGCTGCAGCTCCGTTGACAGTTTTTTCGGCAGTCGCGACCCGAACTCAAACTCCCTCAATCTGGGCGCAAATCCGCGGCCGACAGCCGGTCAGCCGGCGACCAATCCAAGCGATAAGCCAAAGGTTCTGCCGATCGCCTCGCAGGATATCAATTGCCCAGAGGTGCAGGTTGCCGACGGCGGCGCCGCGGCGCGCGTCGGTGGACCGGACAACGCCTCGGTGCGCTATCAGTTCAACATCGGCGACACAGCGCGCCAATGCGATCCTGCCGGTCCACAGCAGGCCACGCTCAAGATTGGGGTATCGGGCGAGGTGGTGATCGGACCAGCGGGATCGGCTGGGACTTACAGCGCGCCTCTGAAGATCACAGTCACCCGCGATAGCGACAAAAGCCAAGTTTTTTCGCAGACTTACCACGTCGAAGCGACGACAGACGGCGTCAGCGCGGGCGCCTTTCGACTGGTGACCGACCCGATCATTTTGCCGCTCACGACCCTGCAACTTGCGGATGTGTATTCGATCAGCGTGGGGTTCCAGGAGGGAGGCGGCGCTCCTGCGCCGAAGCATCACAAACGGAAGGCGTCAGGCTAGCCAAAGGCGCTGGCGCCGATTGGCGCTCCGTTGACAAAGTTCGGATGGTCAGGCTAGCTCGAACCGTCAGTCAAAGATACTTCGCGGAAGAGTCCGGCGATTGTCTCGCCGGCGCCGAAGGCGCAACCGCCCCGGAAACGCTCAGGCCAAATGGACCGCGCAAGTGATGACGCTCTGGAAAGAGGCGTGCGCCGCTCGAGGCGTCCGTCCACCGACGGGGGCAACCGCCAAAAGCGGGAAATCTCTCAGGTCATGGGACAGAGGGGGCGTTCGCCAGAGCTAAAGCCGCAATTGTGCGGCTAGGGCTGCAGCGGGCGCTTGTTCACGACCGGCGGGCCCATGAACGAAACCTTGAACCAGTATACGCCGCTGCACGGCTTGCACCTTGAACTCGGCGCACGAATGGCGCCGTTCGCCGGCTATGACATGCCAATTCATTATCGCGCGGGCGTGCTGGCCGAGCACCTTCATACCCGCAAGTTCGCCGGGGTGTTCGACGTTTCCCACATGGGTCAGGCTCTGATCGAGGGCAGCGATCATGGGAGTGTCGCGGCGTTCCTTGAAACGCTCTGCCCCGCCGACCTCGTCAATCTAGCGCCTGGCCGCCAACGCTATACGCAATTGCTGAACGACGACGGTGGAATTGTCGACGACCTGATGATCACGCGCGCCGCCCGGAGCGGATGGAGCGCTAAGGTTGGTTGTCAACGCTTCTCGCAAGTCCGTCGACTTCGCCCTTATCCGAGACCGCGTTCCGGCGGGCGTTCGCATAGTCCCGCTTGGAGAAGCAGCGCTGATCGCTCTTCAGGGTCCTTTGGCGGCGGCGACCTTGGGCCGCCTTGCGCCGTGGGAGGGGCTCGAGACGATGCCCTTCATGAGCGCCAAGCCGGCGCAGATCGCCGATCTCGAGGCGTTCGTCACCCGCTCGGGCTATACGGGCGAAGATGGATACGAAATCTCGCTTGCCTCTTCTCAAGCTGAGCGGTTTGCCCGGATCCTGCTGTCTGAACCCAACGTTGCGCCGATTGGGCTCGGCGCTCGCAATTCGCTGAACTCGAAGCTGGGCTTTGCCTCTATGGTCACGAACTTGACGAGACTGTCGATCCGGTCGAGGCGTCGCTCGTCTGGTCGATCCAAAAGCGCCGGCGTATTCAAGGCGGATTTCCAGGCGCCGCGCGCATTCAGCGGGCCCTCACGGACGGGCCGAGCCGCCAGCGGGTCGGGATTCGACCGGACGGCCGCGCGCCTGCACGCGAAGGCGTCGAGATCATTTCGCCGGAAGGGGCGCCGGTGGGCATCGTCACCTCGGGCGGGTTCGGCCCAAGCGTCGGCGCGCCGATTGCGATGGGCTACGTTGCGCGAAGATATGCCGCCCATGGGACGCCGGTCGATCTCATGGTGCGCGGCAGGCCATTGAGCGGACGCGTCGTACCGCTGCCGTTCTATCCTCACTCCTATTATCGCGGTTGAGCAAAGGAACGTCTGATGTCGCAGATCCGCTATACCAAAGATCACGAATACATCCGGATCGAGGGCGGGGAGGGCGTGGTCGGCATCAGCGAGCATGCGCAACAGCAGCTTGGCGACGTCGTCTTCGTGGAAACGCCCGCGGTTGGGAAGGGGCTGAAGCAGGGCGATCCCGCCGCCGTGGTGGAGAGCGTCAAAGCGGCGAGCGACATCTTTGCCCCGGCGTCGGGCGAAGTCGTGGCGGTCAATTCCGAAGTCCAGGGGACGCCGGGCCTAATCAATGAGGACGCTCTCGGCCGGGGCTGGCTCTTTCGAATGAAGCTCGCCAACGCCGCCGAGCTTGACAGCTTATTGAATGAAGCCGCCTACGCGGACTACCTGAAGACCCTGGCCTGAGCGATGCGCTACCTGCCGCTCGACGCAAGCGAACGCCAGACGATGCTGTCGCGTATCGGCGTTCCCGACATCGACGCGCTGTTCGCCGACATTCCGCCCGACAAACAAATCGAGGGTCTCCTCGACATGCCGCTCGCGATGAGCGAAATGGCGGTGGAGCGGGCGATGACGGCGATGGCCGGACGAAGTCTTGCCGCGGGGCGGCGCCGTTCTTTCTCGGGGCCGGCGCATACCGCCGGCATGTCCCAGCCACCGTCGACCATCTCATCCAGCGTTCCGAATTCCTGACCAGCTATACGCCCTACCAGCCGGAGATCGCGCAAGGCACGCTGCAGGTCTTGTTCGAGTTCCAGACCCAGGTGGCGACGCTTACTGGCATGGAGGTCGCCAATGCGTCCATGTACGACGGTTCGACCGCCTGCGGCGAGGCGATGTTGATGGCCCACCGCCTCACGCGGCGAAACCGCGCAGTGCTCTCGGGCGGATTGCATCCGCAATATGCAGACGTGGCGACGACGCTGGCGCGCATGGCCGGCGACCAGATCATCCGCCTGCCGCCGGACCCGACGGCGGGTGAAGACATCGCCGCCGCGATCGACCACGAGACAAGCTGCGTTATCGTCCAGAGTCCCGACTTCTTTGGCAACCCGCGAGATCTGAAGCCGATGGCCGACGCCGCGCACGCTCATGGCGCGCTGCTCGTCGCCGTTTTCACCGATCCCGTCGCATTGGGCGCGCTGCGCTCGCCCGGCGAAATGGACGCGGATATCGCGGTTGGGGAGGGGCAAGGGCTCGGCAATGCGCTCAGTTTCGGGGGCCCCTATCTCGGCCTCTTTGCGACACGCGCCAAGAACGTCCGCCAGATGCCAGGGCGCCTCGCCGGCGAGACGGTTGACGCGGCCGGGCGGCGCAGCTTCGTGTTGACGCTTTCGACCCGCGAGCAACACATTCGCCGCGAGAAGGCGACCAGCAACATCTGCACGAATTCCGGCCTATGCGCCCTGGCGTTCTCGATCCATCTGACGCTGCTTGGCGGGACCGGGCTCGCCCGCCTCGCGAATCTCAATCATGGCAATGCGGTTCAGCTCGCCGACCGGCTCTCCGCCATTCCCGGCGTCAGGATCCTCAACTCCCACTTCTTCAATGAATTCACCATGCGGACGCCGCGCCCAGCCGCCGAACTGATCGAGGCGCTGGCCCGGCGCGGCGTCATCGGCGGGTTGCCCGTCTCGCGGCTCCTGCCCGACGCGGGACTCGATGACTGCATCATCGTCGCAAGCACCGAAACCAACACAGACGCCGACCGCGCAGCTTATGCGCGGGCGTTGACCGAATGTCTCCGATGAAGCGTCAGGAAAGCGACCGATCATGAACGTTCAAGGCCGCCCGACGCGCCCCGAAAAGGCCGGCTCCGCTGCGGGCGGAACCTTCACCGGAAACCGCGCGCTCGGAATGGAGGAAGCGCTCATCTTCGAGACTGGCCGTGCCGACAGGACCGGCGTCGATCTCGACGATCCGCCAGTCTTTCAGTCGCGGCTTGGGCCGCATGCGAGGACGCACGGGATCGAATTGCCCGGGCTGGCCGAGCCGGAGGCGATCCGGCACTACGTTCGCCTTTCGCGCAACAACTATTCGATTGATGCGGGGATCTACCCGCTCGGCTCGTGCACGATGAAGCACAACCCGCGCCTCAACGAGAAAATGGCGCGTCTGCCGGGATTCTCGGACGTGCATCCGTTGCAGCCGGTCTCGACGGCGCAGGGAGCGCTTGAGGTCATCGAAGCGCTTGCCAGCGCCCTGCTGAAGATGACGGGCATGAGGGCCGTCGCGATGTCGCCGAAGGCCGGCGCACACGGCGAATTGTGCGGGATGATGGCGATCAAGGCGGCGATCGACGCGCGCGGCGAGGGCGCGACGCGCAAGGTCGTGCTGGTCCCCAATTCGGCCCACGGGACAAACCCGGCGACTGCGGCGCTGATCGGCTATTCGTGCGTCCGGTCCCGCAGGCGAGGACGGAAACGTCAGCGTCGAGGCGGTGCGCGCCGCGCTCGCGCCCGATGTTGCGGCGATCATGTTGACCAATCCCAACACCTGCGGCCTGTTTGAACGCCAGATTGTCGGGATCGCTGAAGCGGTGCATGAAGCGGGCGGATACTTCTATGCCGACGGCGCGAACTTCAACGCCATCGTCGGCAAGACCCGCCCGGGCGACCTTGGCGTCGACGCCATGCACATCAACCTGCACAAGACGTTTTCGACGCCGCACGGCGGCGGGGGGCCAGGCGCGGGACCGGTGGTGCTCTCGCCGCGGCTGGCCCCGTATGCGCCGGTTCCCTTTGTGGTTCGTGACGGCGAGACGCTTACGCTGGTCGAACATGCCGATGGCGGCGCGTCTTTCGGCCGCATGTGCGCGTTTCATGGCCAGATGGGCATGTTCGTCAGGGCGCTCAGCTTCATTCTGTCGCACGGCGCGGACGGACTTCGCCAAGCCTCCGAGGACGCCGTTCTATCCGCCAATTATATTCGCGCTTCGCTGAACGACGTGATGAGCGCTCCCTTTGGAGAGCGCGCCTGCATGCACGAAGTCCTGTTCGACGACCGCTGGCTGAAGGACTCCGGACTGACCACGCTCGATTTCGCCAAGGCGATGATTGACGAGGGCTACCATCCGATGACCGTCTATTTCCCGCTCATCGTGCATGGAGCAATGCTTATAGAGCCGACCGAATCCGAATCGAAAGCAAGCCTCGACCTGTTCATCATGACGCTGCGCGATCTGGCGATCGCCGCGCGGGCGGGAGAGCGCGAGCGCTTCCAGTCGGCGCCGGTCTATGCGCCGCGCCAGCGGTTGGACGAGACTCGCGCGGCGCGCCAGCCGGTTCTGCGCTGGACGAAACCTCGGTCCGCGTGAGGTCTCAACGCCGATCCGGCGCTCTCTTTGCCGTGGCCCCGATATGGCACTAGATTGGATGCGCGCCCTCCTGCGCCTGGAGAATGCGCTGCCATGTCGTCCGGTGCGATCCGTCTTGCCGTCGCGAGCCATAATCGCTGCAGTCTGTTCGCTCGCCCCCGCCGGAAGCGGCGCTCAGCAGGCCCCGGCTCAAGCTCCGGCGGCCGAAGCTCCGGCTTCTCCCCCGCCTACGCCTTCGGCGCCGCCCGCGGTTTCAAACCCGCCCAAACCCGCTGAGTTGGCCGCGCCCCCGAACGATTCCTCAACCGGCGAAACGGTCGATCTCCCCGCCCGGCCCTTCGCCTATATCGAAGGGAAGGCCGACCGTGACGAGATCTATAGCGCCATCATCGGCTCGCTCGGACTTGTGAAGCGGGACATGGACAAGGCCGGGCTTGTTCCGGGAGGACGTCCGCTCGCAGTATTCATCGAATCGGACGACACCGGGTTCAAATATCACGCGGGGTTTCCGCTGGAAGCGGCCCCGGGCGACAAATCAAAGCTTTCCGAAGCGGTGAAGATTGATCAGACGCCCAGCGGAAAGGCGATGCGTTTTCAGCACCAAGGGGCTTACGCGGACATCGACGCCACTTATGATGCGATCACTGCTTACCTCGACGAGAAGGGGATCGATGCGCAGGATTCTTTCATGGAGGAATATCTGAATGACGTGAAGGACGCTGACGACCCGACCCTCCAGGTCAACATCTACGTGCTGCTGAAATGATCCGCTTTCAGGGATTTCCCGCAGGCTATCGCCACCCAGTGGGTTATTGCGCCGCCTCGGCGAACCCGGTCAGCGCCGCAGCGCCGGTTTCGAACTGCAGCCGCGCAAGTCTGGCGTAGAGCGCCGTTTGCCGCGAGCAGGGAAGAATGGGTCCCCTCTTCAACGACGCATCCGGCCTCGATGACCAGGATACGGTCGGCCTTCACGATTGTTGCGAGCCGGTGCGCGATGACCAGCGTCGAGCGGCCCGCCATCAGCGCTTCCAGCGCGCCCTGGACCAGAGTTTCGTTCTCGGCGTCGAGCGCCGAGGTCGCCTCGTCGAGCAGCAGCACGGGAGCGTCCTTCAGGATCGCGCGCGCGATTGCGATCCGCTGGCGCTCGCCGCCCGACAAGGTCAAGCCACGCTCTCCAAGCTGCGTATCGTAGCCTTTCGGCAGAGCTGAGATGAAGCCGTCGGCCGCCGCCTTCCTGGCCGCGGCGATCACCGCCTCGCGCGTCGCTCCCGGCGCGCCATAGGCGATATTTTCAGCGACGCTTGCGCCGAAGATGAACGGCTCCTGAGGCGCCAGCGCGATCTCGGCGCGCAGCGCGGCCGGATCGAGCTTCGCGACATCGACGCTGTCAAGCGTCACAACGCCACGCGTCGGATCATAGAAGCGCAGCGCGAGTTGAAAGAGCGTCGATTTGCCCGCGCCGGAAGGTCCGACGATGGCGACGATCTCCCCCGGCGCGACGCAAAAGCTGATGCTGCGCAGCACCTCGCTTCCCGCGCCCCCGGGGTAGGCGAAGTCCACTCCGTGGAAGGCGAGCTCGCCGCGGACCGGCCTCTCGAGCGCGACCGGCTCGGCGGGCGCAGCGATGCGGGTCTTTGCCGCAAGCAACTCGCCGATGCGAGCCGCCGCGCCCGCGGCCTGCGACATTTCATTCCACACTTCCGAGAGCTGCCCGAGGGCGCCGGCGCCGAATACCGCGAACAGCACGAATTGCGAGAGCGCGCCGCCGCTCATGCGGCCCGCGATCACGTCCTGGGCGCCAAGCCACATGACGACTACGACGCTTGAGAAGGCCAGGAAGATCGCGGCGGCGGTGACGATTGCGCGCGCCTGTGTCATTGCCCGCGCCGCCTCGTAGACTCCGAAGGCGGCGTCGCGATAGCGGCGGGCGGTAATTCCTTCCGCCAGGAACGACTGCATGACCCGCACCGCGGACAGGCTTTCGGTTGCAAAGGCGGTCGCCTCGGCCAGCCTGTCCTGAGCTCTGCGCGACCGCTGGCGGACGGAGCGTCCGGCCGCGTAAAGCGGCAGAACGATGACTGGTATCGCCGCCAGAACGAACGCCGACAGCTTGGCGCTGGTGACGACCATCATCACGCTCGCGCCGCAAACATGAAGATATTGCGCAGCGCGATTGAGGCCGAAGAACCGAAAGTCGCCTTGAGCTGCGTGGTGTCGGCGGAAAGGCGCGAGGCGATCTCGCCGATCTTCTCCCCATCGAAGAAGCCGGGATCGAGAGATGTCAGATGGGTGAAGAGTTCGGCCCGAAGCGATGCGACGACCCGCTCCCCCAGCGTCATCACCAAATAGTATCGTGCGCCGGACGCCAGCGCGAGCACCGCGACGACGCCGATCATGGCCAGGAAATAGTCGCGGATAAGGCCGGCGTTCGAAACGGAAAAGCCGTAGTCGATCATCCGCCGCACCGCGATCGGCACGACCAGAGTCGCTGCCGAGGCGATCACCAGCGCGACGAGCGCGGCGACGATCCGCCCCCGATAGGCAAGCGCGTAAGGCGCCAGGGCCTTGAGGGCGCCGAGTCGGACGTCGGGCGTCTTGGAGTCAGCGTCGGCGGCGGACGACATCGTGCGAGCAGCTCCTTAAACGGGCATCAGCGCCTTACGGACCACTTTTCGGCGGAAATCAAGGCGATAGGTGGACGTACGCGATGAGGCTGGCGCTTGCGCGCCGCCGACCGCTGCATTATAGGACCGCCAGCCGAAAGAGCCGCCGCCCGGCGGATGGTTCTTTATTTCCTTCGCTCGAGACAAGACGATGAAGCCCGACATTCATCCCCATTACCATATGATCAAGGTCGTCATGACGAATGGCGTCGAGTTCATGACCCGCTCGACTTACGGCGAGGACGGCGCGACGCTGCATCTCGATATCGATCCGAACACCCATCCGGCCTGGACCGGCGGCTCGCAGCAGCTCGTCGACCGCGGCGGACGCCTGTCGCGGTTCAACACGCGTTTCGGCGGTATGGGCATCGGCGCCAAGAAGTAAGTCGCTGACGCGGATGCGGAACCACGCGAGCGTGGCTACCGCTTTGCGGACAATCTGCGCACACTGGTTATCTGGCCGCCGCCTTGGGCTGCGATGCGTTTGCGCGCCTGGACGAGCGGCTCGCTGACCACTTTCATATGCCACCCGCTGGCGTGCAACAGCGTGCCCTCGTCGCGCAGGATTCCGACGTGGCCCTTCCAGAACACGAAATCGCCGCGCGCCAGCACTGTCGCCGGATCGTCGAGGGCGACAGGCTCGCCTAGCGCGGCCTCCATCATGTCGCTGTCGCGCGGCGAAACGATTTCCGCCGCCGAAAGGGCGGTCTGGACAAGACCCGAGCAATCGATCCCTTGCGAGGTTCGGCCGCCCCAAAGATAGGGACTTTCGAGAAAGCGCTCTGCGACCGCGACAAAATCCGGCTCGCGAGAGCAGGCGTCCGCCAGATGGCGAGCCCAAAAGTGCATGCCGTCGCCTGTCACGAGGAAGTCGCCGTCCTGCCGCACGATCGCCAGCCGCGCGCCAAGCGGCAGCGCCAAAATCGGCGGCAGCTTGATGCTCGGCCCGGGGTATGCGTGGGCGCGCAGCGCCGCGACCCGATGCGTCGCCTCGGCGGGATCGCCGAGCGCTTCTGTCGGCAAATAGCCGACATAACGGTCGCGATCGAGCTGCGCCCAGGCCCATCCGCCGCTTTGGTCGTAGACCACGAGGCTTTCGCCGTAGAGCGCCTCGGTCTCGAGCGGCGCCTCGGCGTCCGGCGCGCGTTTCAGCGGCGCGCTCGCGCTGACGACGCGCATGGCCCGCCCATGGGCGTAACGGGGCGCCTCGACAAGCCCCTCAAGATGGATCGCCGCGAGGTCGGGACGGGCTGGCAGTGAGACGGCGGTCAAACGGGACGGCGGGCATAGCCTTGAGGGTGGTTTGGCCCGAAGGCGGCGATTCGTTGCGGGTCGAGAACTACCATGCGTCTGCTTGAACGGCGACCGTCGAACGGAGCTTCCTTCCTCTTGGTCCGATCCCATTGTACGATCCGGATAAAACGGATGTGTTCGCCATGGGCGTTTTGTCGCACGACCCGAAAGACAACTTTCTCGCCCCGCTCGATCCCTACGGCGCCGCGACGCACGAAGTGATCAATCAACCGGTCGAGCTGACCGGCTATAACCTCTACGAGTCCGACCACGCGCTGATGGAAGCGGTGCGGCGCGAGGGCGCGGCGTGGGCGGCTGACAACCTCCGGTCGTTTGGCGCGCGTGCAGGCGCCGCCGAATATCTGGAGCAGGGCGTCCTCGCCAACCGGTATCCGCCGGAACTGGACACCCACGATCGCTACGGCCGGCGCGTCGACCTGGTGCGCTTCCATCCGTCCTATCACGCGCTGATGACGGCCGCGATTGGGGAAGGCATTCATTCGTCGCCCTGGACCGAGCCGCGCGAAGGCGCCCATGTCGCGCGCGCGGCGCGCTTTTACATTCAGACCCAGGTCGAGGCGGGGCATCTTTGCCCGGTGACGATGACCTTCGCGTCATCGCCGTGCCTCGAAACCCAGCCCGACCTCGCCGCGCACTGGCTGCCGAAGATTCACGCCCGCGTCTACGACCCGCGGAACGTTCCGGCAGACCAAAAGCGTGGCGTGACGATCGGCATGGCGATGACCGAGAAGCAGGGGGGCTCCGATGTCCGCGCCAATACGACGCGCGCCATTCCAGTCGGCGTCGAAGGGCCGGGACGTGCCTACGAGCTTGTGGGCCATAAATTCTTCGTTTCGGCGCCGATGTGCGACGCATTCCTGGTCCTTGCGCAAGCGGCGGGCGGCCTGTCCTGCTTTCTTGTGCCGCGCTGGCGCCCCGACGGAACCAGAACCCGTTGCAGATCGTTCGCCTTAAGCGAAAGATGGGCAACGTCTCCAACGCGTCGAGCGAGACGGAGCTGCGCGGCGCGCTCGGCTGGATGGTTGGCGCCGGAGGGGCGAGGCATCGCGACCATTATCGAGATGGTGGCGATGACCCGCTTCGACTGCATGATAGGCTCATCCGCCGGGATGCGGATGGCGATCGCCCAGGCGATTGACCATTGCCGTCAGCGCAAGGCTTTCGGCGCGCTGCTGGTCGACCAGCCGATCATGAGCGCGGTGCTGGCTGATCTCGCGATCGAGGCGGAGGCGGCGCTGACGCTCACCATGCGCATCGCCCGCGCGCTGGACCATCGCGATGACCCGCACGAAGAGGCGCTGGCGCGGATCGGCGCGGCGATCGGCAAATATTGGATCTGCAAGCGAACGCCCGGCCACGCCTATGAGGCTTTGGAATGCCTGGGCGGTTCCGGCGTCATGGAGGATTTGCCGATGCCGCGCCTCTACCGCGAGGCGCCGGTCAACGCGATCTGGGAGGGCAGCGGCAACGTGCAGTGCCTCGATATCGCCCGGGCGATCCGGCGTTCTCCCCAAACGCTCGAAGCCTATTTCACCGAACTCTCCTCAGTGCGAGGCGAAAGCGCGAACGCTCGACCGGCATGTCGCCAAGCTCAAAGACGACATCGCCGATCCTTCCGACTTCGAGACCCGGGCGCGCGATCTCTGCGACCGGCTCGCACTCTCGTTTCAGGCGGCGGCGCTATTCCGCGCCGGTTCGCCTCTGGCCGATGCGTTCTGCCGCTCGCGCATGGAGGCGCGGGGCGCGCGCAATTACGGCGCGCTGACAGGCATTGATTGTAAGGCGATCGTGAACCGGGCCGCCGCGCGGTAATCCCCTCTCCCGCATGCGTGGGAGGTCGACCGGTCAGGAGCGCCCCGAGGCGCTCTGGCGCCTCAGGCGTCTTCGATCAGTTCCTGTAATTGGGCGCTCACGGTTTGTTCGATTCTCATGGGTTTCGGATCGTCGTACCAAACCGAAGCGGATCTTTCGATATCGCTTGAGGATAGGCTGACATATCTGACGTGAGGGCTGTCGATCGAATCCAGAAATGCGTTGATTTCGTCCTCCAGCAACTGGATCGCGGCATCGGCGCCCTGAGAAAATAGCTTTACCCGCATTGATCAACTCCATCGGAGGGGCGGCGCTCTCGTTGGAAAGCGCCCATTTCCGCTCGATAGCAAACGCCAAAATTGAGATTTGTTCCGGCGTGGATCGAATTTGGGGAACGATTGCGGCCATCGGGCGTTGCGGCGGCGAACTCCGAGGGGACGATCATGAAACTGTTTCGATGCCAGGCCTGCGATAACATCATCTACTTTGAAAATCGGACGTGCGGCCGCTGCGGCCATCGGTTGGGTTATGCGCCGGAGCTGGAAATCATGGTTGCCCTTGAGCCTGCGGTCGACGAGGCATGGACGCCTCTGACAGGCGATGGGAAGCCGCGGCGTTTCTGCGCCAACGCCGACTATGACGTGTGCAACTGGCTGACCGCCCTCGACGCGTCAGACCGATTTTGCCCCGCCTGCCGCCACAACGACACGATCCCGAATGTTTGCGAACCGTCGCATCTCGTCGCCTGGCGGGACATCGAACTCGCCAAGCACCGGCTGTTCTATAGCCTGCTTCGCTGGAAGCTCCCGTTGCAAACTCGCGCCGAGGACCCGCAGCATGGGCTCGCGTTCGAATTCCTGGCCGACCCGCCCGACTCCTCCGGACCGAAAGTCATGACCGGCCATGACGACGGCGTGGTGACGATCGCGCTTGCGGAAGCCGATAGCGCGGAGATCGAAAAGCGCCGCTCGGAACTTGCCGAGCCCTATCGCAGCCTGCTTGGGCACTTCCGGCATGAGGTTGGCCACCACTACTGGGACGTTCTGGTTCGCGACGGAGGCAGGCTCGAAGCCTGCCGCGCGGTGTTCGGCGACGACTCGCAGGACTACGACGCCGCGCTTCAGCGCCACTATAAGCAGCACGCGCCGCCGGATTGGCAGGAGCATTTCGTCTCAGCCTACGCCACTTCGCATCCGTGGGAGGACTTCGCCGAGACCTGGGCGCATTACCTGCATATCGTCGATACGCTGGAGACAGCGAGCGCCTTCGGCCTTCGAATCAAACCCTCGATCGACAGAGAAGGCGCCCATACGGCTCGCCTTGATTTCGATCCTTACGTCGAAGCAACGATCGAGCAAATCGTCGACTCCTGGACTCCTTTCGTGATCGCCATGAACAGCGTGAACCGGGCGATGGGCCGGCCCGACCTCTATCCATTCGTGCTCGCCCCCGCAGTTGTCGAGAAGCTTCGCTTCATCCACGACCTTGTACGGAGCGCCAGAACGGAAGGCGCGGAAGACAAACAAGGCGCGAGCGAGCCTCGGCTCAATGGCCCCCCCGGGTCCGATCGCGGGCTCTGGCGACGGCTCGCCATGACCCCGATTCGGCTGATGACGCGAGCGTCGCAAGGCCGACAAGGGTCGTCGCCCAGCGCAACCGATGCGGTTCGCGCGCGCCGCTCGGCCGGCTAGATATGGCCAACATGGGCGCGGGTGGAATCGAAAGACGCCCATCTCCCGGCGAGCCAGTCCTAAGCGACCATGGCGCCGAGCCCAAATAGGCGCGGCGCCAACCCCAAATCCATGCCAAGCTTTCGCAAGGGGCGCCCATTGCGGTATTGAGCGATCCCAGGCGCTTAGTCGTTACCGGATGGCCGGATGACCCTGTCCCGACAATTCGCTTCCACGGTCCTCTTTCCTGACTTCTCTTTTTCAGCGATCAATCTGCCGCCGTCATATTATGAATTATAGAATAGTTGGGTTCGATTGGGAAGAAAACTCTTCTTTTTTTTCGAACAGGCCGATGGATCAATCTAAAAGCGAATCTCTCTCACGCCGCCCCTCGGGTCGGTTCGACTCCAGTCCACTCGGGAAAGCGTCCGTGGGAGGACCCCCGGCGTTTCGGCGCCGAGGGCAATTTTAGCGCGCGCGTCGGGCCTACTTCCCGAGCGCCTTGTCGGTGATGACGGTCGTATAGGCGCCGGTGGGCTCCTTGGAGATGACCGGGTCCGAGCCGCCGGTCAGCAAGGTCTTGACCGTGCGCTCATAGTCCGCCTTGTCGAGACGGCCGTCGGAGCCTGCGGTCAGCTTGTTGATCTCGCCCATCATCTGCGTCTGGTGATGCTCGGTCTGCGCGCCGCTCGCATCATTGTCGAGCACGATCTTGACCGCCTCGTCGCCGTGCGCGCGCGCATAATCCCAACCCTTCATCGACGCTTTGACGAAGCGGGCCATCTTGTCGACGAAAGCGGGATCCTTGAGCTTGTCCTCCATCACATAGAGGCCGTCCTCGAGCGTGGCGACCCCCTGATCCTCGTATTTGAAGACGACGAGCTGCTCGGGTTTGTAGCCGGCGTCGATCACCTGCCAGTATTCGTTGTAGGTCATGGTCGAGATGCAGTCGGCCTGCTTTTGCAGGAGCGGATCGACGTTGAAGCCTTGTTTCAGCGACCTTCACGCCGGTCGGGCGATCCGTCCGGCTTGAGCGCCAGCTTACCCATCCAGTTGAGGAACGGATACTCGTTGCCGTAGAACCACACGCCGAGCGTGCGGCCCTTGAGATCGGCCGGCGTCTTGATGCCGGTGTCGGCGCGGCAGGTCAGCTCCAATCCGGAATGCTTGAACGGCTGGGCGATGTTGACCATCGGCGCGCCCTTTTCGCGCGCCGCAAGCGCCGCCGGCATCCAGTCGACGACGACGTCGGCGCCGCCGCCCGCGAGCACCTGCTCGGGCGCGACGTCCGGGCCGCCCGGCTTGATCGTCACGTCGAGCCCCTCTTCCTTGTAGAAGCCCTTCTCCTTGGCGACGTAGTAGCCGGCGAATTGCGCCTGCGTGACCCATTTCAGTTGCAGTGTGACTTTGTCGTCCGCCTGTGCGGCCCCGGCGGCGGTGATCGCCGTGACGCTCGCAAATGCCAACAAGATGCTCTTCATTTTAACGACCCTCCAGTTGAACCATGATCTCCCGACGCCGGGAAAGCGAGAACAAATGCGGCGAAAAGCTCAAGCGTCCTTGGCGCGATAGGAAGCGTGCCAAAACGTCACGCGACGTTCGAGACCCGCGACGAGCGCATAGAACAACGAACCTGTGAGCGCGGCGACGACGATGGTCGCCCACACCATGTCGATGCTGAGGTGCCCGACCTCGGTCGAGATGCGGAAGCCCATGCCGACCGTCGGCGTACCGAAGAATTCGGCGACGATCGCCCCGATCATCGCCAGCGTCGTATTGATTTTGAGCGCGTTGAAAATGAACGGCATCGCCGCGGGCAGACGCAGCGCCAGCAGCGTCTGCCAATAATCCGCGGCATAGGTCTTCATCAGATCGCGCTCCATCCCGCCCGTGCCGGAAAGCCCCGCGATCGTGTTCACCAGCATCGGAAAGAAGGTCATCACGACTACGACCGCCGCCTTCGATTGCCAGTCAAAGCCGAACCACATCACCATGATCGGGGCAATTCCCACGATCGGCAGCGCGGAAACCAGGTTGCCGATCGGCAAAAGGCCGCGTTGCAGAAAATGCGATCGGTCGATGAGGATCGCGATCAGCGAACCCGGACAACGAGCCGATGAGGTAGCCCGCGAGCACGCCCCGGATCGTCTGCAGAAAGTCCGCCGCCAGCGTCGGGACCGAAGTGGCGAATCTGGTCGCAATCGCCGACGGAGGCGGCAGAATGATCTCCGGCACGTGAAGCAGGCGGACGCCTGCTTCCCAAAGGACAAGCACGACGAGGCCGAAGGCGAGCGGAGGCAAAAGATCGGCGAGCCTGCGCGCGCTCATGGCGTGAGCGCCATCCGGCGCAGGGCGACGCTTCCGGCAAGGCCGATGATCCCGACCAGCGCCGCCGATAGCGCGGCGGCCGCGAACAGGGCCGCCCAAATCTGCACGGTCTGCCCATAGTATGAGCCCGCCAGCAACCGCGCGCCAAGCCCACCATCCTCGCTCTTCGTGACCTCGGCGACCACCGCGCCGACCAGCGCCGCGGCCGCGCCGATCTTCATGCTGGCGAAGAAGAACGGTGCGCTCGCCGGCGCCCTGAGTTTCAAGAAGGTCTGGGCGCGTGTCGCCGAATAGGTTCGCATCAGGTCGAGCATCAGTGGATCGGGCGAGCGGAAGCCCTTGACCATGCCGACCGTCACCGGAAAGAACGACAGATAGGCGGCGATCACCGCTTTTGGAGCGATGCCGGTGACGTTGAACTGATTGAGGATCACGACGATCATCGGCGCAAGCGCGATAATCGGTATGGTCTGCGACGCCACGATCCACGGCATCATCGATCGGTCGAGCCAACCAACCGAGACGATGAGAATGGCGAGGCCGATGCCGAGCGCCGACCCGATCGCGAAACCGATCAGCGTCTCCTCCAGCGTAATCGCGCCATGATAGACGAGGCTGCGCTTCGAGGTCGGCGCCGTAGCGAGCACAAGCCTGTAGAGTTCGCCCGCGACCTGGTGCGGCGCAGGCAGCTTCGGCCGCTCCATATTGAGCGACGCGCCGATGAGGTCTTGCGTCGAGTATTCCGCGCGTCCGGCGTTGGCGAATGCGTCGCGCTGCAGCGACGCATTCATGATCGCTGCGGCGAAATACCAGAACGCGACCAAGGTCAGAACGACCGTCGCGATGGGGAGCACGAATTTCATCGCCGTCGGCGGCTATCGCGCCGACCCCTTGAGAGGGGTTGGGGGTGAGAGTCTATCGCATACGAATGTCCCTCCCGTAGCCCACGCCTGACCCGATTGGCGATCGCCAGGAATTCCGGATTCTCTCGAATCTCGAGGGCCCGATTGCGGGGCAGGTCGGATTCGATGACGTCATAGACGCGGCCCGGTCTCGGCGACATGACGACAATCCGCGTTGAGAGGAACACCGCCTCGGGAATCGAATGGGTGACGAACAGCACCGTCTTGCCCGTCATGTCCCACAGGCGCAGCAACTGCTGGTTCAGCATGTCGCGCACGATTTCGTCCAGCGCGCCGAACGGCTCATCCATCAAGAGGAGGTCCGGGTCGAACGAGAGGGCGCGCGCGATCGACGCACGCTGCTGCATGCCGCCCGACAATTGCCAAGGGTATTTGTTGCCGAACCCCGACAGGTTGACGAGTTCGAGTCCCTTCGCGATCCGAGCCTCCCTCTCCGCCTTGTCGAAGCCCATGATTTCCAGCGGCAACGCAATGTTTCGCGCCACGCTGCGCCAGGGATAAAGCGCCGGCGCCTGAAACACATAGCCGTAGGCGCGCTTGGCGCGAGCCTCGTTGGGCGCCATGCCATTGACGCTGATCGCGCCGCTCGTGGGCGTCTCCAGATCGGCGATCGCCCGCAGGAGGGTCGTCTTGCCGCAGCCGGAGGGGCCAATGAAGGAAACGAACTCGCCGCGTCCGACAGCGAGATCGATGTTGCTGAGCGCTTGCACCGGACCATCGCGCGTCTCGAACCGCAACGAGACCGCGCGGATATCAATTGCGGCGTCGGGCGGCGACGCCTTGCTGAGACTAGCCTCAACGAGCGACGGCGCTGGCGCTATGCCCATTGTCGAGCCATTCCCTAGCGCGCTACAGCCTGCACGGAGGTGAATTCCTTGTATTTCTTGAGCGCCCGCGCATCCGCGGCGAATGGTTCGCGCTTGATGAATCGTCCGCGCCCAAGCTCCGCCTGCACCGTACCGTCGCGGAACACCACTTCCCCGCGCGATAGCGTGTAACGCGGCAGCCCGGTCACCTTCGTCCCCTCAAAGACGTTGTAGTCGATCACCGACACCTGCGTCCGGGCCGAGATGGTCTTGTTCGCCTTCGGATCCCAGACCGTGATGTCGGCGTCGGCGCCCGGCAGAATCGCGCCCTTGCGCGGATAGACGTTGAGAATGCGGGCGATGTTGGTCGAGGTACGGCGACGAATTCGTTCATCGTCAGGCGTCCCGTCTCGACGCCATAGGTCCATAGCACCGGCATGCGATCCTCGAGGCCTCCGGTGCCGTTCGGGATCTTGGTGAAGTCGCCTAAGCCCAGCTCCTTCTGCTTGGTTGTGAACGCGCAATGATCTGTCGCCACAACTTGCAGCGAGCCGGCGCGCAGCCCGTTCCACAAATCGTCCTGATGAACCTTGTCGCGGAACGGCGGCGACATCACGCGCCGGGCGGCGTGTTTCCAGTCCTGGTGGTAGTATTCGCTCTCGTCGAGCACGAGATGCTGGATCAGCGGCTCGCCGTAGACGCGCTTTCCCAAGGCCCGCGCGCGCGCGATCGCCTCATGCGCCTGAATACAGGACGTGTGGACGATATAGAGCGGAACGCCCGCCTGATCGGCGAGCAGGATGGCGCGGTTCGCGGCTTCGCCCTCGACGTCCGGCGGGCGCGATAGCGCATGGCCCTCCGGCCCGGTGACGCCTTTCGCCAGGTAGTGCTTCTGCAGCGCGGCGACGACTTCGCCATTCTCCGCGTGGACGAGCGGCATCGCGCCGATTTCGGCGCAACGCATGAAGGAGCCGAACATCTCCTCGTCGTTGACCATCAGCGCGCCTTTGTAGGCCATGAAATGCTTGAAGGTGGTCACGCCGGCCGCGACCACCTTGGCCATGTCCTCGCGCACCTGGTCGTTCCAATAGGTGATGCACATGTGGTAGGAATAGTCGGAGACCGCGTCCTTCGAGCGCTTGTCCCAGTCGGCGAACGCCTCCATTAGCGGCTGGTTGCGGTTCGGAATGCAGAAGTCGACCACCATCGTCGTGCCGCCCGACAGCGCCGCCTTGGTGCCGCTCTCGTAATTATCGGCCGAATTGGCGCCCATGAACGGCATGTCGAGATGCGTGTGCGGGTCGATCCCGCCCGGCATGACGAAGCAGCCCGCCGCGTCGAGCGTGCTGTCGCCTTTCAAGCCCTCGCCGATCGCCTTGATGGTCTCGCCCTCGACCAGCACGTCCCCCTTGTAGGTCCGGTCCGCGGCGACGATCGTTCCGCCTTTAATGACGAGCGACATAACGACTCTCCTAACCCTGCTCTCCGCCAAAACCGCCGCTGCCGCTGCGCTCAAGGCACGATTTCGGCCTTTTCCAGGACGGCATGCATCAGGACGTTGGCGCCGGCCGTCGACCATTCCTGCCTGATGTCCTCGCTTTCGTTATGGCTGACTCCGTCGACGCAGGGGGTGAAGACCATCGAGGTCGGGGCGACCCGCGCGAGATAGCAGGCGTCGTGGCCGGCGCCGGAGACGATGTCGCGATGCGAATAGCCAAAGCGCTCAGCAGCGCGGCGCACCGCCTCGACGCAGCCGGGATCAAAGGCCACCGGCGGATAATAGAACACCTGCTTGAGGTCGTAGGCCAGGCCGATCTTTTTCGTGATCGACTCCACGCCCTCCCGCAGCGCCGCGTCCATTTCAGTCAGCGTGGCGTCGATCGGATGCCGAAACTCGCAGGTCATGAACACTTCGCCCGGGATGACATTGCGCGAATTCGGATAGGGATTGAGCATGCCGACCGTCGATACGCCGAGCGGCGCCTTCGAGAGGCCGACGGCGTTGACGAGCTCGACGATCCTCGCGGCGCCGAGCAGCGCGTCCTTTCGGCGCGGCATCGGCGTCGAGCCGGCGTGACTCTCGAAGCCGGTCAGGCGAATCTCGTACCAACGCTGGCCCTGACCATGCGTGACGACGCCGACGTCGATCGATTCGTCCTCGAGGATCGGCCCCTGCTCGATATGCAGTTCAAAGAACGCATGAATGGGGCGGGCGCCGACCGGCTCTTCGCCCTTGAAACCGATCCTCTGCAGCTCTTCGCCAAGCGTCTTGCCGTCGCTGTCCAGGCGCGAATAGGCGAATTCCTTGCTGAAGACCCCGGCGAAGACGCCCGATGAAATCATCGCCGGCGCGTAGCGGGAGCCCTCCTCATTGGTCCAGTTCGCGACCTCGATCGGCCGCCGGGTCCGGATATTGAGGTCGTTGAGCGAGCGCACGACTTCGAGCGCGCCGAGCACGCCGAGCGCGCCGTCAAATTTCCCGCCGGTCGGCTGGGTGTCGAGATGGCTGCCCATCATGACTGGCGCGAGCGTATCGTCCTCGCCGGGCCGCCGCGCGAACATATTGCCCATCTCGTCGACCGTCACCGTGCAGCCCGCGGCTTCGCACCAGCGCCGGAACAAATGGCGGGATTGCCCGTCGAGATCGGTCAACGTCAGCCGCTTGACCCCGCCCTTCGGCGTGGCGCCGATCTTGGCCATCTCCATCAGGGAATCCCAGAGCCTCGCGCCGTTGATGCGCACATTCGACAGATCAGCCACGCCAAGGGCTCCAGCACATAATTTCGGACGCTATTATAGGTTTGACCAAACGGTCAAATGACGTAACCTCATGCGCAACGCTCACGAATTCGGCGCCATAGCCCGTGAATCGCGAAGCTGCGATCCACGGCTGCCCTCGACCCGCGAATTCGATCGGCGACCGCGGAATCGCGGCTTTCGGGGGGAGCCTATGGCGCGGCGCAAACCGAGACCGACGATCCGCGAGGAGAACGAGCGCGCGCTGCTCGAGGCGGCGGAGTGGATCTTCGCCGAACAAGGTTTCGCCGGAGCGACAACCGCCGCAATCGCACGGCGCGCGGGCGTTCCGAAGGCCAACCTTCACTATTACTTCCCCACCAAGGAAGCGCTCTATCGTTCGGTGATCGAGCGGGTGCTGATGGCCTGGCTTGCCGCCGCCTCGTCCTTCGATACCAGCGAGAACCCGGCGCAAGCGCTCTCGGCCTATATCGGCGCCAAGATGGACCTTGCGCGGGAAATGCCGCTGGCTTCGCGAATCTGGTCGGCGGAGATCATGCGCGGCGCTCCGATCATTCAGGATTTCCTCGACACGACGCTGAGCGAATGGGTCGCCTCACGCGAACGTGTCGTGCGCCGCTGGATCGCCGCGGGCAAGATCAAGCCGATCGACCCTAAATTCCTGTTCTACATGATCTGGGCGACAACCCAGCAATACGCCAACGCCGCCCACGAAATCGCGACGCTGAACGGCGGCGCGCGCGCTCGACGACGTCGCCTTCGAGCGCGCCAAGGCCCAGGTGATCGATACGATCCTGAGCGGGGTGGCGGCGGAATAGGGCGCGAGAGGATTGGGAGCCGGACCGTGCGAGGCAAACCGCTCAGCATCATATGCCGATCATAATCCTGCGCCAGGAACACCCGAACGAGCGTTGGGTTCGAAGAGCGTTTCACTAAGGGAGGAAGCGAATGCGCACATTTGTCGCGGGAGTCGCCATTGCCGCGCTGTTTGCCGTCTCGGGATGCGCCAAAGGCGACAAGGGCGACCAGGGACCGCCGGGTCCCCCTGGCCAGCAAGGCGCAGCCGGGCCCCCGGGACCGCCCGGAGCCAAAGGCGAGGCGGGCGTGGTCGGCGCCATCGGCCCGCAAGGCCCGAAGGGCGAACCGGGAGATCAGGGCGCCGCCGGATTCAAAGGCGAGACGGGACCGCCGGGACCGGTTGGGCCGCAGGGACCGAAAGGCGACACCGGCGCAGCGGGCGCGCAAGGTCCGGTCGGAGACGCCGGGGCGCAGGGGCCGGCGGGGCCGCAGGGACCGAAGGGCGATCCGGGCGCGGCCGGCCCGCCGGGAGCTCCCGGGCGCCCAAGGAGCGAAGGGCGACGTCGGCCCCGCCGGACCGGCCGGGCCGTCAGGCGCGCCCGGGGCCAAAGGCGAGATGGGCGCCGCGGGTCCCGCAGGTCCGCCCGGACCGAAGGGCGACCGGGCGCCGTGGGGGCGGCTGGACCCGCAGGTCCCCCGGGGCCGAAGGGCGAGGCGGGTCTTGCCGGGCCTCCCGGAGCGCCCGGACCGCAGGGGCCGGCGGGACCGCCCGGCGTGGCGGCAGGCCCGCAGCTGAGGGTGGTGAGCGATCAGGCGCAAACCTTCTGCGATGCGGGCGAAATCATGATCAGCGCCTATTGCGTCGGCGGGAGCAGCACGCTGCACATCGCCGGAACGATGGGCGCAAGCTGCGAGGGCGACCCGAACGCGAGAGCGGTCGTCACCTGCGCGAAGCGGTGAGCTGGCCGGGCGCGGGTTCAACTTTAGGGCGTCGGCGGCTCCGCGCCGCCGCGTCCCCGATTGGGCCCTTGCCCGTTTGGCGTGCGCATCAGCGACTTCAAAGGCTTGGGGGCGACGGTTTAGCGTCGCCCCTCGGCGGCGGCGATTGTTCTGGTTTACTATACTTGGCAAGTATTTAAGCGACACACCTCCTGCCTCTGCGTCCTCAGCTAAAATAGCTAGGCTAATACTCAGTTAAAACTTGAGCGCCCGCGCCGAACGGATCATCGGTCGTGATCTTCGGAAGAGCGCTCGCGGCCGTGTGTAAATGCGGCCAAGCGTTCGAGCGCTGTCGGACTTCAGGTTAGCGTAGAGTTGCGCCAATGTGCCGCCGTCTTTCAGGGACACCATCTCCTGCGCGATCGCGCTTAGACTTTGGCCCTGGCTCATGAGCCAGGAGTGGAACGCCATTCCGCATCCGTGCTGTCGGCGTTTTGATCGGTCGGGTCCGTTTGATCGAGGTAGTTCGGCATGCCGTCCTGCGCCCAGGCCGGCACCGTCGCGAAATCCGCCAAGGCGTTGCCGCTTGCAACCGAAGCGCACCACCGCAGAGCGCTTCGCATGTTTCGCCGCAAAGATTGCCGCCCATCGAGCATTCGCTGAGCTCAGCCTCGAACAGGCCAGACACACGCTCCGACTGACCGAACGCAGCGCAGACTTCGATGGCGGCGCCGTTCACATAGTCGCAGCTCATGTGATCCGCCCCACCGGTGCCGTCGGTCGCGCCGTATAGAGCGAATATGATGACGCTGACCGGCCCACCCGCCATCCCGAACAAGACGTCATTGACCTGGACGACGCGGTCAGCATCATTCACCAGATCGTTCGCGTTTTGTACCCCCTGCGGACCGAGTGAGGGATCGACGAACACGGTGACGCGGCCGCTCGGACTTACACCAACAAATTGCGAGGTCCCGGTATAGCTCGGCCATTTTGGTGGGCCGTCGCGCTTGACGCCGCTGCTGAATTTGGCGACGGCGACCGGCTTCAGTGCGTGATGCATGATCATCCTCCTAATGGTTTTAGTCGCGTCAGCGTTCCCGCGTAATGGGTTCTTCGATTTCCGAAACAATAAATACGAAGCTAGGATTTAAACCCGCTCACCTGTTAACTGCACAATTGCCGCTTTTCGCGGCATTTTTCAGATCGGCGGCGGAGACCGCCAGCGCACACTCGCGTTCGGGCGAGCCGGACGTGAGCGCTGAGAACCAGGCCCCTCGCCGATGCCGCGAAGCGCCAACGCCCCTATAGCGGCCCCAAGGACGCTGCACGGACGAGGCCCTGCGTCTTTCCTGGCGACTCCAATCTCAAGCGGTCAAAGTGCAGGGCGCGGTCTTTAAGAGCGATCGCCTCATCTAAGCCGTTTCGTCTATTTCGCGCCCACAGGGCCTCGACGACCGGCAAAGCCGCCTTCGCCCGCTCAATTGTCCAAAAAGCTCCTGCAGCTTCCGGCTTCGGCTCGGGTGCTTGAGCTTGCGCAGCGCCTTGGCTTCGATCTGGCGGATGCGCTCGCGGGTGACCGAGAACTGCTGGCCGACTTCTTCCAGCGTGTGGTCGGTGTTCATGCCGATGCCGAAGCGCATGCGCAAGACCCGCTCCTCGCGCGGGGTCAGCGACGCGAGCACCCGGGTCGTCGTCTCGCGCAGGTTCGCCTGGATCGCCGCGTCGATCGGCAGCACCGCGTTCTTGTCCTCGATGAAATCGCCGAGATGGCTGTCCTCCTCGTCGCCGATCGGCGTTTCGAGGCTGATCGGCTCCTTGGCGATCTTCAGGACCTTGCGCACTTTTTCGAGCGGCATGGCGAGTTTTTCGCTGAGCTCCTCCGGCGTCGGCTCGCGGCCGATCTCGTGCAGCATCTGGCGCGAGGTGCGGACGATCTTGTTGATCGTCTCGATCATGTGCACCGGAATGCGGATGGTGCGCGCCTGATCGGCGATCGAGCGGGTGATCGCCTGCCTTATCCACCAGGTGGCGTAGGTCGAGAACTTGTAGCCGCGCCGGTACTCGAATTTGTCGACCGCCTTCATCAGGCCGATGTTGCCTTCCTGGATGAGGTCGAGGAACTGCAGGCCGCGGTTGGTGTATTTCTTGGCGATCGAGATGACGAGGCGCAGGTTGGCCTCGACCATTTCCTTCTTGGCCTGCCGCGCCTCCCGCTCGCCCTTCTGCACGATCTGCACCAGCCGGCGGAATTCCTGGATCTCAAGACCCGTCTCGGTGGCCAGCGACTGGATCTCGCCGCGAATCTCCTTGATGCCGTTCTTGTCGTTGGCGATGAACTCTTTCCAGCCGCGCGTCGCGAGCTTCGACACGCGCAGCAGCCATTTCGGATCGAGTTCCGAATTCTGGTAGTTCTTGAGAAAGTCCTCGCGGCCGACCCGATGGGTTTCGGCCATCCGCATGAGCCGCACGTCGAGACCGATCAGGCGCTTGTTGATGTCGTAGAGCTGCTCGACCAGCGCGTCGATGCGGTTCTGGTTCAGGGAGAGCGACTTGACGTCGCCGACGATTTCTTTCTTCAGCGCCTTGTACTTGCGCTCCTGGGCCGGCGAGAGCGATTCGCTCTTCAGCTTGTTCTCGACGTTCTGGTCCTGCAGGCGGCGCAGCTTCTTGTAGGCGTCGGCGATGCGGTCGAAGGTTTCGAGCACCTTCGGCTTGAGGTCGGCCTCCATCGCCGACAGCGAGACCGAATTCTCGAGATCGTCGTCATCGTCGAAGCCTTCGGGCGCAGGCGTCTCCTCGCCCTCGAAACCTTCGGGCGGGGCCTGCGGCGCGGTCGCCGGCGCCATGCGGTCGCGCACCGGATTGGGCGGCGGCGGCGCGCCGGGCGCCGAGTAATCGGGCTTCGGCGCCTTCTTGCCATCCGGGCCGGCGTAAGTCGCCTCGAGATCGATGATGTCGCGCAGCAGGATCTTGGCGTCGTTGAGTTCGTCGCGCCAGATGATGATCGCCTGGAAGGTGAGCGGGCTTTCGCACAAGCCCGCGATCATCGCCTCGCGGCCGGCCTCGATCCGCTTGGCGATGGCGATTTCGCCCTCGCGCGACAGGAGCTCGACCGAACCCATCTCGCGCAAGTACATGCGCACGGGATCGTCGGTGCGCTCCGCAGGCTCGGAACTGCGGACCGTGACGGCTGTCGAGCGGCTGGGGGTCTCGACGACTTCTTGGCCTTCCGCTTCCTCCTCGTCGACGGTTTCGGCGGTTTCCTTTTCCGCCTCTTCCGCGTCCTCGGCATCGACGACATTGATGCCCATTTCGCTGAGCATCGCGTTCATGTCCTCAATCTGATCGGAAGATATCTCTTCGGACGGAAGAACTGCGTTCAATTCGTCCTGCGTCACCCAGCCGCGCTTCTTGGCGATCTTGAGCATACGCTTGACGGCGGCGTCGCTGAGATCGAGGAGCGGGCTGTCGGTCGTCTCAACGACCGCCGCTTCGCCTTCGCCTTTCGCCTCGTCTTTTTTCGCCATCGCGATCTCCGTCAACCCGCGCCCGAAGGCGCCGGGCTCAAGTGATGTTCATCGGCCGCGCGCGGGGCGACGGGCAGCCTCTTCAAGCAATCAAACAACGGGCCAGCCTGTTCCAGTCAGCCCAAATGCGGCGTCGCCCGCCCGCCAGCGATCACTTTATCGCTTCTCTTTATTGACGTTGTCCTGTCAAATCGCCGACGAAGCCCGGCCGGATTGGTCCCCGAAACCGTCGATTGCCGCTTCGGCGTGCGCAAGGTCAGCCAAATTCGCTTTGATATCAAGAAGTCGGGCAAGATTCAGCTCGTTCGGCTCCGCCGCGAGCGACCGCTCCGCGAGTTTCAGTTCCCTATTTAACGCGCCCGCCCGCCGATGCAAGGCCAAGCTTTGCCGAAGCACGTGATCGGCGTCGTCGACCGCGGCTTCCGGCCGCACGCACCACCAGTTTGGCATATTGCCGGCGAGCGTTATGACGCGCTCGCGATCCTCGCCTCGGCCGGCGGCGGCGAGCCATTCGGCGAGCGCGGCGGGCGTTTGCAGCGCCGCGGCCGGCGCCGCGATCAGCGCGTCGCGAAAGGCGGGGAAGCCGGCGCCGGCGAACTCGATGGATGCCGAGTTCCTCGCAGTGCCGTTCGAGCAGCGAAGGATGGCTGAGCGCGATCGCGAGGATCACGATTTCTCGCGCAGGCTGGCGCGCCCTCCGGCCGAGCTTGCTCTGCGGCGGAATCGCGGCCTCGGCGAGGCCGACCCGCGGTCCGCGCGGCGGAAACGGCCCGCCGCGCCGGGGAACGAACGCAAGGTTCGCCCGGCCGTCGCGGCGCGCGCGGCCCGGCCGCTCCTCGCCGAAGAACGCGGAAAGACGGCGCTTCATGTCCGCTTCGTAGTGGCGGCGCAGCGAATCTTCCGCCGATCGCTCTGACCGCCTCGGAAAGGCGCCGCTCGAGCGCGGCGCGCTGTTCGGGCGTATCGAAGCGCCGGCCCTCGATTTCCCGGGCGAACAGCATGTCCGAGAACGGCCGGGCGGTCTTGAGCGCGTCCGCCATCGCGGAGGGTCCGCCGGCTCGAATCAGGTCGTCGGGATCCTGACCCTCCGGCAGAAGCGCGAAACGCAGGCTCTTCTCCGCGCCAATCAGCGGCAATGCCGTCTCGATGGCCCGGAACGCCGCATTGCGCCCGGCGTTGTCGCCGTCGAAACACAGGATCGGCTCGCTCGCCATGCCCCAGAGGAGCGCGCACTGGTCGGAAGTGAGCGCCGTACCGAGCGGCGCGACGACGTTGGGGAAACCGGCTTCGCTCGTCGCGATCGCGTCGATATAGCCCTCGACGACGATGATCTCCCCACTGTCGTGGGCGGGCTTCCGGGCGCGGTGATGATTGAACAGCAATGACCCTTTGTGGAAAAGCGCGGTCTCCGGAGAATTGAGGTATTTCGCCTTGGCGCCCGCTTCCATCGCCCGGCCGCCGAAGGCGATCACATGGCCTCCGCGGTCGTGAATGGGAAATATCACCCGGTCCCGGAACCGGTCATACGGAACGGCTATGTCATCGCCGTGGATGAGCAGCCCCGCCTCGATCATCCGATCGACGCCGATTCCATGGCCCGCCAGCGCATCGCGCAGGGCGAAGCGCTCGGGACTGGAATAGCCGAGCGAAAATCGCTGCTGCGTCGCCGGCCCAAGGCCGCGGTCCGCAAGATAGCCTCGCGCCTTCGCGCCGACAGGCGCCTGAAGGTTGGACTCGAACAGGCGCGCGGCCAGCGCCAGCACCTCAAGAAGAGTTGCGCGCTTCTTCTCTTCGGCGGCCTCGGCGCTGCTTGCCTGCGGCATCGGCACGCCGGCCATGGCGGCGAGCCGCTCGACCGCCTCGGGGAAGCTCAGGCCCTCGGTCTCCATCAGGAAGCTGAAAATGTCGCCGTGTTTGCCTGGACGAGAAGTCGTGGTAAAATCGCTTCTGATCATCGACATGGAACGAGGGCGACTTCTCAGAATGGAAGGGCGAGAGGCCCCACCAATCCCGCCCTCGTTTGCGCAATTTGACCCGCTTGCCCACGACCTCTGAGGTCAGGAGGCGGGCTCATGATCTCGTCGAGGAAGGCGGGAGAGAACTTCACGCAACCCAGATTGGTCCCGCTTGCGGCGTTGGCAAGGCGGCTCGCGCGTTGTCCCCGCTTTTTCACAGGTCGTGCGTCGTAGGCGACCGCGATGGCGGCGCCGGGCTACCGGCACAAGGCGCGCGCGTTCGGGGTCCATCGCCCAAAACCGCTGTCGATCATGTTGTGAATGACCGCGCAGACGTAGGTTTTTTCCGCATCCGGATTGTCGGGTCCGGCGTTGTAGCGGGCTACCGCCAGCGTCCAATTGCCTTCCTGCGCGCGCAGGGTCTTCAGGAAGTTCGCCGCGTATTCGACATTGCGAGCCGGATCGAACATTTCGCTGAGCGCGTTGAAGTGCGCCGCGTGCCATCGATGGTTGATCTGCATGCAGCCGATGTCGATCAGCCGAGCTCCATGCTCCTTAGCCAGGTCGAAGCGCGCTATCGCCTCGGCGAGACTTCCGGAATGGACGTCGCGACCGTCGATGTTCAGGTCATAGGGGCTGAGCTCTCCGCGGCGCCCAGTTTCCGTCAGGCCGACTGAGTAGAGCACATTGAGCGGCACCCCGGTGCGGGCGGCGGCGCGCGTCATCTCCCGCTCGCAGGCGAGCGTCCCGCCGGCGTCCGCGCCTGAAGCGCTAAAGACGCTGGCCGCCAGCAGAATTGCCGGACAGGCCCGGATCGCCCGCCTTATCGTTATCCGCCGCGTCTTGGCCCAGTCGCCGGTCGCCGGCCGAGCCCGCGTTCGCATTCGTGGTCTCATCTTTGTTGGCCCCCGCTTGCTGGACGATGAGGGAGTCCAATGGCTGACCGATCGCGGCCAGCCGCTCTGAAATCGCATCGCGCGCCCCCTCGATTGCGCCCAAGGTTCGGGAACTCGCGGCGCGAATGACGACGGAAAGCTTGTCCCCGGCCAGACGCATGGTCATGGAAACCTCCTCGAGGCCGCCCGGAGCGAGGTCGACGTCGATTTCCTTGACCGCGAGGCGGACCGGCGGCTGCGCGCTGACGACGGCGCTGGAGCGCGAGGCGGTGTCGGCGGCTGATGTTGACGGAGTTTGAGACGGGGACAGCGATCCGGAACGCACAGACCCCGTAGAGTCGAAACTGAGCGCCCCCTGCAATGCCGCGGTCTGCCGAGCGACGCCGAGGGAATCCGGCGGAGCCGCAGCGCGCGGGCGGCATCGGTCGGCTCGACCGGCTTCGATGAGGCCGAGTTGCGGGCTGGGTCGTCATTTCCTGCCGTCGGCTGGGAGGCCAAGGTCTCCGGTTGCAGGCTTTTGCGCGCGGGGTCGTGCGGCGGCGGAGCGGGCGCAGCTCGGCTGCATGCGCTCGCCGGCGTTCTCGGCCCGCGGGACGCAACCGGAACACGGGCTTCGCCTTCGGGCGGTTCGCCGCTCACCGAGAGTTCGGCGAGCGCTCCGCGGGGAGGGGATAAACTCGAAAGGAAGGTTCGTTCGCCAACCAGCCTCGCCGGCGCCCCGAAGTTGGCCAGATCAGCGCTGGCGCGATTGGACGGAGCATCGTCCGGAAGTTCCGGTTCGATTCCCGACGCCGGCGCACGCCCACGCAAGCTGTCGGTCCCCGCCAGGCGCTCGACCGCGGTGATCGCCAACGGAATGGAATAAGGCGGCAATGACCCGAACGCCGCGCCGTCGGGCGGGTGAGACCTCGGCTCCGCCGATCCCGGCTTCCCCGGCTCCGGCTTCTCGGACGTCGGCTTATCCTCGATGACGCTTGGGCGCGCTTTCGTCCCTCCGCCGGGCAGCGAGTTCGAGCACCGCGGCGAACGCCCCGCGATCGCCTGTCCCTTGGGGCGGGGGGTGCGCGGCGCAGGCGACGATCGGCGCAGGCGCGGGCGCAGAGGCAATCGCGGTCATTGCCCGCCTCCGGTTGGGTTTCCTATGAGCGACAATGTTCGGTCGAGCGCTTCCTGCGCGCGCTCCATTGTCAAGGTCGGCCCGTCGTCTTTGCCCTTCCCGCCATTGTTGGCGGAAGCGTCCTGCGAATAGGCGGCGCCGGCGTCGGTAGCGATTCGCAATTCGGCCGCGACTTTTCGGACCGAACTCAGTAGGGCTGCATCGGATCGATCAAGTCTTGACGCCGCGAGCCCCTGCAAATCGGCGAAAGCGGCGTCATATCCGTCGGAGAAAATTCGGCCGGCGTCCAGGTACAGGCGGGCGCGCGCTGCGTCGCCGCTGTCTGGAGCAGCGCCTCGCAGGGCATCGCTCGCGGCGGCGGAGGCCGCCTCGAAGCGGGCGTCGATCACTGCGGCTTTGGCGATTGTCAGCAGGAACTCTCGCCGCTCGTCGGGCGGCAGCGTCGCTGTTGCGCTCGAAAGCAGCCGATAATTGGCTTGTTCGTCCGCCAGACCAAGTCGGGCAATGGCCTCCCCGAGATCATGAAAAAAGTCCGGCGCATAGAGCGAAGCGGCGAAGCGCGTCGAATATTGCCGGGTCAACAACGCCATCCGCCCGGCGTCTTTTGCCTCCGCGAGGAGCGCGATTTCGCGCCGCAACGCCGCTTCCTCGACCAGCCCGCCGGGGGCAAGAAGGCGCGCCCAATCGAGAAGCCCGACCGCGGCCTTCGCGTCGCGCTTCGTCTCGAGGACGGAACGCGCGAAAGCGACCTGACCCGCGAGCCGCGATCCGAGCGCGCTCGGATCGGCCTCGCCGAGCAAGGAGATTGCGTCGGCCTCATGGTTGGTGACATAGGCCAGCGCGCCTCGCGCGACCGATCGTTCCTCCTCCATGACCGCGTCGGTCTTCAGGAGCGGGACCACCTCAGAGAGGGAACCGCCGCTCAGGATGTAAATGACGAGCAATTCCGCCCCGCGTCTTTCCTTCCACGTTTCCGGATTCGCGGCGGCGATCGCAGCGCCGATCGTCTTCAATTGATTGAATTGAGCCGCGTAGGCCGCCTTGTCCCCTTGTGCGATCTGAACCTGAATCCGTCGCAGATCGTCGACCAGGTCGGATATCTTCGCGGGATCGGCCTCGGCCAAGGCAGGCGCGAGTTCCGCAAACGCGACGAAGGCCAGACCAAGCAGGAGCCGCATTACGGCTTGACCTCCCGCACAAGAATTTCAATGCGGCAATTCTCGGCTGCGAGCGGGTGGGCGGCGTCTTTCAAATCGTGGTCAGCGAATCCTTCGATCCGCTCGAACCTCCTGTCTGGAATCCCCGCACGGCTGAGCATGTAGTAGGCCATTTGCGCCCGGGCCGAAGACAGACGCCAATTGTCGTAGGTTGGAGATTTGTAGGGGTGAGCATCGGTGTGCCCGCGCACCACGATCGCGCCGGGCATGGTTTTGAGACTCGCAGCGACGACGTCCATCATCCGCAGCACGCGCGGCTGCGGTTCAGCCGAGCCGATCGCAAACATCGCAAAGTTCTCACGATCGGTCAGGCTGATGAGAACGCCTTCCTCGGTCGCCTGAACGTCGAGTTGCGGACCCTGGGTCGATTGCGTCTCGCCTCCCAGCCGCTTCCGCAAATCGGCAAGCAATTTGGCGGCGGCGATTTTGCGCGCTTCGGCAGGGTCCGGGGCCTGCGGAGTCGGCGGCGCCGAAGGCAAGTCTTCAGCGGGCGCCGGCGTCGGTCGCTGAAGGGGCGCCCGTCGACTTGGTCTCGTTCTGCGCGGTCGAGCCGCCCGGCGTCGCCTCATGACCGGCGTCCGTCGGCGGCGGAGCTCCGGGGTCGGACGCGACGACATTTGTCGCCGCTTCGCTGCCGAGGGGACGGAAAGGATCGCGGAGCGCCTCGTCAGCGTTTGGTCCGACCTCGCCGTAACCCTTCGATAATTCCGACGGCTCGATTCGCGGTCCCGGAGACGCGCTGTCGATCTTGTCGAGACTGGCGCGGGGATCGCTGAACAGTTCCTGCTCTGACATAGTGGGATTGGGTCGGGCGGGGTCCGGCGCCGAGTTGGCGTCGGCTGGCGACGTCGCCGCGGTTCCTTCCTTGCCGGGTCCTCCTGTCGTTTCACCGTGAGCAGGTGATGTTTTTTCCGGGACGGATGGTCCAATTGCTCGAGGCGACAGTCAGGTTTGTGGTCGCGCCCGAATTCGGTCCGTAGGTGACGTCGTACATCGCGGTAAATCTCTCGGTCAGCTGCTGCAGTTTCGCGGGATCCTGCAAATTGGATATTGGCATCAGCTCAGACAGCGTCTGCGCCTGCAGGTCGATATTGGTCGCGCTGGTCGCTGGCGAGAGCCCCAGGATCGTCTGGGCAACTTCCAGGAGGTTCGGATCGGCGAGGATTCCGTATTCGCTGGTGACAGTCGGCGCCACGCGCTGGAAATAGAGCGCAAGCTGCACGCCGACGTCCTGAGCGCCCTGATCGCTCTCCAGCTGCTGCTCGACATAATTGTCCGTGGTTGTCTGCACCGCGTTCGCCGACGTTACGGAAGACGCCCCAGCGCCGGCGAAATTGAAAGCCTCAGCGAAGGCTTGCCAGCGCGAGTCGCTCAATGTGTTGGCCAAGCTTTTGGGATTGGAGACCCCCCCTTCCAACACCTGAGTAATAAGAGCCGTGGAGTTGATCTGATCGCCGAGCCCGTAGGCGTCGAGCGCGTAGGATAACAGTCGGTAGTTGCCGACGAAGTCCTGAATGGAGGTTACGTCGCCAATATTGGCCTCGTAATATGCGGTAGCGGACTTCACAGCCGGCTCCGCCGCGGTCATCGCCTGGTAGCGGGGGAGGTTTTGCGATACGGCGAGATAGGCGCCTGTCGTCGTGGTCATTGGCGAAGCTTGGCTACGGATGCGGGCCGACGGTAGCTGCAAAGTCCTGCGCAGGCGTTAATTCGCGCTATCCGACGCCCCGCAAGTCAACCGCCGCGACGCCTAGGGTCAAGGCCCGCGTCGGCGATTAGATCCTTGTCACACACGTTCGCGCCCAGTCGCCGGGCGATCTCGCCTGCGAGCGCAGCGACCGAATCATGGCGCACGAACTCGGCGAGTAGCGCCAGCTCGCGGCGGTCGTCGATCGACCGAACCTCGGCGTCCCTATGCGCCAGGACGAGCGGTCGCCTTTTCTTTTGTCGATGCTGCATGGTCGTCGTCCGCTGACTCTTCGATTCGCGGGTCGCCGAATGCTGCCATGAGCGAAGAGCGCGAGGCGTGACGAATTGTGACAAAATGCGACGGGCGCTCAGTCGTCCGTCGGACTTAGACAGCTTGAAGCGTCTCGACCACGCTTGCGACCCAACGCCGGCTCATCAGCCCCAAGGCGCGGGAACGCGCCAGCAGCAACAGAGTCACTTCCGGCAGAGGCGGCAGAATTCTTGGCGAGGCAAGGCTTCAAACTTTCCGGCGCCAGACCTATGACCATTGGAGTCACGCCGAGTCCGGCCGCTGCCGCACCGGCCAGCACGGCGAAGTCCGCGCTGGTGCAAGCGATTTCGAAATTTCGTCCCTGCGTGCGCAGTGCGCTGACCGCCGCTTCATGAAATGGCGAGCCCTGCGGCGCGATGACCAACGGCAACGGTTCAGAGTCCGAAATGCGCACTGAAAGTTCCGCCGAACCAGCCTAACTGCCCGCGCCATTGTTCGATCTTATGCGGTTCGCTTTCGCCCGTTCCGACGACGAGAGCGACGTCGAGCGCGTTCTGGCGAAAGGCTGCCGAAAGCGCTGGCGAGCCGTCAATTATGACGTGAAATGCGGCGCCGGATCGAGCATCAGGACGGAAGTAGCCGAGGCGAGGCGCCAGGATCGCGGCAAATTCGCTGGGCATCCCGATGCGTAAGCGCGCCATTCGGATTGCTGCGCCGCGCCGCCTCGTCCAGCAAGTCGTCGTGGAGGCGAAGCAAGCGCTTGCCATAGTCGAAACATACCTCGCCGACATTGGACAGTTCGAAACGGGTCGCCTTCTTGAACAGCGGCGCGTCGACAAGTTCCTCCAACCGCTTCACCTGAAGGCTGATGGTGGGCTGCGTTCGCCCTAGCTCCTCGGCGGCGCGGGTGAAGCCCCTGGCCTCAACGACGGCGACGAAGGCCCGCAAAATATCGATGGGAATGCCGCGCATGGGAGACGCCTGATTCCATAAGGTTCACGCATTTCTACAACGTTTTGCGCCGGGTCATAACCGAGGCAGCGGCAACCATCCGGTATTGCCGATGCAGAGAAGTTTACTTGACGTAAAGAAGATCTAGAAGATCCAACCTTGTCAACTGTCGAATCGTCGTCACTCGTTTTCAAGTGACTAAACGGCATGCAATCCTATATGATGGCAGCAACACCCGCTCACTGCTCGCGGCGATATTGTAAGTCAAATCTTATGATTTTGACAGAGCGGCGCGAACGCAGTCATGCGAAAAGCGAATATCCTGCATCGGTAAAAATTATTGACAATATATCTTGTTGTGCAACCGTGTTTTGCGGACGGGCGAATCGCGGTCCATGAGGCGGCGATTCGCGACGGGGCGACCGATGCGGATACTCATTCTTGGCGGCGATGGCGAGGAGCTTGCCGCAATCGATACCGCCATCTGGGCGCGCGAGGGCGAAGTCCGCCGCGCATACGAGTTTGAACTGGTCGATAAGCAGTATGCCTTCGCCGGCTGGACCCTCGACGAGGCCGCGCGCGACCTTGTCAGTCCCTCCGGCCGACGGATCGATCTGACATCGTCCGAATTTGAACTGTTGTTGACCTTTCTTCGTCGGCCGGGGCAGGCTCTGTCCCGCGGAACGCTTCTCACCGTCTTGAGAGGGCGCGAATGGACCTATTTCGATCGCTCGATCGACACGCTGGTTGCGCGACTGCGTAAGAAATTAGCCGAGGGCCCCGACCATCCTCGGCTTATCCGCTCGGTACGCGGCGTCGGATACGTCTTCTGCGCCGCTGTCTCAATACTGCGCGAGCGAAGACAGTTCGCCGCCTGAAGGCTTGCTCGGCGAATAGTCGTTCGGCGAGCGGATCGTCTCGACGTGCGTTGCAATTGCAAGTTGACGTTGATGCAGCGCGCCTGCTATCCAATCCGCGCGGAAACTCTAACCCTTTGTTTTTGCAAGAGATCGGGTATCGGATGACGATCCGTCTCCACCGAAACGATTTCCCCGACGAGGCAGCTTTCGGGGGCGCGGTGGCGATCGACACCGAAACTCTGGGTCTCGTCGTGGGGCGCGACCGGCTTTGCGTCGTCCAACTTTCGCGCGGAGACGGAACCGCCGACGTCGTGCAGATCGCCGGCGGCCAGTCGAGGGCGCCCAATCTCGAGAGGTTGCTTGTCGACCCCAACATAACCAAACTGTTTCATTACGGCCGGTTTGATATGGCGGTCCTGCATCATGCGTTTGGCGTGATGGCGGCCCCGGTCTATTGCACCAAGATCGCCTCCAAGATTGCCCGAACTTACACAGACCGTCACGGCCTTAAGGATCTAACGCGGGAATTGCTCGGCGTGGAGATCTCGAAGCAGCAGCAATCGTCCGACTGGGGCGCCGACACCCTGAGCGAGGCGCAACTCGCGTATGCCGCATCGGATGTTCTGCATTTGCACGCCTTGCGCGAGAAGCTCGATGCGATGCTCGTCCGAGAGGGTCGAGAAAAACTGGCCCGAGCCGCTTTCGGCTACCTGCCCGACCGGGTGCGCCTCGATCTCGCGGGATTCGAAGCGATGGACGTTTTCTCGCACGATTATCCGTGAGCGGGGCCGCGGGTCCCGACAGCATCGTCCTTCGCTAGGCGATCGCCGCTTTCTGCAAAGCGACGAGCCGCTCGACGCCGGTCCGCGCGAGCCCCAGCATCCGCGTCAGTTGAGCCTCCGTGAATGGGGCGCCCTCGGCCGAGCCTTGCACTTCAACCAGGCCGCCCGTGCCGGTGATGACGAAATTGGCGTCCGTTTCCGCAGTCGAGTCCTCGGCGTAATCGAGATCGATCACCGGTTCGCCGCCGACAATTCCGCAGGATATCGCCGCAACATGATCCTTGAGCGGGCTCTCGCGCAGGATCGAACGCTGGGTCATCCATTGCAGACAGTCACGCAACGCGACCCAGGCCCCGGTGATCGAGGCGGTGCGCGTTCCGCCATCCGCCTGCAGCACGTCGCAATCGATGGTGATCTGCCGTTCTCCGAGACGCGGCAGATCGACGACCGAACGCAGCGAACGGCCGATGAGACGCTGGATTTCCTGGGTGCGGCCGGAAACCTTGCCGGTTACCGACTTACGCTTGCTTCGGGTCAAAGTCGCGCGAGGGAGCATGGCGTATTCGGCCGTTACCCAACCTCGTCCCTGACCGCGCAGCCAGGGCGGCGGCTTCTCCTCCAGCGACGCGGCGCACAGCACGTGGGTTTGGCCAAACCGAATCAGGCACGACCCTTCCGCGAAGCGAGCCACGCCCCGCTCGAAACTGACCGGGCGCATTTCGTCGGCGGCGCGTTTGGACGGGCGCATGGGTTGGGGCCTTTCCTCAAAAATCCGGCTCTAGCGGCAGACGCGAGCCGACGCAAATTCGCGCTTGGCCAGACGCTCGAGCGGAATTGGACCGGCGTACGGTCCGCGTTGACCGTCGGCGCCCGCCTCTCTAGGGTCCGGCGCGGAAATTCCAGCACGAAAAGACCCATGCCGCCCGCGGAAGATGCGACCCTCGATCCGACCAAGTCCTTTCAGGGCCTGATCCTGACGTTGCAGACCTTCTGGGCGCGGCAGGGCTGCGTCATCCTGCAACCTTACGACATGGAGGTCGGCGCCGGCACCTTCCATCCGGCCACGACATTGCGCTCGCTCGGCCCCGGCGCGTGGAAAGCGGCCTATGTGCAGCCGTCGCGCCGGCCGAAGGACGGACGCTACGGCGAGAACCCCAACCGGTTGCAGCACTATTACCAATATCAGGTCATCCTGAAGCCCTCGCCCGAGAATCTTCAGGAGCTCTACCTCGATTCGCTGGAGGCGATCGGCGTCGATCTCGCCATTCATGACGTGCGCTTCGTCGAGGACGATTGGGAGAGTCCGACGCTCGGCGCGTGGGGGCTCGGTTGGGAATGCTGGTGCGATGGGATGGAGGTCTCGCAATTCACCTATTTCCAACAGGTCGCGGGCTTCGAATGCGCGCCGGTGTCCGGCGAGCTGACCTACGGCCTCGAGCGACTGGCGATGTACGTGCAGGGGGTCGACAGCGTCTACGACATCAATTTCAACGGCCGCGACGGCGCCGACCGCGTCGCCTATGGCGATGTGTTCCTGCAGGCGGAGCAGGAATATTCGCGCTTCAATTTCGAGTACGCCAATACCGCGATCCTGTTCCAGCACTTCAAGGACGCCGAGGCCGAATGCCGCTCGCTCCTGGAGCGCGGAGCGTCCGGCGCGCGCCACATGCTGGCGCTCCCGGCTTACGACCAATGCATCAAGGCGAGCCATGCGTTCAACCTCCTCGATGCGCGCGGCGCGATTTCGGTGACCGAACGCCAGAGCTATATTCTCAGAGTGCGCGAGCTCGCCAAGGCCTGCGGCGCGGCGTGGCTGATGACGGCGGGAGGGGGAGCGGGATGACCGCGAGAACAATGACGATGACCAAAGATGAAAAAGCAAAGGAGTTGATTGAAGCTGAGATCCGAAAGCGCTGGCCTGAGATCGTTTCCGTCAGCGTTACGCCTCGCATCGATTTTCTCGACGAACCCGCTCTCGACGTTCTTGTCGATCTCAAGACGATCCGAGGCGTTCCCGAGTCAAATACACGCGGCGACATGCTCGCGAAATTGGACGCGGTCCTGCGAGAGGCGGGCGACGAACGCGCAACCCATATGGCGTTTTCCGCGCCTGACGAGGGTAGCGATCCGGATACCGACGACTCGGAAGACGCTGAGCGAATCCGTCGCTGATGGCCTTTATATATGTAAATCTTTTGACCGTCGCCGGGGAACTGCTCCGGGTTGAACGCGTCGGAACCGCTGCTCGTCGTCGAGCGATCGCCACCGCGTACTATGCGGCTTTCCGGCGCATTGCTGTGCTGTGCGCAACGTGGATAGGTCCGTCGCCGCATGAAGATCGCGATTCCTACGACACCGTCTTACGTTCGATCGACCACAAGCGGGTCCGCACGGTTCTGAGCAGCCCAACAGCCCGCGGTATTCTGGGAGATTCCGTCGGAAAGCTGTTCCAGGAACTGCAGAGCGCAAGGGAATGGGCTGACTACAGTTCAAAATCACACGTGAACGCGGAGAAAGCGAACCGCAAAGAGAATATGTCGAGGGAAGAGGCGTCGAAATTTATCGAGGACGCCAGGGCGATCATTACCGCCATTGACGCACTCAACGAAGCCGATTGCCAAAAGCTCTCTGTCCTCATCGCTTTTGCCAAGCGTTAGAGTTGTTGCCCTCGAACTAACGACATCCAGCCTTATGCCCGACCTTCTTCTCGAATTGTTCAGCGAAGAAATTCCCGCCCGCATGCAACGCCAGGCGGCGGCGGATTTGAAGCGCCTCGTGACCGACGCGCTGGTCGCACGCAACCTGACCTACGAGGGCGCGCAAAGCTTCGTCACGCCCCGGCGCCTGGCGCTGCATGTCGTCGGGTTGCCGGCCGCGCAGCCTGATCTGCGCGAGGAGCGCAAGGGCCCGCGCGTCGGCGCGCCTCAGGCGGCGATCGATGGCTTTCTCAAAAGCGCGGGCCTGTCGCGAATCGAGGAGGCGGCAATCGAGAAAGACCCCAAAAAGGGAGAGTTCTACGTCGCGGTGATCGAGCGGCCGGGCCGCGAAACGAAGGAGGCGATCGCCGAGATCCTTCCGGCGATCGTTCGTTCTTTTCCTTGGCCCAAGTCCATGCGCTGGGGGGCGGCTTCCGCCAAGCCGGACGCGCTGCGTTGGGTTCAGGCCCTTGCGCGGCATCGTCTGCACGCTGGCGACCCCACATGACGCGGCGGAAATTGTCCCGTTCGCCGTCGGCGGGATCGCTGCCGGCGATACGACCTGGGGTCATCGCTTCATGGCCCCCGGCCCGATCAGGGTCCGCCGTTACGACGACTATGTCGAGGCGCTGCATAAAGCGAAAGTCGAACTCGACGCCGATCGCCGGAAGGCGATCATCCTCGCCGATGCGCAGAGCCTCGCGTTCGCCCGGGGACTGGAGCTGATCGAGGACGACAGCCTCCTGGAGGAAGTCGCCGGGCTGGTCGAATGGCCGGTCGTGCTGATGGGCGAGTTCGAGGCGGCGTTTCTCGACCTCCCGCCGGAGGTGATCCGCGCGACCATCCGCGCCAATCAGAAATGCTTCGTGCTCCGCGATAGCGACGGCAAGCTCGCCAATAAATTCATCCTCGTCGCGAACCTGATCGCCAGCGACGGCGGCGCGGCGATCGCCGCCGGCAACGCCCGCGTGGTGCGCGCGCGCCTTGCCGACGCCCGACACTTCTGGCATGACCGACCTCGCCCCTCTGCCCGACTATAAGGACAGGGCCGAAAAGCCGCTCGACCAGCGGGTGGAGAAGCTCATCGCGCTCGGCGTCGTCTTTCACGAAAAGCTTGGCACGCAGGGCGAGCGCATCGAGCGGATCGAGTCGCTGGCGCGCGAGCTTGCGCCGAAGGTTGGCGCCGATCCGGACCTCGCCGCGCGAGCCGCCTATCTCGCCAAGGCCGACCTCGTCACCGAGATGGTCGGCGAGTTTCCCGAGCTGCAGGGCCTGATGGGTCGCTATTATGCGACGGCGCAGGGCGAAGACCCGAGCGTCGCCGCCGCGATCGAGGAGCACTACAAGCCGCAGGGGCCGAACGACCGCATTCCGACCGCGCCGGTGTCGATCGCGGTCGCGCTCGCCGACAAGCTCGACACGCTGGTCGGCTTTTGGGCGATCGACGAGAAGCCGACCGGCAGCAAGGACCCTTACGCGTTGAGGCGCGCGGCGCTGGGCGTGATCCGCATCGTGCTGGAGAATCGGACTGCGACTTGCGGCTGCAAATGGACCGGATGTTCTTCAGACAAGCGGATTGTCTGGAGCAAGCTCATCTAGCGTCAGTTCAGCTGAGAACGTTCGCGTCAGATGGCCGAGGCATGTCGGTCCAGGGTGGACAGGAGTCGGGCATCTAGCAGGCGCTCTGGTCTCGACTGACGGTGAACGGCTCGGCCGGCGTCGACTGAATGCCGCAGTTCGGACGAGCCTCCTCGCCTTCTTCGCCGACCGCCTGAAAGTCTACCTGCGCGACAAGGGCGCGCGGCACGATCTCATCGACGCGGTGTTCGCGCTGCCGGGCCAGGACGATCTCCTGATGATCGTCCGGCGGGTCGAAGCGCTGGGCCGCCTGCTCGACACGGAGGACGGAAAAAACCTGCTCGCCGGCTATCGCCGCGCCGCCAACATCCTGCGCGCCGAAGAGAAGAAAGATGGCGCCGGCGCCTTTGCCGGGCAGGTACGATCCGGCCGCGCTCGTGCTGCCCGCGGAAAAGGACCTCGCCGACGCGCTTGCCGCGGCGGGCGCGGAGGCGCGCGAGCGCGTGGCCCGCGAGGATTTCGAAGGCGCGATGCGCGCGCTCGCGACATTGCGAGCGCCGGTAGACGCTTTCTTCCTCGATGTCACGGTCAATGCCGACGATCCGACGCTGCGCCTGAACCGCCTCAGGCTGCTCGGCGAGTTGCGCGACGCAATGCATGCGGTCGCCGACTTCTCCAAGGTCGCGGGCTAGGCCCGCGGCCGGGCCGATCTTGCATTTCCCCCGCAACGGCTTAAGTCGCGGCGGAGCCCGGCGGCGGGCCACAGGGGATTTTACGGCATGGCCCGGAAGGTCGAGAGCGCCAACGGACAGTCGTCCGGCGGCGGCAAGGCGGTCACAGACGCCGATGCGGAGGACGCGTTCCGCACCATTCTCCAATGGATCGGCGAAGACCCGAATCGCGATGGGCTGATCGAGACCCCCGACCGTCTGCGGCGCGCCTACCGCGAATATTTCGCCGGCTACGAGGAAGACCCGGCCGAGGTCCTGCGCAAGACGTTCTCCGAAGTCGACGGCTACGACGAGATGATCGTGCTGCGCGGCGTGACCTTCGAGAGCCATTGCGAGCACCATATCGCGCCGATCATCGGCCGGGTTTGGGTCGGCTACATTCCCGACAAGCGGGTGGTAGGCATCTCCAAGCTGGCGCGGGTGGTCGAGATCTTCTCCAAGCGGTTGCAGATTCAGGAGCGCCTCACGGCGCAGATCGCCAACACGGTCGACGAGGTGCTGAAACCTTGCGGCGTCGCGGTGGTCGTCAAAGCCGCCCATCATTGCATGATCGACCGCGGCGTCCGCAAGCGCGGCGCCGACCTCGTCACCAGCCGGATGCTCGGCGTGTTCCGCGACCAGGCGGAGACGCGGCACGAGTTCCTGTCGCTCGTCAACGCAGACACCCACGAATAACGCGCCGCATGATCGGCGCCTATCGCATCGAGGCTTATGTCATCGTCTCCGCCGATGGCATGCTCGCCGACGCGAGCGGCGTCCAGCCGGCCTCTCTCCAGCTTGAGGCCGACCGGCGCCACTTCCAGGACGGCCTGGATCATGCCGACGCGGTCGTGAACGGCCGCCACTCGGCGGAGGGTCAACCGAATTCGGCGAGCCGGCGCCGGCTGGTCGTCACCCGCCAGGTCGCCGGACTCGCGCCTGACCCAGACAATTCCAAGGCGCGCCTCTGGAATCCGGCCGGCGCGTCCTTCGAGGACGCGTGCGCCGCGCTTGGCTTGTCGTCGGGGACGATCGCGATCATCGGCGGCCCGCAGGTCTACACGCTGTTTCTCAAGCTGGGCTATGATAGTTTCCATCTCAGCCGGGCGGTGGGGGTGAAACTGCCCGGCGGCCTGCCGGTCTTCAGCCGCGACCTCTACGGAGGCGAGCCGGAGGCGGCGCTGGCGGGCGCCGGACTGAAGCCGGGCAAGACCCGCTGGCTCGACGAGACGGTGACTGTGACGGACTGGACGCGGGCGGCGTAGGCGACAGGGCGCCAACCCCAAGCGGACATGGCGCCAACCCCAAGCGAACGCGGCGCCACCCCAAATCCATGCCAACTTCTGACAATAGTCGCCCATGCCGTTTCCTGTCTTTTCAGTGGCTTAGCGGAAGTGAGGACAGTTACGCAGTTACCGCCACGCGGCAGGGCCACAGGGGCAGGACGGGTGGCGATATCTGGTTTCGATTCATCGTAAAACAATATCCCATATTTCTGTTTTTAGCAAACATTTGTCTGGCTACGACAATCGGGATTGAACGCAAGCGCCCGCTGCGCGCTACCCGAACCGCTCCGCCCGGAAGGGCGCCGGATCGACGAACGGCGGCTCGCCGCTCATGCAGCTCCGCCAAAAGCCGGCCGGTGATCGGCCCGAGCGTCAGGCCGAGATGGTGGTGGCCGGAGTTGAGCCACAGGCCCGGCTTGCCCGGGAACGGCCCGATGATCGGCCGCATGTCCGGCAGGCAGGGGCGTCGGCCGAGCCAGGGCGCGGCGTCCTTTCGGGCCCCGAGCGGGAACAGTTCCCTGGCGAACGGCTCCAGCCGCTCGAGATGCGCCGGCGAGGGCGGATCGTCGCGCCGCGCGAATTCCGCCCCCGTGGTCAGCCTGAGGCCTCGCGCCATCGGCGTGACGAGATAGCCCCGCTCGAGATCGAGCACGGGCCGGCTCAAACCCGCGTTGCCCTTGGCCTCGTAATGCATGTGATAGCCGCGCTTGACGAAGAACGGCAGATCAAGGCCAAAACGCCGCGCGAGCTCGTCCGACCAGGGTCCAAGCGCGATCACCGCGTCTCTAGCCGCAAGGCGGCCGGCATCGGTCGTGACCATCCAGCCGGCGCCGGCCGGCTCGAGGCTCAGCGCGTCGCCCCTCTCCATGCGGCCGCCGCGCTTGACGAACAGCGCCGCGTAACTCTGGATCAGCGCGCCCGGATCGGAGGTCGACAGCGGCTCGGCATAGTGCACGCCGCCGATCGCCTTTTCGCCGACATGCGGCTCAAGGGCGGCGAGCGCGGCCCGGTCGAGGAAAATCGGCTTGACGCCGAACGGCTTGAGCTCTTCGGCCTCGCGGTGGGCCAATTCCCGCCCGCGCGCGCTGCGGTAGGCCTTGATCCAGCCGCCGTCGCGCAAAAGTCCGGCGGCGCCCGCGTCCTGCAGCGAGCTTCCGGTGCTCGTCGGCCGCGGCGAACAGGAGCGGGGCCATAACCTTGCCGGTTGCGGCCTTCCTCGTTTGCGTCGAGGCCCGGAAATAGCGGAGAAGCGCTGGCGCGATCGAAGGCAGCGCGCCATGACGGATGTGGGCGCGGGGATCGCGGTTCACGGCCGCCCGCGCGATATCGTTCAAGGCGCGCGGGAACAGATACGGAAGGATGCCTTCGGTCTGGATGATGCCGCTGTTGCCGAAGCTGGTCTCGCCCGCCGCCTGCCCGAGGCGGTCGACGATCGCGACCGACCGGCCGCGCGCCTGGAGCGCGAGCGCGGCGGAGACGCCGACTATTCCGGCCCCGAGCACGATCGCGTCGACAGTTTGCGCGGGCATGGGGCGGCGGTCTCCTTTTTTGGACGCGACGCGTCGCAATGGCCGCGCCCCTGCTCAATTCTCGAGTTCCGTTCCTATAGACCCCGCCCGGAACGGAACAAACAGAAAGCGGCGCCGCCAATGATCCCGCGCTATTCCCGCCCCGAGATGACCGCCGTATGGTCGCCCGAGACGCGGTTCCGCATCTGGTTCGAGATCGAGGCTTACGCCTGCGAGGCGATGGCCGAGATCGGCGCGATCCCGAAGGCGGCGGCGAAGACCATCTGGGAGAAAGGGCGCAAGGCGAAATTCGACGTCGCGCGGATCGAGGCGATCGAGCGGGAAACCAAGCACGATGTGATCGCGTTCCTGACCCACCTCGCCGAGTTCATTGGCCCCGACGCGCGCTTCGTCCATCAGGGCCTCACCAGTTCGGACGTGCTCGACACCTGCCTTGCGGTGCAGCTGAAGCGCGCCGCCGACATCCTGATCGCCGACGTCGACGCGCTGCTCGCCGCGCTGAAGCGGCGCGCAATTGAGCACAAGACGACGCCGACCATCGGCCGCTCGCACGGCGTCCACGCCGAGCCGACGACGTTCGGCCTCAAGCTCGCGTTCGCCTACGCGGAATTCGCCCGCGCCCGCGCCCGGCTGGTCGCGGCGCGCGAGGAGATTGCGACGACGGCGATTTCCGGGGCGGTCGGCACGTTCGCCAACATCGATCCGCGGGTGGAGGACCATGTCGCGGCGAAGCTCGGCCTGAAGCCCGAGCCGGTCTCGACCCAGGTGATCCCGCGCGACCGGCACGCGGCCTATTTCGCCACGCTCGCCGTCGTCGCGTCATCGGTCGAGCGCCTGGCGACCGAGATCCGCCATCTGCAGCGCACCGAGGTGCTGGAAGCCGAGGAGTTCTTCTCCGAAGGCCAGAAAGGCTCGTCGGCGATGCCGCACAAGCGCAATCCCGTCCTGGCGGAGAATCTCACCGGCCTCGCGCGCATGGTGCGCTCGGCGGTGGTGCCGGCGCTCGAAAATGTGGCGCTGTGGCACGAGCGCGACATTTCGCATTCCTCGGTCGAGCGGATGATTGGGCCCGACGCGACGATCACCCTCGATTTCGCGCTGGCGCGTCTCGCCGGGTTGATCGACAAACTGGTCGTCTATCCTGAAGCCATGCGCAAGAACCTCGACCGCCTCGGGGGCCTCATCCACTCGCAGCGGGTGCTGCTGGCGCTGACCCAGAAGGGCGTGTCGCGCGAGGCGGCCTATGCGATCGTTCAGCGCAATGCGATGCCGGTCTGGCGCGGCGAGGGCGATTTCCTGGGGCTGTTGAAAGCGGACAAGGACGTCGCGAAGGCCCTGAGCGCCGCCGAGCTCGAGGCGCTGTTCGACCTCGGCTATCACTTCAAGCACGTCGATACGATTTTCGAGCGGGTCTTCCGTGACGACTCATGACGCTTTGTTCTCGGCGTCCAGGGATTTCAAAGCCTTGGCTGCGATAAAATGATTGGAGGATTGGAGGAGGCGTGGTCACGCTCATTTAAACATAATAATCTGTTCGTTATTCCGCCGGCGCGTCATCGCGGTGAGCCCGAAGGGCGACGCGGCGATCCAGGGGCGACCGCGAACCTCACAGCGTGAGGTCGAGCTTATATTCGCGCTTGACGCGCGCAAGAAACTCCTCGTCGCTCTCCGCCGCCTCTTCGACCACCTTTTCGTCCGTCTTGCTCGCGCGGGACTTCAAGACCGGCACAGCATCGGGGCCAACGGGATAGCGAAGCTGCCAGCTATCGCCGTCGACGATGTCGCGGATCGCATCGCCGACGACGGAGGGCGGCGTCGGGTTGGCGAGCGAGGCGGCGAAGATCGCCCGCAGCCGCCTCATGTGCGGATAGTGGCTGTCCGGCGGAAGCGGCCGCCCCTTCGTGAAGATGGGCGTGGCGATGACGCCTGGCTCAACAATCGCGACACGGACGTTGAAAGCGCGCATTTCCTGGGCCAGGCATTCGCACGCCGCCTCGAACGCCCATTTCGATGCGGCGTAACTCGCTTGCGGCGTCATTGCGATCCGGCCGGCGATCGAGGTGACGTTGACGATCGTTCCCTTGCGCCGCTCGCGCATGCTCCCGACCACCGCCTTGATGCAGCGAAGACCGCCGAAGAAGTTGGTCTCCATTACCTGGCGAAACGACTCGATCGCCGTCTCCTCGATGGCGCCGCCGCCGGGCACGCCCGCGTTGTTGACCAGAACGTCGATCGGGCCGTGCGTCGCGACGACGGCGGCGAACCCGTCGCGGACGGAGGCGTCGTCATCGACGTTGACCTTGAACAGATGGACGGGAAGTTTTTCCGCGGCGGCTATTTTGCGGATTTCCGCGCCGCCATCCAGATTGCGCATCGTCGCCGCGACCGTGTGGCCTGAGCGCGCCAGCGCAACGGCCGTCGCCAATCCGATCCCGCTGCTCGCGCCCGTGACCAGAGCCAACGCCATAACGCCCCTCCTCTATTGCACCGCTGCGCTCATCGGCTGAGCGGTGTCCCCGAAGCCGCGTCGCCTAAGACGACCAATGAATCTGAAGGCGAGAATACACTGTTTTCCGTCGGCGTGGCGACTATCAGCGGTCGCCGCTGGAACGGCCGGGGTCAACAGCGCATCCTCTCCCGCGCGGAGCGCGGGGGGAAGAGCGCCGCTACCCCTCCCGCTTCAGCTTGACGCCGGCGCCCGCCTGCGGCGGACGCGGCAGTCCGCTGTGGGCCCTCGCGAGCGCGTCGAGCGCCGCCTTGGTCTCGAAGCGCCAGGGGGCGGCGCGCGTCCCCGCGTCGCCTTTCGCGACCGAGATCAAGAGCTGCTCCGAGGCCGCGACGGGTTCGCCGCCGCCGACCGTCATGTCGAGCCAGACGCGCAGGCGCTTGTCGTCATGTTCGAGGATGCGGCAGGAGACGGCGAACGCGTCGCCCTCCTTCGCCTCCCGGAAATAGTGCAGCATCGTCTGCAGCGTGAACAGGGACTGGCCGGTCTGCCGGCGCGTCGCGGCGTCGAGGCCGACGCGGTCCATCAGCGCGTCAACCGAGCGGCTGAAGACGATCGCATAAGCCGCGTCGTTCATATGGCCGTTATAGTCGAGCCATTCGCTGACCACCGTGGCCTGAAGCACCGGAAGCGCGGAGCCGTGACGCATGGCGTTCCCCCTGAGCGTCATTGCGAGAAGCGAAGCGACGAAGCAATCCAGGGGTCGCTGGGCGCCCTACGCTCCCCTGGATTGCTTCGCTTCGCTCGCAATGACGTCGCGATTCGACCCGGTCGGAAGGCGCCCTATAGCCGGCCCGGCCGGCCTTCCGCCTCGGGCCAGTATTTCTGCACCAGAGCGAGAAGCTCGACAAGGAAATCGTCGCGCCGGGCTTCCAAGTCTTTGATCGAGCGGCCGGCGGCCTGATCCTCGCAGCCGTCGGCGACCTTGTCGATCAGCGCGTCGGTCAGTTCGGGGGCGACGAGCTTCGTCCACGGCAGCTTCAGCGCCGGCCCGAATTGATGCAGCATGTGGCGCATGCCGCCCTCGCCGCCCGCCAGATGAAAGGTGAGGAAGGTGCCCATCAGCGACCAGCGCAGGCCGCAGCCATAGACGACGGCCGCGTCGATTTCCTCGGTGGTGGCGACGTCGTCGTTGACGAGCCACAGCGCTTCGCGCCACAGCGCCTCCATCAGGCGGTCGGCGATGAAGCCGACGATCTCCTTGCGCACCGGCAGCGGCCGCATGCCGAGCGACCGGTAGAAGGCGGCGGCGCTGTCGATGGTCGCGGGCGCGGTTCTCTCGCCGCCGACCAGTTCGACGAGCGGCAGCAGATAGACGGGATTGAACGGATGGCCGACCAGCATGCGCTCCGGCCGTTTCATCTTTGCGGACAGGATGGTGGGCAGCAGTCCCGAGGTCGACGAGGCGACGATCGCGGCGGGATTGGCGGCGTCGATCCGGGCGAGCAGATCCTGTTTCAGCGCTTCGCGTTCGGGCGCGTTTTCCTGGATGAAATCGGCGCCGGCGACGCAGTCTTCGAGCGAGGCGTGAAAGCTCAGTCGCGTTGGGCTGGCGTCCGGGCGCAAGCCCACGGCGGGCCATCGCCCCCCATGCGGCGTCGATTGCCGCTCGCGCCTTGTCTTCAGCGTCGGCCGCTGGGTCCCAGGCGGCGACGTCGAGGCCGGCGCCGAGGAAGCGGGCCGCCCAGCCCGACCCGATGACGCCGGCGCCGATGATCGCGACCCGTTTGATTGGTGAAGCCATGACTTGCCTTGTGTTCAGGGTCCCGGAATGCGTCAACGCGTCTCACGTTATCGCAGGCGGCATCCGCGGACTGGCGCCCGCGGCGGCCATCGAAATCACCGCGCCAAGAATGATCGGCGCCGCCGACCAGCGTCGCGGAGGCAGGCGTCTCGCCGAAGGCGAGCCAGACCCAGATCGGCCCGAAAATCGTCTCCGTCTGCGCCAGCACGGTCTGCGCCGCCGCGGGGACATGCGGCGCGCCGCGCAGGAACAGCATGAACCCGAGTCCCATCCCCAGAAAGCCGGCTCCGAACGCCGCCAGGACCTCGAGCGGCGACGGAAGCAACGTAACGCCCTCGGCGAGGCAGACGCCGGCCGACAGCGCGCAAGCCATGAGTCCGTAGGCGAATACCGCCGGCGAATGGTCGCGCCGCGGTCCGTAGCGCATGGCGACGCTGGCGCCGGCGAATCCAAGCGCGGCGAGCACCGCGCTGACATTGCCGGCGAGATTCCCGGCTTCCAGCGCTCCGCCGACGATGACGCCGAGGCCGGCAAGGCCGAGCGCCACCGACGCGCCCTGACGCAGGCTCAACCGCTCGCCGAGAAAGACATAGCCGAGAAGCGCCGCGAGCAGCGGAGCGCATGAGGAGAGAAAGAGCGCGTTGGCGACCGTCGTGGTCTTCATGGCGACGATGAACGCGATCGAAGCGAGGCTGAGCGCCAGCGCGACAATCGCCCCGACCGGCCCGGTCGCAACAAAGCGCGCCAACAGCGAGCCTTCGCCTCGGGCCCGCAAAATGATGGCGAAGGCGCAGGCGACGCCGAAGCTGCGCCAGACCAGAAACTGCCAGGAATCAAGATCCGGCGCGAGCCGCAGGAAAATGCCGGTGAAACTCCATGACAATCCTGCCGCGAGCACATAAAGCGCGCCGGCCAGAAAGCCCCGCTCCGACGCCACGTCCGCTTGCGAGACGGTCACTTCTGCCGCTTCAGGCCGAGCATGGCGCGCGCCTCGGCCGGCGTCGCGATCGAAGCGCCCATGCGCTCGACGATCTCCCGCGCGCGCTGGACCAGCGACCCGTTGCTCGCCGGAACGCCGCGATCGAGCCAGATATTGTCCTCAAGCCCGACCCGCACATGGCCGCCGAGCAGGATCGCCTGGGCGACGAACGCCATCTGCATCCTGCCGATGGCGAAGCCCGCCCAATTGGCGCCGGCGGGCAGGTGGCCGCGCATCGCCAGCATCGATTCGGTGGTCGCTTCCGCGCCCCACGGTATGCCGAGGCAGAGCTGAAACAGCGGCGGCGCGTCGACGAGGCCTTCGGCGATCAGCTGCTTGGCGAGCCAGATGTGGCCGAGCTCGAAACATTCGATCTCCGGCTTGACCCCCGCCGCCTGTATCCGCCTGGCCATCTCGCGAAGCAGCCCGGCGGTCGCCAGAAAAGCGCCGTCGCCGAAGTTGAGCGACCCGCAATCGAGCGTGCAGATCTCGGGCTTCAGCTCCTCGACATGCGCAACCCGCTCGGCCGCGCCCGCCATGTCGGTGCCCGGCCCTCCAGACGACGGATGGGCGGGGTCGAAGACAAAATCGCCGCCCATGCCGGCGGTCAGGTTGATGACGACATCGGCGCCGGACGCGCGGATATGGCCAACCGCTTCGCGATAGAGCGCCGGATCGCGCGCCGCCTTCCCGGTCTCGGGATTGCGCACATGGAGGTGCACGATCGCCGCGCCAGCCTCATGCGCCTCGAGCGCCGAGTCGGCGATCTGCCTCGGAGTCACGGGGATCGCCGGATGCTTGCCGACCGTGTCGCCGGCGCCGGTCACGGCGCAGGAAATGATGACCTTGCCGTTCAACATTCCCCCCGTCCGAATGGCGCGCCGAGTGTGCGCCACGGCGGCCTGCCTCGCAAGGCTTCGCGCCGCGGGCGTTCATGTTCATTTGCGATCCGCCGATCTCAAAAAGCGGTCGAGGGCGCGACTTATCGCCCCACTCGACCCTTTTTCCTCGTCCGCGGATATGCGAATGGCTGGGCGATGTCGCTTTTGGAAATCAAGCTCGTCATCACGCCGCTGGTCGTGCTGTTCGCCTCACTCGCCGCAAGGCGGTGGGGCGACGCCGTCGGCGGCTGGCTGGTTGGCCTGCCGCTGACATCGGGTCCGGTGTCGGTCTTCCTCGCCATCGAGCAGGGCCCGTCGTTCGCGGCCCAGGCCGCCGACGGATCGATTGCGGGCGTCCTGTCGCAGGCCGCCTTCTGTCTCGGCTATGCCGCGATGGCGCGACAGGGCGTGATGGCTGCGCTTGTCGCGGGAACCCTCGTCTACGTTGTCTCGGCCGCCATCCTGGTCGAGACGGGCCTCTCGACCGCAATTCTGTTTGCCGCCGCGCTCGCCGCGCTGACGCTCGTCCTTTGGCTGCTGCCGCGCCGCTTCGTTGCGCTCTCCGCCAACGTCGTCGCTTGGTGGGACATGCCTTTGCGGATCGTGGTGACGACCGCCCTTGTCGTCGGGCTCACTTCGGCGGCGTCGACGCTTGGTCCGCGCGCCAGCGGCATAACGGCGTCGTATCCGCTGATTGCCGCCTCGATCGCCGCTTTCGCCCATGCGAGCCACGGTCCGCAGGCGGGCGTTGCGGTCGTGCGCGGAATGGCGAGCGCGCTCTACGCCTTCGCAATGTTCTTCGCGATCGTGAGCGCGACGCTGCCGCGCATGTCATTGATCGCCGCATTTGCGCTGGCGACGGCCGGCGGCCTGATCGCCCAGGGCGCGACGCTGTACATGGTTCGCCGCCCGGCAAAAAAGGAAGGCGCGGCCGAAGGGGGGACGGCCGCGCCTTCGCCTACCCGGGGCTGACGCCCCGGTGACTACTGAGCTCCGTCCTGATCGCGCTCGCCCATGCCGTGATGCAATGCATCATCTCCATGGCGAACCGGGCGCGCTCCGGCATCAACATCCGGCCAAGCATGCCAAACCGATGCTTCTGGGAATCGTCGAGGCTGGCGTACAAGGGCTTGGCCGCGTCAGCGATCTTCTTGAGATTGGCCGCGCCCTCCGACATGCGGTCGGCCATCGCCTGCAGATGGTCGACCGGCGACATCTTTTCGTTCTCATTGCGCGTCTGCATCATCTTCTGCATGGCGTCCATGCGCGCCTTGTCGGCGTCTCGCACCGCGGACTCGAAGGGACCCCAAAGCTTTTCCTGGTCGCCGGTCATCTGGAGGCCGGCCTTCATGCCGGCGAGTTTCGCGTCGAGCATCGTCTCGCGGTCGGCCGCCCAATGCTGCATGCGTTCGGCGCTGGGGGCAGGCTGCTGGTCGCTCTGCGCGGCCGCGGCGGTTAGCGCGAAAGCGGATGCGGAAACGGCGACGGCGGCGACTGCGCCAAGGAGAGTGCGTTTCATGGCCATACCCTCGTTTTGTTTCGTCGCGGGAAAGTGTTCGCTTCGGAGATGAATTTCAAATTAACTCGGCGTAATGAACGCTTAATCCCGATTTGGGACGGCTTGCCTTTATCGTTGGAGCGGGAATGAACGAGCCTGTGGTTGGGACTTTCGCCGAACGCCTGACGGCGAACGCGTCCGTCGTATGCGCCTGGGTTGGCATGAATGAGCCGGCGGTCGCCGAGACGCTCGCGCGCGAACCGTTCGACCTGGTGGCGCTCGACATGCAGCACGGGGCGGTCGACTTCGCCGGGGCTTCCCGGTCGATCCTCTCCATTGCGCTGGCCGGCAAACCGACGCTGGTGCGCGTGCCGGTCGGCGAATTCGCGCTGGCGAGCCGAATCCTCGACGCCGGGGCGAGCGGAATCCTGGCGCCGATGATCAACAGCCGCGAGGACGCGCAGCGCCTCGTCGAGTTCACGAAATACCCGCCCGTCGGTGAGCGTTCCTGGGGTCCGAGGGCGGCGCTGCCGCTGAGCGGTCTCGACGGGCCCGGTTATCTGAGCGGGGCCAACGCGATGACCCAGGCCATCGCGATGATCGAGACGCGGACCGCGCTTGACGCTCTCGATGAAATCCTTGGCGTGGAGGGAATCGACGGCGTGTTCGTCGGCCCATCCGATCTTTCCATCACCTTGAGCGGCGGGCGCAGGATCGAACCGCGCAGCGAGGCCCTGAAGGGCGAATTCCGGCGGATCATCGAGCGCGCGAAGGCGCATGGAAAATACGCGGGGATGTGGTGCTTCGACGGCGCGGACGCCCGCGCGATGCTGGCGCTCGGCTTCAGGCTCTGCTCGGTCGCGAGCGACCAACTCATGTTGCGAAAAGCCGCGCGCGACGAATTGTCGGCGGCGCGAGCCGGCAGCGCTTGAAAATTGCGTTCACTGGCCTAAATAACCTTTTAGATACAACGATATGGCGGGCACGAGGCGGGGCGCGCGAATCGATGCGCAAAGGCCCGCCCGGACGTGCATTTCGCGGACCGCCGCGCTATGATGTTTACCCGCCGCGAGTCGCGGCTTTCGCGCCGCCGTATCAGCTGCCAGAAGGCGTCATTTTGAACGAGATCCAGAAGAATTTGGCTGACGCCGCGCAAAGTTCCGGCGACAGCTACGGAGCCGATTCGATCAAAGTGCTGCGCGGCCTCGACGCAGTCCGCAAGCGGCCGGGCATGTATATCGGCGACACGGACGACGGCTCCGGCCTGCATCATATGATCTACGAGGTCGTCGACAATGCGATCGACGAAGCGCTGGGCGGCTATGCGAAGCTCGTGACGGTGACGCTCAACGCCGACGGCTCCTGCACCGTCACCGACGACGGGCGCGGCATTCCGACCGGCATCCACGAAGAGGAGGGCGTGTCGGCGGCCGAGGTCATCATGACCCAGCTCCACGCCGGCGGGAAATTCGACCAGAATTCCTACAAGGTGTCGGGCGGGCTGCACGGGGTCGGCGTTTCGGTGGTCAACGCCTTGTCGACGACGCTCGTTCTGCGCATCTGGCGTGACGGCCTGGAGCACATCGTCCGCTTTGCGCATGGCGACGTGGTTGCGCCGCTCGAGATCGTCGGGCCGGCGCCGGTCGTCGACGGCAAGCCGAAGCGCGGCACGGAAGTCACGTTCACGCCCTCGACCGAAACATTCACCATGGTCGAGTTCGACTATGCGACGATCGAGCACCGCCTGCGCGAGCTCGCGTTCCTCAATTCGGGCGTGCGCATCGTGCTGACCGACGCGCGCCACGCCGAGCCCAAGCGCGAGGAACTCTGTTACGAGGGCGGTCTCGAGGCCTTCGTGCGCTATCTCGATCGCGCGAAGACCGCGCTGATCGACAGGCCGATCCTCATCAGGGGCGAGCGTGACGGCATTGGCGTCGAGGTGGCGCTGTGGTGGAACGACAGCTACCACGAGAACGTGCTGCCGTTCACCAACAACATCCCGCAGCGCGACGGCGGCACGCATCTCGTCGGCCTGCGCAGCGCGCTCACCCGCCAGGTCGTCGGCTACGCGGAAAGTTCGGGGCTTCTGAAGAAAGAGAAGGTCGACCTTTCCGGCGACGACACCCGCGAGGGCCTGACCTGCGTCTTGAGCATCAAATGCCCCGACCCGAAATTCTCCGTCCCAGACAAAGGACAAGCTTGTCTCCTCGGAGGTGAGGCCGGTCGTCGAGGGGCTGGTCAACGAGCTTTTGTCGCAATGGTTCGAAGAGCACCCGTCGGAAGCCCGCGTCATCGTCGGCAAGGTGGTCGAGGCGGCCCAGGCGCGCGAAGCGGCCCGCAAGGCGCGCGAGCTCACCCGCCGCAAGGGGGCGCTCGACATCGCCAGCCTGCCCGGCAAGCTCGCCGACTGCCAGGAGCGCGATCCGGCCAAGTCCGAGATTTTCATCGTCGAGGGCGATTCGGCCGGCGGGACCGCAAAGCAGGGTCGCAACCGCGAGTTCCAGGCCGTGCTCCCGCTGCGCGGCAAGATCCTCAACGTCGAGCGGGCGCGGTTCGACAAGATGCTGGGGAGCGAGCAGATCGGCACCCTCATCACCGCGCTCGGCGCGGGCATCGGGCGCGACGACTTCAACCTGGAGAAGCTGCGCTACCACAAGATCATCATCATGACCGACGCGGACGTCGACGGATCGCACATCCGCACCCTGCTGCTCACCTTCTTTTTCCGCCAGATGCGCCAGATCATCGAGAACGGGCATCTCTACATCGCTCAGCCGCCGCTGTTCAAAGTGAAGCGCGGCCAGTCGGAGCAATATCTGAAGGACGAGCGGGCGCTCGAGGACTATCTGGTCGAGGCGGGGCTCGATGGGGCGACGCTTGCCCTCACCAACGGGGAAACGCGGGCCGGCGCCGACTTGCGCGCCCTGGTCGAGGAAGCGCGCGCCATGCGCCGGCTGCTCGAGGGCCTGCATTCGCGTTACAACCGCGCCGCGATCGAACAGGCCGCGCTCGCCGGCGCGCTGAAGCCTTTGACCGGCGCCGACGATCCGGAGGGCGAGCCGCGGGCTCGCCAGCTTGCCGAGCGCATGAACGCCATCGCCGAGGAGACCGAGCGCGGGTGGGTGAGCCGGGTCGATGCGGGCGGCTATGTGCTGACCCGCGAGGTTCGCGGCGTGAGACAGGCGGTCGCGCTCGATGCCGGCCTGCTCGCCTCGGCCGACGCGCGACGCCTCGACGAGCACGCGCGGCCTTTGCGGGAAGCCTTCGCCGAACCCGCGACCTTCTCGCGCCGTGGCGAGACGGCGACAGTCTCCGGTCCTTCGCAGCTCCTCGAAGCCGTCAACGCCGCGGGGCGCAAGGGCGTGACGTTCCAGCGCTACAAGGGTCTCGGCGAAATGAACAAGGACCAGCTCTGGGAAACGACGCTCGATCGCGACGCGCGGTCGCTGCTGCAGGTCAAGATCCGGGAGGTCGACGAAGCCGACGACCTGTTTGTCAAACTGATGGGCGACATCGTCGAGCCGCGCCGTGAGTTCATCCAGGACAATGCGCTGAGCGTGGCGAATCTGGACGTTTGAGCCCCGCGAGGCCGGTCCGAGGACCTTAGCCAGCAGGATCGTCGCGGCGGCGAAGCAAATAGCGCCCTTCGACCCAGTGCCAGGCAAGCAGGCCCGGAAGGCCCAGCGCCAACTCGCGAACGCGCTTTGAGAGGGAAACGGCCAGCGCCGTTTCCGGCGGCAGGCCGAACAGCGCGCCGAACACGACAAGGCCGCCCTCGACAGCGCCTAGCGCTCCGGGCACCATGAACGCCGCCGCGCGGGCGCCGGAAACAAGGCTTTCCAGGATAAAGGCGTCAATTGCGCCGAGAGGCGGGCCCAGGACCCGCATCACCAGCCAAATCTCCCCAGCCCCCGCGGCCCAACCGACGAGATGCAGCAGGTTGGCGGCGACGAAGTCGAAGCCGCTGCGGTATGTCGCGACGACAGCCTCGTCGATCGCCGAAGCGTTGCCCGCGACGCTGGACAGCCATTTCTCGGGAGACAGGCCCCCGGCCAACTTCGCGACAATAGCGAACAGACTTCGATGCTGGAGCAGCACGAACGCCGCCACCCCCGCGGCAAGCGCCCCGACGCCGATCAGTACGCCCCACGCCGCCAGACGCGCGGCGTGCTCGGACGAGCGGGCGAGCAGCAACGTCACTCCCGTCAGGACAAAGATCAGCTGGGTCGCCACGCCGACGGTGGTGTCGACAACCATGCTGGCGGCGGCTTGCGTTCCCGGGACGCCGCGAAGGTGGACAAGCCGGGCGCCCGCGACGTCGCCGCCGACGCCGAAGACCGGCAAGAGCGTGTTGATGGACTCGCGGATCCACCGGATCCAGATCATCGTGAACACATCCAGACGACTTGAAACAGGCAGCAGCTCGCGCCATGAGAGAGCGCTGAAAAACAGAGGAACGCAATGATACAGGGTTATCGGAATCAGCCACCAGCCGATGACCGACATTGCGTGAGCGACCTCGCCCGCGCCGCTGTAGACAATCAAGCAGACGGCGAGCGCAAAACCGAGAAGCGCAGCGCTGATCAATGAAGCCGGAATGCCATGCTCCTCGTTTTTATGGGGTATCGGGACAGTCGCAGAATATCCCGGGCGGGGTCTGAAGCGACAACGAACAGAAGTTGTATCAACTATGGTCCATAGCCTCGCGCAGGGCGAGAATTCTCGAATCCAAACGTCAGCGGCGCCGATCCTGATCCTTCTTCCCGCTCCGCTCGCGCCGCTTCACGCGGCAAGCGGCAGTCCGAAATATGACCACGAGCGAACGGTGCTTGGGGTTGGCCTGATACGGCGGACAATGATCGTTGCGCGGCGCGCGGGGTTCAACCAGATTTTTTTTCTGGGGCGGGACTGTCCCGCGCCGCCTGGCGTCGCCACGATTCCCAATTGGAGCGCGCTCGCGGCCGCCTTCGCGAGGTCTCGGGCGGGGCCGCTGCTGATCGCGCCGGCGACGATTCTGTCTGAAGCCGATTGGCTCGAACGGCTCGCCGAGACGCAGGTTGAACCGGCGGACTGGGCCGCCATCTCGAACCGGATCGTCATGATCGCTCCTGCGGCGGCGCCTGACGCGCTTGCAGCGCTCGCTGCAGAAGGCGGCGCAACCGATCTCGCCGCGGTGCAAGGTCGGCTCAGTCGTCGCTTCGGGCCTCCGGCGGCGATGCCGGCCGGGATTGATCCGATCGTCGTCGCGACTCCAACCGAGGTCCGAGTCGCGGAACAGCGGCTGCTGCGCGCGCTGGTCAAGGACACCGACGGGTTTATGGCGCGGCGCGTCGAGCGCCCGATTTCGCTGCAGATTTCGCGCCTGCTCGCGCCGACCGCGATAACGCCCAATCAAATGAGCGTTATTTCGATCGCCGTTGGCGTCTGCGCGGGCCCCTTTTTCCTGTCGGCGCTTCCCTCGCTGCAGACAATCGGGGCGCTGTTGTTTCTTTGCCATTCGATCCTCGATGGCTGCGATGGCGAATTGGCCAGGCTGAAATTTCAACAATCGCGATGGGGCGGCGTTCTCGATTTCTGGGGAGATAATGTCGTTCACATCGTCATATTCGCGTGCATGGCGGTGGGCTGGAGCTTGGCCGCCGCCGCGGCTTGGCCGCTTTGGCTCGGCGCTGCGGCGGTTCTTGGCACATTGGGGTCGGCCGGATTCGTCTATTGGCGATTGATGCGCGGCAAGGACGACGGCGGCGCCTTGTTCACCTCGGTCTCCGCGGCCCCCGAGCGCCCTCTGGCGCGGCTGCTCGACGCCGCGTCGCGCCGCGATTTCATCTATCTCGTGCTGATCCTCGCGTTGTTCGGCAAGTCGAACTGGTTCCTGCTTTTGGCGGCTGTCGGTGCGCCGATCTACTTTTTCCTGGTGATGATCCTCGCGGCGCGCGAGCGGCTTTTCGTGACGCCGACGCCCACAAGCGCGTAGGGTGTTGTATACGGGCCTGAACCGCCGCGAGAATGCCTGCCCTAATCGCCCAGTGAAATCCGCGCGCCGCCCGCGGCGCTCGAGCGCTGCGCAGCGTCGATCAGCCGGGCGCATAATACCGCCTCGTCGATGTTACCCCTGTCGCCACCGCGCGTCGCCGCCGCGATAAAGTCTTCGGCCACTCCGCCGAACCAATCCGGATGGTGCGATCCTTCCGATAATGATGGCGGGCAGGACCAGCGGCGCTCGGCCGATTTCGATCTGAGGATGACCATGTCGCCGCCGACCTGGATTTGACCGAGTTCTCCCTCGATCTCGATTGCATTCGAGCGCTCGCTGGCGGTCCAGGTCAGGAAGATGCGGCTCTCGCCCAAAGCGCCATCCAAGGCGAGAGTCGCCGTGTCTTCGAGCGGCCATTCGTGGAAACGGCGCGTTTCGAGCATCGCTGAAACTCCACGGGGAGCGCCGGCCCAGCGCGCGACGCAATAGAGCGCATGCCAGCCGTGATCGAACAGGATGCCGCCGCCCGCCATCAGTCGGATCGACGCGCCAGTTCTTCCCGCTGTCGCCGGTGAAAGCCACCGCGGGCTGGGTGCGCAGGGTCTGCCAATGGACGGATTTGACGGCCCCGATCGCGCCCTCGGCGATCAGCGCCGAGATCTTGCGGCAGATCGGCGCCTTGAGCCAATTGTGAACCGCATGCACAACGCGCCCGGCGCGCCGCGCAGCCGACGCGACGATCTCGGCGTCGCCCGCCTCGGTGACCAGGGGCTTCTCGCAAAGCACGTGGAGACCCGCGCCGAGCGCCTGTTGGATAAGCGCTGCATGGGCGCCGGGCGGCGCGCAGATGTCGACGAAATCGAGTGTTTCGCCAGACAAAAGGGCGTCGAAGCTATCATACCAGCGGCCTTCCGGGCATCCCGCGAGAAACGGCTCCCGGCGCGCGGCGGCCGCGTCGGTCGCCGCGACCATCCTGACATCCTCGCGGGACCGCCAGCCGGGCAAGTGTCCCTTTTCCGCGACGTTTCCGAAGCCGACGAAAGCCCCACGAAGCACCCGCCTCACTCGAGTCCGAAGCGGCGCGCAATGGCGGCAAACGATTGATCGAGGATATCGACGCCGTGCAGCGCTTCATCCTCGGTGATCACCAGCGGCGGGTTGATGCGAATGACGTTCGAATAGGACATCGTGATGAGGCCGCGCTCCAGCGCCTCATGGAACAGAGCGCGGGTGATGGTCTTGTCCAGCGGCGCCTTGGTCTTCCGGTCGGCGACCATCTCGACGCCGATCATCAGGCCCCGCCCGCGCACGTCGCCGATGAAGCGGTACTTGTCCTGCAGGCGCTTCAGCGCATCGAGCATCTTGGCGCCGACGCGGGCCGAATTCTCAACCAGCCTATCCTCGAGAATCGCTTCGACCGCGCCGAGACCAGCCGCGGCGGCCAGCGGATTTCCGCCATAGCTGGACGAGCTTCCGCTCGGCTCTCCGAATGGCGTGGCGGACATCCGCTCGAATGACGAGGCGACGGCGCTGAGCGGAAAGCCGCCGCCGATTCCCTTGCCGATCGTCATGATGTCGGGCTTGAGGCCGAACTGGTCGGAAGCCCACATCGTCCCGGTGCGACCGAAACCGGTGAGGATTTCGTCGGCGATCAATAGCGCGCCGCACTCGTCTGCGATTTCCCGCACCGCATGAACGAAGTCGTCGGGCGGGACGACATTGCCCGCCGTGCCCTGCATCGGCTCGAGGATGATCGCCGCAACCTCGCCCTGGGTGTCGTTCTTGATCACGTTGCGCAGATGTTCCGCGCAGGCGAGTCCGCAGGACGGATATTCAAGCTTCCAGGGGCAGCGATAGCAGTTGGCGTAAGGCGTGAGGTGCATCCCCGGCGGAAAGGGCCCTTGGTGATTGCGATAGCCGCCGCCGAGAAGGCCGATGACGCCTGCGGTCTTGCCGTGGTAGCCGCCCCAGAACCCGATGAACTCGAATTTCTTGCTGATGGATTTGGCGAGACGGAAGGCGGCCTCGACCGCCTCCGCGCCGCCCGAAAACAATTGGATGTGGGTAATGCCTTCCGGCAACAGGCTGGCGACGAGATTGAGAAATTTCGCGCGCGTCTCGGTTGCGAAGCTGCCGAAGGTGACGCGCTCGAGCTGCTCCCTGAGACGTTTGACGTAGTGGGGATGGCAGTGGCCAAGGCTGCCGACCGCGATGCCGGCGATGAAGTCGAGATATTCGTTCCCGTCGACGTCGGTAATCGTGCAACCCCTGGCGTGGTCGACCACGATTTGTGAATAGAGCGCGATCGATTGGAGCCCCGGCGCCATCGCCTGGGCCTCGCGATCGAAAATCGCCTTGGATTTGGGACCGGGCACGGTGCGGCGTTGAGCGCCGGCCCGCGGCGCCGGCGCGGTGTTTCGATCGGGAGCGTCATTCATGGATCAACTCGATGTTAGGTTACGGCGCGCGGGCGTCGACGAAAGCGCTCGGCCAAGCAGTCGGCGATCGCTTGGGTGGCCTGATCGCGATATAGCGCGTAACTCGGCCAGGCGTTGAGGTCGATGATGATCGGTTCGCCGTCAGCCCGGATGATGGCGTCGCCGCCGAATATCTCGAGCCCCAACGCCGCGGCGGCGCCGAACGAAGCCTGGCGAAGGCGCGCAACCTGGAACGGATGACCGACCATTCCCTTGTCGCGATGATAGAACCATTCGAACCAGTTTGAGTCTGCCGCGCCATTTCTCACGCCGTAGAATTTGATGAGGTCGCCCGCCACGTGCTCCTGGCCGATAATGAACGGAATGCCGCGCGCAGCGAAACGCCGCAAGGCTTCGCGCCATCCGTCCTCCGACGCGGTGTACATGACATCGTCGGGCTGCGTCGCGTGAAAATCGTAACGCTTGACCCACACCCCGGCAGCCGGCTGCAGCCTGCTCGCGTCGGTCGCGACGACGTGGCTGGCAGGGGCTGAGACATGGTGCCGCGCGAAGAGTTCGATCATGCGATGGCGATAGGTGTTGCGAATCGCGTCAGGGGAATTGATGACGACCGCCCCCGCCTTCTCCGCCGCCTTGAGGCGGTCAAGCACGGGGCCACGCTCGCACATCGCGAATATGTTGGCGTGAGGGGTCTCGAGCGCAACGTCAGCGGCGTCGGCGGAGACAAGCTCGACGCTGAAGCCCCGCCCCGCCAAGGCGTCGCCGACGCTTCTCAAAATGGCGCTGTCGTCGTCGATACGACCAGGCGAGTGCGCCAGCTCGCGGTAGATGCCCCAGCAGGTCTTGGCCGCGTTCATGCGCGAGCATTCCCACGCGCGCAGCCGAGTCCCCGCCAGCTCGGCGGCCGCGATGTCACGCCCCCGGTCAATGTCGAACACGCGAGGCAGAACCACGCCGTAAACGGGCCGACCCTCCGCGACCAGCCAGCCAAGATAATCGCGGAGCCGCGCGAACCCGATCGGAGCCGCGGCCGGCCGCTCAGCCGGCAGCCAATAGACGCCTGCGGTCACATGACTGCCATCGGCGCCGCCGAGCTTCCGAATGCGGCCGTCGGCGACGTTCAGCGTCGCCCAAAGCGGATTTTCGTCGTCGACATGATCGGTGAGGCCGAGAACGATGGCGTCGCTCGCCTAATGCGGCGGCCGATTGCATAAAGATACGAAAATCGTCGACCGGCATCATCGCGTCGATCGTCGTGATCGCCGCCGGCGCGCCGGCTAAGCGGTCGGCAACCAGCCGGAAGCTGGCGTAGGACGACGGCGTTGTCCGCACGATCAAATCGAGATCGAAATCTCCGCCCTGGTCGGCGAGCCATTGCCGGCAATCGTCGCTCGTCTCGTTGATGATGATGGTCAACCGGCGAATCCCCACGAAGCGGAAGCGATCGAGGGCGTGCTCGATAAGGGGCCGTCCGCCGACGCGCGCCATCGCCTTGCTCGAACGATAGCCGTCGGCCCGCAAGCGAGTCCCAAGACCCGCGGCGATGATGCCTCCCCGTAGGTCCGGAGGCGCCGAATTGCGCTCATGCCAGGATCTTCACGAGATCGCCGAACTCGGTCACCGCGGGATGATCGAGCGGCGCCGCCGAAGCCTGAGCTTCCGCAGCCTGGACATCTTGGGGCGCGATCCAGATGAAGCCCGTGCCCGCGCGTCGAGCGCCCTCGCGGTCGCGACGCAAGGAATCGCCAATGAACACAGTCGTCTCGGGCGGGGCGCAAATCGCATCGAGCGCGGCGTGGAAAATCGCTGGATCGGGCTTCTCGGCGCCGACGCAATGGCTGTCCGCCATGACCGCGAACAGCGGGGCCAATCCCGCGCTCTGACACACCGCTTCGAGGTTGCCGTAGAAATTCGATACGACGCCGAGCCGATAGCGTTGTCCCAACGCCTCCAGGATCGGGCGATTGCGTCTGAAGGCCGCCGCGGCTTCAGACAGGAATCGCGTCGCCATGCGCCGATGGCGACTATCGAGGGTTCCGGCGCCGTGATCGCCCGCGCCGCGGCGCGCAAGTTCAGTCTCGAGATTGGCGGCCAAAGCCTCGACCGTTTCCGACAATCCTGCCGCGCGCGACAGGCCCCCGACGAGCGGACCATCGGCGGCATAGAAGGCGGGCGCGAATGCATCGGCGCTCATGTCCAGCCCTTCGGATCGGTAGAGACGGTAGAAGCGGTCTTTCCAGGCCACGCCGTCGGCGTCGAGCGTACCGCCAAAGTCGAACAGCAGCGTCTCGATTGGCCCCGCCGGAGAGCGCGGCATCGTTTGCGAGCGCACTATGAGCGGCCGGGGCGAACCACAACCTTTTCATCGCGCGCGGCCGCCTCGGGAAGATCGAAGCCGCGCCCGTCGATGAAGGCGTTGCAGGCCTCGCGCGCAACGCTGTCGCGGAATTGCCGGGGGGGACTTTTCATATAATAGGCCGACGGCGCCTCTAACGGACCCGCTTCTCGCCGCTCCAGCGCCAATTTGGCGCAGCGGATGGCGTCGATGACGACGCCGGCGCTGTTTGGCGAATCCTGCACCGACAATCGCATTTCCAATTCGATCGGCGCGTCCCCGAAACCCCGTCCCTCCATGCGGATGAAGCACACCTTGTTGTCGTGTTGCCAGGGGACATAGTCGGACGGTCCAATATGAATGTCCCGCGCGTCGAGACGTTCGTCCAGCTGCGATTGCACCGATTCGGTCTTGGAGATCTTCTTCGACTTGAGGCGGCTCCGCTCAAGCATATTGAGAAAGTCGGTATTGCCTCCCGTGTTGAGCTGATAGGTTCGGTCGAGACTAACCCCCCGGTCGGCGAACAGCCGCGCCAACGCCCGGTGCACAATGGTCGCCCCGACCTGGCTTTTGATATCGTCGCCGATGATCGGGAGCCCGGCGTCCCGAAATTTCTGCGCCCATCCGCTGTCGGAGGCAAGAAATACGGGAACGCAATTGATCATGGCGACGCCGGCATCGAGACACGCCTGGGCGTAATGCTTGACCGCCTGCTCGGAGCCGACCGGCAGGTAACACGCCAAAACTTCGGCGCCAGACGCGCGGAGCGCCGCGGCGACATCGGTTGGTTCGAGATCGGCGGAACGGAAGGCGACATCGTCGGGATAGTCGGCCATGTGCGGCGCAACCCCGTCGAGGACCGGACCGGCCTGAACCACGACGTTCGACACAGGCAAAGAACTCTGGAAGATGCGGGTGTTGTTTGGTTTTGCGAAGATCGCCTGCTCGAGCGCATGACCGACTTTGCGCCGGTCAATGTCGAATGCGGCGACAAACTCCACGTCGCTACAGGTATAGCCGCCAATCGACTCACGCATGACGCCTTCAACGCCGTTGCGGTTGCGGTAGTACTCGACGCCCTGCACCAGAGCGCTTGCGCAATTTCCGACGCCGGCGATCGCTACTTTGATGGTCTTTTGCATGCGCGCAGTTCTCTCATAAATCCGTAATCCCATCTCGACGACGCGGACCTGGACCGCAATCGACGCGTCCTGCTCAATCGATCGGACCGATGTCGGACGAGCCAAGCCATTCTAGGAGGGGCGAGGCGAGCATAGGCATATATTCGCGCCGTTCGGCTGACAAGTAGCCCAGGTTTTGGACCCACAATCGAGCGGCAAGTTGCTCACCCCGCGCGGGCGCTGGATCCAAATTGACCAGATGGCTGCACGTGGCCGCAATTGTGACGGTTTGTTGCCTCGTTAGCGACGGCACGTTATAGGTGGGCATTCGGCGTCGGCGCGGGCGGCGCCGGTTCGAAGCTTTCACCTTGCGTCAAGTCGGCCTCAATGAAGATCGTTCTCGCCCAGCCACGCGGCTTTTGCGCCGGGGTGGTGCGCGCTATCGACACTGTAGAGCGCGCCCTGGAAAAATATGGCGCCCCGGTCTATGTGCGCCACGAGATCGTTCATAACCGTCATGTTGTCGAGTCGCTGAGGGCCAAGGGAGCCCGCTTCGTCGAGAAATTGAGCGAGGTGCCACCGGGCGCGGTGACAATCTTCAGCGCGCACGGCGTATCCCGCGCGGTCGAGAACGAGGCGAAGTCCCGGGCGCTCCCGACGATCGACGCGACTTGTCCGCTGGTCACCAAGGTGCACAACCAGGGACGGCGTTACGTCGCGCAGGGGCGGGTTCTCATTTTCATCGGCCACGCAGGCCATCCGGAGGTCGAGGGCACGCTGGGTCAGATCGACGGCGAACTGCATCTGGTCGAGAGCATAGAGGATGTCGAAAAGCTGCCGATCGCCCGGGATGTTCCGATCGCGTATGTGACGCAAACGACGCTCAGCGTCGACGATACGCGCGGCCTGATCGCCGCTCTGCACCAGCGGTTCAGCAACGTCGAAGGGCCTGATATTCGCGACATCTGTTACGCAACTCAGAACCGGCAGTCGGCGGTGCGGGAATTGTCCCGGATCTGCGACGTCATCATCGTGGTCGGCGCACGCAACAGCTCCAACTCGAACCGGCTGCGCGAGATTGGCGAAGAGGCGGGCTTGCCGAGCTATCTCGTCGCCGACGCCGACGATATCGACGCCCAATGGCTCAAAGACGCTCGCGTCGTCGGCGTTACGGCAGGCGCGTCGGCTCCGGAGGTTCTCGTCGACGAAGTGGTTCAGGCCTTGATGCAGATCGAACCTTCGGAGCTGTCGAGCCTCGATGGGCTTGAAGAGAGCGTCAGCTTCCGGCTGCCAGCCGAGCTCTTGTCTTGAGCCTGCGCTCCGGCTGGGCTAAGGAAACCCAAAAAGCGGCATCTCCGCCGGAGCGGCGCTTCGAGAGCGCGGCTCGAGGGTCGCCTGCTGCAAGGAACGCCCCGTAGCCGGCAACGCGGCGAAGGAACAATGGCTTGAGCATCCCCTTAAGACAGATCGCCAAGGTTGGCGCCTACGTCGTCAGGCAACAAATTGCCGGGCGCAAGCGCTACCCGCTCGTTCTGATGTTGGAACCCTTGTTCCGCTGCAATCTCGCTTGCGCGGGCTGCGGCAAGATCGATTATCCGGACGCGATTCTGGACAAGCGGATTTCGGTCGAAGACGCGCTCGCCTCCGTGGACGAATGCGGCGCTCCAGTCGTCGTGATGGCCGGCGGCGAACCGCTGCTGCACAAGGAATTGCCGAAAATCGTCGAGGGCGTGATCGCCAGAAAGAAGTTTGCGATCGTTTGCACCAACGCGCTTCTGCTCGAAAAGAAGATCGACCAGTACCGGCCGAGCCCCTATTTCACCTGGTCGATTCATCTCGACGGCGACCGGGAGATGCACGACAAGTCCGTTTGCCAGGAAGGCGTCTATGATCGCGCAGTTGCGGCGTTGAAGGCGGCCAAGGCCAAGGGCTTTCGGGTCACGATCAACTGCACCTTCTTCAACGACGCCGACGCAGCGAAGAGTCGCCGCGTTCTTTGACGTCGGTCACCGCGCTCGGCGTCGACGGCATCACCGTTTCGCCCGGGTACGCTTATGAGCGGGCGCCCGACCAGAAGCACTTCCTGAACCGCTCCGCGACCAAGCAACCTGTTCCGCGACATCTTCCGGCGCGGGGACGGGGGCCGCAAATGGGCGTTCAACCAATCTGGCATGTTTCTCGACTTTCTGGCCGGCAATCAGACTTATCACTGCACGCCCTGGGGCAACCCGACGCGGACCGTCTTTGGCTGGCAGCGCCCCTGCTACCTTCTTGGCGAAGGATACGCCGCCACCTTCAAGGAGCTGATGGAGGAGACCGACTGGGACGCGTATGGAACGGGCAACTACGCGAAATGCGCCGATTGCATGGTCCATAGCGGCTTCGAGGCGACGGCCGTGAAGGATACGGTGGCGAAGCCTTGGAAGGCTTTGGGCGTGGCGTTGCGCGGCGTAAAGACCGAAGGGCCGATGGCCCCCGAAATTCCTCTCGACCGGCAGCGTCCCGCGGAATTCCTGTTCCAGCGCAATGTTTCGCAGAAGCTTTCAGAGATTCGCGAGGCCGAGGCCAAGGAAAAGGCCAGGAAGGCGGCGACAGCGGCGTAGCGCTGAGAAAGCCGCCGCGCTGTCGCGCGCGGCCGCGATCAGGCCCCGCGTCTGAGCGGGCGCGCGGATCAGGCCAAAGGCCAAAGCGCCGAGATCAATGCCGCCGTCGGACCGGACGGCCTTTGTGACAAGGGGCGGCAAGTCCCGGTCGGCGGAGTCGCTGACGACGCGGAGGATCGCGAATGGCGCGCCGTGATCGGCCGCAAAGCGCGCCACGATCTGGCTCTCCATATCCACTGCGACCGCCATCGTCGCGTTGCGAAGGCTCACTTTGGCCGCCCTCGTCAGACACGGGTCCGTCGACGCCGACGACAGCGCCGAGGCTGACGCGTTCGCCGGCGGCGCGAAGGCGCTCTGCAAGCTCGCGCGCAACAGTTGCATCGGCTGCGAGGCCGTCACCGCCGGCCAGAACCCGTGTCCCGATTACGACATCGCCGCTGCGCAGAGCGGGGTCGAGACCGCCGCACAGTCCAAAGCTGATCATCAGGGGAAAGGGGGCCGTCGCTTCCGCGAGCTTGGAGCGCAAGCTCGCGCTCCCCCCGCAGATCGCCAGCGCATCAGGCCCGCGCGCGATCGCGGCCTCGCGTTTGAGTCCGCTCACGAACAGCAGGCGAGGGGACGGGGGACGGTCTTCAACAGTTTACATGCCGAACGTCGCCGCGCGGCTGTTGCCGCGCTTCAAATTTCGATAGCGGGCGAGCGCCCAAAGCGGGAAGAATTTCGAATAACCGTGATAACGCAGGTAAAACACGCGTGGGAATCCGGTGGCGGTGTGGAACGGCTCATCCCAGAATCCGTCCTCTCCCTGGGTCGCGGCCAAATAGCCGACGCCTCGCGCCACCGCCGGATGATCGGCTTCACCCGCCGCCATCAGTCCGAGAAGCGCCCACGCGGTCTGCGAGGCGGCGCTTGGCGAAGGCTCAAATCCCTTATACTCGAGCTTGTAGCTTTCGCCGCTCTCCCCCCACCCGCCATCGGGATTCTGGATGCGAACGAGCCACTCGACCGCGCGGCGCACGGGCTCCGACTGCCGATCCTGGCCTGCTGCGCTGAGCGCGCAAAGCGCCGACCAAGTCCCATAGATGTAGTTCACGCCCCAGCGGCCAAACCAGCTTCCATCCTTTTCCTGCGCCGCTATCAGGGCATCGACGCCGCGCGTCAATGACGCGTTGGTCTCGCCGAGCTGGGCGAGCATGGAGACGCAGCGCGCGGTGACATCGGCGGTTGGCGGATCGAGCAGCGCGCCATGATCGGCGAAGGCGATGTGATTGAGATAGTAATACGTGTTGTCCGCATCGAAAGCGGCCCAGCCGCCGTCGCGGCTCTGCAAGCCCTCGATCCATTCGCGCGCGCGGGCGATCGACTGCGCATAGTGTGCCTTCGACCGCGCCGAAGCCCTCGCGGTCAGCGCGGTCCATCGCCATCGCCACCACGGCGGTGTCGTCGAGATCGGGATAGTGCGGGTTTTCGTACTGGAACGCCCAGCCGCCTGGTCGGACGTCTGGACGCCGCGCCTGCCAATCGCCCTTCACGTCAAGGACCTGGCGCGGCTTCAACCATTCCAGTCCAGCTCGGGCGTGGGAAGCGCCCACGCCGCCCCCTGCTTCGAGCAAAGCATGGACCGCGAGCGCCGTGTCCCAGACCGGCGACAGGCAAGGTTGGCAATAGGCTTCGTCCCGGCCAACGACAAGCAGCCGCTCGATCGATCTGCGCGCGGCGACGAGATGGGGATGGTCGGCCGGGTAGCCGAGCGCGTCGAACATCAGCACCGTGTTCGCCATGGCGGGATAGATTGCGCCGAGACCGTCCTCGCCGTTGAGCCGCTCCGTCACGAAAGCCACGGCGGCGTCGATGGCTTGGCGGCGCGTCGACTTCGGGAAGAAAGGTTCGGCGAGCTTGAGCAGCTTGTCGATGACGCCGAAGAACTTGGTCGACGCCCAGGTCTGATGCGCGCCCGTTGGCCAGTCGCGTACGGTCTCGGGCGGCGCCACGAAGAGTTCCGCAATCTCGACGCCTCGCGGATTGGCGGGGCGCGGCTTGAGGGCCTGCAGCGCCATGAGCGGCACGAGCACGGTGCGCGCCCAGTAGGAGATCTTGTCGAGATGGAAGGGGAACCAGCGCGGCAGAAGCATGATCTCGACCGGCATGGTCGGGACGCCGCTCCAGGGGATGGCGCCGTAGAGCGCGAGCAGGGCGCGCGTGAAGACATTGCTCCTCGCGGCGCCGCCTCGTGCGAGGATGGCTTCGCGCGCGCGGCGCATATGCAGCGCCTCCGGATCGTCGCCGATCATTTTCAGGGCGAAATAGCCCTTGACGCTGGCGCTCATGTCGAACGCGCCGGCGTGGAACAGCGGCCAACCGCCGTGAGCGCCCTGGATGCGTCTGATATAGACGCCGATCAGCCGTTCCAGTTCGAGATCCGGCTCTTCGCCCCGAAAGTGCCTGAGCAGCACATATTCGGCGGGGATCGTGACATCCGCCTCAAGTTCGAAGCACCAATGTCCGTCGCCATGCTGACGCGCTCGAAGCGCCTCCGACGCCAGCGATATCTGCCGCTCGAGCGCGTCAAGCGACGGCGCGTGTTGCTGAGGATCGAGAGCGACGTTCATGAAGAAACACCTGCGGTCACTCGAGCTCGCCGAGGCGAAGGGCGCATCTCGGCGAGAATTGAGGCGGCCTTATAGCCGGAACGAACCGCGCCTTCGATTGTTGCGGGCAGGCCGGTACGCGTCCAGTCGCCGGCCAGCGCGACGTTGTCCCAGCGGGTGCGCGAGGAGGGGCGCTTGGCGTCCTGCGCCGGCGTCGCCGCGAAGGTCGCCCGCTTCTCCTTGACGATCTGCCAGGGCGGCAACTCCGGCGGAAGGCCGCTTAGGACAGCCGCCTCTCGCCAGATTTCTGCCGCAAGCTCCTCGCGCGGCCGGTCGAGCAGCCGGTCGGCTGCGCTGATCGTGACCGACAGGCGATCGGGATAGGCGAACAGCCATTCGATCAATCCGTTGACGACTCCCAGGATCGGAGGCTGATCCCGCGGGGGCGGCGTCCGGAAATGGGCGTTGACGATGGCCCTGAACTCGTCGGGCGCGTCGAGGCCAGGAAGCAGATCTCGAGCCGCCCAGGGCGGCACGGCGATCACCACGGCCTCATCGCCATCGAGGGTCTGACCTCCAGCTTCGAAGTCGAGCTCCGCAGCGCGCGCGCCGTCAAATCGGATGCCGCGCAGCCGGTCGCCGAAGCGCACAGCCCCGTTTCGTCGCCCGAGAAAGGTCAGCGCTGGGTCGATAAAGGCCTTGGAAAGCCCTTCACTTGCGATCAGTGGGCGGCACGCCCTCCCGCCCGCCGCGAGGGTCTCGCGGAGGATGGCGGCCGCAAGCGCGGCGGAGCCCTCTCGCGGATCAGTATTCAACCCGGCGAGCAACACCGGGCGCCACAGGCGTTCGTAGAGCGGACCTGAGCAGGACATCGCGTCGGCGACTGTCGCGGTCGAACGGGCGACGAACATGCCGAGCGGAGCGAAATATTCGCCGAGCGTCGTTCCGGGCGCACGCCGCTTGCGATCGAGAAGCCACCAAGGCACGCGTCCCGCGTTGGGCCGCAGCCGCCAGCGCTGGCCGCTTCGCGCGTCGGCGAAATCGAAGACCGCGGAGGATGGGCCGCGCAACTTGTCGAGAGACCCGATCCGGCCGAGATAGTCGAGCGCCGCATGATTGCCCGACAGCACCAGATGATTGCCGTTGTCGATGACGAGATCGAGGGACTGGTCGTAGTAGGAGCGGCAGCGCCCGCCGGCCGCGCGCGCCGCCTCATGGACGACCACCTGGAGGCCGGCGTCGATCAGGCGCACCGCAGCGCTCAGTCCGGCGACGCCCGCACCGATGACATGGACGATCCGGACACTCATATGACGCCATAGCGCAGAAGAGCGCCGAGAATTCTCATCCGGCTCGCCTTCGCGCGCTGCCGCGGCGGCCCAAACCCGTCTGCGACCATCCTGTCGAGAATTGAGCGATAGGCGGCGGCCATCAGTTGCGGCGCCCGCACGGCGGCGCGAGGCGCCGCCGCCATGATCGGTTGCGCCTGATCGAAATGCCAGTTGGCTCGCGAGGCGACTTCGGCGCAGGCGGCCGCAAGCTTCGGGTCCGCCGCCGCGGCAAGCGGCTCGTCCGAAGTCACTCCCGCAGCGAGGAGCGCCTCGCTCGGAAGGTAGAGCCTGCCCATCGCGGCGTCCTCGTCGATGTCGCGCAGGATGTTGGTGAGTTGAAGCGCACGCCCGAGATGGTGGGCAAGCGCTTCGCCGGGCTTCGGATCGAGCCCGAAAATACGCACCGACACGCGCCCGACCGCGCTTGCGACCCGGTCGCAGTAGAGGTCGAGCGTCGCCCAATCCGGCGCCCGGATGTCGCTTTCGGCATCCATCGCCATTCCATCGATGATCGCGTCAAATTCATCGCGCCTCAGGCCGTAGCGGCGCACGGCTTCATCAAGCCCGGCAAGCCGAAGCGGCGCATTGCCGACGAAAAGCGCAGCGATATCGGCGCGCCAGCGCTCCAGCTCGGCCAAGCGCTGCGACGGCGAAGAAGTCCCACGCTCATCGGCGATGTCGTCGACCGCACGGCAGAAACTATACAGGGAAAACATCGCCTCGCGCCGATGCTTGGGCAAGATGCGCATCGCCATGTAGAAGGAACTGCTGGCCGCAGGCGCCGCCTCGTGGGTCGTCATGCGCGAGCCTTCGCTCGGCGTCCGCCCCGCGCCGACCACATGATCGGCCAAGGCCGCGCAAAACGCCGACCGCGCCAACCCAAGCAAAGCCGGCCTTGCCCAGACGGACAGGCTCGCTCAGCGGGTCGCGGCTCTCGAGGTCGCGAGCGAGGCGCCGGGCGAGATTTTGGATCGCCGAGATTTCGAGCTTCAGGCGCACATTGGCGATCTGCGGGATTAGCGCGGCCCCGCGTTCCGTCAGTTCGGAAGCGCGTCGAGCGCGCTCCCCGATGGCGGCGCGCAAGGCGGGGGAAGCGCGCGGCGCGCCAAGCATCTCGATCGAAGCGCCGTGCGCGGCGAGAATGTCCTGCGGCAGATAGACGCGGTCGAGGCGACGATAATCCTCGCCGCAATCCTGAAGGTGGTTGATCACCTGCAACGCCGCGCACAGCGCATCGGAGGCCGGCCAAATCGCTTTGTCCTCGTCATGGACATCGAGAACGAAACGGCCAACCGGCATCGCTGAGAGGCGGCAGTAATCGATCAGTTCCGCCCAATCGGCGTAGCGACTTTTGCGCGCGTCCAGACGAAAAGCGTCGAGGAGATCGAGGGCGTGCCGCGGACTGAGCCCGCGCTCCCCCAAAGCGCGACGCAGAGGTTCGGCTTCCGGATCTTGTGGACCGCGGCCGCAAAGCGCGTCGCCAAGACCATCGAGCATCGCAAGCTTCTCGTTCGCCGAAAGCGCGGGATGATCGGCGACGTCGTCGGCAGCCCGCACGAAGCGATAAAAGGCGAGGATCGGCCCGCGGTGGCGGGCGCTCATCAGCCATGACGCGACCGGAAAGTTCTCGTCGCGATGGGTTTTGCCGGAGAGCGTTTCGGTGGCGCTCGTCATGCGCCAGCAGCCTTCCCTGCCTGGGCTTGAAAACGGCCTTTCCAGTAACCCCCTCGTCCACGCCAGTATTGCACGGCCGACGCCAACGTGAAGCCAACGTAGGCGACGGCGATCGCGGGCAAAGCGACTCCGCCGGCAATTGGCCGGCCATAAAGGCGGAGGGTCGGCGCCAGACTCAAAGTCATCATCGCCCAGGCGAGCGCCCCGGCGAATTGCGCGCCGCCCCGTGCGAATAGAACGAAAAGCGGCGGGGCGAGATAGACGAGGCCCATCCCGGCGACGCCAGTGGCCAAGCGGAGCGGCGAATAGCGCAGTTCGGCAAAGGCGGAGCGCGCCACCATCCGTCCAAAATCAAAGAACGCCGGATACGCGCGCAGGCTTTGCACGTCCTCGGTCAGCCCGAGCCAGATCGGCCCCTGATGCTTCATGAGCGCGGCAAGGGCGCAGTCATCGATGAGGGCGCCTCGCACGGCCTCCAGGCCACCGGCCAACTCGAGCGCTCTGCGCTGCGCCAGCATGCAGCCTCCTGCAGCCGCCGCCGTGTCCCGCCTCGGATCGTTGACCCAGGCGAAGGGATATAACTTCTGAAAAAAGAAGACGAAGGCCGGCGCGAGCCAATGTTCCGTCTGACTTTGGCAACGGAGCTTCACCATCAGCGAGGTAAGCACGCCATCATTGGAGCGGGCGACGGTGACGAGCCGGCGGAGCATGTGCGGCGCGTAGACGATATCCGCGTCGGTGAAAAGCACGAATTCGGGCGCCTCTGCGCCGGCCTCCACAGCGGCGAGACCCTGGCGCATCGCCCATAGCTTTCCAGTCCAGCCGGGCGGGACGTTGCTTCCCCGGATCACTTGGAGCCGGTCGGACGGCGCATCCCGCTTTCGCGGCTTCCGACGCGGCGGCCGCGGTCCCATCGGAACTCTGATCGTCAACGACGACGACAGAGAATCGGCCGGGATAATCCTGCAGCAGAAGAGAACCGACGCTCTCTGCGATCACGTCGGCTTCGTCGCGAGCCGGGATGATGGCGACGACGCCGGGCCAAATCGTCGACGCGTCCATCGACTGGGCTTCGCTCGCCGGCGCCGCCGCCACTGCGTCATCGCGCACGGCGCAACGCCAAAACCCTCCCCTGCCAAACAGAAGATAAGCCCAGATGCAGACCGGGAGGAAGGAGAGCGCCGTGAGGCTCATCTCGAGACGCCCATGGACGCGAAACCAGGACAGCGCATCGGAAAGTCCCTCCCGGTACGGTCTGGACACATAGCCGAGTTCGCGCCGCGCCTTCGCATCGTCGAAGAACATGTGATGGCGGGCCATGCGTAGGCCATCGAGCGTGACGAAAGGTTCAACATCGCGAAATCCTCGCGATCAGCTCGGCCGCGTAGGCGATTGGGTAGACGGCGGCGCGGGGTATCTTCAGCGTCGGAGGCCTCCGGCCGACGAGGCGGGCGATGTCGGCAAGCATGTCGGCCAAGAAGACGTTTTCGCCGCCAAGGATGTAGCGCTCGCCGATCCGGCCGTGAAGCAGCGCGGCGAGGTGGCCCGCGGCGACGTCATCGACGTGGGCGAGATTCAGCCCGGTGTCGACGAAGCCGGGCATTCTTCCCGAAGCCGCTTCGATGATGATGCGGCCGGTCGGAGTCGGCCGTATGTCGCGCGGGCCGATCGGCGTCGTCGGATTGACAATCACCGCCGGCAGCCCGTCCCGCTTGATCATGGCCTCGACCAGCCGTTCGGCCGCGACCTTGCTGCGCTTATAGGCTCCGATCGCGCTGTCCTCACTCAGCGAGTGGTCCTCGGTCGCGACAACGCCATCCACGAGTTTCAAGGTCGCGACGCTGCTCGTATAGACGATCCGCTCGACGCCGGCGCGCAGCGCCTCCTCCATGAGGAGCCGCGTCCCCTCGACGTTATTGCGGATGATCTCTTCGGGATTGCGCGCCCAGAGACGATAGTCGGCAGCCGCATGGAAAACGAAGCGGGCGCCTTTCAGCGCGTTCGCCAGCGAGGCGCGGTCACGCAGATCGCCCTCGCACAGCGAGTTGTCGGGAACCAGATTCGTTCGCGGAGTCGTCGGGCGCACCAGCGCACGGACATGATAGCCGCCGGCGCGCAGCTTTGCTGCGATCGCCGATCCCAGGAAGCCGCCAGCGCCGGTGACGAGCACTGGCGAAATAGGCGAGGGCTCCGTCAGGCGATCAGTCGTTGCTCCGACAACGGTATGGGTCGAGAATTGCATTGGAACGACACGGCCTTGCCGCGCCCTTTTTCCGATCAGAAATTACGCCGAAGCGTTGGTCGACTCCTTCGTTCGGGGTTGCCGAACCCCGAACGAGCTAATCACCTCTTCGCATGTCCGCACCAAATTCGCGCTCGGACCTGCGGTTCCGACGCTGCGACGACTGACCCTTGCGCCTTCCATAAGAAGAAACAAGGCGTCCGCGAGCAGATCCGGTTGCGATGCGCCGGCGGCTCGACAAAGTCCCGCCAAGCGGTCGCGCTGGCGGACCTTGAACTCCTCGATCACGCGAAGGGCAGGATGGCCATCTTCTGTCAGTTCGACAGCGGCATTCGCCAGATCGCACCCACGCTGGTCCTCGGCGATGAATGTCGCCGCCTTGTGAATGAAGTTGTACAACTGACTGACCGGATCGCCGGGGCTTGCGGCCTCGATCTCGGCCCAAATCTCATCAGATTTCTTTCCCTTGTAGTTTAGACATTCGATGATGAGATCATCCTTCGAGCCGAAGTGACGATAGAGCGTCATCTTGTTGGTGCCAGCCGCTTCTGCGATGGCGTCGACGCCCACCCCGCGAATGCCGTGGCGATGGAAGAGGTCCTGCGCCGACGTGACGATGCGCTCGCGTGGTCGGGAATGGGCCGCCGACGGAGCCCCGCTGCTGGCGGCCGTGTTCTGGCTCAATGTTTTTTTCGGCATTGCTCTTGACTGCGATGTTACCGACCGGTATCTAGGCTGGTACCGGTCAGTAACATTCCTCCGTCGAAAAAGTCAATGCTCGCTTCTCGGCCGGACGTCGAGCCGGCCCAAACCATCAAACCGAAAGGAACCGCGATGTCGCTCCCGCAGATCTCAGACGATTAACGATCTGTTGGCCGACACGCTGATCCAGGCGATCATGCGCGCGGACCGAGTTGAACCTCAGGCGCTTAAGTCCGTTCTGAATGGCGTCGCCAGCCGGATTTCAAGCGGCGGCAAGCGTGCATTGCAACACGAGCTTGCCATGTCTCGCAAGTCGGCCGTGGAGCGCGCGACGTTCCGGGGAATAGATGCGGCGCGCTCGCCCATCCCAAGGGCTCGCGCCGTGCGCGAGCCCTGCGGAGCGCACCCTTGCTAATATTACCGTGTGAGAAGCGTTTGAGGTGACGATTTCGATTCGCGCCTGACCCAGACGGCTGGGCGAATTTCGCTCTGGCGACACGGACCCCTTTGCCACATAATCCGATCATGATCGGAATTTATCCGTTCCACCTTGTGGCGGACCCGTTGCGGGAGCCTGGAGTGACAAACGTCCCAAACGTTCTTGGCTGTTAGCCCAATGTCGTCCCTATCGGGGGCGGACGGCTGACGAATGAGTTTCCTCGATCAACTGGCGTTTGGACCCGGCCGCGATCGAAGAGCGTGGGCAAGAATTCTGTTGATGGCGATCGCCGTTCTGGCGGTCGCGGCGACGATCCTCTACTTCACAGTGTCCGGCGACTACGCGTTCCTGAAGGCTTCCGTCTTTACCGGCGGTCCGACAGGACAATATCACGCGACCGGGGAGCGACTTGCGGCGCGCGCCCTCAAGAAGAGCGGGCGCCTGAACGTCGTCGCCACGGACGGGTCGGTCGAGAACATCGCCCGCCTCGCCGGCGAAAACGGGCGCTGCATTCCCGCTTTCGCCTTTGTGCAAGACGGAGTGCCGGTTCCCGCCGACGCCGGCCTGGCGTCTCTGGGCCGGCTCCCGCAACCGGAGTTGCTTTTGCTGTTCGCCCGACGCGGGCGCGCGATCGATGCGTTCAGCGATCTCAAAGGCGCATCGGTCGGCATTGGCCCGGACGGGTCCGGCACCGCCGATCTGATGCGGCAATTGATGGACAATTCCGATCTCAAAGGCCTCGATCTAAGACTGTCCAATCATGATCTCGAAGCTCAGGCGGGAATGGTTCGCGACGGCCAACTCGATGTCGCAGCGTTCGTCATGGCCGCCGGCGCCGAACTGATCCGCACGCTAGCGAATACAAACGACCTCGAGATCGTCGCTCCCGCCGACCTGGAAGGCCTGGTGGCGCGCGACAAATGGCTGCGCCTCGGCAGAATCCCGGCCGGGTTTTACGACATCGCCAAACCGGTCCCGGCGACCGACAAGCTCGTCGCGCAGGTCGACACGCTCATCATGACCAACGCGTGCGTGCATCGCGCGGAGCGAGAGGCCTTCCTGATGCTCCTCAGCGAGGAGTTCCCGAATTTCGTTCGAGACAACCCGCCGCCGTCGGCGAAGTCTCAAGATCAGGCGCCGTTGGCCGACGAGGCGCGCCAGTTTTTCACCAACGGCGAGCCCGAACTGGCGGACCGATATTTCCCGCGCCTCGTGAACCTGATGTCGCCTGCGTACTGGATCTATCTGGCGATGGCGGTCACGGTTCTCTTCAATGCCTCGAACGCTTACAGCCGATTCAGGCTTTGGCGCATCGACGCCAATCGGGAAATGCTGGAGTCGCGACTTAAGGCGCTCACCGGTCTCGGCTCCACGCCGGAACACGTCAAAACGCTCCCGCCAGGGGCGGTCATCAAAACGCCGCAGGATCGAAAGGCGGTCGAAGACCTCCTCACCGACCTCGAGGCGCTTCGCCTTCGCTGTGAGGAACAGCTGCGCTCCGTCGTCACGCCCATGGGCAGCGAGATGTTCTATCGCTACCAGGAGTTGCTGATCGAGGACGCCCAGGCGGTCCTGGCAGACTTGCTTCGGCGATCAGGCGGCGTCAAAGCCCCTTGAAGCCATGTCGAGGTCATTTGGTCATTCGCGAATTAGAGCGAGAGCGCTGTGTTCCAACCTCGCGCGGCTCAAGCCCTTTGCTTGAGGTTTATCTGTCGGCAATTGGGGCATAGTTCGGAAAAGTAACATCTTCTTGCCAATCGAACTTAATTATTCTATAATTCAGAATACGCCAGCTGCCCGAATGGGCGACAATCGGCGAAAGGAGGATGCACGAAAGAAGAGAGTTGAATTGGGAACCGTCCCGCCAAGGGGTAATGTGGACGTCCGGATGCGACTAAACGCTTGGAATTGCTCAATACCGCAGTGGGCGCCGCTTGCGAGAACTTGGCATGGAGTTGGCAAAAGTTGGCATGGACTTGGCATTGGCGCCGCATCCGATTGGGCTCGCACAGTGGGCGCTTGGCGTTCGCCTGTCGAAATGAGCGTCTTCCCGCGCCGATTCCATCCGTTGATCGGACCTTCGGCGAAACGACGAATTCCGACAAGCGATCTTCGATCGACGATTATTTGTATTCCCATTCGGCGCCGACGCCGGCGCTCGATCCTCCGCTCGCGTCGACGCCCGCCTGCAGGCGGATGTGGCGGGTGACGTCGAGATTGACGGAAACGCCATTGTCCACCGGCCTCGCTCCGCTTGTGACGTTGACGCTGATCCGGTCGTTGATCGTGCGGCCAATTCCGAGCAGGGGTTGCCGCTCCCGGTCGCGCTCGAGCCGAATTCAGACTGCCGAGGCCGAGCGATCGCCGCAGCGGCTCGAAAGCATCGCCGCGTCCAGAGAGCGTCGCGGCCGAATTGGCGAGTTCAATCGCCTGGAAGGGCGATAGGCTGCCCGAGGACTGCTGGAACAGAACGCGGGAAAGGATTTCGTCCTCCGGCAGGCTGGGCGTGGAGGTGATGGCGAAGGACGGCTGCGACGCGGGGCCGCTCACGCTGATGCGCGCGGTGACGCCGGCCGCGCTCGTCTCCGCAACGAGATCGAGTTCTGGCGTCACGTCGCCGTGAAACCGAACGCTGCCGCGGGTGAAAACCAGCCGCTTGCCGGCCAGCGACAGCGAGCCTCGCAGGAGTTCGAAGCCGCCGGTCACCTGCGGGTCGCGCGCCGACCCGGCGACATGGAGGTCGCCGGCCGCTTCCGCATTGATGCCGCGACCGTGCAGCAAAATCCGGTTCGCCGCCGAGATCGTCAGGGCCAGCGTGGCGTTGAACAGCGGCGCTCGCGCGCGGGCCGCCTGCTCCCTGGCCCTCAAGGCCAACCGCGCCCGCGCGGTCGGCGTCGGATTGAGGTGCCGCGTACCCGGAATCGGGGCCGTGACGCTGTCGAAGCGATCGGGCACGGTGATGTCCATCGAGACGATCGTGATGCGGCCGCTGATGTTGGGCGTCTCGGCGAGACGGCCGGTGACGTCGATCGCCATGTCCGCCGTCGCCGTCGACGATGGCGTTGGCGACGACCTGGGCGTGCCGGCCGGTCACCTTGAGGGCGCCGGGAAAGCCGGCGGCCGGGTCGAGCCGCACTTGGCCGCTCGCCGTGATCGAGCCGCGTTCGGCGTCGGTCCCGGCGAGCTGATCGATGCGGATCGCATCGCCGTTCGCCTGGATGAGCCCGCTGATCGCGGTGAGCTTGAATCCGGTCTCATCGTCGCTGAACGCGCCGCTCGCTCAGCCGGATCGACCCCTGCGCCTGCGGTTTCGCGAGCGACCCGCGCAACTGCATCGCCACCGCGAGCGTGCCCGAAACGTGACGCCCGCCGACCGAAAGCGCGGCGTTGGCGAGGCCGGCGTCGAGCTTGCCGTCGATCTTCACGTCGAGCGCGCCGTCGGCGGAGAGCGGCGCCGAGCCGGTCAGGCGGATCGGCGTTGCGGGCGCCGGCATCGATCGTGAGGTCAAGCGAGGTGCGGCCGCCGCCGAGCTGGCCAGAGCCGGCGACGTCGAGCGGCGGCGCGGCGGCGCTTCGCGTCTGCGGCGCGCTCAGCTGTTTGAGGCGTAAGCGCCAGTCGCCCGCGGGTCTGCCGGGCGTTCCGCCGATCGTGGCCTCGCCGTCAGCGACGCCCGAAAGGCCGAGGCCCGGCGAAACAATGATCGAGCGCCGCGAGCGGCAACCCGGCCGCCGTCGCGTGAAGGTCGAGCGTCGACCCGGCGCGGCCGGTGACGGACAGTCGGCCGGAGTCGACGCGAAGCGCGAAGTTCCGGATGTCGAGCCCGCCGTCTTCATAAGTCAGCGTCGCCGGACCCGACGAGCGCAAGCCGCCGTCCGCCGCCGTCCGCGGTGAGGCTCGCGAGGTCGAGCGCGGATCGGCTGGCCGCCGGATAGCCGTCCGCGCGCCTTCACCGCGAGTCCCGCGCACTGAGCCCATGAAATCGAGATCGCTCGAATCGCCGCGGGCCGTCGCCGTCAGCTTGACGTCGGCGAGCGATTGTCCGCCGACCTCGGCGCGCCGCCAGCGCCGCCGCCGGAGACGCCCCGGCGCGCCCAGAGATCGTCGACCGTCAGGTCGACCTTGAGCCCTTCGAGCCGGGCGCGCGCCGACGCTCATCCGGTCGCTCGTCGCGGCGATCGAAAGCGCCTGCCTGCCCGCGGCGCTCGCGGCCTCAACCTTCGCCTGAACGGCGCCGCTGAGCTTCGTCAGGACCAGCGGCGAGAGATCGTCGAGGTTCGCCGCGCTGAAGCTCAGCTTGCCGTTGGCCAGTCGATCCGCGCCGATCGTCAGTGCGCCGGCGAGACGGGCCGAGGCGAGGCTGAGGGCGAGATTGTCGACGGCCCATCCGCCGTCCGCGCTGCCTGGCGACATGGGCCGAACCCTGCAGCGGGTGGCCGTCGACGTCGCCGGACAGCGACGCCTTCGCGTCGAGGAGCCCTGTGATGTGGCTGCGCTTCGGCCTCGAGCGTGAGGCCGGATGTCTTGCGGTCGAGCAGACGTCCTTCGCTGAGGGTCGCTTTCAGGCTCGCGTCGAGATCGTCGGGCGTCCCGGTCAGCGCGGCGACGACTGCGGCCTTGCCGACGACGCGCGGATCGAGTGCCTGGAGCCTGCGGCACGTCGATCGTGGCGTCGATGTCGACCTTGTCGCGCGCGTAACTCGCCGTTGAGCCGCGCGGAGCCGTGCGCGCCCGTCGCCATGAGATCGGTGAAGCCGAAGCCGCCGCCCGGCATCGTCCGCGCGGCGCCGGTCAGCCTGAGATCGCCGCCGGTGACCCTGTCGAGGAGCGGATAGTCGGTCGACGAGCTTGGTCGCGTGGGCGTCGAGGGTCGCTGTCAGCGCGCCGTAGCGCGGCGCGCCGTCGAGGTCGGCCGTCGAGGCGCGCCTCGCCCCTGAGCGCAGCCCCGGCGAGCGGCGCGAAGCGGCTGAGGTCCCGCGCCGTGAGCTCGAGCTGGCCGTGGACGCCTGCTTCGGCCGAGAAGGCCGGAGTAACGCGCGTCGAGGTCCGGCGCGGCGAGTTCGAGCGCATCGAAGGCGATTTCGCCGCCGGCGAAGCCGAGCCGCTGAGCGCGAGCTTCGACCTCGCTGCCGACGGCGCGAGCGAGCGCCGGGTCGGCGAGCGCGAGGCCGCTCACCGCCGCCTGGCCCTCGAACGCGATCCGCGTCGCTTCGTCGGTGAGCGGGCCGTTCGGGGCGGCGTGGAATGTCGCGGCGACATGGTCGAGCGATCCTTCCGCGACATGGATGTCCCCGGCGTCGAACGCGCCTTCGATCTGTCGGGCCGCAGAGCAGGCCCGACGATCGAGGCGTTGAAGTCGAGCTTGCCGATCTGCGGTCGCGCCGGGAATCGCGCCGGCATGGATCTTGAGATCGAGGATGCTGTCCGCCGACCGGCCGCCCTCGATGTCGAGCCGGGCGTTCGCCGAGACGAGATGCAGGCCCGGCGTCGCCGATGCTCGAATCGTCGTTGAAGACGACATCGCCCTTGAGCGTCGTCTCGCCGGCGAAGACCGGGCGGATGATCGGCGGCGCCATGCCCTCGAGCCGCGACTTCAGGTCGAGCGTCAGCCGCCGCCCGGCGCCCTGCGCGCGACGACGACCTCGCCGTTCGCCCAGATGTCCGGGCCCGCGGCGAAATCGAGCTTGGCGTGAAATTGTCGAGCGGCCCCGCGCCGTCGAAGGCGAGCTTGACCGGCGGCAGGCCGGGAAGATTGGCGAAATGGGCGAACAGGCCGCCGGCGGGCTCGTTGAAATTGAGATTGAGCGTGAGCTTGTCGGTGGCGGGGACGTAGGTCAGCAGCGCCATGAACTCGCCCGGCGCGTCGAGCCGTCGCGACGCCAGAGTGAGCTCGAGCCCCTCGGACGGCGGCCCGAGCGTCGCCTTGCCGGCGACGTCGAGGCGCGCCGCGACGCCGACGACCGGCTCGCCGAGCGACAGCTCCTGGACCGCGAACTGCTTGACGATCACCTTGACCGGCAATTCCGGCAGGATCGGCTGCGGCGCCGGCTTGTCCGGCGGCGGAGGTCGCGGGCGGCAGCGGGCGCCGCAGGAACTGCATATGGCCGATCGTGAGCTGGTCGACCTCCAGCCGCGTCTGAACAGCGCCAGCCGGCTCCAGATCAGCCGCACTTTGTCGATCTTCAGCCACGGACCGTCGCGATCGGAGAGCACGATGTCGCGGATCGTCGCGTTGGAGGAAAGCACGCCGTCGACCGCGCCGATCGAGACGCTGTCGTCGGCGAGGACAGCGCCCGCGAGATCAGGCTCGCCAGCACGCCCTTGTCCGCCTCGTCGGCGCGCGCCGGCGCGCAAAAGACGATCAGCGCGGCGAGCAGCGCCGCCAGCGCTGACGTGTCTGATGCGGAGGAAAGCGTCATCAGAAAGCCTGCCCGATGCTGACATAGACCGCCACGGCCGCGTCGCCCGCTGGCGCTGCGAGAGGGAACGCGACGTCGAGACGGATCGGGCCGATCGCGGTGATAGTAGCGCAGCCCCAGGCCGGCCGACATATACAGGGGCTGGCTGAAATCGGGGACGCTCGAGGCGAAGGCGTTGCCGGCGTCGAAGAACGGGACGACGCCGATCGTGTCGGTCACTCTGACGCGCAATTCCGCCGAGGCCGTCGAACAGGCTGCGGCCGCCGATGACCGCGCCGCAGGGGCCGGTCGGCCCGAGGCTGTCAAAGGCATAGCCGCGCACCGAGCCGCCGCCGCCGGCATAAAAGCGCCAGTTGGCGGGAATCTCGTCCAGTGCCGGTCCCCCCATGGCGCCGAGCCCGACCCGGCCGGCCAAGACGAAGCGCTGGTCGGCGTCGAGCGCATAATAGGTCGAGGCGCGCACTTTCGCCTGCACGAGATCGAGGCTCGATCCGAGGAAGGTCGGAAACCCGACCGCGGAAGCGGTGACGCGAAACCCGCGCGTCGGATCGAGCTTGCTGTCGGTCGAGTCGTAGGTGACGGAAAGCGGCACGCCGATCAGCGTGTAGTCGACCTTGCCGAGCGCGTCCGTCGCGATGCCCGTCTGGCCTTCGACGCCCGCCTGGATCGAGAACTACTGGCTGAAACGGTGGCGCAGAGCCGCCGTCACGTCGACGTCCTCGGCCTGGTAGCCGAGGAAGCCCGCCCCGCCGGTGCTTACGCGCTCCGCCAGGGCGTCGACCAAAAGATCGTTGGGCGTGCCCCACAGGGCCGGCTTCAGGAAGCTCGCGGAAATGCGTCCGCCGAGATCGTGGATCGAGAAGTTCCGGAGGCTCTGCGAGCGTCTGATACCACGGCGGCGCGTAGAAGACGTCCGCCTGCAGACGCAGCTGCTCGGCGCCGCCGAACAGATTGCGGTCCTCCCAATAGACCTGGCCGGACGGGCCCGTTCGTCGTCGAATATTTCGCCGAGGCCCCCACGGCGTAGGGCAGGCGGTCCTCAACGTCGATCTGGTAGGGCAGCCGGCCATAGGCGTCGAGCGCCGTCCCTTCGGTGATGCGCACCCCGCCGACGGCCGGAATCTGGCGGATGCTGGTCCTCGCGTCCTGCAAGCGCGCGCGGCGAATAGGGATCGCCCGGCTGGATGTAGAGGAACGAGCGCGCGATGGCGGGATCGAAATTGTTCGGCCCGACCATCGTCGCTTCGCCGAACGGCGCGATCGGGCCGGGGTCCGCCGTCATCGTCACGTCCATGACATGCGCGGCGTGATCGACGACCGGAGCGATCGACTGGACCTTCGCCAAGGGCCGGCCCTGGCTTCGGAACCAGTCGACGATCCGCGCCTGCGCCGCGCGCAGGTCGCTCGCGACCGCGGGGTCGCCGGGCTTGAGCCCGACAATTCGCGGCGGCAGCTCGTCCTGCGAGAAGTCGAGCCGTCGGCGTTGACGACGCGGATCGAGCGCAAGTGGAACAGCGGGCCGGGATCGACCTTGATCACGACGGGCGCGACGGCGCGGTTGCGATAGCTTTCCGCCGCGCGGGCGAACGCCGCGATGTCGCTTGAGGCGATCGTTAGGCTCGCCGCGCCGAGCGAAATCGTGACCGCCGCGTTGTAATAGCCCGCGCCCCAGAGAGCATCGATTACCGGCCCGAAGTCGCTCATGGCGCGCCGGGCGAGCGCGTCGCCGTCGGGCGGAGCATCCTTGCGCAGCTTGTAGAGCGAGGAAGCGTCCATCACCGCGTTCCGAACGCCCCCGTCGCCGCCGGCGACGTCGATCGCCACGGAATAGGAGATGGCCGCCGGTGAGACCGGCGGCGCGGAATCCCCCGAGCTCCAGAGCCCAAAGAAGTCGAAAGCCTGAGCGCAGTCCCGGTCGCAGAACGCCAACGCGCACGCCGCCAACGCGACAACCAGACGCATACTCAAGCTCTCGAGCGGATTTCGGGAACTCCCGCCGATCAACTCGAACGCCTTTTTCCAAACCAATCCCAGGCATATCTGCCGAGCGATCGCTCATCAATCGGAGCCATTTCGCCCGCGTCAAAGTCTGATCCGAGAACCCGCCGCCTGAGTCAAGGCGTGCGCGCGTCCGGTCCTGCGGATGACTGCTTTTGGCTAATAGACGATAAATCGACCGAACTTGACCGCAGGGCCGGCTCTCATCGCCGCTGCCCGATCCTCCCGTCCGGCTTGGGTGGAGTTCCCCACGCGGCTCGCCGGACACGTGCATTCGGTATAAACCGTTCCTATCACTTGGGCCATTGCGATAGACGCCCACCAGGTCCAGGACGTCGCGGCGTGAAATACCGGCGTCTTTTGCGCGAAGCGAAAAGCCGGGGCGGACGTTGTACTGGCGGAAGCCACAGCCGCCGTCCGCAGCGAAACGACCTCGCCATCCGGATCGAGCGGCGAAACAGAGAAGTGGCTCCCCGAGCAGGACTCGAACCTGCGACAATTCGATTAACAGTCGAATGCTCTACCAGCTGAGCTATCGGGGATCAGCGCCGGCGGGATATACCCAGAATCCCAGGCGATGGAAAGCGGGTTCTCGCCGCTTGCGCCGTGCTTCCGCGAGGACCACCATTCGCCCATGCTCGATCCGCTTAAATTCCCGCACCTGCTGACGCCGGCCGAGATGGGCGAAGCGGACCGCGCGGCGATCGAGGCGGGAACGCCAGGAATCGCGCTGATGGAGCGGGCAGGGCTCGCGGTTGCGGACGAAGCCGGGCGTCTCGCCAAATCCAGGGGCCGGATCGCGGTCCTCTGCGGCCCGGGCGGCAACGGCGGCGACGGCTTCATCGCCGCGCGCCTGCTTCAACAGCGGGGCTATGCGGTCGAGGTCGGACTGTTGGGCCGGCGTGAGGCGCTTCGCGGCGACCCGGCGCTCGCCGCCGAGCGCTACCCGGGGCCAGCCGTCAGCGCTTCAACGCTCGAGCTTGACGGCGCCGATTGCGTCATCGACGCGCTTTTCGGCGCGGGTCTTGCCCGCGACCTCGATGGCGAGGCGAAGGCGATCGTCGAGCGGATCAACGGTTTCGCGCGCCGCGGCGCGCCAGTGCTCGCGGTCGACGTTCCCTCGGGGCTCGACGGCGACAGCGGCAAAGCGCGCGGCGCGGCGGTCGAGGCGAGCGCGAGCGTCACCTTCTTCCGGCTGAAGCCCGGCCATCTGCTTCTTCCGGGGCGAACGCTCTGCGGAGCGATCCGGCTCATCGACATCGGCATTCCCGACAGCGCGCTCGCCCGCATCGCTCCGCAGGCCTTCGTCAATTCGCCCGCCCTCTGGCGCGAGAGCGCTGGCGCGGCCCGGCCCGGAAAGCCACAAATATGCGCGCGGCGCGGTTCTCGTTCTCTCCGGCCCGGCGCACCGGACCGGCGCCGCGCGGCTTGCCGCGCGCGCCGCCCTTCGCGCAGGCGCGGGAATTGTCACGCTGGCGAGCCCGCTCGACGCGGTTGCGGCCAACGCCGCGCAATCGACGGCGGTGATGGTCGCGCCGTTCTCGGGGATCAGGGATTTCGGGGATTTGCTCGCCGACGCGCGCCGGCGGGCGATCCTGCTGGGGCCCGGGGCGGGCGTCGGCCCGCACTTGCGCCGGCTCGTCGCCGAGGCGCTGACGCGGCCCGCCGAGCAGCGCGCGGTCGTTCTGGACGCCGACGCACTGACCAGCTTTTCAGCCGACGCGAAACGGCTCGCGGAACTTGTCGCGCGCAGGCGGACATCAGGTCGCGCTCACCCCGCACGAGGGCGAATTCGCCCGCTTGTTCGAGGGCGTGGCGGAGATCAGGCCAGAGGACGACAAGCTCAAGCGGGCGAGGGCGGCGGCGCGCCTCACCGGGGCGGTGGTCGTGCTGAAGGGGGCCGACACTGTGGTCGCGGCGCCCGACGGCCGGGCCACGATCGGCTGGGACCTGCCCCCGACCCTCGCCACCGCCGGCTCGGGCGACGTGCTGGGCGGGCTCGTGAGCGGCCTCGCCGCCCAAGGGGCGCCGGTCTTCGAGGCGGCCTCCGCCGCCGTCTGGCTGCATGGCGCCTGCGCCCGCGCGCTCGGCCCAGGGCTCATCGCCGAGGACTTGCCCGAGGCCCTGCCGGGGGTGCTCAGGGCGCTTGGATAGGCTGAAGACCCGGCCGCGAGGGGTCCATGCCGGATGCGCAGCTTTGCTGGCGACTGAGGTTTTTCAGAAGGTTAGGCGCCATTTTCTGCAACGCGAAACGATCTATAAACAGCTGACTATAGTACTTATTTATTTAGTTTATCTTGGCAGAACTTTCGCGACGACTGCGTCGAGCCGTCGCTCTTTGGCCGACGCTTATTTTCCAAGGTCGGCGACGGCGGCCGCAAAGCCCTTCATGTTGACGGTGAATCTGACCGCGTTCCCGTTGGCGGCGACGACCGAAACCTCAGTGGTCGCCGCCGCCTTGAGGTCCTTGATGAGCATCTCATCCATAAGCAGCGTCGCTTCGCAATGGTCGGGCTGGCAGATTGAGAAGGCCGCCTTGCGGGGGTCCTTGTCGCCCGCCTTCAATTGCGCGCCAGGCGGGATCTGGACGCCGGACGGCATGGTGAGGATGCTGATCGGCTTGCCGTCCTGCAGCGCCATAATCCACGTGAAAACGAGCCGGTCGGCGCCGTTCTCGGTCTGATAGATCTTGAGGTCGGCCGTGCAGCGGCGCTTCGACGGCGTTTCGTCGGTCTCGCTGCAGGTGACCGTCCAATTGTCGACCGCCAGGATTTCGGTGCGCTTGATCTTGACCGGCGGCGGCCCGGGCGCCGGGGCCGGCGTCTGCGCGGCCTGGCCAGCGGAAGGTTTCTGCGGCGGGGTCGGGGCGGGCTCTGGGTCTGCGCCTGCCCCAGGCTGGCCGCCAGGGCGGCGACCAGGGTCAGCGCCAGCGCGCGTTGCGACCGAACGGATCATCGCTCTCCCCCTTCGCGCCGATCTGGGCGCAGCCTGCGCGGCATGGATATTCGCCGCCGCTGCTTGTGTAGCACGTCTTCGCGCGGCTGACCCCTGACAATAGCGCGCGCCGACCCCAAGCGAACGTGGCGCCCGACCCCAAATCCATGCCAACTTTTCGGAAGGCCTGCCCATTGCCGTCTTCAGTGCTTTCAGGGATTTGGGTTTGACCAAGGGGCAAGGGAGGCTTCGTCCGAGCTCGGAATCGGCCGCCGGGAAGCGCCACAGACGCCACGAGGGACTGGTGAGGAGGATTCTCAGCGCCATTCCTAAAAAGGAAAACCAATATCACAGATTTTGAAAATAAAGAAACAAATTGTCGCGATACTCAGCCAGCGCCCCGGGGGGCTGTTTCTGACGGACCGAGAATGTGACAGGATGCCGACGCTCGAAAAAGGGCGGGCGTCCCGTGTCGATAACATTTTTCTCTCGACAGTTTCAGACGAGTTCCGGGCCTACCGCGACCAGCTGCGCGGCGACCTGACCCGGCACAATGTCGCAGTGAAGGTGCAGGAAGATTTCAAGGACCTCGGCGGCGATACCCTCGACAAGCTCGATACATACATCGCTTATTGCGACGGCGTGGTGCATCTGATCGGCGACATGACCGGCGCTGCGGCGGATGAAACGCAGCAACAGGCGCTGCTCGGCAGACACCCCGATCTCGCGCAGCGACTGACGCCGCTCGCCGAAGCGCTCAAGGACCGGCTACCGATTTCCTACACGCAATGGGAGGCTTGGCTCACGCTCTATTACGGTAAACCGTTGCTGATCGCCAAAGCGGCGACGACCGCGCCGCGTGAGGGGCCGGGTTATGCGCCGACGGACGATTCGCGAGCGGCGCAGTCAGCGCATTTGGCGCGACTGAAGGCCGTTCACCGCTATCCCGGCTGCGAATTCGTCAGCCCCGACGATCTCGCCAAGCATATCGCCTATTCGGCGATTCTCGATTTGCTGGTCAGGGACGAAGCGGAGCGGAGAGAGTTCGACCGCGGTTACAAGGTCGGCCTTTCGAAAGAAGACGTTCGCCAGGCCCTGCGGGAGGAACTGGCGCGCGAGCGCGGCCTCGACCCGGAAGTGTTGCGGCCGATCTTCGACAATCTTGGCGAACTGGGTCTGTCGCGCGAGCAATTGCTGGAGAAGGCCGAGCAGGGCATCGCGGCGCTTCTCGCGCGAGCGCGCGTAGCGGTCGCGCCAACCAACGACGGCGACGACATCGACGCAACGATCGCGGCGGCGCGCGACAAACTGCGTGGAGTCGACACGCGCGCCGCCCGTGAGATCCTCTCCAACAAGATCGCCGAGGAGGAAAGCGAGCGCCGCCGCCGGCTCGCGCCGCTGCTCCTGGAACAGGCGGCGATTGAGCGGGCGTCCTTCGATTATGACTCGGCGAAGGCGACGCTGCGGCGTCTGCTCGCCATCGAACCCGACCGCGTCTGGTCATGGATCGACCTCGGCGACATTTGCGTGACGACCGGCGGGCTTGAATCGGCGATGCAGGCCTATCGCGGCGCTGTCGCCGCGGCGGAACGGCTCTTGACCGCCGACCCGCATGACGCTTCGGCAAGCAGGCGCGATCTTTCGGTCTCCTTCGAACAAGGTTGGCGACGTGCTTGTGGCGCAGGGGGATTTGCCTCGGGCGCTGAAGGCGTTTCGCGACGTTCTCGGCGATCTGCGAGGAGCTTGTCGCGCGCCGACCCCGGCAACGCGGGCTGGCGGCGCGATCTTTCGGTGTCGTACGACCAGGTTGGCGACGTGCTTGTGGCGCAGGGGGATTTGCCTCGGGGCGCTGAAAGCGTTTCGCGACGGTCTGGCGATCCGCGAGGACTTGTCGCGCGCCGACCCCGGCAACGCGGGCTGGCGGCGCGATGTCTCGGTGTCGTTCGACAAGGTCGGCGACGTGCTTGTCGCGCAGGGGGATTTCCTGAAGCGCTGAAATCGTTTCGCGACTCTCGGCGATTGCGGAAGGCTTGTCGCGCGCCGACCCCGGCAACGCGGGCTGGCGGCGCGACGTGCGGTGTCCTACGACCAGGTTGGCGACGTGCTGGTGGCGCAGGGGGATTTGCCTCAGGCGCTGAAGGCGTTTCGCGACGCTCTGGCGATCCGGAGGCTTGTCGCGCGCCGACCCCGGCAACGCGGGCTGGCGGCGCGACCTGTCGGGGTTGGCGACGCGTGTGGCGCAGGGGGATTTGCCTCAAGCGCTGAAGGCGTTTCGCGAACTCTCTGGCGATTCGCGAAGGCCTTGTCGCGCGCCGACCCCGGCAACGCGGGCTGGCGGCGCGACGTCGTGTCCTACGAGCGGTTGGCGACGTGCTTGGCGCAGGGGGATTTGCCGGGCCGCTGAAGGCGTTTCGCGACTGTCTGGCGATCCGCGAGGCCTTGTCGCGCGCCGACCCCGGCAACGCGGGCTGGCGGCGCGACTTCGGTGTCCTACGACCGGTTGGCGACGTGCTTGTGGCGCAGGGGATCTCTCAGGCGCTGAAGGCGTTTCGCGACTCTCTGGCGATCCCGAGGCTTGTCGCGCGCCGACCCCGGCAGCGGGCTGGCGGCGCGATCTTTCGGTGTCGTTCACAAGGTTGGCGACGTGCTTTGGCGCAGGGGGATTGCCGCGGCGCTGAAGGCGTTTCGCGACTCTCTGGCGATCCGCGAGCTGTCGCGCGCCGACCCCGGCAACGCGGGCTGGCGGCGCGATCTTTCGGTGTCCTACGCCAGGATTGCAAACGCGCAGATCGTCGGCGGCGATCGGGCGGGTGGGCGGGGAATCGCTGCGCTCCGGGCGCGCGATCATTGCGCCCTTGGTCGAGCGCCATCCCGACTGGGCCGCAGTGGAAGCGAGACCTCGCCTGGTTCGATGCGCAACTGGCGGCGCTGGACGGCGGCTCTTCGTTAGCGAGAGCATGACGCGCTTTGACGGAAGCGTCATCGCGAGGAGCGAAGCGACGCGGCGATCCACGGGATCGTAGGGCTGCGGCGGCGGCACCTGGATCGCCACGCTTCGCGCGCGATGACGGCCTTGGTTCCGTCTCATCCAGTCCTGCTCGAGCGTTGCCCGTCGCGGCGCCATCCGGCCCCGCGCTCATTTGTCGATCGCCGCGAGCGTTTGCTCCATCGCCGAGGCGGGAATGCGAAACAGGCCGGAATAGGGCTGGCTCAGGTCGAGGATGAGAAACATGGCGCTGGCCACCGAAATCGCTCCCAGCGCGAGCACCCCTACCGTTGTCGGATTGGCGCCGGAAAGAACGCCGAAGCCGCAAAAGAGAAACATCGACCAGGCGATCACGCTGATGACCAGCGACCAGGCGACCGGGCTCGACAATTGCAGGGACATCAGCAGCCGGGTCTGCTCCATCAGCGCGAGATTCGCCTTGGCTGAGGCGAGCGACTCCTTTTGCACCGCTGTCGCCGGATCGAGCGCGTTGAGAATGCTCGTCACGCCTTGCCAGCGGGCCAGGGCCACGTCGACTTTGAGTTGCTCGGGGTCGCGGTCTGCGCCCCGCCAGAAGAGTTCGTAACTTTGCATGACCGCCTCTTTCAGCTTGTCGCGCGCGGGCTTGGCTTCCGGACCATATTCAGTCAGCGCCTGGTCGACGAGCAGGACCCGCGAGGCCATGGTTTCGAGCTCGGATTTTTGCGTCGCGAAGAACGCGTAGGTGTTGCCGACCAGCGTGCCGAGCACGAGGGCCAGCAACAGCGTCACGAGGCCAATGACGGCCAGGATCATGTCCTTTGACCCGCCTGACATGTGCTGCTTCGGGAGCCGCCCTTGCAGATAGAGCCCCGCCATTCCGCTCGCAAACGTCAGAAGCGCAACCCCCGCCGCTATCCAGATGGATGACACGCGCCCTCCCGTTTCAGTCCCCGCCGATCAATGTCTGCCCGCGCCGCCAATTCAAGCGGGACACATGACTCGCTGCGATCTCCCTCGCGCGCGCCGGCTTATGCCGCCGCCTGTCGCACGGCGTCCAACAGGCCGGCTGGAACTCATAGCGCTAATGGCGCGGTTCTTCAGCGCTGTTTGGCGCCGCGGGCGGGTTGCGCGCGCCGCGCGTAGGCCATACTGTCGCCCGCAAACGGCTCTTCCGAGGAAACGCCGTCATGCCGCAAATCGCCCAAGCGCGCCGGCCGCCTTCGGAACCCCCGTCTCGGCGATCGATCCGTTTTCGCTCGAATTCCTGCGCGATCCGCATCCGGCGCACGAGCTTTTGCGCGAAGCGGGACCCGTCGTCTGGCTCGAGAAATATTCCGCCTACGCCGCCGCGCGCTACGCCGAGGTGCGAGAGATCCTCGGCGATCCCGCGACCTTCTGCTCGGGCCGCGGCGTGGGCCTGAGCGACTTTCAGCGCGAGAAGCCGTGGCGCCCGCCGAGCCTGGTGCTGGAGCGCGATCCGCCCGAGCACGACCGGGCGAGGGCGGTGCTCAATCGCGCGCTGTCGGCGACGGTGATGCGCTCGCTGCGCGCGCGCTTCGCCGAGGCCGCGGAAAAACTCGCGGGGGACCTCGCGCGCAAAGGGCGCTTCGATGCGATCGCCGATTGCGCCGAGGTCTATCCGATGATGGTCATGCCCGACGCGGTCGGCCTCTCATCGGAGGGGCGCGAGCACCTGCTGCCCTATGCCGCGACGGTGTTCAACATGTTCGGGCCCGACAACGACCTGCGCAAGGCCGCGCTCGCGCAGATGGCGCCGCATGTCGAATGGATCGCGGCGACAGTGCAGGCGCGAGACGCTGTCGGATAACGGCATCGGCGCGACGATCCACGCCGCGGCGGACGCGGGCGAAATCACCCGGCAGGAGGCGGAGCTGCTGGTGCGTTCGCTCTTGAGCGCTGGCTTCGATACGACGGTGCATGGGCTCGGCGCGGCGCTCAGGTGTCTCGCGCTGAACCCCGACCAGTTCGCCGCGCTCCGCGCCGATCCGTCCAAAGCGCGCGCCGCCTTCGAGGAGGCGGTGCGGCTCGAAACGCCGGTGCAGACCTTCTTCCGCACCACGACGCGCGACGTCGCGCTTGGAGGAACGACGATCCCCGAAGGCGAGAAAGTGCTGATGCTGCTCGCGGCCGCCAATCGCGATCCGCGCAAGTGGCCGGACCCCGGCCGCTACGACATCGACCGCTCGACCGGCGGCCATGTCGGCTTTGGCGCCGGCGTCCACATGTGCGTCGGAGCGCTGCTGGCGAGGCTCGAAGGCGAGGCGCTGCTCGGCGCGCTGGCGCGCGCATTCATTGCGATCGAGCCCGACGGCGAACCAGAGCCATTGTTCAACAACACGCTGCGCGGCTGGGTCCGGCTGCCGGTGAAAGCGGCGGCGTAGTAAAGGCACGCCGCAATTGCCCTGCGTTCGTCATCGCGAGCGGCAAAGCCGCGTGGCGATCCAGGAGCGATAGCCGCGCCTACCGATCCTGGATCGCTTCGCGTTCGCTCGCGATGACGGGCTTGCTGCCGAAAACGGCGCGGGCCCCGACGCGCCGTTGGCGGTGCGGGGCCCTGTTTCGACCTTTGCGAAACGTTCTCTGGATATTGCAGATGATCATCAGCGGCGGAGACGCTTGGCCTTCGCGAGCCGCCGCTTCGATGGTTCAATTCTCGATTTTGGCAAAGCGCCCTTCCGCTCTGGCATGTGGAGCGGCGACGGCGCTGCGACCTCGGCGTCAGCCGAGGTCATTCCTGCTGTCCGGCGGAGTCATGGCTACCCCGTCTTTCTGCCGCGCCGCTCAGCGGCCCGGCGGTTTACGTCGTCAGTTCGGCGGAGCCTGCTCCGTGACGACCAACGGCGATTCTCTCCCTTGCGACTTCACTGTCAATGAAAATCTGTGGGCGCCTTGTGGACGAGCGCGCGGCGAATCGACGCGGATCGTCCGCCCTTCGAGACGCCGCGCTCCGCGCGTCTCGTCGAGGCGAGGGCGCGAACCCCTATGCGCCCGCCGCTTCCACCGCGGCGATCGCGGTCATGTTGACGATGCCGCGCGCGGTCACGCTCGGGGTCAGCACGTGCGCGGGCTTCGCGGGGCCGATCAGGATCGGTCCGACCGGCAACGCGTCGGCGATCACCCGGGTGAGTTGAAGCGCCGTGCTGCCGGCGTCGAGATTGGGGAAGATCAGCACGTTGGCTTCGCCCTGAATGCGGGAACTGGTGATCACCCGCTGACGGGCGACCAGCGACAGCGCAGTGTCGGCCTGCATCTCGCCGTCGACTTCAAGCTCGGGCGCACGCTCGCGCAAGAGAGCAAGCGCCGCGCGCATCTTGCGCGCCGACGGGGTGTCGGCCGAGCCGAAGTCGGAATGGGAGATCAGCGCGATCTTCGGCTTGATCCCGAAGCGCCGAACGTGATGGGCGCAGGCGACCGCGAGATCGGCGATCTCCTCGGCGCTCGGATCGTAGCGAACGTGGGTGTCGGCGAGGAAATAGACGCCGGTCGACGCGATAACGAGCGACATCGCCGAGAGATCGCGCGCGCCGGGCGCGAGGCCGACGATGTCGCGGATATGCTCGAGGCGCGTACTGAAACGCCCATCGAGGCCGCAGAGCAGCGCGTCGGCCTCGCCGCGGTAGAGCGCAAGCGCGCCGATCACGCTCGGCGAGGAACGCACGATGATCTTCGCCGCATCCGGCGTCACGCCCTTGCGCTCGGCGACCTTGAGATAGGTCGCGACATAGTCGCGATAGCGCGGATCGTCGTGCGGATCGATGATCTCGAAATCGATGTTCGGCTGGACGGTCAGGCCGAAGCGCTTGATGCGGTCCTTGATCACCTCCGGGCGGCCGATGAGGATCGGCCAGGCGAGGCGCTCCTCGAGCACGACCTGCGTCGCCCGCAAGACGCGCTCGTCCTCGCCCTCGCAATAGATGACGGTCTTCCTCGCCGCGCGCGCCTTGGCGAACAGCGGCTTCATGATGAAGCCGGAACGGAAGACGAAGCGGTTGAGCTTGTCGGTATAAGCGTCGAAGTCGGCGATCGGCTGGCGCGCGACGCCGCTCTCCATCGCCGCGCGGGCGACCGCGGGCGCGATGCGCAGCATGAGCCGCGGGTCGAACGGGCTCGGAATGAGCGAGGTCTTGCCGAACAGCGACGCTTCGCCGCCGTAGGCTTGGGCGGCGACTTCGGACGGCGTTTCGCGCGCCAGCGCCGCAATCGCCGTCACCGCCGCCTTCTTCATCGCCTCGTTGATCTCGCTCGCCCCGGCGTCGAGGGCGCCGCGGAACATGTAGGGAAAGCAGAGGACGTTGTTGACCTGATTGGGATAGTCGGATCGTCCGGTGCAGATCATCGCGTCGGGCCGGGTCGCGAGCGCCAGTTCCGGCATGATCTCGGGCGTCGGGTTGGCGAGCGCCATCACCAGCGGCTCCTTCGCCATGCGCTTGAGCATGTCGGGCTTGAGGACGCCGCCAGCCGAAAGGCCGACGAAAATGTCAGCGCCGTCAATCGCCTCGGCGAGCGTGCGGGCGGTCGTTTCGCGCGCGTAGACCGCCTTCCAACGGTCCATCAGCTTCTCGCGGCCCTTGTAGACGACGCCCTCGATGTCGCAGACGATGATGTTGTCGCGCTTGGCGCCCAGCGAGACGAGGAGATTGAGCGAGGCGAGCGCCGCTGCGCCCGCGCCCGAACAGACGATCTTGACCGCGCCGATGGTCTTGCCGGTCAGCTCAAGGGCGTTGACGATCGCCGCGGAGACGATGATCGCCGTGCCGTGCTGGTCGTCGTGGAATACGGGGATGCCCATGCGGGCCTTCGCCTTCTCCTCGACGTCGAAGCATTCCGGACCCTTGATGTCCTCGAGGTTGATCCCGCCGAACGTCGGCTCGAGCGAAACGATGATGTCGACGAGCTTGTCGACGTTCAATTCCGCGACCTCGATGTCGAACACGTCGATGCCGGCGAATTTCTTGAAGAGGACCGCTTTGCCCTCCATCACCGGCTTCGCCGCGAGCGGGCCGATCGCGCCAAGGCCGAGCACCGCGGTGCCATTGGTCAGGACCGCGACCAGATTCTGGCGCGCGGTGTACTTGGCCGCCGTTTGGGGGTCGGCGGCGATCTCCTCACAGGGGAAGGCGACGCCCGGCGAGTAGGCGAGCGCCAGGTCGCGCTGGTTGGCGAGCGGCTTGGTCGCGACGACCTCGAGCTTGCCGGGGCGAGGAAAGTTGTGGAATTGCAGGGCGTCCGCTTTGAGATCGGCTTCGGCCTCGATCGCCATTTGCGCCTCCCTTCAATTTCGGTTGGGAGGACGTTGCCGCAATGGGACGCGCCCGGCAAGGGCCTACGGAGAAAACGGACCGCCGCTCAGTGCGGAGCGGTCGCGCGTTCCGCGCGCGGGCGTGCTGTTACTCCTGCGCGCCGGGTTGAGCCTGAGCCGCTCCGCCTTGCTGCTCGCCAGCCGGCTGCGCCGCCGCCTGTTGCTCGACGGATTGCGCTGCAACGGGCGCTGGCGGAGCAGGTTGCGCCGCCGCGCTCGATCCGGCGAGCTGCTGGGTCAGCGCCTGCTCCACGTTCGGCCTGTGCGGGCCCGTCTCCGGCTCGCGGAGGAAAGCCTGCCACTGTTCGGACGTGCCGTAGAAGACGTCGCGGTCAACATCCCTGTTGATGCCGGGCGTCTGGCCGTCGGACTGGTATTGCCAGAACTGCCAGGCGCGAGACCCGTATTTGACCGCCGGATGATATTTGGTCGACCGCACCCAGATCGGGTAGTCGCTGAATGCGCCGTCCGACAGGATCGCCTCGTAAAAATCGACGGTCGTATAGATGATCGGCCGCTTGCCGTAGTGGCGCTCCATTTCCTCCAGCATCACCCTCATGTCGGCGATCGCGGCATCCTGGGTGAGATGGCGGTGGCAGGTCCTGGAGGTGGGCGTCGCCTCGACGTCGAGCACCGGCGGCAGAGCGTCGTCCTCGACCGGCGCGTTCTGCTCGAACCAGCTCATTTCCTCGAGCGGGGGCCGGCACCAGTAGACGAAATGATAGGCCCCATGCGGGACGCCGGCCGCTTTCGCCCCGTTCCAATTGGCCTGGAAGCGCTCGTCGGCGTGATCCCCGCCCTCGGTCGCCTTGATCCAGGCAAACTTGACCCCACTGTTGGCGACCGCGTTCCAATCGATGTCGCCCTGGAACTTCGACACGTCGATGCCGTGAACAGGGTAGTCCTTCGGCTTTGGATAGATGCCGAGCGTCTTGGGGTACTCATTATCGCTAAGGTCGACGCTCCCCGAGCAGCCCATCAGCGCCGCGGCGATGAGCAGAGCGACGCCGGAACGTAGAATGGGGAACGACAGTTGGTGGGAATACGCCATGATGCTCGTTGTCGAAGGTTCCGCCGCGCACCCGAACGTCCTGCGTCGGCCGGAGGCCTCGCGCCTACCTGGGCAAAAACTAGAGCGATCCTCGTAATGGTTCGTTAACGGCCGTCCCCGGCGTTCGGCCGCTTGACCGCGGGGCGCGGCGCAACGCATGGAAGTCCCTCTATGTCTTCCCCACAGGAACTGTCAATGCGGATCGCGATGGCGCTGGCTGCGCTTTGTCTTGGAGTCAGCGCCGCTGAGGCCGCCGATTGCGGACCCGACAAGCTCGGCACGTCGCGGGTCGCCCATGTCGGGACCGAGGGCGGGCTCGAGGTGGGCTTGAAGACCTATCCTCAGACCATCCCGCTTGCCGAGCACGAGGTGATCCTCACCTTCGATGACGGCCCCGACGCGAGGACCACCCCGGAAATCCTCAAAGCCCTCGCCGATCAATGCGTGCGCGCCACATTCTTCGAGATCGGCCGCAGCGCCGAAAGCCTGCCTGAGATCGCCCGGCGCGAGGTCAAGGAGGGCCACACCGTCGCCCATCACACCTGGTCGCATCCCCAGCCGACCTTGCGCTACCTGCCCGGCGGGGATGCGGCCGCGCGCGCCGACGTGCTGAGAGGCATGATCGCGGTCGAGAAGGCGGCCTATGGCCAGACGTTTCCGGAGGGCGAGCCGAAGGACCTCAAAGACCTCAAGCTGCACGCGCCGTTCTTCCGCTTCCCCGGCTTCGCCGACACGGCCGATTTGCGCGCGTGGTTCGCCGCCAACAATGTCGGCATTTTCGGCGTCGATCTTTGGGCGTCCGACTGGATCAAGATGACGCCGGAAGAGGAACTGAAGCTCGTGATGAGCCGCCTCGACCGGCTCGGCAAGGGCATGCTGCTCCTGCACGACAATCATCAATGGACGGCCGACATGGTTCCGATGCTGCTCAGGGAATTGAAGGCCAAGGGCTACCGGATCGTTCACATGGTTGCGGGCCCGGGAAACGGCCCGACCGTCCCCGCTCCGAAAGGATGGTTCTCGGAGACCGAGCGGGTGATCGGGGCCTTGAAACCGCGGCTCGAGCACGCCGCGATCCAGCGCGGCGATGGCCCGTTTCCGGTGAAGCCGGCCCCGGCGGAGTAGTCCGCGCCGGGCGCTTCCGCCGCGCAAATCTTATGCGAGCGCTGATGGCCCGCCCGGGATTCCCTATCGATCGCTTATGCGGCCAAGCCCATATTCCCTAATCAGAGGCGACGTGGAGTTGGGTCCATGCATCAGGTTCGGCGGAGCGAGCACGCCTTGGGTTACGCTCGATATCGGCAAGATAGCGGCACTCGGCTGGAGGAGTTCCCCGCTGTCGATGCGCCGACGCCGCTGGAAATATTCACCCGTCTTGGCGTGATGCTGATGATCGCGCTGGCCTTCGGCCTGGCCGCTGAGCTTCTGGTCCGGCTCCCGCCCCATTGAATGGCCAGCCAGAGAGGGCGTCGGCGAAGCGGGAAGCTTCAAGCCGCCCTCAATCCGTCATTATGCCCTCCGATAGTGTCCAAATGTGAGCAGCGTTCGAGACGAGCGCCGCGACAAGAAAGAGGCGGCGGAAGCCGCGAAATTTCGGCGGCGCCGCGCGCGCCGGGGAAACGTCCAGACCGGGCAGACGCCGGGATCGCCCGCGCCGGAGGGTTAGAACCGTGGCGACATTGCCGGCGGACGAGGACTACGCGCGGGCTCTGCTGGCGATTTTCAGTTCCAGGGACGTCCGCGCGCGACAGAGCCTGAAGCTCAGCGACGTCCAGGCCTCGTTTCTCGTCCAGAACATGGGAAGGCCTGCCGATTTTGAGGCCGCTCTGCAGTATGCCGCCGCTGAGGGTTGGCTGGCGCGCTCGCTCGACATGGTTCGGCTGACCCAGCCCGGCGCCGAGGAAATGGAGACGGTGACCTGGCCTATCAGGGGAGCCCGCCGCGGCTCGCCCGGGGCGTTCGGCGCGCGGCAGAGATCGCGCCTTTCCGGGTGACCGGACCGATCTGTTCAGAGCATGTGGCGCGGGGACGCTGCGAAGGGAGCTGGTGCGGTCAAGAGGACTGAACCTCCACTCCGGTTAAAGAACTAGCACCTCAAGCTAGCGCGTCTACCAGTTCCGCCATGACCGCACGTTCGCTCCGGGCCGGCGGGGCTCAAAGCGAAGGCGGCTCGTCTAACAAATCGTTCCCGCGGTGACAAGCGCGACTCGCCGGGGCAGATCTATCGCCCCGGATACCAGTAGGCGGCTTGCGGCTTCGTGCGGTCGACGACGACGAACTGGTTGGCGAACACGCGGTAGGTGGCGCTCCACTCGCCGTCCGGCCATTGCACGCGGATTTCGGCCCGCTCGGCGGTGCCGAGGCCGACGTGAATCCAGCCCGCGTGGCCCGAGGCGTCGCCGCCGCCGACCTGAACCGTGCGCGTCTGGGTGCGGGTTCCCGTCTTGACCGAGATTTTCGCCCCGACCGCGTCGCGGTTGGGATTGGGCTCGACGAGCCTGATCTCGGTCCAGTTGCCCATCGGCAGCGGCGGCCCGTCGCCGTTTTTGGCCCCGAGATTGCGGAACAGCGCGACGTTCGAGCCGCGGTTGATCTGCAGGATGTCGAGCATGCCGTCGAGATTGAAATCGGCGATCAGCGCGCCGCGCCCCTTGAGGTTGCACGCGATGCCCGATTCCTCGCCGGCTTCGGCGAACTTGCCGTTCCACTGGCCGAGCAGGAGGTTGCTCGGATCGTAGGCGGCGAAGTCGGGCATCTGCTCGAGATTGCCCTTGGAGACGAAGATGTCGAGGAGCCCGTCGTTGTTGAAGTCGGCGAATTCGGCGTGCCAGGCGGTCGAGGGCCGCTTGTCGCCGCCGGTATAGGGGATATGCGCGGTTGCGCCGACTTCGCCGGCGATGTCGCGATAGACCGGCAATTCGCCGCGGCCCGCCTCGTCCGGATCGAGCTTCTGCAGCTTCTCGTCGCCCATCGAGGTGAGGAAATATTCCGGATAGCCCGAGCCGTCGATGTCGCCCTCGGCGATGCCCATGCCGTAGATCGACAGATGCCGCCAGCCGTCGGCGCGGCGTGTAAAGCCGCGGCGTCTTGCCCGGCTCGACGCGCCACATCTGCTCCTCGCCGCCGCGGTAATATTGCCGGTCGTTGGAGACGCGCAGCGACGGAACGCCCGACTTGTTCCAGTCGGTGAACAGCATCGAAAGCGCGCAGAAGCCGGGCGCGAGCGGCGTGCGCACCGAATAGTCGGGCTTGTCGCCAGGTTGAGGGCGATAGAGCGAATTCTCCTCGCAGGTGCCCCAGGGCGATCCGGGCGCGTTGCGGTCGACGTAATGGCCGATCGCGAGCGTCGGGAATTTCTGTCCTGGCTCCCACTCGGCGGCGAACGAGGTGGTCCAGCCGGAGTTGCCGTCGAAACTCCATTCGTGGTTCATGAGGGTGAACGTGCAGTCCGGCCCGCCTTTCAGCATCAGGTTGCCGCCGACCCTGAGCACGAACAGGTCCATGTGGCCGTCGCCGTCGATGTCGATCGGATAGGCGCCGATGACATTTGCAGGAGCTTGGGATCGGCGCCGATGTCGAGCGGCTTTTCCTCGAATTTGAGCGGACCGCCGGCCTTCGACCTGTTGACGAACAGCTTGGCCGGATTCTTGCCCCCCGCCAGGAACACCGAGGGAAAGCCCGAGCCGTCGCAGTCGAGCGCCGCGCCGCCGCCGCCGACGAAGAATTCCCATGGGCCGTCATAGACGCTGTGGATGCCCGCCGCGTCCGCCTCCTCGTGCATGAGCGGCACGTCGCCGAGCGGCTTTGCGGACCGTCGCCGGCCCGCGCCGCGGCGAGGCCGAGAAAAGCGACAAGGGCGCAAGGCAGACGATCCGCATCACTGCGCCTCGATGACCAGCGAGCGCAGGAACGCGACGACGCTGTCGCGCTCCCGGGATCGAGCGCGAGATAGGCGTCGCGCGAGAAACGCGCCTCGCCCCCATGCGCGGCGATGATCTCGTCGAGCATGCGGAAGGCGCCGTTGTGGCCATAGGGCGCGGTCGAGCCGACGCCCCAGAGCCGCGGCGTCAGGAACACGTCGCGCTCGACGAAGCGCTGCGCCTGCAATTCGTTGCCGAGCGCGTTGACCGTCTCGTCGACGATGAGATGGCGCTTCAGGTCGCTGTAGAGCGGGATCAGCCATTCGCCCTTGTCGTTCCTCTTAAGCGTCTTGGCGAAGGGCAGCACGCCAAGGTCGATGCGGATCGGCGCCTTCGCCTCGGCGGAGCGCAAGCGTTCCCGCCATGTCATAGGGCGCGGGATCGGTGAAGACGAGCGACTTCAGCGGCAGCGTCTCGATGTGGCAGGAGGCGCATCCGAGCTCATCGAATTGCTTCTCCCCTTCCTTGGCCGCCGCGCGCCAGTCGTCCGGCAGGTCGGTCTTGACCGTCGGCGGCGGCAGCGTCGCCTGAAACGCGACGAGCGCCGAGACGTCGCCGGCCGTCATCGCGTCGGGCACGCCGCTCTCGGCGAAATCGTGGCTGCCGGTCCAGCGCACGCCGAAGCGCTCGACCGCCTCCATGCCGTGATGGATGTTGAGCGCGTTGATGGTGAATTGGCGAAGCGACGTGAACACGCCCTTGCGGCTGAAGGGCCTCACGATGAGGTCGGCGTCGACGCCGTCGATCGCGTCGAGGTCGACCATGCCGTCCGGATGGGCCACGATCCAGCCGAAGCGCACGCCCTTGCTGACGAGATCGGCGCGCACGTCCTGGCCGCGTCGCGCGCGGCTGCGCGCGACCGCGTCGGCGCGGATGGCCTGCAGATCCGCCGTCATCTCGCGCGCCAGCAGCTCGACGAGCCCTGCGCCCATGAGCGCGACCGGTGTGACGCTCGCTCGAGAATGAGGGATCGGTCGAGTCGAACTGCGCGCTCTCGAAGCCTTCCGAGACGAAGACGTTGGCGACGTCGTCGCCCGACGCCGCCCTCGACGGGATCGTTGTGGCAGCCGAAGCAGGAGTTCGAATCCGGCCCGCTCATGCGGCTGAACGGCGGATTGACGCCGTTCTTGCGCTTGGTCGGGATGATCGCCTGCGTCGCCTTCGGACGCCCGGCGCCGTCGACAGTGGTGAATTTCGCTTTGAACAGTTCGCGCCCGCGCTCGATGAGCGCGGGCAGGGCCGACGGGCCGGCGGCGGCGATCGCATCGAAATCGAGATGCGACTGTGAAGACGCGCTCGTCCCAGCTTGCCGCCGGACGCGAGGCGGCGACGAACAGGCCGACGCGCGCAAGAGCGACCGGCAGCCCAAAAGCCGCTTCATGGTCCTCCCAGCCCTCGTCCTGCAGCCGGCCTGAGCGTCGCCCGGCGCGTCGGCCATCCTTCTCATGACCGAGCCGGCGCGCGCAAGCGCGCGAGCGCCTGAATGCCTCGACCGGCAGGCCAGACGCTGAGCCCGATAAGCCAGAGTACGACTTAGTCCATTTGGCGCATTGACAGTCGTCCGCAGCGGCTGACCATTGTGCCGCACGCGGATATTGTCCGGCTTCGGCTGGAGGGGCGCGTTTGTTTGCGGCGGGCCGCCGGTCCGCGGGTAGCAAGGGAGGAAAACTATGAATTCGTTGAAAAACCTGGCGATGGGCGGCGGCTTTGCTCGCGTCCGCGAGCATCATCTCGTTCGCTGCGATGGCGAAGGACATGACGGTCGGCGTCTCCTGGTCGAACTTCCAGGAAGAGCGCTGGAAGACCGACGAGGCGGCGATCAAGAAGGCGCTCGAGAGCGCACGGCGCCAAATACATCTCGGCCGACGCGCAAGGCCTCGCCGACCAAGCAGCTCACCGACGTCGAGGACCTGATCTCCAAGGGCGCCAACGTGCTCATCATCCTCGCCATGGACTTCGGAGGCGATTTTGCCGGCGGTCAAGAAGGCGAGCGACGAAGGCATCCCGGTCATCGCCTATGACCGCCTGATCGAGAGCCCGAACGTGCTCTACATCACCTTCGACAACGTCGGCGTCGGCCGCATGATGGCGAAGGCAATCCTGGCGGCGAAGCCCGCCGGCAACTACGCCTTCATCAAGGGCGACAAGGGCGATCCGAACGCTAACTTCCTGTTCTCGGGCATCACGGAGGTGCTGAAGCCGGCGATGAACGCGGGCAAGATCAAGAACGTCGGCAAATCCTATACCGACGGCTGGAAGCCGGACAACGCGCAGAAGGAAATGGAGCAGATCCTCACCAAGAACAACAACAAGGTCGACGCGGTCGTCGCCGAGAACGACGGCATGGCAGGCGGCGTCGTGGCCGCGCTCGCCGCGCAGGGCATGGCGGGCTCGGTGCCGGTGTCGGGCCAGGACGGCGACCACGCCGCGATCAACCGCATCGCGCTCGGCACCCAGACGGTCTCGATCTGGAAGGACGCGCGCGATCTCGGCAAGATGGCCGGCGAGGCGGCTGTCGAGTCTCGCCAACGGCAAGAAGATGACCGACCATCGCCGATGTCAAGCCGTTCACCGGCGGCGCCAAGGGCATCAAGGTCAACGGCATCCTGCTGACCCCGCTCGCCGGTCACCAAGGACAACCTCAATGTGATCGTCGACAAGGGCTGGATCACCAAGGCGGAAGTCTGCGCCGGCGTGAAGCCCGGCGACGGTCACGTTCTGCAAGTGAGTTGACCGCACCTTCGGGCGAGTGAAACAAAGGAAGCCGCGCCGTTCTCAAGGGCGGCGCGGCTTTCCTGTAGTAGCGGCGCCGCACATGCGGCGGCCACGGGCGAAACCAGGAGATCGGGAGGGAGCCATGACCTCTGCAGCGCCGAGCGCGACCAGCGCGGCTCCCGAACGAGCCGGCCATTCGACGGCTGCTGAGGGCCACCGAAGTCGACACCCGCATGATCGGCATGATCGGCGCGCTGGCGCTGATCTGGATCGGTTTCAACGTCTATACCTGGATTCCAACCGGCGAGGGCCTGTTCCTGACGCCGCGCAACTTATGGAACCTGAGCGTCCAGACCTCGTCGATCGCCATCATGGCGACGGGCATGGTGCTCGTCATCGTCATGCGCCATATCGACCTTTCGGTCGGCTCGATCGTCGGCTTCGTCTCGACGATCATCGGCGTCGCGCAGGTCCGCATCCTGCCGCTCTATCTCGGCCTCGACAATCCGGCGATCTGGATCATCGCCGTCGTCCTCGCGCTCGCGATCGGCGCGGCGATCGGCGCCTTTCAGGGCTCGCTCGTCGCCTATATCGGCATCCCGGCCTTCATTGTCACCCTCGGCGGGCAATTGTTCTGGCGCGGCGCGGCGTGGTGGGTGACGACCGGCCAGACGATCGCGCCGCTCGACGACCGCTTCGCGCTGATGGGCGGGGGCCCGCACGGCTCGATCGGAGCGACGGCGAGCTGGGCGCTGGCCGCGATCGCCTGCGCGGGCATCGTGTTCGGCCTCTACGCCGGCCGTCAGAGGCGCGCGCGGTTCCGTTTCCCGCAGCGGCCGATGTGGGCGGAATATGTGATCGCGGCCGTCGGCTGCTTCATCGTCCTTGGCGCGACGGCGATCGTCAACGCCTATCCCTGGCCTGAGCGGGTCGCCGCGGCCTATGCGAAGGCCAACGCCATTCCCGTGCCTGAGGGCGGATTGTTCATTTCGACCGGATACGCGATTCCCGTGCTGATCGCGCTCCTGGCCGGCGTCGTCATGACCTTCCTCGCCGGGCGCACCCGGTTCGGCCGCTATGTCTACGCGACCGGCGGCAATCCGGAGGCCGCCGAACTCGCCGGCGTCAACACCAGGAAGATCACGATTCTCGTCTTTGCGCTGATGGGCGCGCTGGCGGGGGTCGCGGCCTGCATCGATTCGGCGCGGCTCAACTCGGCGACCAACGTGCTCGGGCAGTTCGACGAGCTATACGTGATCGCGGCCGCGGTGATCGGCGGCACCTCGCTCGCCGGCGGCGTCGGCACGATCTACGGCGCGCTCATCGGCGCGCTTGTCATCCAGTCGTTGCAATCGGGTATGGTCCTGCTCGGCCTGGACTTGGCTTTCCAGCAGATGGTGGTCGGCGTGGTGCTCGTCGGCGCGGTCGGCATCGACACCTTCTACCGCCGCAGAACCGCCAAGGGCTGAGACCTGTGGAAGCAAACGCCCAAACGCCGCTGGTCGAGATGAAGGACATCTCGATCGCCTTCGGCGGCGTGAAGGCCGTCGACCACGCTTATATCGACTTGTATCCCGGCGAAGTCGTCGGCCTGCTCGGCCACAACGGCGCGGGCAAGTCCTGCCTCATCAAAATCCTCAGCGGCGCCTACAAGCGCGACTCGGGCAGATCTTCATCGATGGGCAGGAAGCCAGGATCGATAACCCGCGCGACGCGAAGCACTATGGCATCGAGACGGTGTATCAGGCGCTCGCCCTTGCCGACAATGTCGACGCCGCGTCGAACCTCTATCTCGGCCGCGAGCTGCTCACCCGCTGGGGAACGCTCGACGACGCCTCGATGGAGGCCGAGGCGCGCAAGGTGATGGGGCGGCTCAATCCGAACTTTCGCCGCTTCAAGGAGCCGGTGGTCGCGCTCTCCGGCGGCCAGCGCCAGTCGGTCGCGATCGCCCGGGCGATCCATTTCGACGCCAAGGTTTTGATCATGGACGAGCCGACGGCGGCGCTCGGCCCAGCCGAAACGGCGCAGGTCGGCGAGCTCGTCAAGCAGCTCAAGGCGCAGGGTCTCGGCATCTTCCTCATCAGTCACGACATCCACGACGTGTTCGACCTCGCCGACCGGGTGACGGTGATGAAGAACGGCCAGGTCGTCGGCTCGGGTCGCGTCCAGGACATGACCAAGGACGAAGTGCTCGGCATGATCATTCTGGGCAAATGCCCGGCCGGCGCGATTCCGGGGCCGGGCGCGA
>CAWIUD010000006.1:0-162406 GCA_963839185.1 uncultured Alphaproteobacteria bacterium | reverse complement strand
TGTGGCGAACGGCTCGCTGACCTCGCCCCAGGCGTAGGCGAAAAAGGCGAGCGGCCGCTCGGCGGTGATCCGTGCGTCAAGCTGGCGCAGCGAACCCGCCGGCGGCGTTGCGCGGGTTGGCGAAGACGGTCTTGCCCGCCGCTGGCCTGGCGCTCGTTGAGGGCGGCGAAATCGGCGTGGCGCATGTAGACCTCGCCGCGCGCCTCGAGCACTTCGGGCGCTCCTGTCAGGCGCTTGGGGATGGCGGCGATCGTGCGCGCGTTGGCGGTCACGTCCTCGCCCTCGTAGCCGTCGCCGCGCGTCGCCGCCTGGACGAAATCGCCGTCCTCGTAACGCAGGTTGCAGGAAAGCCCGTCGATCTTCGGCTCGGCGACGAAATCGAGCCGCGCCTCCTCGCCAAGCCCCAGGAAGCGCCGCACGCGGGCGCAGAACTCCTCGACCTCCTCGTCGGCGAAAATGTTGCCGAGCGAAAGCATCGGCACGGCGTGGCGGACCTTGGCGAATTTCTCCGACGGCGCCGCGCCGACTTTGCGATTGGCCGAATCCGCGCCGGCAAGCTCGGGAAACGCCTGCTCCAGCGCCGTGTAGCGGCGGCGCAGTTCGTCGTAGTCAGCGTCCGAGATCGTTGGCGCGTCCTCGCCATGGTAGCGCTTGTCGTGCTCGGCGATCTCAGCCCCGAGCCTGGCGTGTTCGCGCCGAGCCCTGGCGAGGGCGAGTTCGGGAGCGGGCTTTTCGGTCGTCATGACGGCAAATTAGCGCAGGGCCGCGATCGGCGGAAGGCGATCGCTTCGGCTGCGCGACGCGAGACGCGACGTCGCGCGCTTATCCGCTGAGCGCGCGCGCTCCCGCCTCGACCGCCGCCTCGGGCGCGACCCATGCGAAGCCCTGAGCTGATGGCGCGCCCAGGTGAATTGCCGCTTGGCGTAATGGCGTGTGTCGAGCTTCGAGCGCACGGTCGCCTCTGCCAGCGTCAACCGGCCCTCGAGGTGGGGGATCAGCTGCCGGACCCCGTGCGCGCGCATGACCGGCAGCGCCGGATCGAGGCCGCGCGAAGCCAGCGCCGCCACCTCATCGAGCGCGCCGGCGGCGAGCATCGCGTCGAAACGCGAGTCGATGCGCTGATAGAGCTCCGCCCGGTCGGGGGCGAGGAACAGCCCTGCCCATTCGCCATCCGCCAGCGGCGGCGCTTCGCGCGCGCCCTGAAACGACACGAGCGGACGTCCGGCCGCGGCGAACACTTCGAGGGCGCGCAAGATTCGCTGGCGGTCGCCGGGCTGGAGCCGCGCCGCCGTTTCGGGATCGCACGCGGCAAGTTCGGCGTGAAGCTCGGCCGTCGCGCGTCCCTCGGCCTTGCGCCGCGACTTCCGCGCGCACTGCCTCCGAAACCGCGGCGCCGGTGAAAGGCCTTCGGTCAGCGCGCGGAAATAGAGGCCGGCGCCGCCAACGACAATGATCGGCCGTTCGCCGATCTCAGCGAGAACGTCGCGCGCCGCCCTTAGCCATCGCCCGACCGAGTAGTTGACCGCCCCGTCGATGTCGCCGAACAGTCGATGCGGCGCGCGCCGCTCGTCTTCCCGGCTCGGCCGGGCGGTGAGGATCCGCAGATCCGCGATAGACCTGCATGGAATCGGCGTTGACGATCATGGCGCCGAACTGCTCCGCGAGCACGAGCGCCGCCGCCGACTTGCCGCTCGCCGTCGGGCCTGCGATGAGGAGCGCGCGCCTCAACCCAATTCTCCCGCGTCAGCGCCCGGAAGCTTCATGCCGTCGTTCGCCACTCGTCGCCACGCTGATCGCCGACCCCCGGAAATTCCGATTCAGCGATGCAAGAATCGCGCGGGCGGCGCAAGGCGTCGCCGGGATTCGCATCCTGGCGCTGGCTCGACCACGGCGTCGCGGCGGACATCTTTTTCCGCGGCCCGCCTGCCGCGATCCGCGCCGCGCTCGAACCGGCGCTGGCCGCCGAGCCGATCGACGTCATCGTCCAGCCCGCCGGGCAGCGGTTGAAGCGCCTCCTGGTCGCCGACATGGATTCGACCCTGATCGGCCAGGAATGCGTCGACGAGCTCGCGGCCTATGCCGGCGTCGGCGAGAATGTGGCGACGATCACCGATCGCGCGATGCGGGGCGACATCGCCTTCGAGCCGGCTTTGCGCGAGCGGGTGGCGCTGCTCGGCGGATTGCCGGAGCGCGTGATCGCAGACGTACTCGCGGGACCGCATCACGCTCAACCCCGGCGCGCAAACGCTGGCGCGCACCATGCGAGCGAGCGGCGCGCGAGTCGCCATCGTATCGGGCGGCTTTCGCCAGTTCACGACCGCTATCGCCGCGTGGATCGGCGCCGACGAGGACCGCGCCAACACGCTTGTGATCGAAGGCGGCAAGCTGACCGGCAAGGTCGCCGAGCCGATTCTCGGCCATAACGCCAAGCTGGAAGCGTTGAGGACAATCGCCGCGCTCGATGGGCCTGTCGCTCAGCGAGACGCTCGCCGTCGGCGACGGCGCGAACGATCTCGCGATGCTGCGAGGCCGCAGGCCTCGGCGTCGCCTATCGCGCCAAGCCCAAGGTCGCCGCCGCGGCGCACGCCCGCATCGATCACGGCGATCTGACTGCGCTGCTCTACGCGCAGGGGATTCCGCGCGCGGAGTTTGTTGAAGGGTGACTCCCTTCCTTCTCCCCTTCCGGGAGAAGGTGGCCCGAAGGGCCGGATGAGGGTTTGGGGCGAGGAGTCGAAGCGTCCCTCAGCCCTCGCCGAGCGTTTCGACGAGCCTGAACCGTTCGCAATAGAGCGCCATGTCCGGCGCAAATTCGCCGCGGCGGGTGAAATAGTTGGTGTGCGCCCGCCGCCAATAGGCGAGCGAACGATCGCCTTCGCCCTCATCGGCGGCGAAGCGCCGCATCGACGTCCCCGAACCGCCGCTGCGCCAGCTCGACCGTCTCCAGGACGGCGCGCGGCCGCCCCTCGCCGTCCTTCACGATCCACCGCTTGCCGATCTCGACGCCCTTGTCGCCCTCGCTCGCCGTGGCGCTTATAGCAGGTAGCTGTTGTTGGTCGGAACGCTGGCGGCGCCTTTCAACCCCGACGTCACGGCCGGGCTTGACCCGGCCATCTACGACAGCGCCCAGAGAAAAGAATCGAATTTGGGCAAGGGGCTTGCCTCAACCCATTGCAATGACGATGCTTTTAATAAATTGATCGTCAGCGTGGATGGCCGGGGCAAGCCCGGCCATGACGTTTTGAAGCCCGGCAACTTTTTGGCGCCCGACCAGCTAACGCTATAACAGCCCTCGCCGGTGTTCTACTGTTCGGAAGACGGTCATTTTTTCCGTCATTTTCTTCCCAAAAGAAGAGAGTCCGTGCTACCATTGGTTCCGATAAGATCGACCATTTCGATTGCGTATAAATATTACGATGCTCCCACTGTCTTATTCACTGATACCCCTTCCGACACGTCCCATGTGTCTGAAAAGGCTCAAAATCGCAAGGGGCTGCCCTTGTCGCAACTTGGCATGGATTTGGGCTCGGGCGCCGCGCCGGCTTGGGTTTTCCGCCGCGTCGATTGCTTTCGGCGCACGGCCTCAGGCACACGGTTCGGGCCAAGGCCCCTTCGGCAGCCGGGTCCTCGCCAGGATTTCCTGCGCCATGGTTCGCGCCTGGGTCGCGGGAACGAAGCCGTCGATCATCAGATGGGAGAGCCCGTGGACCAGACCCCAGGCCGCCATAGCCGCGGCGTTCTTATCCCGCGGCCGCCGGTCCAGATCGTCGACATGACGGACGAGGAAATCGGAGACGGCGTTGACCGCCGCCTCCAGCGCGGGATATTTCCCCCGCTCAACGAGGATTGGCCCGAACATCAGCCGAAAAAGACCGCGATTCTGCGAGGCAAACTCGACATAAGCGAGGCCCCCCCGGCTCAGCGCGCTGGGTCCGGCCTCCGGGTCCTCGGTCGCCGCATCCTCCATCGCCGCGCCAAGTTCGCGAAATCCTTCCGCGGCGACAGAGGCAAGAAGGTCTTCCTTGTTGGCGAAATGGCGATAGGCGGCCGTGGCCGAGACGTCGACCCGCCGGGCCGTCTCACGTAACCCGACAGCATGAAGGCCGCCCTCATCCAGAATTTGACGCGCCGCGGCCACAAGGGCCGCCGGTAGATTGCCATGTCGATATGGACGAATCGCTGCCATAGGAGAACCCCCTTCTGCATGGTCGAATTGTTAACGCGCCGCACCCGACCGATGTTCCCGAGCCCTCATTGATTCGCGGATGAGGCGCAACAGCTAGCATGCTAGCAGCAGGCGGCATGGATTACGCCACCGTAAGACCGCCTTTGTCGTGTAGAAAGCGGATAATCGTGTCGAGGCCCTCGCCAGTCCTCATGTTCGCCATCACGAACGGCCGGCTTTTGCGCATTGCGGCCGCATCGCGCGCCATGACCTCGAGCGAGGCGCCGACATAAGGAGCGAGGTCGATCTTGTTGATGACCAGCAGATCCGATCGCGTCACCCCGGGGCCGCCCTTGCGCGGGATTTTCTCGCCGCCCGAAACGTCGATCACATAAATTGTGATGTCGGCGAGCTCAGGCGAGAAGGTGGCGGCAAGGTTGTCGCCGCCGGATTCGATCAGAATGAGATCGAGATTTGCAAACCGCTTGCGCATCTCCGAGACCGCCGCAAGATTGATCGATGCGTCCTCGCGAATCGCGGTATGCGGGCAACCGCCGGTTTCGACGCCCATGATCCGCTCGGCGGGAAGCGCGCCCGCCTCGACCAGGATGCGGGCGTCCTCCTTGGTGTAAATGTCGTTGGTGATCGCCGCGATGTCGAGCCGGTCGCGCAGGCGCTTGCAAAGCTGCTCCATGAGCGCCGTCTTCCCCGAGCCGACCGGCCCGCCGATCCCGACGCGCAACGGCTGATTTGAACCTGTCATGACCGGAAAAGCCTCGAATACTGGCTCTCGTGCCGCATCGCTGCGATGTCGGAGCGGAACGCCGCGCCGCCGAGATCGGCGAGAGTCGCATGCAATGCGTCGCGCGCCAAGGCGCGAATATGGGGAACAGCGCGGCCAGAATCTTCTGGCCATCCGTCTGCCCGATCGTTCCGAGGCGAACCGCGGCCGAAACGAGATTGGCCGCCTGCGCAAGGGCGAAAGTCTCGACGCTGGCTTTGATCGGCAGGTTATGCCCGCCTGCCGCGGCCGCGACCGCAACCGGATAAGCTATGCGTTGATCCGCGTCCGCTCAAGACGACGCAAGGGCTCGCAATCCCAGCTCGCGCGCGCCGCGGCGAGAATGCGGCCCCCTGGGCGGTGGTTTCGAGCCGCCTTTCGCCTGAATTGGCGAGCGCGACCGCGAGCGCGTTCCCTTCGGTCAGCGCCGGCCAGTCTGCCGCTGCAGCGGACCGCCAGGCGGTCGCGAACAGAATCGCGTCCGCGCGTGGCGCGCCAAGCTGGACGAGGTCGGTCAGCCAGTCATTGAGCGATCGCGCATCGACAACGTCTCCCGCCTCGACCGCCCATTCGAGCCCATGCGAATAGGCGAAGGCGCCCACCGGAAACCCCGGCGAAAGCCAGATGAAGAGCGGCGCCAGTGAACCGTTGTCAGCCTCGGCCGTGGCCATGATGGCTGTCGTGGCCATGGCGATGTTCGGGGCCGTGGTCGTGGCCATGCCGGTGATCGTGATCGTGATCGCCATCGTGACCGTGGTCATGGTCATGTGTCGCGCGCCCGCTCGCCTCGGCGGTCACGTAGGCCCCGCCTTCCGGGTTGAACGGCGCCTCGAGCGGGATCACCCGGGCCCCGAGGCCGAGCACCATCGCCTCGACGACGGGATCGCGCCGGATGCGCAGCGCCCTCGCCGTCAGTTCGGTCGGGAGATGGCGGTTGCCGAGATGCCAGGCGACGCGAGTCAACGCGAGCGAGTCGGAGGCGCGGATTTCCGCCAGTTCCTCGGGCGCGGCGACCACCTCCACGATGCGTCCGTCCTCGAGCCGCAGCCCGTCGCCGCCGCGTAGCATTGCGGCTGCCGGAAGGTCGAGCAGGAATTCGAGGCCGCCGACGCCCGTCATGGAAAACCGCCGTCGATACCGCTCGTCGAAATCGAGCACGACGCTGTCGGCCGGCGAGCCGGGCCAATGGCCGGCGGGAATGACCGTGTCGGCGCGCAGCATGTTCGCCTTTCCGCGGCGGAGCCGCACCCGAAAAATACGCCAGTCGGCCTATAAGCCGGGTTCTGTATGGCCGGGACTTTTCAGCCCCGACGTGACGGCCATTCCTCTGGGACGCCCGTCGCCGGGCGCCTCAAGCAACCAACCCGAGCGACCAGGCCAACGGATCAGGCCCCGCTCCGCCCGAAAGCGCAGCGCATCGCTCCTATTCGGTCTTGCTCCCGGCGGGGCTTGCCGTGCCGCCGACGTTGCCGCCAGCGCGGTGCGCTCTTGCCGCACCCTTTCACCCTTGCCGTCTGCGTGCGCCTTTCGGCTTGCATCAGGCGGTTTGCTTTCTGTGGCGCTTTCCCTAGGGTCACCCCCGCCGGACGTTATCCGGCGCCGGATCCGCATGGAGCCCGGACTTTCCTCCGCTTCGTCAGCGGCGGCCGTCCGGCCGACTGGCGGAAGGGGGATAGGCGCGCAGCGGCTTACCGGTCAAGGACAATCAGACACCGGTTGCGACGCCTCGCCGAGGGATACCCCACTTTCTTCGGAGCCTCCGCGGCCTCCCGGCGATCCTGCCGATCCGGACCAACCCGCAGGCGCCCGCCGTGGCGTGAAGTCGATGAATTCAGGAAACCCTGTCGATAGCGAATTAAGTTGTCCGGTTTTGGTAGCGCGTCATATGTCCGCTTCTTCGGCTTTTGTTCTCCTGTGGGCGGGGTGGGCGAGCCGGAGGCTTGTCCATGCCGTCCCCAGGCTCGCCGCCGAGCGGATTTAGGCGGCGTTTTTCGTTTGATCGGGTTGCCTCAGGGCTCCTTTTTCGTCGTAGCGGCCGATGCATCTTGGCCCGTGGAAAAGGGCGTGCGATCCGTCGGCGTAAACGTGGACTTTCACCCGCGCCTTGACGAAATGCGGCCGCATCGGGCTTTCCGGGATCTGGAGCTTCAGCGTTCGGTAGGACACGCAATTGTCATGGCCGACCTGCCGCTCCTCCTCGACGCACAGGATCTCGTCGAGGTCGACGCCGGGAATGGGCGTGAAGGCCGAGCCTTCGCCGGCCGGGGGAACCGCGAAACGGGCGTTGTGGGCGGGTAGATAAACCTCGCGAATGAAGACGTCGGCCGCCTCGATATCGGTTATGCCGGCGAGCGCGAGTTCGTTGACGAGCCGATCCTGAAGCGTCCCGAACGTGCGCTCCGAACGGCCCCTGGCCTGCGGCGAATAGGCCCCGATATGCTCAACCCCAAGCTGCTCAAGCGCCCGCCCGACCTGGGTCGGATGGCCGCGATCGATCTCGCCGCCGGCTTTGGGCGTATGAAAGTAGTGCGCCCCGCGGTCGGTGTAGAGGCTCATCGGCAGGCCGTGCTTGCCGAAGACCTCCTTGAGCGCCCGGAAGGTCGAGCCCGTGCCCTCCTCCTCGATGAGAAAGGCCGAGTAGATCGCGCCCGTCGCATCGTCCATGGTCACGATCAGGTCGAGCGCAGGCTGGCCCTCGAGCCAGGCGTGCCGGGAGCCGTCCTGATGCAGCATCATGCCCGGCAGCGGGCGCCGCTCGCGTTTGCGTCGGTGCGCCCCCTTGCGCGGCGCCTTCGGAACAACGCCCGCCCATTGAAGATGCAGCTTGAGCCAGGTGTAGCCCCACCCGAAGCCGTGATCCTTGATCAGATGCTCGTGGAAATGCTTGACCGTGAAACCCTGGTAGCGCTCGCGGTAGAGCCGCTCCACCTCGTCCGCCCGGTCCGCCGGGACCCGCTTGCCCGAGGCCTTGCCAAGCCTGCGGTCGACGAGCCCGGCCTCGCCCTCCTCCTCGTAACGGCGCGTCCAGCGCCGGAACGTCCGCTCGCTCACCCCGAGCAACTCCGCCGCCTCCTCCTGATTGAGCTCCGCCGATTCCCAGCGGTTGAGAAGGTTCAAAAACATCGCCATGCGCACCCCCTGAAGGGCCTCCGTCCGGCGCATCCCAACCCCTCCAAAAGGGCTCGGACTACCGGACAGATCGCGCGCTACCTAAACCGGACATATCGTGTGCTAGCGACACAGATTTAGGAAACCCTTGACCAATTGCCGCTAGGGGATTAGTATTTTGTCAACCTTGGGATTGGCGGCGCTGGACGGCGTCGGATTGTGAAAGTGAAAAGTTATTTTTAGGCTGGGAGCAATGAGCACGGTGATTGAGCGTTTGACCGCCTCAGGGGCGGTTGTCGCGGTTGCGGCCTTGTGCGGGTGGCTCACGTGCATGCCTGCAAAGGCGGACTATTACGCGTTCGGATCCACCCAGTCGCCGAAAGATTATGCGACCCTGACGCTGGGAGAGAGCGACGGGAAATCGGTTACGATCAGTACCGAGGGTTTTCAAGGATGGTTTGAGACGAACGGCTTCAGTATCGCGGGCCCGGATGGCAACACAAACTATCTGGTCGGCTACCGTAACGGTTCGTATTACGATGACTTCTTTGGGTTCGATATCGCCGGCGTGACCAAGGTTACGTCGGCGAAACTGACTGTTTTTTCCGGTGCGATTACGACGTCGTTGGACTATAGCCTGCACGGCGCGACACAGGCGATCACGCAACTGGCGGACGGCGTGAGCCCGAACCTGGCGCTTTATGACTCGCTCGGCTCCGGTGTGAAGTACGGCACCTTCACCATCAGGCCTGGCGACTCGATGCAGACCCTCATCTTTACCCTTAATGCGGCGGCGGTGCATCAAATCAACGATGAAATCCGCGCCAAGAACAAAATGTTCGCTGTCTCGGGTTCAGCCATTTCGGTTCCCGAGCCGTCGACCTGGGCCATGTTGCTGTTCGGCTTCGCAGGTCTGGGCTTTGCGGCATATCGCCGCCGGCGCAGCAGCCGCCTTGCGATATCGGGCGGATGAGGCTCTTCGTCTGGTCTCGGACGCACGCGGGCCGCGTTCTGGGCGGCCTTCTTATTTTGCGGTCGCGCGATCCGGCCGCTTCTCGTTGCGTCCGGGCGTGACGCAGTCCGACATTTGACGCGCCGGACCCAAAAGGCCATCTCTCACCGCATGGCTGACGTATCTCTGCCGGCCGCCTTCGGCGCGGGCCTTATTTCCTTCGCTTCGCCTTGCGTGCTCCCATTGGCTGCGCCCTATTTATGTTACCTCGCCGGAGCGAGCGTCGAGGCGCTGGTCGACGAAGGCGAGGCCCGGGCGCGGCGCGATATCCTCGTCACCGCGGTGCTGTTCGTCGCCGGCTTCTCGACGGTTTTCGTGGCCTTCGGCGCGACAGCCTCGGAATTCGGGACGCTCATGAGGCAATGGAGCCACGCGCTTTCGATCGCCGCGGGGATCGGCGTCGTCCTGATGGGGCTGCATTTCCTGGGGGTCTTCCAGATCGGCGCGATGCTGCGAGAGAAGCGGCTCGAAATCGAACGGCCGGCAGGCGTATGGAGCGCCTATCCGATGGGCATGGCGTTTGCGCTGGGCTGGACTCCCTGCATCGGCCCAATCCTGGCGACCATCCTTGCCGTCGCTGGCAGTCGGGAGACCGTCGCCAGCGGCGCTGGTCTGCTGGCGGTCTACAGCCTCGGCCTCGGTTGCCCTTTATCCTTGCAGCCGCCGCGATGGGCCCCTTCATGCGGGCCTCCGCCCATGTGCGAAAACAATTCGGGCGGATCGAGAAAGCAGTCGGCGTCCTTCTCGATCGCAACCGGCGTCGCATTTCTGACGGGCGGTTTCCAAAGCGTCTCGCTCTGGCTGATCGAGACGTTTCCGCAGTTCGGGCAGATTGGGTGACGCAGGCGAGGTTGGGCCCAAAGGCGCCGCCAGTCATCGGGCCGAAGTTCAGGCCTCGCGCAGCCTCGCGGCCGCCGCCTCCGGCGTCAGGTCGCGCTGCGGCGAGCCGAGCATCTCGAAGCCGACCATGAATTTCCTGCACTGTCGCCGATCGCAGCAGCGGCGGATAAAAATGGGCGTGCATCTGCCACTCGCGGTGCAACGCCCCGTCGGTCGGTTTCTGATGGATGCCCATCGAATAGGGGAAGGGAATCGCGAACAAATTGTCGTAGCGGATGGCGAGCCTCGACAAGGCGTCCGCGAGCGAGGCTCTTTCACCGGCCGTCAATTCGTCCAGTCCGCCGATGCGCCGCCGCGGCAGGATCATCGTCTCGAACGGCCAGATCGCCCAGAAGGGCACGAGAACGCAAAAGTCGTCGTTGGCGAACACGATCCGTTCGCCGAGATTCAACTCGCGCTCCAGATAGTCGACGAGCAACGGCCGTCCGGTTTTGATGAAATAATCGTCCTGCCGCCGCGTTTCCTTGTCCAACTCGTTCGGCAGATGGCGAGTCGCCCAGATTTGGCCGTGCGGGTGGGGATTCGAGCGCCCATCATCTCGCCCCGGTTCTCGAATATCTGCACCGACGCGATGTCGGGGAGACCGCCCAGGGCAATGGTCTCCTCGACCCACGCGTCGATGACCCGTTCGATGTCGGCGACCGGCATGCCTGACAGCGTAAGATCATGGCGCGGCGAGAAGCAGAGGACGCGGCAGATTCCCAATTCGCCCTCCGCGACCAACAATCCGTCGTCCTCGCGCTCCGTTGGCGCGTCGCGTTTGAGAGCAGGAAAGTCGTTGTCGAACACGAATGTGTGCGGGTAATCCGGATTGCGGGCGCCGTTGGCGCGCAGATTGCCGGCACAGAGATAGCAATTGGGATCATGCGCGAGCGAAGCAGGCGTCGCCGTCGGCTCCCGGCGGCCCTGCCAAGGGCGCTGCATGCGATGAGGCGAGACCAGCGCCCATTCCCCAGTCAGCGGATTGAGCCGGCGGTGCGATCCTTCGCGAAGCGCGCTCGGCATGCGCCGCCTCCTCAAACCGTCATCAGGCTCGCGCCGTCCGACGGCGCGCAGGAAAAAACCTCCGCGTCCCGGCCCATAGCGACCCGGTAGCCGTCGGTCAGCATTCGCGAGGCTCGCTCGACGGCGTCAGCCTCGACCAGGCTCACGGTGCAGCCGCCGAACCCGCCGCCCGTCATGCGCGAACCATAGACGCCGTCAATCGTCTGGGCGAGATCGGCCAGGAAGTCGACCTCCCGGCAGGTGATCTCGAAGTCGTCGCGCATCGAGACGTGCGAGGCGTTCATCGCCCGCCCGCAGGCGGCGAAATCCCCGGCGTTGAGCGCGCGCTCGGCCTCCAGCACCCGCGCATTCTCGGTCACGATATGGCGGCAGCGGCGATAGATCAGCTCCGGAAGCTTTCGACCGATGCGCGGCGAGCTGTTCCGGCGTAACGTCGCGCAGCGCCTTGATCGGCCCGAGAATGCGCTGAGCAGCCTCACGCCTTCCTCGCAGGCCTCGCGCCGGGCGTTGTATTCGCCGCCCGCGTGCTGGTGGCTCACCGAACTGTCGGCGACGAGGAGCCTCAGGTTCGGGGCGATCGCGACATTGCGCGCGACGAGGCTGCGGCAGTCGATCAGGAGCGCGTGCCCGGCGACCCCGCAGCAGGAAATGTATTGATCCATCACGCCGCAGCGCATGCCGACGTAGTCATTCTCCGCGCGCTGGCAGATTTTCGCGACTGCGACGGGCTCGAACGGCAGGCCGGCCGCGGTGAGCAGCGCGTGGGCGCAGGAGACTTCGAGCGCGGCCGAAGAACTCAACCCCGATCCGATCGGGACGTCGCTCCACACGACAAGGTCCGCGCCCGGCAGGCGCCGGCCGCTCTTTTCCAGTTGCACGCCGACCCCAAAGATGTAGTCGGACCAGTCGCCGCTTCCAGTCTCCGGCGCGGCGTCGAGGTCGAACTCGCGCGTCTCGTCCATGATCATCGAATAGACCCGAAGCCGCCGATCCGGCCGGGGCGACGCAGCGGTCAGGGTCGCGAATTCGAGCGCCGCCGGCATCACGAATCCGTCGTTATAGTCGGTATGCTCGCCGATGAGATTGACGCGGCCCGGCGCGCGGCTGATGGCCGGCGCGCGGCCGAACCGGTGGACGAACTCCGCCGCCACGTCGCGCGCTTTAACGCCCATCTCGGAGACCTCCCTCGGCGAACAGAAAAACGCTGCCGGCGCGCGCCTCAAGCGCTCAGCGAGCGAGCCGAAGCACGCCGAGCGCTCGCTTGAACAAGCCCGCCGGCGCCGCGCGGGTCAGCCATAGCCCGGCGCCCAGCGCAAGGAAATAGACCGCCCCGCCGATCGCGGCCAGAGACGCAAGCCGCGCTTCGCGCGCCAGGCGGGGCAAATGGGCCGTGAGCGCCATCAGCGGTCCGTCGGTCAGCGTCAGCGCAAAGCGCGAGAGCGCCGGAGGCGAACAGCGTCGCCGCCGCGGTCGCGAGCAAGCGCCCGTCGGGCGCGGTCCAGCCGCGCCGGCGGGCGAGAGCGAAAACGCCGGCGACCTTGATCCATAGGCCCGCTGGCGGTCGCGAGCGCCAGCCCCGGCGCGCCCAGCGGCCGAAACAGCGCGATCTTGAGCGCGACGTTCACGGCGACGCCGACGAGCGTGACTTTCAACGGCGTCGCAGTGTCGCCTCGCGACAGAAAGCTCGCCGCGACGATTCGGTCGACGAACAGGGCCGGCATCCCGAAAGCGTAGGCGGCGAGGACGCGCGCGGCCTGATGAGTTGCGTCCGCTTTGAATGCGCCGTGCTCGAAGGCGACTCCGATAACGAGATCCGGGATCAGCAGAAAGACAACGACGAATGGCGCGCCAAGCGCAAGCGTCAGCGAGGCAGCGCGGTTCTGCGCTTCGAGCGCCCTCCGGTCATCGCCCTGGGCGACGAGGACCGACATTTCCCTCAGAAGCACGGAGCCTGTGGCGATGATGATGACGCCGCCCGGCAATTGATAAAGCCGGTCGGCGTAGCTGATGGCGGAGAGGCCGCCAGTCGGCAGCAGCGAGCCGATGATCTGATCGGCGAGAGCGCCGATCTGGTAGCTCGCCGAAATGCCGATCGCCGGACCCAGCATCCAGAAGAAGCGCCTCACCTCGGGCGACCAGCGCGGCCAAGTGAGGCGCTCGAGAAGCCCTCGACGGCGCGCATCCGCCATGACGATCACGAGCTGCGTCGCGCCGGAGGCGAGAAATCCCCAGCTCGCCATGCTGGCCACTCCCGGCGACTGCTTCGGGAAACAACGCCGCGAAACCGAGGAAGGCGATCATGCAGACGTTCGCCGCGGCTGGCGCGGAAGCGGGCGCGCCCCAGGAATTGTTGGCGTTGAGAGTGCCCTGATGGAGCGCGAACAGCGAGATGAAGGCGATGTACGGGAACATGATGCGCGACATCGCGACCGCCTGCGCGAACTTTTCCGGCTGGCTCACAAATCCGGGCGAGGTCAGCCGCACGAGCAGCGGCATGTCGAGATAGACGAGACCGAGCAGCGCGATCTGAGACAGAATGAGCAGCGTGAACACCTGGCTCGCGAAGCGGCCGGCCTCCTCCGGGCCGCTGACTTCGAGCACGCGGGTATAGGTCGGCAAATAGGCGGCGTTGAACGAGCCTTCGCCGAAGATCTGACGGAACTGGTTGGGCAGCTTGATCGCCGCCACATAGGCGTCGTTGAGCGCGCCGCCGCCGAGCAGCGCGGCGAGCCCGACGTCGCGCAGGAAGCCCGGTCAGACGGGAGGCGATCGTCCATCCGCCGACGAGGAATATATTGCGGTACATCGCGGCCGGTTTAGCTCGGATTCGTCAGGTCGCGGCAAAAAAGGGCCGGAGGAATAGAGGAGGCCGCGGCCTCCTCTATTGTTGCCTCACTTCGGGCAGGGCGGGAGTCCTGGCCGCCCGCACTCTCTGACCGCCGGCGCCGCGGGCCTGCGCTCCGGTTGAGCCGGCCGCACGACGGGCGGCAGCTTCGGCACATTCGGTGCAACGACAGGCCTGACCGGCTCTCGATGACCGGAGGCCTTTGCTCGACCTTCGGCGCGGTCGGCGCGAGGGCCGGCTTGGACGACCGGCTTCTCGACGGCTGGCGGCTTCTCCTCAACCCTGGGCGTGGCCGGCGTCGGCGCAGGCTTGACCTCCGTGGCGGGAGGATTTTCCACAGCCTTTGGAGCGCCCGGCGGGAGGGGGGGCGCGGGCTTGACCAACGGCGGGGCGCCTGCCGGCTTCTCAATCGCCGGCGGCTTCTCCTTCGTCTCGGGCTCGGCCGCGGGCGTGACCTCAGCCGCCTTGCCCGCGGCTTTCGCCGGGAGGGCGCCTTTGCCGGTGAATTCGCCTGATTTCGCCGTCGCTGCGACCGCCGGCTTGCCCTTGTTCGTCGTTACGAATTGCTCGGGTTTGACTGCAGCCACGCGCGCGTTGTGGACTTGGGCCGGGGTCGCCTTGACGGTCGCCTCTTTCTCGGCGAGCAGCTCTTCGTTCGTCGGCTTCGCCATGACCCCGCCGTTCCCGCCGTTGAAGCTTGCGCGGTTGGTGGTCGTGTTGTTGACGATAGGCTGGCGGTAGACGTTCGCAATATGGGCGGCGCCGATATTGTTGACGGCGCTGTTGTAATAAAAGCGTCCATTGTCCCATCGGCCGCCCTGGTAGCCGGCGCCCCCATAGCCGAAGCCGTAGTTGATCCCGCCGTAGAAGCCGACATGCGATCCCCAATAGCCCGCCTTAAGGCGTAGACCCCGCCGACGAAGGCCCAGTAGCCAGGGGTCCATAGCAGCCCGGGTTGGGGTGGCTCGACCCACACGCCCGGCACCCAATAATAGTCATAGTTGTTCCAGGCCCAGTAGCCCGGCGTCCAATAATAGCCGGGCGCCGGTATCGGCGGCTGATCGTACTCCGGCAGGGGCGGGGGCGGCTCGTCAGACTGAATTGCGTAGCCGGCGCCGTGGGGCGCAGGCGCAAGTCTGGGCTGCGGCCGGCGTGGCGAGCGCGGCCGCCGCTGACGTCGCCATGAGCAGCGCAGCCATCGCATGTCGTAAATGACGCATTGGGAAATCCCTTCCGTTTACTGTGGTCCGGGCGACACAATGAGTCTCATGCGACGACGGTTTTCGCCCAGCTGACTAGCGCCATGGCCATGCGTTGCTGAACATGCGTTGAACACGTTGGAGCGTTGAATTCTTGCCGATTGTGTGACGGGGGGCGGCCTCGCGCTGGCTCGCTCCGCTCAGGGCCGGCCTGACAGCGCGTCGTCGATGTCGCGCCACAGGTCCTCGACGTCCTCGACCCCGGCGGACAGACGCAACAGATCGGGCGGGCAAGGCGAGCCCGCCCCCTCGATCGAGGCGCGATGCTCGATCAGCGATTCGACCCCGCCAAGCGACGTCGCCCGCTTCCACAATTTCACCCGCGCCGCCGTGGCGATCGCCGCGTCGGCGCCGCCGGGACGCGGATCGACAGCATCCCGCCAAACCCACCGGACATCTGTCGGCGCGCGACGTCGTGGCCGAGATGATGCGGCAGGCCGGGATAAAGGACGGCGGAGACGGCCGCATGGTTCGACAGTCGCTGAGCGAGTTCCATCGCATTGCTCGCGGCGGCGCGTACGCGCAAATCCAGGGTTCTCAGGCCCCGTGTCAGCAGGAACGCCTCGAACGGATGCAGGATGAGGCCATGTCCCTGACGGATTTTCCGCGTCCGCTGGCAGAGTTCATCGTCGCTGGCAAAGCAAAGCGCCCCGGCGATCACATCGGAATGGCCGTTCAGATATTTGGTCGCCGAATGCATCACGACGTCAGCGCCGAGCGCGATCGGCCGGGTGAAGATCGGCGTCGCGCAGGTGGAGTCGACCGCAACAGCCGCGCCGGCCGTATGAGCGATCCGCGCCGCGCCGCTGATGTCGCTGACGCCCCACAGCGGATTGCTCGGCGTCTCGAGCCAGACGAGCTTGGTCGCGCCGGGCTTGACCGCCTGGGCCAGCGCTCCAAGGTCCTCGGTATCCACGAAGTCGACGGTGAGCCCGAAGGCCGGCGCCTCGTTGGCGAGCCAGGCGCTCAACGCCCAGTACATGACGGCGGGCGCAACCACATGTGCGCCTGCGCCAAGGCTCAGAAACAGCGCCACCGCCGCAGACATGCCGGAGCCGAACACCAACGTCGCCGAAGCGCCCTCGAGCGCCCCGATGACCGCCTCCGCCTCGCGCACCGTCTCGTTGTCCGTGCGGCCGTAGACGTTGCCACTGCGATAGAGGTTGTCTGGGTCGCGGACGAAGGTCGTGGCAAGATGTATCGGGGGCACGATCGCGCGGGTGGTCTCGTCGATCCGGCCCAGCGCCTGGGCGGCAAGGGTGCGGGGGCTCCAGTCCGGCGGCTCGCTCATAGCGCAACGCCCCGCATGAGCTTCGGCGCGCCGTCGCCCGCTCCGCCGGCTTCGGCGATCAGCAACTCCTTGAGCGGAGGCGCCCGGTCGACGATCCGCAGTCCAAGATCGCGGACAAAACGTAGCGGCGCAAGGTCGTTGGAGAACAGGCGATTGAGCGCGTCCATGCCGAAGCCGCTCGCCGCGATGTCGAAGCGCCGCGCGCGCTCGTAGGAGGCGAGCGGCGCGGAGCCTCCCGGATCGAGGCCGAGCCGCATCTCGCCGACGATCGTCTCGGCGAGCGCCGCGACGTCGCGCAAGCCCAGGTTGAGTCCCTGCCCGGCGATGGGATGGACCACATGCGCCGCATCGCCGATAAGCGCCAGCCGCTCGCCGACGAAGCGGCGAGCGATCAGAAAAAAGAACGGAAACGCCTCGGCGCGCGAGTCGAGGCGGATCGCGCCGAGCTTCAGGGTGAAGCGGGATTCGAGTTCACGGGTCAGTTCCTCGGGATCGAGTCCAAGCAGCCGGCCTGCGTCGGCGCGCCGCTCGTTCCAGACGATGCTGGACCGGCGACCCGGCAGCGGCAGGATGGCGAACGGGCCGGCGGGCAGGAAATGCTGCTCAGCGCGACCTTCATGGTCGCGTTCATGGGCGATGGTCGCGACGATGCCGGCCTGATCGTAGTCCCAGCCTGTGGTCGGGATGTCGGCGAGCGCCCTCAGTTTCGAGCGCGCTCCGTCTGCGGCGACAGCGAGACGCGTCCTGAGTTCGCGCCCGTCAGAGAGCGCCAGTTCGGCGATATGCTTCCCGGGACGCCAGCGCGCGACGGACGCCGCAATACGCTGGACGCCGAGGCTGTCGCACAGCGCCGTGAGGGCCGAGACGACGTCGTCGCTGAACGCCATGTAGGCGAGCGGACCGTCGCCTTTCGCCTCGAAATTGAGGTGGGCCAAGCGCACTGCGTCGGCCACGCCCCCGTCCATGATCGCCATCGAGAGGATGGCTTGCGTCTTGTGTTCCAGCGTTTGCCAGGCGCCGACGCTCTGCAAGAGCCGCCGCGGCCCTTCGGCAATCGCAACGGTCCTGATCGACTTGGCGCCGGCCTCCGGGCTCGACCTCGGCGCAGGATCGACGACCGCGACGGCGGCGCCGGCCCCCATCCCCTGCTTGATCGCAGCCGCCAGCGCCAGCCCCGAGGCGCCAGCCCCGGCGATGACGACATCGAAGATGGAAGCAAATTCCGGCACGCGGGGCTCCTGAAAGTCAATCATTGTCGGACGCTTGAGGGGAGGGCGCAAATTGATCGAGCGGGGCTTGAGTTCAGGCGTATCGGCTTCCGGGGCGCCGTCGATCGCCGTCGATCCAGGGACCTTGACTTCTGGCTGAGGAGTGATAAAAATTGCAATTCGTCAGTCATCACTTATCACTCGTCACAGAAAATGGCCATCGTCGAACGCCGCAGCCCCGAAGAGACTCGCTCCTGCATCCTGTCCGTCGCCTGGGACCTTTTCCGGCAGCTCGGGACGAGGACGACCGTCGCCGACATCGCCGACAAGTCCGGGATGTCGAGCGCCAATGTCTATCGGTTCTTCCCCTCCAAGCAGGCGCTGAATGAGGCGGTTTGCGCGGGCCTGCTCGGCGAACTCCTGAAGGCGGCGCGGCGCGAACTCGACAGGCCCGGACCGGCCTCTCAGCGCATTGCGGCGATGATGCTGGCGCTGCACCGCCTGATGCGCGACCAGATGACCGATCACGCGCGGGTGCACGAAATTGTGCAGATCGCGGTCGAGGAAGTGTGGCCGCCGATCGTCGATTATCTCCATCAATGCGCCGCGATGCTGGCCGAGGCGATCGCCGAGGGGCAGGCGGCGGGCGAATTCGGGCCCGGCGATCCGAAAGAGCTTGGCTGGCAGACGCTGCAAGCCTGCGTCGTCATCCACGATCCAACCATGATCGCCCAGTGCCCCGCGATCCGTCCCGAGGCGCGGCCCGAGCAGGCGATCGAGTTCGCGCTGCGCGCGCTCGCCAACGTGCGGCCGCCCGCGCCTGTTCTGGAGACATGAGCCATGAAGCCGCTCGCCGCCCTTCTCGCGCCGGGAATCGCTCTGCTCGCGGCGGCCTGCAATCAGACGCCCCAGGCCGCCAAAGTGGCGCCGTCGAGGCCGGTGCTGGTCGCCGAGGCGCATTACGCGCCGCGCGAGCAGGCGCAAATCCTGGCCGGCGTCGTGAAAGCGCGCACCGAGAGCGATCTCGCGTTCCGCATCGCCGGCAAGATGGCCGAGCGTCTTGTCGACGTCGGGGCGTCCGTGCGTGAGGGCGATGCGCTCGCCAGGCTGGACGATGCCGACTTTCGCTTGCAGCTTGAGGAGGCGCAGGCCGAGCAGAGTTCCGCGCGGGCCGCCCTCACTCAGGCCGAAGCGGAGGAGCGGCGCCTGACGACGCTCGTCAAGCAAGGCTGGACCGCGAACGCCGACTTCGACAAGGCGCGTTCCGCCGCCGATCAGGCGCGCGCGGCGGTCACGCGCGCCGACAGGGCCGTCTCTCTCGCCCGCAATGCGATCGATTACGCGACATTGCGCGCCGATGCGGACGGGGTCATCAGCGCGGTCGCAGCCGAGCCGGGCCAGGTCGTCGCGGCCGGCGCCGCGATTGTCAGGCTCGCGCACGCCAACGAGCGCGAGGCCGCGGTCTCCATTCCCGAAACCCTGCTGGAGCTTGTGCGTACCGAGCCGGCGCGGGTCGAGTTCTGGGCTCTGCCGGGCGTCTCCGTGGCGGCGAAGCTTCGCGAGCTCTCGCCAACCTCCGATCCGGCGACCCGCACCTACCCCGCCCGGTTCAGCCTGATCGATGCGCCGGCCGAGGTCCGGCTCGGCATGAGCGTCACGGTTTCGCTCGCGGCGAACGCCGCCAAGGTCGCGAAAATGCCGATCGCGGCGGTGTTCGACGCCGGACAGGGCCCCAGCGTCTGGGTGGTCGATCCGGCGACCGAGACATTGCGCGCGGCGCGGGTTGCGCTCACCGGCTACAACTCCGAATTCGGCCTTCATCGGCGGCGGCGTCGACGAAGGGGCGAAGGTCGTCGCGCTCGGCGTGCACAAGCTCGACGCGGGCGAAAAGGTGCACGTCGTCGATAGCCTGGCGGGCCTCTAGATGAGCCGCTTCAATCTTTCGGCCTGGGCGATCCGGCATCCCCAGCTGATCACGTTTCTCATCCTGGTGATCGGGCTGGCGGGCGCGCTCGCCTATTCGCGGCTCGGCCGCGCCGAAGACCCCGCGTTCACGATCAAGACGGCGGTCGTGACCGCCCAATGGCCGGGCGCGACCACCGAAGAAATGCAGGCCCAGGTCGCCGATCGCATCGAGAAGAAACTGCAGGAACTGCCCTGGATCGACAAGATCGACACCTATTCCAAACCCTCCTTCACCGCCATCAATCTCACCTTCCGCAACTCGACGCCGCCCCGCGACGTCCCGCTCTTGTTCCTTGAGCTGCGCAAGAAGATGGCCGACCTCATCCCGGATCTGCCGAGCGGAGTGCTCGGCCCGGCGATCAACGACGACTTCGGCGACGTCAATTCGGTCCTCTATACGATCGTCGGCGACGGCGCGTCCTACGCCCAATTGAAGGACGTCGCGGAAGCGTTCCGCAAGCGCCTGCAGCGTATTCCTGACGTCACCAAGGTCGATCTCTACGGCGATCAGGCCGAGCGCATTTTCGTCGAGTTCAGTCACGCCAAGCTCGCGACGCTCGGCGTCACGCTGCAGACATTGTTCGATTCCATTGGCAAACAAAACTCGCTCACGCCGGCCGGCGAATTCCAGACCGACGCCCAGCGCCTGCCGGTGCGCATCACCGGCGCGCAGCAGGGCGCCGAGGCGGTGGCGGAAACGCCGGTGTTCGCCGGCGGGCAAACCTTCCGGCTCGGCGACGTGGCCAAGGTTTCGCACGGCTACGAGGATCCCCCATCCTTTCTGATCCGCGCGCAAGGCCAGCCGGCGCTCGAGGTCGGCGTGGTGATGCAGAAGGGCGGCAACATCCTCGCCCTCGGGAAGGCTCTGGACGCGACGCTCGCCGACTTCGAAACCGAATTGCCCCGGGGCGTCACGATCGGCCGCATCGCCGACCAGCCGCAAGTCGTGGACAAAGCCGTGTTCGAGTTCACCCGCTCCTTCATCGAGGCGCTGGCGATCGTGCTCGCGGTCAGTTTTCTGTCGCTCGGCTGGCGGGCCGGCTTCGTGGTTGCGACCTCGGTTCCGCTGGTTCTGGCGATCGTGTTCGTCGCGATGGCGCTCCTCGGCCTTGACCTGCAGCGGGTGACGCTCGGCGCGCTGATCATCGCGCTCGGTCTCCTCGTCGACGACGCAATCATCGCAACCGAAACAATTGTCGTGAAACTCGAGCAGGGCTGGGACCGCGAGCGCGCAGCCTCGTTCGCCTGGACCTCGACCGCCTTCCCGATGCTGACCGGCACGCTGGTCACCGCCGCGGGCTTCATGCCGATCGGCCTCGCGAATTCCGCGGTCGGGGAATACACCGGCGGCATCTTCTGGGTGGTCGGGATCGCGCTTATCGCCTCATGGTTCGTCGCGGTGCTGTTCACGCCCTTTCTCGGATTCAAGCTGCTGCCCCGCTACGCGCATGCCGACCGCTTGCGCGACGAGAACGCGATCTACGCGACGCCGTTTTATCGGGCCTTCCGCCGCGCGCTCGAGTTTTGCGTTTCGCATCCGCTGGTCATCATTGCCGTCGCGGCGGCGCTGCTTGGCCTCGGCCTCAGCCAGTTCAGCAAGGTGCAGCAGCAGTTCTTCCCGCTGTCCGAACGGCCCGAATTGTTCTTCGAGCTGAGGCTTGCGGAAGGCTCCTCGATCCAGGCGACCGAGACGGCGGTGAAGGAGGCGGAGCGCCTTCTCGCCGGCGACGCCGACGCGCAGTCCTATACCGCCTACATCGGCAAAAGCTCGCCCAGGTTCTGGCTCGGGCTCCAGCCGGTCCAGCCGAACGAATCGTTCGCGCAGATCGTCATTGTCGCGCGTGACGTCGAAGCGCGCGAGCGAATCAAGGCGCGGATCGAAGCCGCCGTCGCCAAGGGCGCGCTGAGCCAGGCGCGCGTGCGCCTCGACCGGTTTAACTTTGGCCCGCCGGTCGGCTTTCCGGTGCAGTTCCGCGTCGTTGGGCCGCAACCGGACGTCGTGCGGGAGGCCGCGGCGCGGGTGCGCGATGTCATGCGTACCGACCCGCGGGTCATCGACCCGCATCTCAACTGGGGCGAGCGGATGCCTTCGCTCCGGCTCGAAGTCGATCAGGCGCGGGCGCGGGCGTTCGGGCTGACGCCGGAGGACATCGCTCAGACGCTGCAGACCCTGGTCGGCGGCGCGACGGTCACGACGCTGCGGGTCGGCGAGCAGCGCGTCGACGTCGTGGCGCGCGCCATCCCCGGCGAGCGCGCCGCGCTCGACCGTCTGGAGGATCTGACGATCGCCACCCGCGACGGCGCGCCGGTGCCGGTCGGTCAGGTCGCGCGGGTCATCCGCACGACCGAGGAGCCGATCATCTGGAGAAAAATCGCGAAGTCGTGATCACCGCGCTTGCCGACGTCGCCGACGGCGTGCAGCCGCCCGACGTCTCGCAATCGCTCTGGCCGAAACTGGCGTCGATCCGCGACTCGCTGCCGCCCGGCTATCGCATCGAGATGGGCGGAGCGATCGAGGAAGCCCAGAAGGGCAACAGTTCGATCTTCGCTCTGTTCCCGATCATGATCCTGACCATGCTGACGCTGCTGATGATTCAGATGCAGAGTTTCTCGCGTCTCGCGATCGTGTTTTTCACCGCGCCGCTCGGCATTGTCGGCGCGTCGCTCGCGCTGAACCTGGCCGGCCGCCCGTTCGGCTTCGTTGCGCTTCTGGGCCTGATCGCCCTTGCCGGCATGGACATGCGCAATACGGTGATCCTGGTCGATCAGATCGAGGCCGACGTTCGCGACCGCGGCTTGACGCGAAGGGAGGCGATCGTATTCTCGACGATGCGTCGGGCTCGCCCGGTCGCGCTGACGGCGCTCGCCGCGATCCTGGCGATGATCCCGCTTTCGGAGAGCGCCTTCTGGGGTCCGATGGCCTTCACCATCATGGGCGGCTTGTCGGTCGCGACGTTCCTCACCCTGTTTCTGCTGCCGTCGATCTACGCCTTGTGGCATCGCCGCTCGCTTGGCCCCCAGGACGCGAGCGCTTTAAACCACGTGACGAGCGCGGCGATGGTGGTTGGCGCACCGGCTCCTGCCGAGTAGAGACGCCGCGACTGACGCGGACGCCGCCCGGGTCCGTTCATTGAAGCTTCACCCGAATTATGGGATTGTGCCGCTCGGCGGGGAACCCGCCGGCACGCGCGTCGGTTCTGGTGCTTGGGGCCGTCGCGGGCGAAAAGCGCAATTGCAGAGCCTTTCCAGGGCGAGACGGATGGAGATTTTGATCGCATGACAAGAATTTTGGCTCTTTCGCTGGCGCTCGCCGCCGCCGTCTCGGCCGCGGGCTGCCAAACGCCGCAGCAGCAGAACGCCTTGGGCGGCGCTGTGATCGGCGGCGCCGGCGGCGCATTGGTCGGCTCCGCGCTCTCCCATGGCAGCCCGGCCGGCGCGATCGCCGGCGGCGCACTCGGCGCGGCGACCGGAGCGATGATTGGCTCGGCTGCAACGCCGCCGCCGTCGTACTACGGCGGGCCGCCTCCCGGCTACGGCGGTCCGCCGCCCGGCCGTTGCGCCCAGTGGGCGTATGATTACAACGGCAACCGGGTGTGCACCGCCTTTTACTGAGCAACGGACAGGAACATGGGCGCCGGCCTGCGGAAGCGCGGGCCGGCGCTAGCTTTGATTTCTCGGCGGGCGCGCGAAATCGAGTGAAGGGCGACGGATGCTGACGAGCGCCAGTCTGACAGCCCGCGCGCCGGCCGCTTTCTTAACTCGCCAAACCACGGCGAGCGTCGTGGGCGCGGACGCCCCGACTGCCTGATCCTTCACTACACTGGCATGCCGACTGGCGAGTCGGCGCTCAGACGGCTCCTCGACCCGGCCTCCGAAGTCTCGGCGCACTACTTTGTCTGGGAGGACGGCGCGATCGACCAGCTGGTCGCCGAGAGCGCCCGCGCCTGGCATGCGGGCAATGGGTTCTGGAAAGGCGAGATCGATCTCAACTCCGCCTCGATCGGGGTCGAGATCGTCAATCCCGGCCACGACGGCGGCTCTCCGCCGTTTCCGGACCGGCAGATCGAGGCGACGATCGCACTCACGCGCGACGTCTGCGCGCGCTGGGCGATTCCGGCCGAACGCGTGCTCGCCCATTCCGACATCGCCCCGATGCGCAAGCGCGATCCGGGCGAAGCTTTTCCCTGGGAGCGATTGTGGCGGGCGGGCGTCGCCCAGTGGACGACACCTGCTCCGCTCAGCGGCGGGCCGCTCTTCGCGCCCGAGGAAGAAAGCCCGCGCGTGCGCGCGCTGCAGACGATGCTCGCGCTTTACGGCTACGGCGTCGAGATCAGCGGCGTTTACGATCGGCAGACCCGCCAAGTGGTCACAGCCTTCCAGCGACGCTTCCGGCCCGAAAAGGTCGACGGCGAGGCCGACGAGTCGACGATCGTGACCTTGAAAGCGCTGATCGACGGGTCGGCGGAGATTCCCAATGGGGACGGCGTGTAGACCGGAGACGCGACGCCCGACAATGGGAGCGCTTTGCGACGCGGCGATCCAGGCGATCGCAGCGCTGCGGCGGCGGCCTCTGGATCGCCACGCTTCGCTCGCGATGACGACCTCGGTCCCGTCTAATCGGGACATTATACAACGCAACGCTAAAATCAGTTCGCCAGCGCCTGCTTCTCTCCCATTTCGGGCGCGCCGCCAAGGTGGCGGGAGCGGCGCGCAGAGCCCGGTCGTCAATAGCCGACCGCGAAAGTCCCGCGCTGCCGCAAATCCGACGCGCCGGTCAGCGTTCCGTCAGGCGCGCGCATGATGGTGTTGGCCGAACCCATCGAACTCGCGCACGACGACCTTGTGGCCCATCGCCTCGAGAAGCCGGATCGTATCCGGCGACATGCCGCGTTCGACTCGCAATTCGTCAGGGTAGAGCTGGTCGTGAGCGCGCGGGGCGTTCTCGGCTTCGGCGACGTTGAGGTGGTGATCGACGACATTGACGATGATCTGCAGGACGGTCGAGATGATGGTCGACCCGCCCGGGCTGCCGGTCGCCATTAAGAGCTTGCCGTCCTTGAACACCAGCGTCGGGCTCATCGAAGACAGCGGGCGCTTCATCGGCCCTGGCGCGTTGGCGTCGCCGCCCATCAGCCCATAGACATTGGCGGCGTGCGGGGAGGCGGCGAAATCGTCGAGTTCATCGTTGAGCAGCACCCCTGTTCCATCCGCAACCACGCCCGAGCCATAGGGAATGTTGAGCGTATAGGTGTTGGCGACCGCATTGCCGTCGCTGTCGACGATCGAGAAATGCGTCGTTTGATCGCTCTCGTAGCGCTGCGGCTCGCCGGGGCGAATCTCCGTCGCGGGCCGCGCGCGGTCGGGCGAAATCAGACCGCGCAGATGGTCCGCATAGGCCTTCGATGTGAGCCCCGAGAGCGGGACCTTGACGAAATCCGGATCGCCGAGCCAGGCGGCGCGGTCGGCGTAGGCGAGCTTTTCGGCTTCCGCCATCTCGTGCAGCGCGGCGGCGGAGTTGAGGCCCTGCTCGGCAAGCGGATAGCCTTCGAGGATGTTGAGGATCTCGATGATGTGCGCACCGCCGGACGAGGGCGGCGGCATCGAGACGATCGTATAGCCGCGATAGGTCCCGCTGACCGGCTCGCGCTCGACCGCGCGGTAGCGGGCGAGATCGTCGATCGTCATCCGTCCGCCGGCGGCCTGCACGGCGGAGACGATCTTTTCGGCGACCGGCCCGGCATAGAATCCGGCCGCGCCTTCGGCCGCGATGGTCTCAAGAGTCGCGGCAAGATCGTCGAGCGCGATGTGGTCGCCTTTTTGCGGCGCGCTGCCGTCGGGCTTGAGATAAATGCGCGCGGCGGACGGGTGTTTGGCGAGCATAGGCGCCGCGACCGCCAGCGTGTCGGCGACGTCATCGCCGACAGTGAGGCCCTGATGCGCCAGCGCGATCGCGGGCGCGATCAGATCCGCAAACGAGAACTTGCCGGAGCCATATTTGCGCCAGGCGAGTTCGAGGCCCGCGACCGTGCCCGGCACGCCGATGCCTAACCCGGAATAGCGCGACTTGAACGGATCGGCTTCCCCGTTGGCGTCGAGGAACACGTCCTTGGTCGTCGCCGCGGGCGCGGTCTCCCGAAAGTCGATCGCGACAGTTTTGTTGAGGTCGGCGCGGTGAATAAGCATGAATCCGCCGCCCCCGATATTGCCGGCGCGCGGCAGGGTGACCGCGAGCGCGAAGCCGACCGCGACTCCCGCATCGACCGCGTTTCCGCCGAGCCTCAGCACGTCGAGACCGACCCGCGAGGCGGCCTCTTCCTGACTAACGACCATGCCGTGTTTGGCGACAACCGGGAGGGCGGTGGCGAAAGTCGAAAACCTCGGAGTCGGATCGGCCTCGGCGCCGAGAGGCGTCAGCACGAGCAAGGCGAGTGCGGCGAGCGTGAAAGGTCTCAAAGCGCAAATTTCCCGATTTTTCTTTCGGCCGCATGGAATGCCGAGGAATATCATCTCGGACGCGGCGCGGCCCTCAACACCCGAGCAATTTCGGTTCGAACCGTCAACCGATCGCAAGAAGCGCGCCGCGGCCGAGGCGTGGCGCGAGCTTTCGCATGTCCGAAGCGGAAATCGCGACGCAGCCGGCGGTGGGCGTGAGACCCGGCCGCGCAAGGTGGAAGAAGATCGCGCTGCCGCGCACCTTGGCGCGGCGCGAGAAATTCTGGTCGAGCACGAAGGTCAGATCATAGAGGTGATCGTCGCGCCACATGCGGTCCGCGCAGTCGGCGGCGGGCAGCCTGACTGGGCGATTGTAGCGCGGACTCGACGGATCCTCGCACCAGCCCTGATCGCGCCGCAGGGGCTTTAGCGGCACGCCGGCGGCCTGGGGCCTCGGCCGGTCCGGCCGATAGAAGCCCCAGAGGAGCCGGAACCGCCCCGCGGGCGTCCCGCCGTCGCCCTCCCGCTTGATCCTGACGATTCCCGCTGGCCCCAGCGCGCATGGAACCCGGAACGGGCCCGCCGTCAGCCAGCCTCGCGAGCGATTTCCCGCGACCGGACGCACGCGGAGAAGAGCGAGGCGGGGCATCGCGGGCTTCGGCCTTATGTGGCCCATACAAACAACACTCACATTACGTCAGTTACGAACGGACTCCGAGGAGCCACGCCGACGCCAGCCATTGTCGCAAACGCCAAGTCGACGTGGCGCCGATGCCAACCAGACGTAGCGTCAACCTCAAATCCAGGCCAACTCCTGACAAGGGGCGCCCATGGCCGATTTGAGCGATTTCAAGCGCTTGGTCGCGTCTGGAAGACGCTGAGAGGAAATCGCTCGCTGCTGACCCTCCGTGCACGAAGCGACATCCATTCAGGTGCTATCCTTTCTGAAAGATACAACGAGATGGTTCCTGCGACAAGAGATTTCTGCTAATAAGAATAGCGCCGATGCGCCGCGGCATTGCGCAGAGGGATCGTTCGCGTCGCTTCCTCTAGTGAGGCGGCGAGATTGTAGCCGGAGACTCGGTGACGGGCGGCAGACCGAGACCCTCGCGCAAATCCGCGCGGCGGCTCTGATAGTAGTCCGAGCGCAGGAAGCTATAGAAATCGATCGACGAATCCTCCGCCTGCTTCAGATCTCCCAGATGGACGGTCGCGTCCAGTCCGCTCGCGCCAATCGTCCATCCCCAGCCGAAAAATCCGCCGAGCGTCCAGCCGACCGGATCGAGCACCGTGTCGACTGTGCCTCCGAACGAATCGCGCATCGTCGAAGGGCCGAAATAGGGCCGCACCACATAGGGACCCTCGGTCACGCCCCAAACGAACAGGGTCTGGCCGAAATCGCCAGTCTGCTGCGGCAGACCTCCCGTCGATGCGACGTCGAACAGGCCGCCGATGCCAAAAGTTGTATTGAAGATCATCCGGCCCAGCGTGATGCCGGCAGCGCCGAAGCGGCCCTGCAGAATATTGTTGGCGAAGATGCGCGGTTCTTTCAGGTTCGCATCGAGATCGCGCAGGCGGTTGAGGACCGGTCCCGGCACCGCCGTCTTGATCGCTGTCGCCGGGGGCCGCAACAGCGCCTGGTTCAGGCCGAAGATCTGGCGGTTCGTCTGCTCGTTCGGGTCGTTGACCGGCAGCGACGCGTCCCTCTGCATGCCCGCGCAGGCGCTCAGGATCGCCGGCGACAAGCATGCGACCGTGAGGGCGACCCAAGGTTTAGCGCGACGCATCCGCAACAAACCCCCTCTTGAATTTCAGCGCGGCGACCAAAACTTCCCGGCAGGCGGATAATCGACGAGCAAGCCGCAAACAACTGGCGCGACTCATCAATCGGATCGAGCCCCGCGACAGCCTAGCAGAGGCGCCTCGCTATGACTGTCGCCTTTTTGCCGCACTCGCGTCACTTTTGCGAGGGACCTGGCGGATCGCGTCCGGCATGACGTTGGGTCGCCAAAAGAGCCGGCTGGAAGATGACCGCCGCCGAGAGCGTCGTGAGGAGCGATAGCGCCATCAGCTTGCCCATGCTCGATGTGCCTGGATGATGCGAGAGCCACAGGCTGCCGAACGCGGTCGCTGTCGTGCAGGCGCTGAAGAAGACGGCCCGCGTCAGGCTCGATTGCAGGAAGTTCGTCTCGCCCGAGCGCCACGCCATCACGTAGTAGATCTTGAAGGCGACGCCGACGCCCAGCAGCAGCGGCAACGCGATGATGTTGGCGAAATTCAACTGAAGCCCAATGGCCACACAGATCTCGAGCGTGACGACGATGGCGACGAGCAGAGGGACCAGCGTCAGCGCGACGTCGGTCCATCGGCGCAGCGTGATGAACAATATGAGCGCGATCGACAGCCACCGACCAGATGCCAGCCTGGAGGAACGCTTTGACGATGGTCGCAGCCGCCTCGATGATGAAGATCGGGGTTCCGGCGGCCTCAGGCGCAACCTCGCGGACCGCCTTACGAAGCTCCGCAGGGTTGCGTTGTCATTGCCGTCCCCGCTTGGCGCGACCTCGATCCTGGCCCGCCCGTCGGCCGAGACCCAGTCCCTTCTCAGTGAGAGTGGAAGAGTCTCGAGGGTCACCGGCTCGGCGCTGAGGAGATCCCTCACTTGGCGCAGGGTAGTCTTGAGCGGCGCGACGAGGGTGTGCTCCGCCTGCTCCTGAGCCGCCGGCGGCGCCTTCGCCAACGCCGGTCAGAAGGCTGGCGAGGCGGCGCGCTTCTATCGCGGCGGGACTATTGAGGTCGCCTGCCGCGCCCGACAGGTCGAGGGCGGTCTTCTCGATCGCCGCAACCGTCTCCGCCGGGGTCGGCTCGGCGTCGACTTGGTCGGGGTTGAGCGTGTTCTGCAGGAAGAAGTTGGCGTCGTCGATGATCGCCAGCTTCTCGTCCTGATCGGCGGGGACAAAGCTGATAAGCGTCCGCGCCCGAGCGACTTGCGGCAAGCTCCGGCAGCCTTTCGGCCAGCGTCGAAGCATGCGGGAGGTCGTTTTCCAGGATGTCGATCGTGTTCGGGCTCGTGTCCGGATCGCGCATCAGGTCGAGCAGCGTCGCGACCGATTCGGTATCGCGCGCCCGCAGATCGAGCGGATTGAAGTCGAAACGCAAGTTCGCGAGCAGCGGAAGGCCAAGGATCGCGGCCGCCAGAGTTGTTCCGACCACCCAATTGCGTCGCGTCTCGAGGAAGCGGTCGAGGGGCGCCAGCGCCGCATATCCGATCGGGGCCGGCTCGCCGGCAGGCTTGAGAACGGTGAGGAGAGCCGGAAGCAGAGTCACCGTCGTCAAGAGCGCGATAAACATGCCGGTCCCGGCGATCAGCCCGAGCTCGGAGAGACCCACATATGCGGTCGGCAGGAACGAGTAGAACGCAGCCGCAATCGAGGCGGCCGCCAGCAGAAGCGGCCCCGCGACCTTGCGCGCCGTCCCCCGAAGCGCCTGGCTCGAAATCGGGGGAGGCGTGTCGCTCGGCCCGGTAGCGGACGCTGAACTGGATGCCGAAATCAACGCCGAGCCCGATGAAAAGCACGGCGAAAGCGACCGAGATAAGGTTCAGCGCTCCCACCATCCTCAGCCCGAGCGCGGCCGTCAGGATGAGCCCGATGACGAGGCTGACCAGGACCGCGAGAATGATGCGGCCCTGCTTCAGCGCGAGCCATAGCACGAAGATGACGACGAGGACGGTGATGGCGCCGTTCAGGCCCGCGCCGTCGGCGACCGTAGCGAATTCCTCGTCCGAAAGAGCGACCGATCCGGTGAGGCGCACCTTGACCCCCCTCTCGGGCGTCAGACCGAGCTTCGAAATCGCCTCGCGGACCGCCGCCGTCGCCTTGCCTCCGGGCTGCAGATCGTTGAAGTCGAGCACGGGCTGGATGTTCACGAAGCGTCGAAGCTCGGATGGCTTCGGCGCGCGACCGGTGATCAGTCTCCGCCACGAGAAGGCGGGATCCTTGCCTTTCGCCAGCGACTCGAGGGCGTCGGCGATGGCGACGACGGCGGGCCTTAGATCTTCGAGCTCCGCTTTTCCCCGGCGCACGCCCTCGATCGACTGCGACAAGGTGCGAAGAACGCCGCGCAACGTCGGATCGGCGGCCAGGGTGCCGAGGGCGGGTTGAGCTTTAATCAGTTCGGCGGTGTCGCGACGCACCTCGTCGACGGAGAGGAAGAGGATGCCGTTCCGCGCGAAGAACTCGCCGCCGTCGGGCCGTCTGATGGTGCGGATCACATCCGAGCGAGGCGAAAGGTCGTTCACCAGCGCGTCCGCCGCCTCGTCGGCGGCCTCCGGCGTCGTCGCGTCGACGACAGCGACGATGAGGTTGGTCGATTGGGGAAACGCCTGATCGAGCATGATCTCCTGCTGGCGCCACGGAAGCGAGCTCGACAGGAGCTTCTTGCTATCGGTCGTGATGGCGAAGTGGCTGGTGAGATAGCTGGCGGCGAGAATCGCCGTGAGCGAGAAGCCCAGGATGACGAGCCACGCGTGGCGGCGCGACAGGCCCACCAGCCGCGTGATGGCCGCGATCATCACGGGATTATCGTTTTCGTGCATGGGATCGCGGCGGAGCGCCTGGTTTGCATGATTGGGCAAGAGGATCGATTGCGCCCTTCAACGCGCAGGCGGAGGCAGCGGCAGCGTGCAAGCTTGGATTGGGCCCAGCGCGCTTTTATGGGAATTGGGACGCAGGGTCTATGCGATGCCAGACGCCACGCTTCTGACGAGATCGTGCTCCACTGGAACTTTGGCGTCGATCGCCGCGCGATGCAGTTTGACCCCCACCCATCTCGGTGCGCTAGGATCAGGGGGCGCGAGCTCTTTGGCCCGCGCAACCCGTCCGGCGTCGGATGGGAGCGGCCAAAAGGCATGTGTCGCCGGTCCGCGCCAGTCGCCTATCGAAGCAAATGGAATGTCGCAATGAAAGACCTCAAATTCCCCCGAGCCTGACCTGGATCGCAGCGGCGATGGCTCTCGTCCTATTCGGCTTCAGCCCGACCTCGTCGCAGGCCGAAGCCTCGAGCCCGGCCGCCAGGCACATCGAGGCGTACTATCAGCAGCTGATGCCCACGCTCAAGCAAGCCGGTCAGCTCGGCGTCCGCGAGCGCGACCGGCGCTTCACGCCGGCCATTTCCTCCGCGTTCGATCTCGGGACGATGACGAGGCTGGCGGCGGGGCCGGCCTGGTCGGGTTTCTCCGGCGCCCAGCAGGCCGCGGTCCGGGACGCCTTCGCCCATTTCATTATTGCGGATTACGCGCACCAGGTGAGCGATTATTCCGGGGAAAGCTTCGTCGTCGACCCGCAGACGAGCCCGGAGTTGCGCGGCGGCGGCGAGATCGTCAAGACGCAGCTGATCCAGCCGGGCGGCCGGACCGTGACCATCAACTATCTGGTCCGCGGCGGGCGGGTGATCGACGTCTATCTCAACGGAACGATCAGCGACCTCGCCACGCGCCGCGACGAGTTTGCATCGATCCTTGCCGGGGGCGGAGGAGCGGACGCCCTGGTCAAGAAACTGCACGAGCGGACACAAAGCTTGCTGGGCGAGTAAGGCTCCAAAGTCTGCGCATTCAGGCGCTTGCGACCCGGTTTAGCGTCGGCGGCGGTTGCAGGCGCCGAAGTCGGCGAGACCGTAACGCATTCCTTGACGCTTCTTTCGGCGCCCTCGCGCGTCCGGGTCGCGGTCTACAGACTGGAATGCATGCCGAATCGGATCATTTCTTACGCTCCCTGATGCGGCGCATCGCTTGCGCCAACGATATGGGCGACGACCGCGTTCATGCTGGTGTCGCGGGTTGCGTCGTCTGCAATCACCGCGCCCTGCCGCAGGACGACGATGCGGTCGCAGGCCGTGAAGACGTCGGTCAGGCGATGGCTGATCAGGATGACGCTGATCCCCTGCGCCTTCAAGGCGGCGATCAGATCGAGCACATGCTGCACCTCCCGCACGGCAAGCGCCGCGGTCGGCTCGTCCATGATGACCAGCTTGGGGTTGAAGGTGAGCGCCCGGGCGATCGCGACCGACTGCTGCTGCCCGCCGGACAAAGTCCCAGTCATCAGCGCCACTGAGGGGATGCGGGCGCCGAGGCGGGCGACCATGACCTCGGCCTCCGTGCGCATCCGTTTCGCGTCGATGAACCTCAGGCCGAGTACGGAGCGCGTGAGCTCGCGGCCGAGGAAGATGTTCGAGGCGACGTCGCGCATTCGGGCGAGCGCGAGGTCCTGATAGATCATCTCGATCCCGGCTTGGCGGATGTCCCCCGGGTCCTTCCCGATCAGCGAGACGCCATTGAAACGGATGTCGCCGGCATCCGGCTGGTAGACGCCGGTGATCGTCTTCATCAGCGTCGACTTGCCCGCCCCGTTGTCGCCGACCAGGGCGACGACGCTGCCCGCCTCAACCGCAAAAGAGACGCCGCGCAGAGCCTCGATCGCCCCGAAGGTTTTGCGCACGCCGGAAAGTTCGAGAAGGCTCATCGCCGCCAGCCCTCCCGGCTGTTGACGCGATCAAGCCAGACGGCGAGGATCAGGACCGCGCCAATCGCGATCTGCTGATAGAACGGCCGCACCGCGAGCAGGTTCAGCCCATTCTGCAGCACGCCCATGATCAGCGCGCCGATCAGCGTGCCAAGCACGCTGCCGCGCCCGCCAAACAGATTGGTTCCGCCAAGGATCGTCGCGGTGATCGCGGTGAGTTCGTAGCTCAGCCCCGCGGTCGGCTCGCCCGAATTGATGCGCGCCGCAAACAGGAGCCCGGCAAGGCCCGAGAGCAGGCCCGAGAGCGCATAGAGCAAGACCTTCTGCCGCTCGACGCGCACGCCCATCGCCCGCGCCGCGGTCTCGTTGTCGCCGATCACCTGCGCATAAACGCCGAAGCGCGTATGCGAGAGCAGCACATGCGCGACCAGCGCCGTGAGCAGCAGGATGATCACCGGCACCGGCACGCCGAACGGCCGGCCCTGGCCGAGCCAAACGATCTCCGGCGGCAGGCCATAGATCGAGACGCCGTTGCTCAGCACGAGCGCAACGCCCCGCGCGACGCCGAGCATGCCGAGGGTGACGATGAAGGGCGGGAATTGCGCCCTTGGTGATCAGGAAGCCGTTGACCGCGCCGGTGAGCGCTCCCGTCACGAGGCAGCCAAGAATTCCGATCCACCAGGGAAGATCAAGGTTGGAGGTCAGCATGGCGCCGACGACGCCCGAGAGCGCCAGCATCGAGCCAACCGAGAGATCGATGCCGGCCGAGCAGATGACGAAGGTCATGCCGATCGCCAACACCCCGAACACCGACGTCGACAGCAGGATATTGAGGATGTTGGAGACGGAGAGGAAGGCGTTCGACAGCAGCGACATCGCGACGCAGAGAACCGCGAGCACGATCAGCGATTCGAGCCGGACGGCGGCGCCGCCGGCGAAGCGCGCACGCCACGATGATGGAGCCGAACGGGTTGAGGCCGAAGTCATCGAACGGTCCTCGGGTCAAACGAACCGCCCGCGACAGGCGCGCGGGCGGGCGGCGCGGAGGGAAGCTACTTGACGTATTGCAGCATCGGCTCCTTGTTCGCCTCGATGATCTCTTTGGTGAGGACGAGGGTCGGCACGTAGGTCATTTCCTGGACCTTGTCGCCGGCCAGCACTTTCTTGACGTCTTCGACCGCTTGCATGCCCACGAGATAAGGCAATTGCGCGACCGAGGCGTTGAGCCGCCCGGCCTTGATCGATTTGACGGCGTTGGTGTTGCCGTCGACGCCAATGACGATGATCTTGTCCTTGCCCGCCGAGCGCGCCGCCTCGACGGCGCCGAGCGCCATGTCGTCATTGGCGCAGAAAATGGCGACCAAGTCCGGACTGCGCTGCAGCGTGTCGTTGGTGATGTTGGATGCTTTCAGGCTGTCCCAGTCGCCTGGCAACGAGGCGACGATATTGAGACCTGGCGCCTGCTTCTTCAGCTCCTCGGCGAAACCGTGCGCCCGCTTCTCGCCGGTAATGTTCCCCGAGAGACCCTCGATCACCAGCACCGGGCCTTTGGCGTCCTTTCCGAGCACGCTAACCAGGTAATCGGCGCCCTTGGCCCCAGCCGCCGTGTTGTCCGAGCCGATGTGGAAAGCGATGTCCACGCCCGCCTTCTTGGTGATCGCGGGATCGAGGTTGTTGTCGAGGTCGACGACCGGGATCTTCATGTCGTTGGCCTGCTTGAGGCAAGGCAGGAGGATTGTCGAGTTGATCGCCGCGGTGATCATTGCGGCGGGCTTCTTTTGCAGCATGGTGTTACAGGCGTTGAGCTGCGGCTCGGCCGCCTGATCCGAACTCGACCGCCTGAAGGAAGATATCGACGTCCGCCTTCTTCGCGCCTTCGTCGACGCCTTTCTCCATCGCGCCCCAGAACGGATTGGACAGCGTCTTCATCAGCACGCCATAGGTCGGCTTCTCAGCCGCCAACCCGCTCGACGCCGCGAGACCCAGCGCGATGACGCCGATCGAGGCGCTTGAGATCAGATGCTTCAGCATGAATGGCTCCCTTGAAGTTGTTGTGGCTCAGCGATGGGCCTCCGCGACAGCCTTGAGCTGGGCGCGGGCCGGCCCGGTGGATTCCCTCACCCTGAGGGCGCAGGAAAGCTCGATGCGCTCGACATCGGTTGTGGCGTCGCCGGACAAGCGACGCATCAGCAGTCGCCACGAGGCGGCGGCGAATTCCTCGACCGGCTGGCTGATCGTGGTAAGATACGGCCTCAGCGCAAGCATCCAATCGAAATCGTCGAAGCCGACGATCGAAACGTCGCCGGGAATATCGAGGCCAAGACCGCGCGACGCCTTGATCGAGGCCAGCGCGCAAATATTGGTCAGAGCGAAGATCGCCGTGGGCCGGTCAACCCGGTGCAACTCGAGTTCGATCGCGCCGCGCAGGCTTTCGAGATCGTGGCCGCCGTAGACGACGCGTTCGCGCCCTGCCAGTCCCGCCTCGCCAAGCGCCCGGCGGGCGCCGGCGATCCTGAGCTCCATGTTCTCGAGTTGCTTGGAATGGGTCAGAATGGCGATGTCGCGGTGTCCGAGGCCGATGAGGTGACGCGTCGCGGCGTAGCCGCCCGCTTCGCAGTCGGCGCGCACCGTGTCGAATCCCGGCGCGTCGGCGCCGCGATCGAGCAAGACGGTCGGCGGCAGACGAAGTCCGTCATCGCCGCGGTTGAGCAGGGGCATGGACTCGTCGCTCGCGGGCACTGCGATAAGGCCGTCGATCCGGCGCGCGACCAGCGCCTCGACGCGCCGCCGCTCGATTGCGACGTCCTCGTTGGAGGAAACGAGCAGAAGGTCGTAGCCGTCGCGCTCGGCCAGCCCCTCGACGCCATGCACGAGGCTGGCGAAAAAGACATTGGTGATGTCAGGGACGACCATGCCGATAAGGCGGGTCGATTTTCCGCGCAGCGCGCTCGCCGCTCGATCGAGACGGTAGCCGAGCGCTGTGATCGCTTCGGCGACCCTGCGCCGGCTCGATTCGCCGACCGGCCGATTGCCATTGACGACATTGGAGGCTGTCGCCACCGACACGCCGGCACGCGACGCGACGTCGCGTATCGTTGGCCGCACCCTCTCCACGCGTCCCGCTCCCTATTTCGGCTTTACCGGTCTAAATCGTTATAGGGAGGCTAGTCGCGTTCGGGCCGACATGTCAAGCAGCCCACCTCAAGCGTTGCTAGCCGCAGGCGCGCGGACGCTTCGAACGGCTGTTCGCCGGCGCGCCCAAACAGGCGCGACCAATCGCCCGAGCCCGCTCATATGTCGAATTCGACGCCGATCTCCATGATTTGCGCGCCCGGAATCCGGAAATAGGCGCCTGGCCGCTGCGCGTTATGGTGCATGAATGCAAACAGGGCCTCGCGCCATCGCGGCAGGCCCGGGCGCTGGCCGGATGGGATGATCGTCTCGTGGCCGGTGTAGTAGATCGTGTGCTCGGGATCGAAGTTTGCGATCTGGCCGCGCGCCGCCGCGAGCGTGAGGCTCTCGGGAATATTGGGCTGCTCCATGAAACCGTAGCGGAGTTCCGCGCGAGTGAGGCCTTCGCCAATCGGTGTGACTATCGTTCGATCCTCGTCCGGCACATAGGGCGTTTCGGTCGTTGTAACTGCGACCAGCAGCACGTTCTCGTGCAGGACCCGATTGCATCTGACGTTATGCGACAGCGCAAGCGGCACGCCTTTGGACATACGGCCAAGGACGACCGCCGTGCCGGGGATGCGAAACGGCGGGTTGCGCGTAACGTGCTCGACAAACTCATAGACCCGTTCGCGGACCTCAAGGCGGAAGGCGTTCATCACCTCCTCGCCCTTGCGCCAGGTCAGCATGAGGAACGCAATGACGAAGGCGATGAGCAGAGGGAACCAGCCGCCATCGAAGAGCTTGGTCGAAGTCGAGGCGAAAAACAGCAAATCGACGGCGAGAAGGCTGCCGTTGACCGAGTAGACGATCAGCGGATTGTGCTTCCAATGCAGCGCGACGAACGTCGCCATCAAGGTGGTGATCACCATCAACAGCGAAACAGCGATGCCGAAGGCGCCGGCGAGCGCGTCCGACGACCCGAAGCCGATGACTGCCGTCAAGGTCCCAATGGCCAGCGCCCAGTTGACGAACGGCACATATATCTGCCCGATCTCACGCCCCTCAGTGTGCACGACGTTCATGCGCGGCAGAAAGCCGAGAGAGATCGCCTGTTGGGTCATCGAATAGGCGCCGGAAATGATGGATTGCGAGGCGATGACCGTCGCAATCGTCGCCAGCGCCAACAGCGGATAATGGGACCACTGCGGCGCAAGCTCGTAGAACGGGCTTTCGAGGTCGCCGGGCTCGGCGAGCAGCAGCCCGCCCTGGCCGAAATAGTTGAGCGTAAGCGCGGGCAGCGCGACGCCGAACCAGGCGACGCGGATCGGCAGCGGCCCGAAATGGCCCATGTCAGCGTAGAAGGCTTCGCCGCCGGTCACCGCCAGAAACGCGCCGCCAATGACCACAAAGGCCAGCGACCCTGCGTGCCAGAGGTAGGTGATCGCCGGCAGCGGGCTCAACGCCGCGAGAATTGCCGGCGAGCGCACGATCCCGACCACCCCAAGGATTCCGGCGACGATGAACCAGATCAGCATGACCGGTCCGAATATTCCGCCGATGAAGGAGGTGCCGTTGCGCTGGATGAGAAATAGGATGACGAGGATCAAAACTGTCAGCGGGACCACGGCGTGCTCCATCTGTGGAGCATAGATTTTCACTCCTTCGATCGCACTCAGAACGGAGATCGCGGGCGTGATCGTGCCGTCGCCGTAAAGCAGGGTCGCCCCGATCAGGCCGACGACGACCATGACGGCGCGCCATTTGTTGCGCCTGGCGCGGCGGGGGCTCACCAGGGCGAGCAACGCCAGTATTCCACCCTCGCCGTGGTTGTCGGCGCGCATGATGAGGATCGCATATTTGATCGAGATGACGACGATCAGCGACCAGAAGATCAGCGATACGATGCCGAGAACCGCCTCGGGGGCAACTTGCCCGGAGGGGCTGGCGGATTTCGCCGCAACATTGAGCGTATAAAGCGGGCTTGTGCCGATGTCGCCGAACACCACGCCCATGCAGGCCAGCGTCGCCGGGGCCAGCGGACGCGCGTTCCGGCCATGAGACGCCACGCCAATCTTCGCGACTGCAGTCATTGAGCGTGGCCTTCGGCCTTGGTTAGGGCGCGACGGTACCGCAACCGCAAATTCGCGTAAATGGCCGGGTAGGTCGTGCCAAGTCGGGCAGGGGCGCGTCCCTAAAGCGCTGAGCGCGGTTGATGTGGCAAGGCTCTTGCGTGCCCACTCGTGACGTAAGACTGGTCCAGGGATCGCCGTTGAGACGGCTGCCGGAGGGGTGCGGCCTCCGGGCGCCGATCGACGATCGCGCGGCGCCGCAGCTGAAAACCCGGAGAAAGGGCTCTTGATGACACCCGAGACGAAGGCCGCGATCTCTCGGCGACCGCTCTACAGATCGCTATTCGTTCAGGTCGTAGCGGGACTTCTTCTGGGGATCGTGCTCGGCGTCGCCGCTCCAGATTTCGCTATCGGCCTAAAATTCTTTTCCGACGCCTTCCTCAAACTGATTTCGATGATCGTGGCGCCGATCGTCTTCTGCGTGGTGGTCCACGGCATTGCCGGCGCGGGCGACCTGAAGAAGGTTGGCCGGGTTGGCGGCAAGGCGCTTCTGTACTTCGAAGCAATGACCACCGTCGCCCTGGCGGTGGGGTTGATCCTCGCCTATCTGCTCCGTCCCGGCGAGGGGATGAACATCGACACCGCGAAGCTCGACGCTCACGCGCTGAGCGCCTATGCGGACAACGCCCACAAGCTTCACGGCGGCGGCATCGGTGGATTTATACTGAACATTATCCCCACCACGTCGTTCGACGCGCTGGCGCGCAATGACGTGCTTCAGGTGCTGTTCTTTGCAATCATCTTCGGAATCAGCACGGCGCTGGTGGGCGAACCCGTTAGACCTCTCGAAGATCTTATCGAGATGGCCTCCAAGGTTCTGTTCCGCGCCATGGGGCTGATCGTGCGGCTTGCGCCGCTGGGCGTCCTGGGCGCGGTCGCCTACACCGTGGGGGAATATGGAGTTGGTTCTCTCCGACAGCTGGCGTCGCTTGTGGTTGTATTCTGGGTGGCCGTGACGATGTTTGTGCTGATCGTGCTCGGCGCGGTCATGCGCATTTTCACCGGACTGAATATCTTCAGGTTCCTCAACTACTTCCGCGAGGAACTGACGATCGTCCTGGCGACGGCCTCATCCGATGCGGTTCTTCCGCAGATCATGCGCAAGCTGGAAATCATGGGTGTTAAGCCGTCGGTCGTCGGCTTAGTCGTGCCGACCGGCTATTCGTTCAACCTCGACGCCTTTTCAATCTACCTCACGCTCGCGACGGTGTTCATCGCTCAGGCGACCAACACCCCGCTGTCTTTCGGCGACCTTCTGCTGGTGCTTGGCATTTCCCTTGTGACGTCCAAAGGTGCGCACGGCGTGCCCGGGTCGGCGATCGTCATCTTGGCCGCGACGCTGAATGCGGTGCCGGCGATTCCGGCGATTGGGCTCGTCCTGGTGCTGTCGATCGACTGGTTCATCGGCATGGCCAGGGCGCTTGGCAACCTGATCGGCAATTGCGTGGCGACGGTCGTGATTGCCGCTTGGGAAGGCGATCTCGACACCGTCGTCGCCAAGCGCGTGCTCGCCGGAAACGTCACCGTAGATCTCGCCGCGGACGCCGCCCCGACCGTCGCCCCGACCGTCGCTCGGGCAGCGTCATAGAGAGACGCCCGGCTTGCCGACGGCGGTCTTCGACCGCAACTTCTCGCCCAAGGAGCTATCAGCCGTCGATGATTTAGCCGAACCCGATCCCGGCCGCGCCCGGCGCGAGGCGGATCAGCCGGGAGTCTTCGACCGCCGCTTGCCGATGCTTGACAGCCTCGCGATAGACGGGATCGCGGATCATCTCAACGAAGGCGGCGACGGTCGGATACTGGGCGATGAAACAGAGGTCCCAGCGTTCGTCCGCCGGCCCGATCAGCGTGAGTTCGAACCGGCCGCGCCAGACAATCGAACCGCCGAGACGGGTGAACACCGGAAGGCTCTCGCGCCCATAGGACGCATAGGCTTCTGCGCCCGTGGCCATGCGCCCATCGGAGTAGGCCGCGCGATCGCGAAGCCGGACGAGATTGAGCATGTGGATCGGCCCGGGCCGATTGTTGGCGCGAAAGGCCGCGAATGTCTCTTTCGTCGGATCAATGTTGCCGGTCATGCGCGCTCCGCTTCAAGCGGGCTGCTCGTCCGTCCTCATCCCGCTTCCTCGCTTGCGATAGCGGATCAAGGCCAAATCCGGGCGTCAGGGGCTGGTCTTCGCGTTGGACGAATCCGCGACTACCGAGAAGGCAATAGTGGAAGCCGAGACGCGAATGACGCCGTAGCCGAGCGCCGAGCCGAAATTGCTGGGCGCCATGCCCTGGTAGTCGACCGTCGTCGTCACGAGAGAGGCCCGGCTTTTCACTGCGACCGTGGGTCGGCCGAAAGCTCCGGAGGGCGCGTTGAGCGCAAACGTTCGGATCGCGACACTCTCCACCAACCCGTCGTCCAGGGCGCCCGCATGGTTGGTCGCTATCGCCTCGCTTCCTGCGCGGGAAGCGGCTTCGGCGGCAAGCTGAACGTGCGTCCGGTACCGCGAGAAATTCGCGTAGTCGGCGGCCACCGCGACGCCAAGCACGACGAGGGGCATCGCAGAGGCGCAAGCAACGGTTACCGCGCTGCCTTCGCCGCAAATGCCAAGCGCCCAAGTCCGCCGCCTCGCGCCTGACGCTGTGTCGGACTTCATCATCCTTCTTCTCCTCAACCGCCGACTTCGACGCTCCACCAGTAGAGCGAGATGTCTTCCAATTGATTGACGAGAATCGGACGGGGTTTATTTTAGCAAAATCCCTTCTTTTCTTTCAACCAACGAGAATGAGGTAATTTGGCTTGTCATTGCGCGCCGTGGGTACCGACTCGCTCTTTGAATAGACCATCCACCGCCTCGATGAAGACGATCCATCTTCACCTTCAGATTAGCGTACGGCTTGTAAACGCGCGAAACGCGCAAACGTTCCGGAATATCGGCGAAGACAGCTTTCCGGAACCTATTGCAAATGGCTGCCGACTGCGCGCCCGGGCTGTAACGACGAAATCTATTGCGCGCCTCCAGTGGAGCCAAGCTCGACAACCGATCGCCAGACGCGTCTCGAAATCGCGGCGGAGGGTTGATCGAAACCTACGCTGCGAGCGCAAACATCGCCTAGGGGCCGCTTGACCCACAAAAAATCAAGTTTATAGCACTGCTAGACTAACGCGTCGCTTCGCGCAGCCGGCTGCTCGCTTGGCTTGTCCCTCTGAATTCGGACGAGACCGTTCGAGGCCCAGTCTGGTTGCGAATCGGATAAACCATGACAATCGCCTGGACCCATTTCGCCCACGCTGCCTCGGCCGCTCGTTTCGGTTCGGCCTCGGCTCGGTCCTGGCGGCCCTGTGCCCAGGCCTGGCGAGCGTCGGCTGCTTCGAGAGGCGCGCGATTCTGTTTGGCTCCTGCATGATTCTCGGCATGGGCCAAGATTCGGCCCTGGTGAGCGCCCCGCGTCCCCGTCGAACGCTCAAGCCGCCGTCGCGGATTGATCCTCGAAACCCACACATCGATTTTCATGACGCTGCAAGGGCGGGCTTCAGCGCCGCCGGGATGACCGCCATGAGCGACTGGAACCCGACTCTCTACGCGAAATTCGAGAGCGAGCGGATGCGCGCGGCGCGCGATCTGCTGGCTCAAATTCCGCTCGGCTCGGCCGGGCTCGTCTACGATCTGGGCTGCGGCCCGGGCAACAGCGCCGAACTCCTGCTGCGGCGCTTTCCCCGCGCGCAAGTCGTCGGCCTCGACACGTCCGATGCGATGTTGACGCATGCCCGCCAGCGTGTGCCCCAAGCACGCTTCGTCAAGCAGGACATCGCGGCCTGGGCGCCGGACGACCAGCCGGCGCTCATCTTCGCCAATGCCGCCCTACAATTTCTGCCGAATCACCACGAGCTCTTTCCGCGCCTCGTCTCGTTTCTTCAGCCCGGCGGGGTGCTGGCGGCCCAAATGCCGAACACGGCGCGGGAGTCCTCCCATGCCCTGATGCGCATGGTCGCGGCCGAAGGACCGTGGGCGTCGCGCCTGGTGCCAATCGCCAAGACCCAACCCCTGATCGGCGCCTATGACGAATATTACGAATGGCTGCGGCCGGTCGCCTCGCGGGTCGAGGTGTGGTCAACGACCTACGTTCATCCCCTCGAAGGGCCTCAAAGCATCGCCGATTGGTTCGCAGGCTCAGCCCTGCAACCGTTCTTGGAACGGCTTGACGACGAGGAACGTTGCGAATTCCTCTCGCGATATCGGACCGGCCTGAAACAAGCCTATCCGGTTCAGCCGGACGGGAAGACGCTCTTCGCCTATCCTCGCCTGTTCATCGTCGCCACGCGCTGACTGCGGGAGCACGCCCGTTCGACCGCCGGGTCGTTGCGTTTCATATCCGCCTGGCGACGAAGGCGACGATTTTCGTCATGACGGTCGAAGCCGCCTGGTCTAGTGCGGCCGTGACGTCCGCGGCGCCGGTCGAGGCAACGGGCGCCCGCAGGGTGAAAATCTCGTCGGCCACGATCCGCCCGGTCCCCAGCGAGACGATCCAGGCGGCGATGTCGACATGCGCTTCGCTCGTCGCGGCGTCGAACTCGAAAGCGCGGATGTCGAGGTCGACCTCGTAGTCCGCGGTCGCCGCTGGCCCGTCGATCGAATGGGCGAGCCCCGCGTTCTGGAAACTCTGGGCCAGCCGCGTCCGAAAAAGGGCAGGCAGCGCCTCCGACCAGCGAGCGCCAGCGAGCGTAGCCAGCGTGAGCGGAGTGTCACGGACCAGGATGCGCTCCCCGTCGAGATCAGCGGTCGCCGTCGGCTGCCCGATACGGATCTGCCCTCTCAGGCCACGCGCCTGCGGCGGTTTGGCCGCGGCAAGATCGAAGGTGGTCGAAGGCGCGCTTGCGCAAGCCGCGAGCGCAAGCGCGAACGTAGCCGCCGCGGCCATTTTCGATCGACCCCAAAATCCGCCCCCCAAGCGCCCCATTATTGGCCGCCATGATATTCGGGCAGCGCGGGCTTCGAGCCGAAGATGAGCTGGTTTGGATTGCGCTCGAGCGAGCGCACGGTGCGATCGATGTCATCGATCGCGCGCCGCCCCTCGATGGCTAGCGCCTCGTATTCTCGCAGGCCCGAATTGCTGAAACGACTGAGGCCCACGGCGATTTCCTTCACCCGCGCGTCGACATCGTCGGCGAGCTTCTTGACCGACTCTGCAGCCTCGCTGATTCGGTCGACGGCGCCCCTGGTGCCTGGCGATCCGAGGAAGCTTTGCGCGCTTGTCAATACGCCGTCGACCTTGTCGGCGGAGTTGTTGAGCTTGGCCGACAATTCAGCGAAGTTCTTGAGGGTGAGATCGACATTGCCGCGGTTCTGATGGACGGTCTGGACGACGTCGCTCGCGGAGTTGACCATGCCGGAAATCTTGCGCGGATCGACCGCATTGAAGATGTTGTCGACGTCGACCAGCGCCGTGTCGAGCCGCTTCGAGGTATCGTTCAGATGGGTGGCGAGCGACGCCCCGTCGCGCACCAAAATCTGGAAGTTATCGGAACTCTGCGCCAGCGACTGGCTGAAGGTTTGCGCATTGCCGACGATGTCGCGAACCTTGTCCGGATCGACCGAGGCGACGAGGCGATTGGCGTTGTCGGTTAGTGTTTGAACGCGGGTCGCGATTGGGTCGACGTTCTTGCCAAGATCGGCAAAGCCTTTTAGCCCGGCATCGATATTAGTCGAGTTGTCGCTGAGCGTCCTGGCGACGATGTCCACGCTGGCAATCGCCGAATGAATAGTGTCGGAATTATCAGCGAGAAGCTTGTCGGCGCGATTGAACACCGTGCTCGCCGTTGACGAAAGGCCCTGCACATTGTTGACGATGTCACGAACCTTGTCCGGGTCGACCGACTTGACCAGGAGATCGGCGTCTTCCGAAAGCGTCTGAATGCGTGTGGCGACGGGCTGGATTGTCTTCCCCAGCTCGCCCACCGACTTCAGCGCCGCGTCGACGTTCGAGGCGTTGTCGCCGAGCGCCTTGGAGAATTGGTCGATATTCGACAGCGTCGAATGGACCGTGTCTGAATTTTCGGCGAGGAGCCTGTCCGCGCGATCGAGAACCGTGTTCGCCTTCCCCGACAGGCTCTGCACATTCTCGACGATGCCGCGAATCTTGTCCGTGTCGATCGAGACGACCAGGCGATCGGCGTCGTCCGATAGGTTCTGCAAGCGGGCGGCCAGCGGCTGAATTGTCTTGCCAAGGTCGGCGACGCTCTTCAGCGCGGCGTCGACGCCCGCGGAATTGTTGGCGAGCGCCATCGAGAAAGTTTGGGCGTTTTCAAGGGTCGCGTGGAGGGGCTGGGCGTTGTCGACGATGAGTTTGTTGGCGAGGTCGAGCACGTATCCGGCCTTCGTCTGCAGGTCCGCAAGCGTTGCCGTAGGCAGTGCGGGGATGTTGGGTGGGTTGCCGGTAAGCGGTTCGCCCTTCTCTCCCCCGATGAGAGCGACCGTGGCCGAGCCCGTCAGACCTTGCGTCTCGAGCTGCGCCTTGGTGTCCGAGTTGATCGGCGCGCGCTCATTCGTCACATCGATATCGGCGACGACCTGGCTCGGTTTGCCCGCCACGAAGTCGAGCTTCGTCACCTCGCCGACCTTGAGGCCGTTGAAGAGCACAAGCGCGCCCTCAGACAGGCCGGAGACCGAGCCGTTGAAGACGATCTGATAGTGTCTATGCGGGCCCGTGGCCGCAAAGCCGGCGATCCACATGACGAAGAGAAATGCCCCCACGACCGCCGCCAATGTGAAGGCGCCGATCACGACAAAATTCGCTCGAGTCTCCATCCTGCTCAGCGCCTCGCGTCCTGGGCCTGGCCATCCCGAGCGGCTCGCTCAGCAGGCCGCTTCTCGGCCGCCCTGGCGCGGACCACGCCTCTCTTGCCGTGAAAGTATGATTTGATCCAAGGATCTTCGGATAGCAGAACTTCGTCAATTGGACCAACCGCCGCGACCCTGCCGTGGCCGAGCACGGCAACCCGGTCACAGATGGCGTAAAGACTGTCGAGGTCATGGGTGACCATGAACACGGTAAGTCCCAAGGTCTTTTGCAGCGTGCCGATCAGGTCGTCAAAGTCGCCGGCCGAAATCGGGTCGAGGCCCGAGGTCGGCTCGTCTAGAAAAACAATCTCGGGATCGAGCGCGAGCGCTCTCGCCAACGAGACACGCTTCGTCATGCCGCCGGACAGCTCGGAGGGGTATTTCTCGGCCGCGTCCTGCGGCAGGCCGACAAGCGTCAGCTTCTGGGCTGCCAGTCCATCGAGCGTCTCCTGGGACAGGTTCAGATGCTCGCGCATCGGCATCTGAATGTTCTGCCGGACCGTTAAGCTCGAAAATAGCGCGCCCTCCTGAAAGAGGACGCCCCAACGCTCGCCAATCAGCAGCCTCTCCTGCGGGCCGAGTTTGTCTACATCGTAGCCGAAGACCTCGATCGTGCCGGCCTGTTTGTGGATAAGTCCCAATATTGTCCGTGTCAGCACTGACTTGCCGGCGCCCGAGGCGCCGACGAACCCGAGCACCTCACCGCGATAGAGATCGAGATCGAGCCCATCCATGACGAGCCGATCGCCGAAACCCACCTTGAGATCGCGCACGCGGATGACAGCCTCGCGCCTTCCCTCCAAGGTTGATGGGCTGTCGCCGTTCAATAGCTCACCGCAGTGAAGAACATCGCAAACACGCCGTCCATGACGATGACCATGAAGATCGACTTGACCACCGATGCGGTGACGCAACGGCCAAGGGACTCGGCCGAGCCGCGCACCTCCATGCCTTCGGTCGACGCGATCAGGCCGATCATCACAGCCATAAAGGGCGCCTTGATGAGTCCGACCAGAAACGTGTTGGTTCCGATCGAGCCCTGCAGGCGCGATATGAACACCTGCGGCGCCATTCCCGCATAAATCCAGCTGACGATGAGTCCGCCGGCGAGTTGGGCCATGTCGGCGACGAAGGTCAGGACGGGGAGAGCCATCGCCAAGGCGACTAGGCGCGGCATAATCAGCACTTCGAGCGGATCGACGGCCATTACCCTTAGGGCGTCGATCTCCTCGCGCATATTCATCGAGCCGATCTCGGCAGTGATCGCCGACCCGGTCCGGCCGGCGATCATGATCGATGTCATCAGCACGCCGAGCTCCCGCAGACCCAGGACGCCGACCAGGTTGACCGCGTAAGGCGAGGCGCCGAAGCGGCCCAGCTGGAATATGCCCTGCTGCATCACGATTGCGCCGACAAGAAAATTGATCAGCGAGATGATGGGCACGCTGCGCAGTGAATACATCTCGAGGTGATGCGCCACCGAAGTCCAGCGCCAGCGCATCGGGTGTGGGGCGAGGCGCGTCCACATCACGACGATCTCGCCCAGATAGTCGATGAGGTCGATGAAATCGACCCCCGCGGTGTAGACGGTCTCGCCGACCGCCGCCAACAGGGTCAGCGCGTGCGATGTGTGGGCGTTCTTTATCGGCTCAAGAGGCCGGTATCCGGCCTCCTGAAGCAGGAGGGCATATTCCGGCCGGGCCCCGCGGTAGTCGGCAGACACGCCCGCCTCGCCGAGCTCCGCCCGGGCGCGATCGATGACCCAGGCGCCAGCGGTGTCCATGCGACTGACCGCGGACAGGTCTAAAACAGCGCTCTTTGCGCCACGGGCAGCCGAAGTCAGCGACGCGGCGCTGGTCTCCAAAGCCCTTCCGGCGGCGATGATCCACCCGCCAGCGAGGGAAATAACGACCCCCTCGCCTGAAGCTTTGGGAGTTACGGTAGGCGCAACGGTCAACTGGCGCTCCGACCAAGGCTCAAACCGCGCTCATATCGCGTGGCCGGACCGCTGTCGAGGAGCGTGGATCTCATTCCAACGCCTTCGCGCCAACTCGCCGCGCCCGCCGACGATCAGGACAACAACAAATCAGGTACGAATCAGTGACTCCCGAAAGGAACTCCGAATCGCGAAGAAAGCGAGTCGAATTCTTTGTGCAGATTCGGGGAGGCGCCATTCGGACGCCGCCGCTTCGTCCAGTCTCGTCCACTTGGGTGGCACAGTCTGACGCGGGCGGCCGTCAAGTGCAGTTGCTGAGAGCTTGCATTACATTGCAGCCTTGTGCTCCGATCCGGGACGAAGGCGAAGGGACAGGGGACAAAGGGCGCCGGAATCGGCGACGCGGGGATTCGCGATTTTTGTCCGACGACAATCAATCCCTATTCAGTCCTCAGGCTGACGTACGTCGAAATCTTGGTCGACAAAACGTTAGCGCCGATGCCGCCAACCCGCTTTGAGCCTCTCCACGGTCCGAGTTCGGTTAATCCATCATCGCCGCCTTGAGGATGCAAACCATCGTCGCATGCGCCGGCCTCGCGGTCAGGTTGCGGATGCGGTGGGGCATATCGCAGCGGTAGCGCAGCGTCTCCCCCGCGCTCACCGTTTCCCTGGGGCCTCCGACCTCGACATCAAGTTCGCCGTCCAGCACGGACAGGCATTCGATCGAGCCGCGCGCGTGGGCGGTCGATTCGAGGACGCCTCCCGGATCGGCCTGGAAATCATACCATTGCAACCAATCGACGGTTTTCAGCCAGCCGATTACCTCAAGCCGACAGCGTCCGTCGTCGGAAATGAATACCGGCGTCGTTCCTCGGCGCAGATGTTCGACAAAGGGGCCTTCCTCGGCGCCCTGAAGCATCGATTCGATTCTCACATCAAGCGCGTGGGCAAGCCGCCAGATCGTAGTGAGAGTCGGATTGGTTTCGTTGCGCTCAATCTGCGATATGATCGACTTGGCGACGCCGGAATGGTTGGAAAGGTCAGCGAGCGACAGGCCATAGCTCTTCCGCAGCCGCTGCACCGCGCGACCGAGCTGATTTGACAGCAAAGCCGCCCCGGCCTCGAGAACTTTCGCCCTATCCTTGCCTTCGACGCCCATCGCGCATCCATACGATATTGTCGGCTATTATAGACGAAAGCGTCCGGAATATCGAACGGAGCCCTCGTCGCCGGGTCCTTCTGGCGGCTTCGGCCTCAGAAAGCGCCCGGGAACGCGCCGCCATCAATGAGTATATTCTGGCCGGTGATAAAACCCGCGTGCGCGCTCGAAAGGAACGCGCAGAGCATGCCGAATTCGTCCCGGGTCGCCAAACCGCCCGGCAGGGATTCGCGCCTGCGATTCCGCTCGCGCCGCCTCGACGCTCACTCCGCGCTGCGAGGCCGAGCGTTCGAGGCCCGCTCGCTGCCGGTCGGTCGCGAACGATCCGGGCTGGATCGAGTTGATCGTCACATTGTCGCGCGCAAAGGCCCGTGCGGCCGAGGCCAGAAACGCGGTGAGCCCGGCGCGCGCGCCCGATGATACGTCGAGGCCGGCGATCGGCGCGCGCACAGAACTCGAAGTGATGTTGACGATCCGGCCGAACCTGCGCGCCGCCATGCCCGGCGCAAGCGCCTGAACCAGCGCGATCGGGGTCAGCATGTTCGATTCGAGGCCTTTCAAGACGTCCTCGCGCGTGATCGACTCAAGCGGCTTGAACGGCGGGCCGCCGTTGTTATTGATCAGAATGTCGGCTTCGGGGCACGCGGCGAGGATCGCCTCGCGAACCGCGGCCTCGTCGAGGTCGCCCACAACCTCGTGGATAGGGAAGCGTGCGGTCTGGCGCAATTCGCGCGCTGTTTTTGCCAAAAGCTCCGCATTGCGGCCGTTGAGAACGATTTCGCAACCCGCCTCGGCGAGAGCGCGGGCGCAGGCGCGGCCCAAGCCTTTGCTTGAAGCGCACACGATCGCCTTTCGGCCGGCAATCCCCAAGTCCATCCGAATTCTCCCTGGTCTCGACACTTGCGGCGTTGACAACTATAAGCGCACCCAGAACATTGCGTCATCGCAGCGACATGAGAATCTGCGCAGTGAGTTCTCGTGTACCCGCCCCGCGCGAAGAGGCCGCCCTGTCCAAGACCCACGAGTTCCCTCGTTACCGGACGCTCTTCCTGTCGGATTTGCACCTCGGAACACGCGGCTGCCAGGCTCATCTCATCCTCGATATGCTGCGCCATGTTGAAGCGGACACGATCTACCTGGTCGGCGATATTATCGATGGGTGGCGTCTCCGCTCCGGCTGGTACTGGCCGCAGGCGCATAACGATGTCGTGCAGAAGCTCCTGCGGAAAGTCAGGCGCGGCGCGCGGATGGTGTTCGTTCCGGGCAATCACGACGAGTTTGCGCGGCAGTTTTTCGGTCTCAGCTTCGGCGGGATCGAGATCAAGCGGCGGGCGATCCACACCGCGGCGGACGGCAAGCGCTATCTCGTCATCCACGGGGACGAATTCGACGTGGTGGTGCGTCATTCGAAGTGGCTCGCGTATTTTGGCGACTGGGCCTACGTCTTCGCCTTGTTCGTCAACACGCACTTCAACGCGGCGCGCCGGGCGCTGGGCCTCCCCTATTGGTCGTTCTCGGCCTGGGCGAAGCTCAAGGTCAAGAATGCGGTCAGCTTTATCGGTTCGTTCGAGCGGGAGCTGGCTACCGAAGCGAGGCGACGCGGCGTGGACGGAATCGTCTGCGGCCACATCCATCATCCGACCATTCGGGAGATGGACGGCGTGACCTATGTCAACGCTGGCGACTTCGTCGAATCGTGTTCGCTTGTGGTCGAGCATTACGATGGCCGGTTCGAGGTGCTGCGCTGGCGCACTCCGCTGACCCTGGCGAAGCCGGTCGACGACACCGCGCAGTTCGATGACGAAACCGAAGAGGCGCGAGCGGAAGCGGCGTAAATGCGCATCCTGATCGCCACCGACGCCTGGCGGCCTCAAGTCAACGGCGTTGTGTCGACGCTTGAGCGGATGACGCAGGCGGCGGGCGAGTTCGGCGCGCGGTTCGAGTTCGTCACCCCGCAGGGGATGTGGACGGCGCCGATGCCGACCTATCCGGACATTCGCATTGCGATCCCCTCGTTGCGCCGAATCGACCAGCGCATCGAGGAAGCTGCGCCCGAACATATCCATATTGCGACCGAAGGCCCCATCGGCTGGCTGACGCGCCGCTATTGCCTCGGGCGGGGACTGACCTTCACCACAAGCTACCACACGCGTTTTCCCGAGTACGTGCGCGCGCGGACCGGCGTCCCCGAATCGCTGACCTACGCGGGGCTTCGCCATTTTCACGCGCCCTCGGCGGCGGTTATGGCCCCGACCCCGACAATCGCCGACGAGCTTACCCGTCGCGGCTTTCGAGCGCGTACGGCTTTGGACGCGCGGGGTCGATCACGCCCTGTTCCATCCGCGCGCAAAGCGCGTCCTCGACCTGCCCCGGCCGATCTTCCTGTCCGTCGGACGGGTGGCGGTGGAGAAGAACCTCGAAGGCCTGCTTGATCTTGACCTGCCGGGCTCCAAGGTCATCGTCGGGGACGGACCAGCGCGTCGCCACCTTGAGCGCCGGTATCCGGAAGCGCATTTTCTCGGCTCCCTGGAGGGCGAAGCGCTCGCGAACGTCTATGCGAGCGCCGACGTGTTTGTTTTCCCCTCGCGCACCGACACATTCGGGATCGTGCTCATTGAAGCGCTGGCGAGCGGCTTGCCGGTCGCCGCGTTCCCGGCGCCGGGGCCAATCGACGTCGTCGGGCCGGGCGCGGGCGTGCTCAACGAGGACCTGCGCGAGGCGTGCCTGCAGGCCCTGACGATCCCGCCCGAGTCGGCGCGCCAATATTCGCTGCGCTTCACCTGGAGAGAGAGCGCGCGCCAGTTCCTCGACAACATCGAGACGAGCAGGCCCGAATCCGATTGCCTCGGCATACCTTGCGCCTGGCATGGGCATCGAAGCCGGAGGCGCCGAGCCGCGGCGCCGGCGGGCGCTGTGACCTCACCCGGCGAGTCCTAGCGCCGTCCCAATTGCGGCGACCAGAACAACGACCACGAACGGCGGGGCGCGCCAGACGACCAACGCCACAAAGCCTGTGGCGGCGACGGCGAAATCGATCGGCCCCTTGACCGCGCTGGTCCACACCGGATCGTAGAGGGCGGCGGCGAGCAGGCCGACCACTGCGGCGTTGACGCCCGCCATGGCCGCGCGCGCGCCGGGGCGCCCGCGCAGTTCATGCCAGAACGGGAGCGCGCCCATCAGCGCCAGAAGTCCCGGCGTGAAGATCGCGACCAGCGCCAGCGCCGCCCCGAGAACTCCGCCCGGCGCGCCGGCGACGGCGCCGAGATAGGCTGCGAAGGTGAATAACGGGCCCGGCAAGGCTTGCGCCGCGCCATAGCCCGCGAGAAAAGCGCCGTCGGAGACCCAGCCCGGATCGACGACGGCGGAGCGCAGCAGCGGCAGCACGACGTGGCCGCCGCCGAAGACCAGCGCCGCCCGACCGGTAGAAGGCCGCGAAGAGCGCGACGGCGCCGCGGCCGGAGGGCAAAAACGACAGCGCCAGCAGCGCGAGGAACGCGCCGGCGAAAACCACCCCCATCCGGCGCGAGATCGGGGACTTGGCGCCGCCCGCGTCGGATTCGGCGGCCCGCCGGCAGAGGAGAAGCCCGGCGACCGCGCCAAGCGCGATCGCCGCGATCTGCGCCGCGCCGCCGGGAAGGACGGCCATCAGGATCAGCGCCAGGACCGCAATCGCCGCTCGCGGCCGGTCGGGCGCAAGGCTGCGCGCCATGCCGAGCACCGCCTGCGCGACGATCGCGACCGCGACCAGCTTGAGGCCATGCAGGAGGCCGTCGCCCGCCGGCCCTCGAAGCGCGCCCGCGCCGTAGGCGAACAGCGTCATCGCGATCGCCGAGGGCAGGGTGAACCCGGCCCAGGCCGCAAGGCCGCCGAGATAGCCGGCGCGCATGAGGCCGATCGCAAAGCCGGTCTGGCTGCTGGCGGGACCGGGCAGGAACTGGGAGAGGCCGACGAGGTCGGCATAGGCGCGTTCGTCGAGCCAGGCGCGCCGGACAACGAATTCGTTGCGGAAATAGCCAAGATGCGCGACCGGCCCGCCGAACGAGGTGAGGCCGAGCCGGAGAAAGATGCGCAGGACTTCGAGCGGCGAGCTGGGCGCCGCACTCATGGCGCCGATGCGCTCCCTTCCTTCACCGCCATGCAATTGTGAAACCTTGGGCATTGCAAAGCGTCACGCGCCATTCTCGGCATTCGGCAACCCGGATGCAGCGCCAACCCAAATCTATGCGACGCCAAGCCAAACCCAGGCCAACTTTTCCCAAACCCAAGCGAAATTTTCGGAATAGCGCTCCCTTGCCGTCTTCAGCCTTTTCAAGGCCTTGGGCGCCCGCGCAAGTGCGCAACGCCATGCTTCGTCCGGCGCCTCCCAAGCGCGATCCATTGTCGGCAACTCTCGCGGCGCCTTTCCAGTGGCGCCGCATTCCGCGAGCAGCAGGATTCCAGATTTGCTCGCTGGTGCGGGCGCAAACAGCAAACCACGAGCCCGGCCGCTTGGCAAGAAATTGTCGGATTTTCGGAAAGCACTGGGTCAGGGCGTCGGCTGCTCCGGCCGGTCCGCGAGGCGGCCGGCCGGCCGAGTCGGAAGCCGGGCGATTTCCCGCCCTGACCGCTCCTCAGCAAGGCGAAGGTCATAGGCGGTTTGCAGGTTAAGCCAGAACTGAGCGCTCATGCCGAACCAGTGCCCAAGACGAAGGGCGGTATCGCCAGTGACGCTACGTCGGCCGTGGATGATCTGTGTCACGCGATTGGGCGGAACATTGATCTGGCGCGAAAGCTCGGTCGGCGTGACGCCGAGCTCGGTCAGTTCCTCGTTGAGGATTTCTCCGGGATGGATTGCGGGGCGTCCCATGATCAACCTCTTCTCAATGATAGTCCACGATTTCGACGTTCGACGGGCCGGTTGCGTCCTTAGGCCATTCGAAGGAAATGCGCCACTGCCTGTTGACGCGGATGCTGAATTGTCCTGTCCGGTCGCCTTTCAGGGCCTCAAGCCGATTGCTGGGCAACGCACGCAAATCCTCAAGACTGGTCGCGGCGTCCAGAATTTCCAGACGCTTGTACGCTTCTCGGCTTATCCCATGAAACTCCCGGACAAATCCCCCGCGCGAAAAGGCTTCGCTGCGCTTGTCGCGGTAGCTCAAAATCATGCGTCCGGACATATTGATCTTGACGAGTTACGTCAAGCATGAACCGTGTGGCGACATATGTGTTTGATGCGAACGCACGCTAGGGTCTGCGCTTGGTCTCTGGCCGGCGTGGCGCTGTTGCGAGTCGTCCGGTAATGACCTCGAATTGACGCGGCGCGGTCGGACTGGTGAGGTGAATGAATCCCGCACATCACAAGGCTCGCGATGATTCCGCTCCGCACCATCCGAGACCCTCACGGCCGGAGCGGCGCGATCGGAGCGATCCGGCTGATGCGCGCTTTCAACGTGCCGACGGTTTGAGGCGGGCCGCGTGGCCATTGATTTCGTCATTCGCAACGCCCGCCTGCCGGACGCCGTTCAGCCGACGGATATCGCTGTCGAAGCGGGAGCGATCGCCGCCATCGCGCCCGGCCTCGTCTGCGACGCGCCGGAACACGACGCCGGCGGCAGGCTGGTTTGCGGCGGGCTGATCGAGACCCACATCCACCTGGACAAGGCGGGCATCATCGGCCGATGCACGATCTGCGAAGGCACGCTGGCCGAGGCGGTGAGCGAGACCGCCAAGGCGAAGGCCGCGTTCACCGAAGACGACGTCTACGCGCGGGCGGCCGCGGTGGTGGAAAAGACCATCGTCCACGGGACCAACTGGGCTCAGAACCTTCGTCGAGATCGACCCCCGCGCCGGCTTTCGCTCGTTCGAGGCGATCAAACGGCTGAAGGCCGACTATGCCGACGCGATCGATATCGAAATCTGCGCCTTCGCCCAGGAAGGCCTGACCAACGAGCCGGAAACCGAGGCGATGTTGGAGACGGCGCTCGCATCGGGAGCCGATCTGATCGGCGGATGCCCCTACACCGATCCTGAGCCCGCCGAACACATCCGCCGCATCTTCGACCTCGCGCAACGTCACGGCGTCGCGGTCGACTTCCACCTCGATTTCGATCTCGACCCGAGGGGCTCCAATCTGCCGGAAGTGATCGCGCAGACGCTCGCCCGCGGATATGAGGGGCGCGTGTCGGTCGGGCACGTCACCAAACTGTCCGCGTTGCCCCGGCGGAAAGTGGACGCGCTTGGGCGGCGCCTCGCCGAAGCGGGGATCGCCGTCACCGCCCTGCCGGCGACCGATCTGTTCCTGACCGGCCGCGACTTCGACCGGCTGACGCCGCATGGCGTCGCGCCGATTCACTGGCTCACGGAGATGGGCGTCGTGACGACGATCTCGACCAACAACGTTATGAACCCGTTCACGCCGTTCGGCGACGCCTCGCTGATGCGGATGGCGAATCTCTACGCGAATGTGGCGCAGATCGGCGCGCCGGCCGAGCTCGCGAAAGTGTTCGCGATGATCACGACGTCAGCGGCGAAGCTTGTGGGCAGGCGGCCGGGGCTGGAGGTCGGCGCGCCGGCCGATCTTGTGATCTTCGACGCCCGTTCGGCGGCGGACGCGGTGGCGGAGATCGCGCCCGCGACCGCCGGCTGGAAGAACGGCCGCCAGACCTTCCTCCGCCCCCCGCCGCAATTGTTCCGCCCGGCGCGGTGACGGCTGTTTGCGGCAGCGCATCGATCGTCGCCGACATCCGTCACTTGTGTCGCGCGATCAGCTGATCAGCGACGTCGTTCAGGTCATTGCCGATGATCTGCGGCTGGGGGCCGACTCCCAAAACATCATTGCCGACGCGCTTGATCAACGCTGCTTCCCAACCGGCCGCGACGGCGCCGAGCGTGTCCCATGTATGGCAGGCGATCAGGCAAAGCTCGAGAGGGCTTGACGCCAAGCTCCTGCTGGACGTAAGCGTACGCTTCCGGCGATGGCTTGTGGTGCTTCACGCCATCGGCGCTGAAACGCCGCTCGAAGAGATCGACAATGCCGCCGTGCTCGAGCTGGCGGGTTTGAACCTCGAGCAGATTGTCGGTGAGGGTGAACAGCCGGAAACCCGCGTCTGCGCAGCTTGCGCAGGGCGGCCGGAACCTCCCGGTGCGGCGGCATCGTCGAAAACTTGTCGGTAAGCTCTTTCTTGTCTGCGTCGTTGATCTTGATGCCGCGCGTGTCCGCCAGCATTTTCATCACCGCGCCGCCGATATCGGTGAACGGAACATAGCAGCGGGCGACGGTCAGGGCCGCGGAATAGAGGATGAGGTTCGCGAACCAGAGGCGCATGGCGCTCTTCTCGCCGAAGATGCGCTGGAAAGTCGGCTCCATCGTTTCCAGGTCGAGCAGGGTCTCATTGACGTCGAAGACGATCAGGGGAAGAGCGCTCATCTATCGCGCTCCGTTGTCGGGGACTCCAAATTGAGTGCCTATGTTTCACTTGGAATCCGAGAGGAAATCGCGGATCGCCGCGGCGATTTCGGCTGAGTGGGTCTCCAGCGCGAAATGTCCGGTATCGAAGAACCGTACGACTGCATCCGGCATATCGCGTTTGAACGCCTCCGCGCCCGCGGGCAGGAAGAACGGGTCGTTCTTGCCCCACGCCGCAAGGAAGGGAGGCTTGTGGGTGCGGAAATACGTCTGGAATGTCGGGTAGAGCGCGACGTTGCTCTTGTAGTCGCCGAAAAGATCGAGTTGCACCTCAGCCACGCCGGGACGCGCGAGATAGAAGTTGTCGAGCGAATAGCCGTCCGGAGAGACCGACGATGGGTCGGCGAACGCCGTGGGTGTACTGCCAGAGCGTCGTCTCCGGCGAGAGGAAGGCGCGCAGCGCCGAGCGGTTCGCTTCGGACGGATCTTCCCAGTATGCGCGGATCGGGGTCCAGCCGTCGCTCAGGCCTTCCTCATAGGCGTTTCCATTCTGCGAAATGATCGCCGTGATCCGCTCCGGATGCTTCACGGCGAGCCGAAATCCGGTCGGGGCGCCGTAGTCGAAGACATAGACCGCATAGCGATCGAAACCGATTGCTTCGGTGAAGTGATCGATCGTGTCCGCGATCTTCTCGAAAGTGCAGCCGGGGCCCGGCATGTCGGACTTCCCGAACCCGGGCAGGTCGGGAGCGATCATGTGGAAGCGATCAGCGAGAAGCGGAATGAGATCACGAAACATATGGCTCGCGCTCGGAAACCCATGAAGCAGCAACAGCTTCGGAGCGCCCGGCGCGCCCGCCTCGCGATAGAAGAGCTTGAAGCCCCCCACGTCCGCGGTTCGATACTTGATAGCGGTCATCACGCTCTCCTCCGTACGAGAAATTTTCAGGCCATGTGAGACGGGCGCCGGTCAGCCTGCGACGGTCTCGGCGATTGCCTCGCGAATGATGTCGACAACGACAGCCGGCGCGCTGACGATCGGCGCATGATCGACGGGATGCGCGCGCACTTTTGCGTGCATCCGCTCGGCCATGAAGCTCTGAGTTTCATGGACGATCATGCGATCCTGCTCCGCCACCAGGAACCAGGCCGGACGGTCTTTCCATAGCGGGCGGCCCACGGGGACACTGATGCAGGCGGGCGAAATTGGCCGCTGAACCGCGTCGAGCACAAGCTGTTCCGCGACAGTGGCGTTTTGGGCGAAGGCCGCGGCGAAGGCTTCCTTGGGCAGGTAGATCAACCCGTGCGCGTCGGGCGCGAGCTTCGGCGCCTGCGGGTGGGGTTTGGCGCGGTAGAAAACGTCCGCGACCGTTTCGCCCTCCTCCGGGGCAAGCGCGGCCACATAGACGAGCGCCCTAACCCTTTCATCGCGGATCGCCGCGATGACGGCGCCCGCATAGGCGTGGCCGACGAGGACGACCCGCCCCGTCGCCCGCTCCAGCGCGCGATCGAGCGCCGCCACATCATCGTGGAACGAGGTCAGCGGCAACGGGGCCGCGACCACCTTGACGCCGTCAGCCGCCAGCGGCCCGATAACCTTTGCCCAGCTTGATCCATCGGCCCAGGCGCCATGGACGAGAACAACGCTCGCATCGCTCAAAGACATGTCCTCTCTCCCTCAAAAATCCATGGATGATCCAATTCGGCGGGATTTGTGTTCTGGTCCGAAATCCGCCCCCTAAGTCCCGGCAGGTTCGCCTGGAAGCCGGTCGTGCGGGCGCTCGCTGTGCACAACGACGTTGAACCCTTCTTCGGGCGCCGGCGGCTCGAAATAGCGGGTGAAGATTTCGTAGTCGGCTTCGCCGGACCGGAACGGATGCTCGCCCGCGGCGTTCCGCTCGCTAAGCCTATGCTTGCAGGTCTCGTCCGACATTTCGAGATAGTGCAGTTCGTGAGCGGCGCCCGATTCGTCGATGATCCCGCGCATCCAGCGGCGGAACGCCACGGTATTCGCCGGAAAATCGAGAACGACCGACAGGCCCGCGCCGAGCAGGGACACAACATGCGGCCCCATCGCGTTGCGCAGGCGCTGGGAATACCGCGAATAGTCCTCGATGGTCTTGAGTTCGTCGAGGAAGAGACGGGAGGTCCAGTGATCCTCGCTGATGAGGACCGTTGCCTGGCGCGACGACAGGCGGGCGGCGAGCGTGGACTTGCCGGCGGCTATTTTCCCGCAGAGAAGATAGAGTATGGGCCTTGCGTCGGGCATCCAGCATCGACCGGGTTGTGGGCCAAGGCGTGGACGGCCGGGTGAAGCCCGGCCATGACGATCGGCGTCCAGCCATCACCACGCGATGGGAGATGGCAATGCAAGTCCCGCCCAGAGCGCGCGCGCTTTTACGCCGCCTTCGCCAGGCGCTGCTGCACCATGGAGCGCAGCGCATTGAGGTCCTGGGCGAACAGGCGGATGCCGTCGGAGAGCTTCTCGGTCGCCATCTGGTCCTCGTTGAGCATCCAGCGGAACGCCTTTTCGTCAAGCGCCATGCGGGCCGGCGCGGCGCCTGGATGGGCCGGATCGAGGCGGCGCTTGAGTTCGCCCTCGTCCTTGGACAGGGCGTCAAGCAGATGCGGCGAGATGGTCAGCCGGTCGCAGCCGGCGAGCGACTCGATCTCCCCGGTGTTGCGGAACGAAGCGCCCATCACCACCGTCTTGATCCCGTAGGACTTGTAATACGCGTAGATCGCGCGCACCGACTCGACGCCCGGATCAGTTTCGGGCGTGTAGGGCCCCCCGCCCGCCTTCACATGCCAATCGAGAATGCGTCCGACGAACGGCGACAGCAGAAACGCCTTCGCGTCGCCGGCGGCCATCGCCTGCGCCATCGAGAACGCAAGCGTCATGTTGCAGTCGATCCCCTCGGCCTGCAGCACGCGGGCGGCCTCCACGCCCTCCCAGGTCGAGGCGAGCTTGATGAGGATGCGGTCGTGGCCGATGCCGCGCTCCTTGTAGAGTCCGATGAGCTTGCGCGCCTTGGCGATCAAGGCGTCCTTGTCGAAGGATAGGTCGGCGTCGACCTCGGTCGAGACCCGGCCCGGCACGATCTTGGTGATCTCCGAACCGAAATTTACGGCGATGCGGTCGGTGACGTCGCCGACCGGCGCGCCCTGCTTGCGGCCCCACACGATCGCCTCGTCGACGAGCCGCGCGTAGCCGGGCATCTCGGCGGCCTTCAGGATCAGCGACGGATTGGTGGTCGCGTCGGTCGGCTTGAAGGCGCGCATCGAATCCATGTCGCCTGTGTCGGCGACGACCGTGGTCATGGCGCGCAATTGTTCCAGCTTGTTGGTCATCGGGAAGCCTCCTCCGGCAGGTCCGCATTCAGGCGATTGTCGCGCTGGCGCGCGTCATGCGCAAGCGGGTGCGTATGGAAACAGCGGAAAATGGCGGCGGTTCCGGTTGGAACCTAATGAGGACTGGGCTGTTCTCACCCATCGTCATCCAAAAGGAGCACTCGATGGCAAACGAAAAGAACCTTGAAGAATTGTTCAGCGAAATGTTGAAGGATATCTACTACGCAGAGAAGCAGATTTTGCGCGCCTTGCCGAAAATGGCCAAGGAAGCGACGTCGCCAGAACTGAAGAAGGCCTTCGAGACGCATCTCCAGGAAACGGAGGGTCAGGTCGACCGGCTGAACCAGGTGTTCGAGCAGCTGGGGCGGCCGGCGCGCGGCAAGACCTGCGAAGCGATCGTCGGGATCATCGAGGAAGCCAAAGAGATCATGGCGGATTTCAAGGGCGCCGAAGCGCTCGACGCGGGGCTCGCGGCGTCGGCCCAAGCCGTCGAGCACTACGAGATGGCCCGCTACGGCACGCTCAAGACCTGGGCGCAGCAGCTCGGCCTCAATGACGCCGCGCGGCTCCTCGACCAGACGCTGCAGGAAGAGATCAAGGCCGACCGGCTTTTGACCCAGATCGCCGCGAGCAGCGTCAACAAGAAGGCGGCCTGATCAGCCGTAACGGAACGAGCGGGGCGCACCATGGGGCGTCCCGCTTATTGCCGCCCCGTCAGGATCCTGAACAGAAAGCGGGCGAGCGCGACGAGTGGCGGGATGATGCCGACTCCGCAGGCCAGCGCCCATCCGCCCCGCGCATATGCCCAGGCCCCGACGGCGGAACCCGCCGCCCCGGCGGCGAAGAACGTCGCCAGATACGCGCCGTTGAGGCGTCCGCGCGCTTCCGGCGCCAGCGAAAAAATCGCGCGAAAGCCCAGCACCAGATTGGCCTGGACGCCGAAATCGATAGCGATCGCCGCCGCGACGAGCAGGGCGAGCGCGAGCGGCGACCCCGGCGCCGCAATCAGCGTCCCGGACAAAGCGATCGCGACGAGGACGATCGCCGCCCCGGTCGCGGGACGGCTCCAGCCGCGGTCGGCTAGTCTGCCGGCGATCGGCGCCGCGATCGCGCCCGACACGCCGGCGAGCGCGAAGAGCGCAATGCCGTTCTGGGTCATTCGATAGTGCGGCCCGGCGAGCAGGAGCGGCGTCGTTGTCCAGAACAGACTGAAGGCGAAGAAGAGACAGGACTGGTAGAACGCGCGCCGGCGCAGGATCGGCGTTCTCGCCGCCATCTCGATCATCGAGCCGATCAGCGCGCCATAGCTCATGCGCGTCTCGGGCGCACGCACCGGCAAGGCGCGCGACAGGAAGGCGGCGAGGGCGATCATCGCGGCGGAGGAAACGATGAACACCGTCCGCCAGGAGGATTGCGCAGCGATGAAGCTCGATACGGGCCGCGCCAGCATGATTCCGATCATCAACCCGCTCGACACCATCCCGACGACGCGCCCGCGGGTGGCGTCCGGCGCAAGATGCGCGGCAAGCGGCACGAGGATCTGCACCGCGACCGAACCGAGCCCGGTCAAGCCGGCGCACAGGAGGAAGACCGCGGCGGAATGGGCGAACGCTGAGGCGGCAAGCGCGATTGCGCTGAGACCGACCGAACTGAGGATCAGCCGCCGGTTCTCGACGAGATCGCCGAGCGGGACGACGAACAGTAAGCCCGGCGCCGTAGCCGATCTGCGCCATCGTCACGATCAGCCCGGCGGCCTGCGGGGCAAGACCGAGTTCCTCCGCAATCGGGCCGATCAGCGGCTGGGCATAGTAAATATTGGCGACGATGAGGCCGCAGGCCGCGGCGAGGAGCAGGATCGTGCCGCGCGAAATTTCCGGCTGCCGCGCCAGGGGCGCGTGAGGTCGTGGCGCTAGCGCTGGTCGGGGCGCGGTCAGTCGATCCAATGGCAGGCTCCCTTTTCGAAGGCGAGCGCCCGCCCTTGAACGATCGGCGCATCGACAGCGGTCCCCGGCGGGACGCCGGCGATCAGGTGCATGAGAACCCGCGCGACGCCGCCATGCGAGACAACGAACGCGTCTCCCGTCAGCCCTCCCAGCCACGGCCGCAGACGGTCGGCGAGCATCGCATAGCTTTCGCCGCGGGGCGGGACGAAGATCCATTTGTTCGTCCTGCGCGTCCGGACGCCCTTCGGATCGCGCGCCTCGATTTCCGGCCAGGCAAGCCCCTCCCACGCGCCGAAAGACAGTTCCTTCAAGGCCGCGTCGAGGCTGTAGCTTGCGGGCGGAAGGCCCATCGCGGCGCGCGCGATCTCCATCGTCTCGCGGGCGCGAACCAGCGGCGAAGCGACGAAGGCGCGCGCCGCCTCCAGCCGCTCGATCTCGGCATCTATCCGCCCCCGCAGCGCCTTGCCGACCGCCCGCGCCTGATCGCGCCCGCGCTGATTGAGGGGGATGTCGCGCTGGCCCTGCAAACGATGCTCGGCGTTATAGGCGGTCTCGCCGTGGCGCAGAAAGATGAGCCGGTGGGGAAAAGGCGTCACGCCGGGCGTCCCTCGGTATTGAACCCGGCGGGGCGCCGGCAACTCGACCGGCAGGTCACGCGGCCAATGGGCGAAAGCCCCATTTCTCGGCGAGCGCCAGGCATTCGCTGACGGTCCCGACGCCCGCGCTGGTCGACACCGCGCGCATCGACGACGCCGCGCAGGCGTGGCCAAGCCGCAAGCAGTTGCCGATCGGCCATTCCTCGTGCAACGCATAAAGCATGCCGGCGGCGAAGGCGTCTCCCGCTCCGTTGGCGCCGGCGATGGCGCTTGGCGGCAGGGCGACCGACCCGAGCGTATGCCGCGACCCGTCCCGGCCGCCGGCGACCGCTCCCTCCGGAAAATGCGCCGCCGCCCATTGCATCGAGCCGAGGGCGAGCGCGTCCCCGATCGCGAGCCCGACCGCCGCGGGATCGGTCGATCCGTCGGCTCTCCGGGTCTCGCGGCCCGTCAAGGCGCCGATCTCGTAATCGTTGACGATCAGCATATCGAGATGCGGAAGGCAGGGCCGGCCGAGGTCGGCGAGGCGCTGCCGCCGAGGTGGTCATCAGCTCCATATTGGTGCGAAGCCCGACGCTGCCGCGCCTTGCGCAACACGGCGACCCAGCCGTTGGCCTCGCTCCGCCAGGGCCGGTCCATCGCCTTGTGCGCGCCGGGCAATCCGAGATGCAGAATTTTGGCGCCGGTCGAGGACAGATCGAAGTGATCGGGCGTCATCTCGGCCGCGACCCCCTGATGATAGAAATGCGTACGCCGGCCGCTGCCCTCAACGTTGAACGCGTCGACGCTCATCGTCGCGCCGCCGTCAAGCGCGCGAAGGCCAGCGCGCGTGACGCCGTGGGCGTCGCATTCGCCGAACAGAAAGCGCGCGAGGTCGTCGTCGCCGACGATGCCCATCGCCTCAACCGGAAACTCGGGGTCGAGACGCTTGAGATCGAGCGCCATGTTGAAGCCCGAGCCGCCGCCCTGGCGCTCGATGGCGAACACCTCGTTCGACGTGTCCTCGTTCGGCCAGCGTGCGATCGACTTGTTGAAATCGACGCACCAGGTGCCGGCCGACAGAACGCCCCGCCGCGCGCTCATCGGTCAGGCCTGTTGCAGCGTGGCTTCGGTGATCGCGAGATCGGCGGCGAGCTCCCGAGTGGGCTTCACCTTCTGCTTTTGCAACGCGTTGTGGTAGTCCTTGACCGCTTCGCCCGGGCTAAGGTCGCCGTTGGCGACGGCGCGCATCAGGCGCACGATGTCGAGCGGCGATTCGGCGAGATTGATCTTCCGCCCGAACAGCGCGACCCGAGCGCCGTATTTTTCCGCCTGATGGATGAGTTCGAAGCAGTCGCGCGTCGTGCCCGCCCCGCCGCCCAGCACGCCGACCACGAGATCGGGATCGAACGACGCCAATTCCTCCAACGCCTTCGGCCCGTTGTAGGCGATCTTGAGGAATCTCGGCCGCTCGGCCTCAGTCAGGCCGGCGAGGCACCTGATGATCGCATCGTTGACGAATTGCGGCACGGTCTTCGGCGACAAGCCGCGCTCGACGTTCGGATTGAACACTTCGAGGAAATAGGAAAAGCCGTTCGCCTCGGCATCGGCGCGAAAGTCCCGGAAAGCCTCCAGCGAAGCGTGGTCGGCGTCGATGTCGTTGGTGAAGGTGATCGAATAGAGGCCGAGATCGGTCAGCGGCCGCACGTGCTTCAGCGAGGCGGTTCGAAAGGGTCGCGAGGGGGCGTTGTGGTAGGACGCGCCGCGATGACGCCAGACGTCGGTCGTGTCATTGGCGCGGATCGCGGGCTTGACCCCCGAGCCGGCGAACGCATTGCGCTTGACGAGCTTCTCGAGATTGGAAGGCGAGGTCAGCATGATGTCGACGATGTCCTGCCGGAGGATCGCCTCGATCGAGTTGAGGAACTCCGCCCGCGTTTGAAACCGCTCGACGGCGCCGCCGCGCGCCGGCCCGACCGCGTGGAGCCCCGGCCCCATGTCCGGGTCCTTCGCGTCGGCGATGATGAAGTCGGAGCGCCGGTAGGCGCCGGCGCGGATGCGCGCGAGCTTGTCGTCGAGCCGGAACATGAATTGCCTCCTCGCCCTTCTGGGCGCTGGACGACTTATAGCCGCGGCGAGCCGACGGCAACCTTGCGGGAGCGCCTGTCGCCGGGCCGTCCGCTGGCGCGATCGGCCGCATTCCGGTAGTTGACTTTACCCCTTCGGCCAGATTGCCGCTGTTTTCCGATCCAGGATTGAGGTTTGCCCATGGCGCAAAACGATCGTCTTCGCATTCTCGTTGTCGGCGCGAGCGGCGTCCTTGGCCGGGCGGTCGTCGCCGAGCTTTCGCCGCGTTGCGATATCGTCACCGCCGGATCGAAGTCCGGAGACATTCGCATCGACATCGCCGATCCCGCGAGCATCGAAGCGGGCTTGAAGGCGGCGGGGTCCCTGGACGGGGTCGCTTGTGCGGCGGGCGTGTTCAATTTCCTGCCGCTGGCCGAGTTCAAGCCCTCGCCGATCGCGCAATCGCAGTACGGCCTGGGCCTCGTGAACAAACTGATGGGCCAGGTCAATCTCGCGCTCTCTGCCCGTGATCATCTCAACGAAGGCGGCTCGATCACGCTCATCACCGGCGTTCTGTCGGACGCGCCGATTGCCGGCGGTTCGTCCGGCAGCATGGCCGGCAGGGCGGTGGAAGGCTTCGTGATGGCGGCGGCGGTCGAAATGCCTCGCCGCATCCGTATCAATGCGGTCAGCCCCAGCGTATTCGAAGAGGCGATGGCCGAGTACGGGCCGTTCTTTCGCGGCTTCGACCCCGTACCCGTCGCCCGCGCGGCGCGCGCCTTCAGCCGCAGCATCGAGGGGCTGGAGACCGGCAAGACCTATCGCGTAGCGTAGAAACTGAAGATGAGCCGGGCGCTGGCCGCCTACGTCGCGCTGACGGCGGTGACGCTTGCTGTCTTCGCAATTTGGCCCAACCTCGACCTGATGGTCGCGCACTATTTTTATGACCAAGGGGGCTTCGCCGGCCGCGACAGCCTGGAGCGCTTCGGCCGCGACTTCTTCCGGGTGACGCCGTTCGTCGCGCTGGCGGGTTTCGCGGCGCTTTGGCTAGCGCGGCGGATGGGTTACCGGCTGCGCTGGGCGCCGAGCGGGCGGGCGGTGATCTTTCTTGCGGCCACGATGGCGATCGGGCCGGGACTCATCGTCAACCTGGGCCTGAAGGATCATTGGCGCCGGCCACGGCCCTATCAGACCGAGGACTTCAACGGTCCGAGCCCGTTCAGGCCGTGGTACGAAACCGACGGCGCCTGCCAGAGGAACTGCTCGTTCGTCTCCGGCGAGGCGGCGACCGGCTTCTGGATGGTCGCTCCCGCGAGCCTCCTGCCTCCGCCCTGGCGCGGTCCCGCGATCGCCGCCGCTTTCGCGTTCGGAGTTGGCGCAAGTCTGCTGAGGCTCGCGTTCGGCGGGCACTATCTCTCGGACGTGCTGCTCGGAGGCCTGATCACGCTGATCGTCATCGAGGCCGCCCGGCGGCTCTTCTGGCCTAAGGGCGGCGGCTGACGGGGTTTGCGCGCGCCGCGCGTGACTCTATAAGTCGCACGGACGCAAGCGGGGCGAACATCGCGCCATTCGCGTCATGGCCGAGCTTGTCCCGGTCAACCCCGGCCATGACGGCGTGGGCGTCCAAACTCCGTCTATTTCTCATCGAGCCCAAGTGCCTTTCATGTCCAGCCCCAAAACCAAGGTCAAGCGCGTCGTCCTCGCATATTCGGGCGGACTGGACACGTCCATCATCCTCAAATGGCTGCAGACGACCTATGGCGCCGAAGTCGTCACCTTCACCGCCGATCTTGGCCAGGGCGAGGAGCTGGAGCCGGCGCGCAAGAAGGCCGAGATGCTGGGCGTCAAGCCCGAGCACATCTTCATCGAGGACATGCGCGAGGAATTCGTGCGCGACTTCGTGTTCCCGATGTTCCGCGCCAACGCGCAATACGAGGGCCAGTATCTGCTTGGCACCTCGATCGCCCGGCCGTTGATTGCCAAGCGGCTCGTCGAGATCGCGCACGAGGTCGGCGCCGACGCCATCTCCCATGGCTCGACCGGCAAGGGCAACGACCAGGTGCGTTACGAACTCTCGGCCTACGCGCTCGATCCGGACATCAAAATTATCGCCCCGTGGCGCGAATGGGAGTTCGCCTCACGCAACGCGCTCCTTGCCTATGCCGAGCAACACCAGATTCCGATCGCCAAGGACAAACGGGGCGACGCGCCGTTCTCGGTGGACGCCAACCTGTTGCATTGCTCCTCGGAGGGCAAGGTGCTCGAGGACCCGGCGGAGGAGACGCCGCATTACGTCTATTCGCGCACCGTCGATCCGGAATCCGCCCCCGACAAGCCGACTGTCATCGAGATCGCATTCGAGAGGGGCGACCCGGTCGCGATCAACGGCAAACCGATGAGTCCCGCGACGCTGCTGACGACGCTCAACGCCTATGGTCACGACAATGGAATCGGCCGGCTCGATCTGGTCGAGAACCGTTACGTCGGCATGAAATCGCGTGGCATGTACGAAACGCCCGGCGGCACGATCCTGCTCGCCGCCCATCGCGCGATCGAATCGATCACGCTCGACCGCGGCGCGGCGCATCTGAAGGACGAGCTGATGCCGAAATACGCCGAGCTGATCTACAACGGTTTCTGGTTCGCGCCCGAGCGCGAACTGCTGCAGGCGCTCATCGACAGGAGCCAGGAGATGGTCGCGGGGCGGGTGCGGCTCAAGCTCTACAAGGGCGGCGTCTACGTGATCGGCCGCGACAGCCCGCATTCGCTCTACGACCAGGACCTCGTCACCTTCGAGGAAGGCGCCGTCGCCTATGACCACAACGACGCGGCCGGCTTCATCAAGCTCAACGCGCTGCGCCTAAGGACGCTGGCGAAGCGGCGGAAGAAGGCGGCGAAGGGTTAGGGGCGGAGGGGGGTAGCGCCCGCGCTAAACGGCGCTGCGGCGCGAGATCCAGTTGACGATCTCAGCCCCTCACCGTCCGTTTCGGCGACCCTGCTGCGTGAAGAAGGTGACCTGACAGCCGTTCATGGGCCCAACCCAATCCTCACAAGGATTTCAGCAGTTGAACCGTGCCCATCCCAGCAAAAGTCATCAGCAGAGACCCGACGACATGGACTGCGATCGCTCCCAGCGCCCAGGCCAGCTGGCCTTCCTGGAGCCTCGTCGTGACCTCGGCGGAAAAGGTGGAAAATGTGGTGAGGCCGCCGCAGAAACCGGTGATGATGAACAATCGCCACTCAGGCGCGAGATTTGGCGCTTCGGCAAGATACGCTATAGCGAGGCCGATGATATAGCCGCCGATCAGATTGGCAGCCAAAGTGCCGAGCGGCAGAACCGGAAAAAGAGTGTTCATGCGAAGGCCGAGTTGCCAGCGCAACACGGCGCCTGCGGCCGCGCCGATGGAAATGGCGAGAACGGGGCTCCACATCATCCTGTCCGACTTCCATTCCGGCATTGGACAGGCAGCCGCGCAGCCCTGCTCGCCCTCGCCGAGGTTTTCAAACGCGGGAACGCCCGCCTCTGAGGCGACCGGCGAAGGCAAACCACCGTCGCGAAGGCTACCTCTACCAACGCGAAGCGCCGCAATCAACGAGGCGGCTTCCAGCGCTTTCGGCGGGATCTCGCGTCAACTGCAAGCTTTTCCGCTTGATCGATATTTTTATCGCCCTCCTCGCCAGTGAAGATTGAACCGACGCATATGATATTGACCGGCTGGCAAAGTTTCGCTCTCAAGACGACGTGGGAATGAGTACGCGCGAGCCGACCCTTGAGCTGACCCGACGGATGATGACCCCCGATCAAACGTTCAGATTTAGCGTCGCCCCGATGATGGACTGGACCGACCGGCGTTGCCGGGCGTTCCATCGCCTCATGACGCGCCGTGCGCGTCTTTACACGGAAATGGTGACCGCGGACGCGGTTGTCTTCGGGCCGCGCGAGCGGCTGATCGGCTTCGACGCTTCCGAACATCCGGTCGCGCTGCAGCTCGGCGGTTCGGCGCCGGGCGTCTGGCCAAGGCGACGCGTATCGGCGGCGGATTTCGGCTACGACGAGATCAACCTTAACTGCGGCTGCCCCTCGGACCGCGTCCAGAGCGGGCGCTTCGGCGCTTGCCTGATGCGCGATCCCGCGCTGGTCGGCGAGTGCGTCGCCGCAATGACTGCGGCGGTCGATGTGCCGATCACGGTCAAATGCCGCATCGGCGTCGACGAACAAGACCCGCGCGAGGCGCTTTTCGTCTTCGCCGAAGCGGTGAAGGCCGCCGGCGCGACGGCGCTGATCGTGCATGCGCGCAAGGCGCTGCTCGAGGGGTTGAGCCCCAAAGACAACCGCACGGTCCCGCCGCTCGACTACGCGCCTCGTCTACGAACTCAAGCGCGCGCATCCGGATTGGCCCATCGCCGTCAACGGCGGCGTCGCCGACCTCGACGCCGCGGGCGCGCACCTCGACCACGTCGATGGCGTCATGCTCGGCCGCGCGGCCTATCAGAACCCGGAATTGCTCATTGACGTCGATCCGCATCCTTTTCGCGCGAACCGGCGCCGGTCGCCGACGCATTCGGGGCGCTCGAAGCCTTCATGCCGATCATCGCGCGGGGCCTGGCGCGCGGCGAACGGCTGCACGACTATACCCGGCATCTTTTGGGCCTGTTTGCGCACCGGCCTGGGGCGCGGGCCTATCGGCGGATCTTGGCGAGCGAGGCGGTCCGTACCGGCGCGGGGCTCGATGTCGTCCGCCGGGCGGTATCCGCGGTCGAGCGGGAGCCGGCGCGCGTCGGCCGCGGAGTGAGCAGGGGCTATGGGCGCTGAACCTGCTCCCCGGCGCAGAAACGATTCGTACAGTGCGCCGATGATCGAACGAACTTTGTCGCTCACGATGCTGTAATAGATCGTCTTGCCGTCCCGCCTCGCCGCAACGAGACCTTCGAGCCTGAGGCGCGCCAATTGCTGCGACACGGTCGACTGCCTGAGCGACAGAAGCGCTTCCAGTTCGCCCACCGAACGCTCGCCTTGAATGAGATCGCAAAGAATCATCAGGCGAGATTCATGAGCCAGCGCTTTGAGAAAATCACTGGCCTCCCGGGCGCGCTCGCCCATCTCTGTCGACGTTCACTTTTGGCAGCGCCCTAGCCGCATCTGGCAGCGCCATATCACCCTTCTTCTTGTGTCAATGCTCGCCAAGTCAGCATTCGCGCTGCGCCGTTTCCGCCATTTTAGCGGCGAGCGCAAATGATTTCAGACGCTTGCGACCCGGTTTAGCGTCGCCTCGCAGACGGCGGGCGGAGCGAGGCATACGAAATGGCGCTGGGAGACGAATGACGGCTCCGTCACAACGGCTGCGCCTCCGTCCGATCAAACCTTGGTCTCAAAATCACGCATATTGCCCGTTCATTTTCTGAGTAAGACGGCCGGTAGCTGGCGGTTCGCAGCGAAAATCTTCGCGTGAACCCGCTTTGTCGTTTCCGGCAGCAAATACGGAGCTTCCCTGCGTCCCACACGCGAGCCGTGCCCGCTCGTCTCGGAATTTCCCTCCCCACCGGCGTAGAGTTCAGTTTGTTCCGGCCGGCCCGCTACAGCATACCACAGCCCGGCCGGCTTGGCAAGAAAATGTCGACTTTTCAGAAAACGGCCAGTGTAGACGCCGCGGACCGGTTTTTAATCGTCGTCGCACCTGCCCTTGGCTCGCCGGGCGGCGCGTCATGGGCCTGGGTAGTCCTCGATCCGGCCGACCGCCGGCTTCCGGGTCTTGCGAGGGTCCTCGCAACCCCCTCCACGCGGCGCAATACGCGAAGCATGTTGCCTGACGAAATTTTCTCGAGGTCTCGCTCGGAAAAGCCACGGCGCACGAGTTCGGCAAACAAATGCGGAAACCGGCTCACGTCTTCGAGACCGACCGGCGAAGCGCCGTTGAAATAGTCGGAACCGACGCCGACATGATCGACGCCCGGCGGTCTCGACGAGGCGGACAATGTGATCGGCGACCTGCTCGAGGCTCGCTTTGGGCGCAGAGCCGCGATTCGCCTCGAGTTCAGCCAACTGGGCCTTGGGATCGGCCGCGACCGGCGCCTTGCCATACCGGTCGCGCGAGCCGCGCAGCCAGTCGCGCAGCGGTTGCGAGACGAAGCCCGGCACGAAGGTCGCCATGACGAGGCCGCCATTGACCTTGAGGCGCCGCAGAACGTCGTCGGGGGCGTTGCGCGGATGATCGCACAGCGAATAGGCGTTGGAATGCGATAGCGCCACTGGCGCTTCGGTGACGTCGAGCACGCGGCGCATCGCGTCATGCGACGTATGGGCGAGATCGATCACCACGCCGAGGCGGTTGAGTTCGCCGATGATCGCCCGCCCAAAGGCGTTAAGCCCGCCGTTCCGCGGGGCGTCGGTCGCGGAATCCACCCAATCGAGGCTTTCGTTGTGGCAAAGGGTCATCAGCCGCACGCCCGCCGCGTGCCAGATGCGCAGCGGACTGAGCGAATTCTCAAGCCCTACGCCGCCCTCAACCGCGATGAAGGAGGCGATTTTGCCCAGGGATTTCGCCTTCGCGTAGTCAGCGGGCCGGCGCGCCGGGAGAAACACGTCCGGATGCGCTTCCTCGATCCTGCGGATGAGGTCGATCTGCTCGAGCGTGGTTCGCGCCGGATGGGGCGCGTTGGTCGGCTGGAAAGCGGCCCAGAACTGCGCTCCGACCATGCCCTCACGCAAGCGCGGAATATCGGTGTCCGCGCCTTGGTGAACCCGATTCAGGTCATAGGCGAGCACGTCGCCGCGGGCGGTCTTGTCGATCCGGATCACCCATGGGAGATCGTTGTGCCCATCGAGCAGCGGCGCGCGCTGCAAGACCCCGCGCGCAACCGCGAGCGCGTTGTCGGCCGCCGCCGCGGATTGGCTTGCCATCGAGTCCGCTCCTTCGTCGCCCGGCTCAGTTCACCGGGACCGCGACGAAGCGCACGACGCCCTCGCCGTTCGAGACCAGCAAAAGCGCTGGCTTTTTCGAGTCCGACTTCGCGCCTTCAATCGCCTTGGCGACGTCGCCCGGGTGCTCGACAGCCTGATGATTGACCTCCTCGATCACATCGCCCGGCTTGAGGCCTCTCTCCGCAGCCGCGGAGCCCGGCTCGACCGAGGTCACAATCACGCCCTTGACGCTATCCTTGATCTTGAAGGTCTTGCGCACCTCCCCGCTGAGGCTTGAAAACTCCATGCCCAGCGCCTTGGCGACCGCGTCCGGCTGCAGCGCGTCGCTCTCTTCAGTGGCGAGCGCGGTCTTCTTTTCGCCGTCCTCGAGACGCCCGAGCGTTACGGTCTTGGTCAATTCCGCGCCGTTGCGCACCACGACGACGTCGACCGACTTGCCGACCGGCATCGAAGCCACGAGGCGCGGCAGGTCGCGCGATTCTTTGACGTCCTTGCCGTCGAATTTGATGATGACGTCGCCCGCCAAGAGACCCGCCGGCTTGGCCGGGCCATTCGCGTCCACGTTCGCGACGAGCGCGCCGCGCGGCGCCCCGAGCCCGAGGCTGTCGGCAATCGTGTCGTCGACCGGCTGAATGCGCACGCCGAGCCAGCCGCGCCGGGTCTCGTGGAACTCCTCAAGTTGCGAGATCACCGGCACGACGGTCGCGGAGGGGGTCGCGAAGCCGATGCCGATGGAGCCGCCGGACGGCGAAAGGATGGCGGTGTTGATCCCGATCACCTCGCCCTGCAAATTGAACAGCGGTCCGCCCGAATTGCCCTTGTTGATCGACGCGTCGGTCTGCAGGAAGTCGTCGTAGGGGCCGCTGTCGATGTTGCGGTTGCGGGCGGAGATGATGCCCGCCGTCACCGTCTCGCCGAGGCCGAACGGATTGCCGACCGCCATCACCCCGTCGCCCACCCGCATCTTGTCGCTGTCGCCGAATTTGACGGTCTTCAGCGGCTTGTCGCTCTCGACCTTGAGGACCGCGACGTCGACCTTGGGGTCCTTGCCGATGACCTTCGCCTTGAGCTTGCGGCCGTCGGTGAGGATCACGACGATGTCGTTGGCGTCGCCGACGACATGGTTGTTGGTGATGACAATGCCGCTGGCGTCGACGATGAAGCCGGAGCCGAGCGATTGGGCTCGTCGGGCGCGCGGCTGCGGATTGATGCCATGATTGCGGAAGAACTCTTCGAACATCTCGTCGAACGGCGTGCCCTTCGGCAGTTCGGCGGGGCGCCGCGTCCTTGTCCTCGACGGTCTGGGTCGCGGAAATATTGACCACCGCCTCGGCGACCGCATCGACGAGGTCGGCAAGGTTGGTCGGGCGCGCCTGGGCGGCGGCGGGAGACGCCGGCGCAAGGGCGACCGGAGCGCCGAGGAGCGCGGGGGCGAGAGCCAGCACGAAGGCCGAGCGGGCGCGGCGGCGCGGCGTCGTCGGATTTCGCAATGCGGCGTGCAGCATATGGTTCTCCTCAAATCGGTCCATCAGCCCGACGAACCATCGCCGAGCCGGAAAACGCATCTTACAGAAGCGAGCGCGACGCCCAGACGATGACAACCCCAAGCACCGCGGCGCCGAGACCGACCCCGCGCAGTTTCGCCGGATCCTCGCGCGCGGCGATCGCCATGCGCTTGCGCATCGAATTGGTGAAGCCCGCCATCAACAACCCTTCAATCGCCAAAACGAGCCCGATCGCGACGCTGAAATCGCGCATCTCAATTGACCCTCGCCGCCGGCGTCACGGCTTCCGGCGCCGGGGTTGGGCTTGAGAAATAGCGGAAAAAGTCGGATTTGGGGCTGATCAGCGCCCGCGTCTGACCGTTCGGCCGTTGAAGCTGTTCTGGTAGGCCTGCATCGAGCGGTAGAACGCGAAGAATTCCGGATCGGCGCCATAAGCCTCGGCAAAAATCTGGTTGCGCTGGCCGTCGCCTTCGCCGCGAATCTGCTCGGCCTGCTGCTGGGCGGTCGCGAGTGATGACCGTCACCTTGCGGTCGGCCTCGGCCTTGATCTGCTGGCTCTGCTGCGAGCCCTGCGCGCGATAGGACGCCGCGCGCTGCTGGCGCTCCGTCTGCATGCGGTGGAACACCGCCTCCGAATTCTCCGCCGGCAGATCGGCGCGCTTGATGCGCACGTCGACGACCGCGAGACCGAAGCGCTTGGCGCCGGCGATCATCTGGTCGCGAATATCCGCCATCAGCGCATCGCGCTTGTCGCGCACGATGTCGGTGATCGAGGCCTCCGACAGGGTGCGGCGAAGCGCCGAGTTCAGCATGCCGCCGAGCTGGGCGTCGGCGCCGCGGGTGTCGTACACCGACTGATAGAACAGCAGCGGATCAGCGATGCGGTAGCGCACGAAGGCGTCGACCTCGAGCCGCTGGTTGTCGGACACGAGCACTTCCTGGCGCTCGTCGTCGAGGGCCAGTATCCGCTTGTCGATATAGACCACGGTATCGACGAACGGCAACTTGAAGTAGAGGCCGGGCGCGCCGATGAGGTCGCGCACCGGCTGGCCGAAGCGCAGCACCAGGGCCTGCTCCGTTGGATCGACGACGAAAGTCGACATCGACACGAGGATCAGCGCGATCGCCGCGATGATCGACAATTCCCACTCCGCTGATCGGCGATTTCACTTGACGCCTCCCGCCGGCCTGGATTGCAGCGGCTCGAGCGCGATATAGGGGACGGGGGGGCTGGCGGAGTTCGGAATCGACGATCGTCTTGTCCATCGGGCCAAGAACGCGCTCCATCGTCTCAAGATACATGCGCTCGCGGGTGACGCCGGGCGCCTTCTTGTATTGTTCGTGGATCTGATTGTAGCGGGCGGTCTGGCCCTTGGCGTCCAGGATTGTCTGCTCGCGGTAGGCCTTGGCCTCGGCGAGATGCGCGACGCCCCGCCCTCGGCCTCGGGCACCACCTTGTTGGCGTAGGTCTCGGCCTCGTTGACGGCGCGCTGCTGGTCCTGCTGGGCCGCGGTCACGTCGCGATAGGCGGAGATGACCTGGCTCGGCGCGTCGACCGACTGCAGCTGAACCTGCTTGACGAGGACGCCGGCGCGATAGCTGTCGAGCAGGTTCTGCATCCGCTGCTGCACGTCGGTTTCGACAGATTTCCGATCGGTCGTCAGGATGCCGTCGATGGTCTTCAGGCCGACGACTTCGCGCATGATGCTCTCGGCCGACCGCCTTGACCGTCTCGCGCGGATTGAGAATATTGAACACGTAATCTTCGGGCTTTGCCGGATCGATCTGCCAGGCCACCCGGAAATGGACGTCGACAATGTTCTTGTCGCCGGTAAGCATCTGGCTTTCCTCGGGAATATCCGTGTTTTCCCCGAGGCTGCGGTAGCCGATCTCGGTGATCTGCTGATCCCAGACCGGAACCTTGATCACCGAGCCGATGGGCCAGGGCCAGTTGGTGTTGAGGCCGGCGGCCGTCTTGCCGGTGTAGCGGCCAAGCACAAGGTTGATGCCGATCTCGCTCGGCTGGACGGTGTAAAACGTTCCCCACGCGAACCACAGCAGGAGCGCGGCCAGAACCACGAGCAGGACACCGCGGCTGCCTAGCCCTTTGCCGCTGCCGCTCCCCGGCCCTCGGGGAGTGAGCTTGCCGAGGGCCTCCTGCACACGACGGATGATCTCTTCGAGGTCGCCGGTCGGATGGACCTGCCGGGCCTTGGCCCCATGGGCCCCGCCCCGGCGAGCGCCAGGGTCCGCCGCCTTGATTGTTCCAGGACATCAAAACCTCTTGTCGGCCGCCGGCCGATGTGTTGGGCGCTTATATAAGCCAGTTTGGCCGGGCGGCAACGGAAAGCCCCCGCCGGCGGCGTCCGGCCGGAGCCTTTGGCCCCGCGGGCTTGCCTCAATCATGGCGTCGCGGCTTCCCCCTCACGGCCGGTCGGCGGCGCGTCGGCCGCGCGCGGCGCGAGCGGGGTGATTCTGAGCGCTGCGATCCGATTGCGTTGCTTGCGCAGCACCTCGAAACGGAAACCGTGAAAGCTGTAGGTTTGGCGGGGCTCGGGAATGGCTCGCGCTTCGTGGATGACGAGGCCGGCGATGGTCGCCGCCTCATCGTCCGGAAGGTTCCAGTCCATCGCGCGATTGAGGTCGCGAATGGTGGCCGACCCGTCGACCACGACCGAGCCGTCGCGCAGCTTGCGAAGGCCCTGCACAGCGACGTCATGCTCATCGTGAATATCGCCGACGATCTCCTCGATGATGTCCTCGAGCGTCACCAAGCCCTGAACGACGCCATATTCGTCAACGACAAGCGCGGAATGGGTCTTGCGGCGCAGAAACGCCTGCAATTGGTCGCGCAGCGTCGTCGACTCGGGGATGAACCAGGGCTCGTGCGTCAGTTCGGCGATCTTGAGCTTGCCGGCGTCGCCCCCGGCCGCGACATAGGCGCGCAACAGATCCTTGGCGTGCAGCATGCCGACGATATTGTCAGGGTCGCCCCGCCACAGCGGCATGCGGGTATAGGGCGAGGCGATGACTTCGCGCACGAGCTCCTCAGGCGGCAGATCGGCGTCGATCAGCCGCATCTTGGTGCGATGGATCATCACGTCGGACACCTGGATTTCCGACAGCTCGAGGAGACCGCCGAACATGTCGCGCTCGGCGCGCTCGACTTCGCCCTCCCGATGCAGAATGTCGACCGCGCCCATGAGCTCTTCATGGCCGGTGACTCCGGGGTCCTCGTCGGACAGGGACACGCCGCTCAGGCGCAGGAGGCCGCGGACCAGAGCCTCGACCGTCTTGACGATCGGTCCGAAGACGGTGACGAAGAACAGGACGAGCGGCGCGATCAGAGAGCGACACGCGGTCGGGGTAGGCGATCGCGATCGTCTTCGGCATCACCTCGCCGAAAACGACGATCAGCGCGGTCATGATGATGGTCGCGGCCCAGACCCCGTGATCTCCGTAGAGCTCAAGGAGAACGCTGGTCGCGATCGCCGACGCGCCGATGGTCACGAACTGACCGCCGAGCAGCATCGAACTGATGAGGCGCCCGCGCATCCCGATGAGCCGCGTAACCAGCTTAGCCCGGTTGTCGCCGGCCATCTCGAGCGCGTGCATCCGGGCGCGGGAGGCGGCGGTCAGGGCGGTCTCGGCGCCGGCGAAAAACGCCGCGGCGGCTATGCTGAGGATGATGACGATGAGGTCGAGGCCGTAAGACATCGGCTGATGTTAGCACGCGGCTCCGGGCGCGCGGAACGCAGGCGCGAACACGCGTCAGGCCTCCATCGCCAGCTCGCGCGTCAGAAACGCCGAGACTTTCGCCTCATCGACGTCGCGCGCGATGAAACTCTCGCCGATGCCCCTGGCCAGAATGAAGGTCAGTTTGCCGCGCTCGACCTTTTTGTCCTGCCGCATGGCGGCGAGAATTTCGTCCGCGCCCGCCAGGAAGCCGGGGATGTCGCGCAGGCGGGTCGGCAGGCCGGTCGCCTTCAGATGCGCCTCGATCCGCGTCGCATCCTGCCCGGAGCAAAGCCCGAGATCGCGCGAGAAGCGGAAAGCGGAGACCATGCCGATGGCCACGCCCTCTCCGTGCACGAGGCGCGCCGAATTGTAGTGGGTCAAGCTCTCCAAAGCGTGCCCGAAAGTGTGGCCGAGGTTGAGCAGCGCCCGCTCCCCTTGCTCGGTCTCGTCGGCGGCGACGACGCGCGCCTTGGCCGCGCAGCTGACGGCGATCGCTTCCGCCCGGGCGGGACCGCCGTTGAACGCATCGCGCCAATTGGCCTCCAGGAATTCGAAAAAGGCGCGATCGGCGATCAATCCGTACTTGACGACCTCGGCGTAGCCGGCGCGAAAATCACGCTCGCTCAGGGTGTCGAGGCTCATTGTGTCGGCCAGCACCAGCGAAGGCTGGTGAAAGGCGCCGATGAGGTTCTTGCCGTGGCGCGAATTGATCCCGGTCTTGCCGCCGACGCTCGAGTCGACCTGGGCCAGAAGCGTGGTCGGGATTTGAACGAAGCGCACGCCTCTCCGCAAAGACGCGGCGCAAAATCCAGCGAGATCGCCGATCACTCCGCCCCCAAGCGCGACGACGATGTCCCTACGTTCGATCCGCGCTTCGATCAGCGCATCGGAAACGCGGGCGAATTCGGCGTGCGACTTGGTCGATTCGCCGGGCGGACAAACGATGGAGGTCGAGCTCAGGCCCGCTTCCCGCAAGCTCGCGGTCACCCGATCGAGATAGAGCGGCGCCACGTGGGAGTCGGTCACGATCGCGCAATTGACGCCGGGCGCCAACCGCGCGATTTCGGCGCCCGCTTCGTCGATGAGGCCGGGGCCGATCAGGATCGAGTAGCTGCGCGCTCCAAGCGGCACCTCGACCTTGCGCCGCGCTGACGGCGGCCCGCGGTCCTTGCACAGCGCTCGATCGAGCTGCCGCAGGACTGCTTCAACAACCATGTCATGTGAGCCGTCGAGCGATTCTACGGTAAAATCGGCGAGGGCGTAGGTCGGCGAGCGCTCGTCGAGGATGCGGCGAAGCGTCGCCTCGGGGTCCGCGGTCTTCAAGAGCGGCCGGTTCGACTTCTTGCGGACGCGGGCCAGCAGGATATCGAAACTGGGCTTCAGCCAAATCGACACCCCTCGCGCGGCGATATTGTCGCGGGTCGTCCGGTTCATGAACGCGCCGCCCCCGGTCGCCAGGACCAGCGGCCCGTCATTCAAAAGACGGGCGATCACCTTCCGCTCCCCTTCGCGGAAGTAGGGCTCGCCAAAGCGCTCGAAGATCTCGGAGATCGTCAATTGCGCTCCGGCTTCAATCTCGGCGTCGGCATCGACAAAAGGCAGCCCAAGCTTCCCCGCGAGCCGTTTGCCGACCGAGGTCTTTCCGGCGCCCATCATGCCGACCAGGACCACCGAGCGGCCGGCCAACGCGACCGCCACGCGTCCGGGGTCGATCGATTGACCCTGACCCATACGACCCTCAACCCTGCCTGTTCGCGACTTGGCGCCGTCCCATACAGGAAGCGGGCGAGGAATGCGACAAGAGGCGCGAACCCAAGGGGACGCGCTTGCTTTCGACCGTCTTGCGCGCCGCGCCGGTTCTTGCAACCATGTCGGAAGCAAGACAACAAACTTGCCAGCGGTCGACAACGGCTGCGCCGAGGCCATAAGGCGCGGTTATGACTGAAAAAACCGCGCCTTGTGGACGTGGCTTGAGTCTAGGGAGTCGATCGCCTCGCGAACTGAGCGCGCCCGGCGCTTCGACGCGCGCGTAACGCTTGAGGGAGCCCGGCATTGTCCGCAACCAATCACGAGAACCGTGTCGCCGGCCCCCGTCTTATCGCCATCGTCGGGCCGTTTCAGAGCGGAAAAACCAGCCTTCTCGAAGGAATCCTGGCGCGCGGGGGCGGCGTCGCCCGGCAGGGATCGGTGCGCGACGGCACGACGGTCGGCGATTCGAGCCCGGAGGCGCGCAGCCATGCCATGAGCGTCGAGCCGAACATCGCCAACATCGACTATATGGGCGACCGGCTTACGTTCTTCGATTCCCCAGGCTCGATCGAATTCATCCACGACATGCGCCATGCGCTGCCGGTCTGCGACGCCGCCGTCGTCGTGTGCGAGGCCGACGTGCGCAAGATTCCGGCGCTGCAAGTGATCTTGCGCGAGCTTGAAGAGCTTGGGCTGCCGCGCATCCTCTTCCTCAACAAGATCGATCAGGCGGCCGGGAGCTTGCGCGAGACGCTGGAGATGCTGCAGCCCGCCTCGCGCACCCCGCTGCTGCTGCGCCAGATCCCGGTTTGGGAAAACGGCGTCGCGACCGGATTCATCGATCTCGCGCTCGAGCGCGCCTTCGTCTACCGGGAGATCCGCCCCCTCCAGCATCATCGAAATGCCGGCCGGCGCCATCCCCGAGGAAAAGCAGGCCCGCTATTCGATGCTGGAGAAGCTGGCCGACTATGATGATGCGCTGATGGAGCAGCTGATCAGCGACATCGATCCGCCGAGAGACCTTATCTTTGACGACCTGGCGCGCGAACTGCGCGAGGGGCACGTCGTGCCGGTGTTGATGGGCTCGGCGACCGGCGGCCACGGCGTGACCCGACTTCTGAAGGCGCTCCGGCACGAATCGCCCGGCGTCGCTCATACCCGCAAGCGGCTTGGGATCGACACAAAGGGTCCGGCCCTCGCGCAAGTCATACGCACCATCAACACCGCTCACGGCGGGAAATTGTCGCTCGCCCGCGTCCTGCGCGGCGCTTTCCTGGATGGCGCGACGGTCGTCAATTCGCGCGGGATCGAGGAGCGCATCGGCGGCCTTGCCCGGCTGATGGGCGCCAGCTCCTTGAAGGTGACCCGCGCCGAGGAGGGCGACACGATCGCCTTCGCCCGCCTCGAGGGCCTCGCCACCGGGGATCGCTTCGCCGATGGGAAAACGCCGCCCGCCGCCGCCAATATCGCCCCCTCGCCGCCTGTCACGCAAGGCGTCGCCATCCGCGTCAAGGACCGAAAGGACGAGGTGCGCCTTGCCAGCGCGCTCGCCAAACTGTGCGAGGAGGATCGGGCCCTCTCTTATGTGCATGACCCGGAAATGTCCGAATTGAAGTTGTTTGGCCAAGGCGAAATGCATTTGCGCGTGACGACCGAGCGGCTCGCCGACCGGTTTGGCGTAACGATCCAGGCGCAGAAGCCGTCCGTCGCCTATCGCGAATCGATCCGCGACTCGGTCACCGTGCGCGGGCGCCACAAGAAGCAGTCCGGCGGTCATGGCCAGTTCGGGGATGTGGTCGTCGAGGTGGGCCCGCGCGGGCGCGGTGAAGGATTTGCTTTCGCCGAGCGCGTCCACGGAGGATCGGTGCCACGACAATATTTCTCGTCCGTCGAGGCCGGCGCGCGCGACGCGATGGCGCGCGGGCCGCTCGGCTTCCCGGTGGTCGACGTTTCGGTAACCCTGACCGATGGGTCGTATCATACGGTCGAACTCGTCGGACATGGCGTTCCGCGCCGCCGCGAAACTGGCCCTTGACGAGGCTTTGGCCAAGGCGCGGCCGGTGCTGCTGGAGCCCATCCTCTCGGTGACGATCTATGTGCCGACCGACGCGCTTGCGCGGGCTAGCGCGTTGGTCAGCGCGCGGCGCGGCCAGATCCTCGGATTCGAGGCCCGCGAGGGCTGGGCGGGTTGGGAAGCGCTGCGGGCCTTGATCCCTGAGGCCGAGATCGGCGATCTGATCGTCGAACTGCGCTCTGCGACCTCGGGGGTCGGCGCCTTCGAGACCAAGTTCGACCATCTGGCCGAGCTTTCGGGACGAACCGCCGAGCAGGTGATCGCTGCGCGGCAGAAGGCGAACGCCTGAACGCCGCCGAATTTCGAAAAACGCACTCTTCCCGGCTGTACAGGCGCTCGGCCTTCGCCTAAGGAACGCTTCGGAATCCCCGCTTTCTGGAGGCTCTCGAGATGGTCGACGCCGCGAGCGAACGCAGCCGCCTGGCGACGGTGTTCGGCGGGTCCGGGTTCCTCGGGCGCCATATCGTGAGGGCGCTGGTCCGGAAGGGCTGGCGGGTGCGCGTCGCGGTGCGGCGGCCGGATCTCGCCGCCTTCCTGATCCCGATCGGCGGGGTCGGACAGGTTCAGCCGGTGCAGGCCAATCTGCGCTATCCCGCTTCGCTCGGACATGTGATCGAGGGCGCGGAAATGGTCGTCAACGCGACGGGCGTGAGCGTCGAGAGCGGGGCGCAAACCTATACAGCCGTCCATGTCGAGGGCGCGGGCGCGCTGGCGCGCGCGGCGGCCCGCGCCGGCGTCGAAGCCTATGCGCATATTTCCGGGATCGGCGCGGATGCGAACTCCGCCTCGCGCTTCGTCGCGAGCAAGGGGCTTGGCGAAAGGGCGACCCTCGAGTCCTTCCCGGCCGCGACAATCTTGCGTCCCTCGGTCGTATTCGGGCCGGAGGATGATTTCTTCAACCGGTTCGGGGCGCTCGCTTGCCATTTGCCGTTCATTCCCTTGTTGGGAGGCGGCGGCGCGCGCTTGCAGCCGGTCTTTGTCGGCGACGTCGCGCGGGCGACGGCTGTGGCGCTTTCTGGCGTCGCCAAACCCGGCGCGATCTACGAGCTCGGCGGGCCGAGGACGATGACGTTGCGTGAAGCGGCGGAACTCGCCCTGCGCACCATTGATCGGCGCCGCCTGCTGATCGGCCTGCCGCTCGGCCCGTCGCGTTGGGTCGCGGCCTCGAGCCAATTCGCGAGTCGGGCGACATTCGGTCTTTTTCCGAAAATGCTGACCTCGACGCGCGACCAGGTCGAGTTGCTGGCGTCGGATAATGTGGTGTCCGCCGCAGCGGAACCCGAAGGGCGCACGCTGCGCGGACTCGGAATCGAGCCGCAAGCCGCCGAAGCGATCATCCCGGCTTATCTCGTGCGGTTTCGCCGCACCGGCCAGTACGAGGTTCAACGTTCGGCTTGAGGATCGCCTCGGCCGAATTGTCGCGTCGACGGTTTGCTATTGATGTTTAGCGTTGTTTCGGGGCAAGAAGGCGCGTTGTGAAACGCTCGCGGTCGCTTCAGTCGGGGACGTTCGGTGATCAAGTCTGAGCTCGTGCAGCGCATGGCCGCCCGAAATCCGCATCTCTATCAGCGCGACATCGAGAACATCATCGACGCCATTCTCGGCGAAATCGCCAACGCCTTGGCGCGCGGCGAGCGGGTCGAGTTGCGCGGCTTTGGCGCCTTCTCGACCAAGCAGCGCCAAGCCCGCACCGGCCGCAATCCGCGCACCGGCGACAAGGTTCCGGTCACCGAGAAGCTTGCGCCGTTTTTCAAGACCGGCAAGGAAATGCGCGAGCGCCTCAATCGCGCGGCGGTCGAGCAGGTCTAGACAGGGTCGTCGGGGCGGTGGTCTGAAGGCGCGTTGGAGCGGATAAGGCTTGCATGGTGCGCTTCCTCAAGATCGTCATCCTCGTCCCGGTCGCCATCCTCATTCTCATTTTCGCTTTCGCCAACCATCATTCGGTCATGGTGTCGTTGGATCCGTTCTCCTCGGACGCCCCCGCCTTTTCATTCACCGCGCCGCTGTTCGCGGTCGCGATCGGCTCGGTGATGGTCGGCGTCGTCGCCGGCGCCTTCGCGACCTGGCTGTCGCAGGGCCGTTACCGGCGGGCGGCCCGCAGACACCGGGCGGAAGCGGACAAATGGCGCCTCCAAGCAGAAGCGCTGAAGACCGGTCGGGCGACCCCGCAAACCGCTTTGCCCCGCAACAGCTAGCCGCCGCCATGCGGATATTCTCGACCGCGGACATCGACTCGGCGCTCGACTTTCCCTCCCTGGTCGAGGCGCTCGCCCAAGCGATGCGCGGCGGACTCATCGCGCCAAGCCGCCATCACCACGAGATTGAGCGCGCCGGCGAAGCCGCCGGCGACGCATCTGCTGATGCCTGCGTGGTCCGGAAACGACTCGGCCGCCGGCGACTATCTTGGCGTCAAGATCGTCAACATATTTCCCGGCAATTCCGCGCGCGGCCTGTCCGCGGTCAGCGGCGTCTATGTGCTGCAATCGGGCGTGACCGGCGAGACGCTCGCCGCGCTCGACGGAACGCGCCTCACGCTGTGGCGCACCGCCGCCGCGTCGGCCCTCGCGGCCCGGCATCTGGCGCGCGAGGACGCGAAGCGCCTGCTGATCGTTGGCGCTGGCGCGCTCGCGCCGTTCCTCGCGCGCGGCCATGCAAGCTCAGCGGCGCTATGAGACGGTGGCGGTCTGGAATCATCGCCCCGAGCCGGCGCAAAATCTGGCGGCGGCGCTCCGCGATCAGGGGCTGCCTGCCCGCGCGATCGAGAATCTTGAGGCGGCGGTCGGCGAGGCCGACGTCATTTCGTGCGCAACGCTCGCCGCCGCGCCGCTGATCGCTGGGCGATGGCTGAAAGCCGGACAGCACCTGGACCTGGTCGGCGCGTTCAATATGCGCATGCGCGAGGCCGACGACGACGCCCTCAAGCGCGCGCGCATATTTATCGACACCGAGGCGGCGATGTCCGAAGGCGGCGATGTGGCGCTCGGCCTCAGCGGCGGCGCGATCCGCCGGAGCGACATCGTCGCAGACCTCGCGGCGCTGTGTGGCGGAGCGCCGGGGCGCCGGACACGGGACGAAATCACGTTGTTCAAATCGGTCGGCGCCTCGATCGAGGATCTGGCGGCGGCGATCCTGGTCTGGCGCAAGGCGGGCGGCGCGAGACGTAGCCGGCAAGCCCACGCCCTCGCCTCCGGATTGATCCAGGAGACAGTTCCTCGAGCCATCGGGTCAGCGACTCGCCCGGCTGAGCGGGAACGGCGTATTCGGGCCGTGCGACGGTTTGCCGCGCGCGTTGCCGCGCCTCCCCGGGCGCCACCCCGTAGACCTCATGAAACAATCGGCTGAATGCGCTGACGTTCTTGAACCCGAGCCGATAGGCGATCTGGCCAATCCGCCGATTGGAGAATTCGGCGGTGGTGATCTCCTGGAAAGCGCGGCTGAGCCGCGCCTTGCGGATATAGGTGGCGATGCCGCCGACCGGTTCAAACAGACGATAGAGCGAGGCCCGCGACAAGCCGAAAGCGGCGGCGATCGAATCGGCGCTGAGACCCGGCGCGGCGAGGTTCTGGTCGATATAGCGGCGGACCGCGACAAAGGAGGCGAGCGGCGGCAAAGCCGCGCCGTTGCCGGCCCGCTGGAGAATTGGCGCGATCGTTTTTGCGGCCAGGGCGAGAAGGCCGTCGGCGAGCGCGTCAAACTCGACCACGTTCAATTTCGGCGCCGCGCCGCCAAAGACCCGCATCGCCGCGCCGATGACGGCGCCTGCCGGCGAGCCCCCTCTCAGGATGAGGCCGTGAAGCGCGTTTTCGTCCGAAACGAGCGGCAGAATTCGCTCGCGCGGCGCCCACAAGGTCACGCCGTCGACCAATCCGTCTGGCGCTGACTGGCGCACCGCAAGCGTCTGCGAGAGGTCGACGAACATCACGTCGCCGGGATCAGCCTCGATGGGACCATCGCCGGCGAACCCGGTTTCGGAACCGTTAACCCGCACCCGTATGGCGAACCGATCCGGGGCGCCGCTCGTACATGTTCGCACAAGCGAAAGCGGCGAATGCCGGCACGCGCTCAGCACATAACGCGTGGAGGCGTGAACATCGATCTCGCCGCGAAACTCCGTGATCTCTGCCGGAGTCGCTCGAACCTCGAACACCTCGCCCAGCGCGTCGCGCCATCTGACGAACAGTTCCGCTGGGGCGCAATCTTCGGGCTTGAGGCGCAGTCGACGCAGATAGTGCGGCGAGGGACTCCCCATTCGATCATCCTGCGTTCTTTTCGGCCGCTCGGCAAGCCGCGAGCCCGAGGACGGCCGGCGACAACCAACATAGCCCCATGCGATCACTCCCCTGTCCAGTGGAGTTGACCGTGTCTTTCATTCGCGTTAGGGGCTGAGAGCTTTACCTAAAGGAAGGGAGTCCGATACGAACTGAGGCATTGAAATCACAGATGGTTTTGACGATTTCATGGTGTAGCGTGAGATTTCATCGCTTGCGGGCGGTCATCTTATTCGGTCCGCAGGGTCAGCACGAAAGGGGTCGAAAGGATATTGTTGAATTTCGGCTTATTTCGTCGATGGATGTTGAACCGTCATTAAAGTCATTGAATATTCACATGGAAGGCGAACGATCATTTGGGCAGGCCTGACGGCGAGCCCGACGGTCCGAGGACAGGATGAGAGACGGTCTGCTGGAAATCCGCTCGCATATCCGCCGCTTTCTGGCGCGCCTTCGCGGCGACAGTCTTCGTTGGGTCAAGGGCATGGACATCGGCGAGGGATGCCGAATATCGCTCAAAGCGAGGCTCGACGGGACCAACCCGCGCGGCGTTCATATCGGAAAACATACGGACGTGTCCTTCAACGCCGACATCATGGCCTATGATTCCGTGCACGACGAGCCGGTCGACACCTGGATCGGCGAAAACTGCCAGATCGGGCCGTTCGCGATCGTCTATCCGGGCGTCAGGATAGGCGCTGGATGCATTGTCGCGACCGGCGCGGTCGTCACGCGCGACGTCCCGGACCATTGTCTGGTCGCGGGGAATCCGGCCAGGGTGCTGGAGAAGGACATCAAGACCGGCAAGTTCGGCGTCAAGCTCGACGTAGTCCCTGCCGAAGTTCAGGAGGAGCGGCCGATCGTGCTGGAAGGCGCCGCGGCGCGCTCCGGGGCGTAGTCGAGCCGATGGACCTGGGTCGCGTCGGGCGGCCTATTTTTTTGACCGCGCCGACAGCCGCTCTCTCCACGACGGCTGTGCGCCGGGGACCATGAGCGGCGTCGCCTCGTAGACGCCGCGGGCGACCGCGCGGGCGACGCATTCGGCCGCCAGCATGCCGATTTCGGTCAGATCCCGAAGATCCGGGACGAGGGTCGCGCGGCCAGTCGTGGCGGCGAAAACCGTGTCGTTGTCGCCGGGCGCATGGGCGGGACGCAACGCCAGCGCGAATCCGTCCTGGGCCATGATCGCCACCCGCTTGACCTGCGCGACGGTCAGCGGCGCGTCGGTCGCCACGACCGCAAGATCCGTATTGAACGGCGCATCGTGCTTGAGGCGGAGCGCCAGCGCGTCATCGATCGCGGGCGGCCCAAAACCGAGGCCGCCGAACTCGGCGTTCCGCTCGTAAGGCGCCGCCCAGAAATGCGGACTTCCGCCGCGCGTCGCCCGCCCGACGGAATTGACGGCGACCAGCGCGCCGACGCGAAAGCCGCGCGAGGTCAGCGCGCTTGCGGAGCCAAGTCCGCCCTTCAGGTCGTAAGTCGTAGCGCCGTAGCCTGCGCCGGCCGTCCCCAGCGCGAAGGGTCCGGCGGACGCCGCCTCGGCCGCGCGCAAGCCCAAATCCCAGTAAGGAGGCCGCCGGCCCCAGGCCTTGTCGCCGCCGTTGAGAAGATCGAACAGGCTCGCGCCCGGCACGATCGGCACCCGCGCCGCGCCCGCCGGAAAGCCACGCCCGATTTCCGCGAGATAGGCCATCGCGCCGCCCGCGGCGTCGAGGCCGAAGGCCGAGCCGCCCGACAGCACGAAACCGTCGACCTGCTCGACCCTCATTTCCGGCTCGAGCAGCGCCGTGTCGCGGAGCGCCGGCGAACCGCCGTTGATCGCGATCGAGGCGACCGCCGGGTCTTCAAAGATGACTGCGGTGACGCCCGAGGCGAGCCGCGCATCGTCCGCCGATCCAACCCACACCCCCTCGACGTCGGTGATCAGATTGGCGGTCATCAGGTATCCTTCATCAGCCGGATCGCGTCATAGACGGCTGCATGAATGTTGCGGCTCGCGACGGCGTCGCCGATGCGATAGAGGCGATAGGTCGCCGCCGGGATTGTTGACGAGGGTTTGCGGACGGCCATCAAGAAGCGCGTCGTAGTCGATTTCGCCGAGGTTGGCGGAGCCCGCCTTGAGCTCGAAATAGAGGTCATCGGCGGGGACCGCGCCGTGCTCGACAACGATCATGTCCGCTTCCTTCTCGACCCGCCGCCGGCCGTATTCGTCGCTGAAGACGCCGACGACGCGGTTGCCCCGGCGGGCGATCGATTCGAGCCGGAGGTTCAGCGTGATCGTCGCGTCGGCGCGGCTGAAGGCGCGGAAATAGGGCGGGAAGCTGGTGCCGCCGACGTCGGGCGCAAGCGTGCGCTCAGGCGTCACGATCTCAAGCGTCGCGCCGGACTCGGCGACATACTCGGCTGCGGTCAGACCCGGATGGGCGCCGTTGTCGTCATAGACGATGACATGACCGCTCGGCGGCGCGGCGCCGGACAGAAGATCCCAGCTCGTCGTCGCGAACTCGCTTCCGGCGTCGAGAAACTCGACGTTCGGCGTGCCGCCGGTGGCGACGACAACGATGTCCGGCTCGAGAGCGAGCACGTCCTCCGCTTCCGCGAACAGGTTGAAGCGAAAGGCGACGCCGAGGCGTTCGCATTCGCGCATGCGCCAGTCGACGATGCCCATGACCTCGCGGCGCCGCTTAAGCGCTGCGGCGAGACAAATCTGCCCGCCCGGCCGGGTCGCCGCTTCGAGGACGATGGCCTCATGCCCGCGCTCGCCCGCCACCCGCGCCGCCTCGAGGCCGCCCGGTCCGGCGCCGATGATGACCACTTTTTTCTTCGGCCCCGCCGATCGCGTGACGACATGCGGGATCGTCTCCTCGCGGCCAGTCGCCGGATTGTGGATGCACAGCGCATGGCCCGAATAGATCGAATCGATGCAATAGCCCATGCCGACGCAGGGGCGGATTTCGGCCTCCCTCCCCCCGGCGACCTTCAGCGCGATATGCGGGTCGGCGAGATGGGCGCGGGTCATGCCGACCATGTCCAGCTTGCCGGTCGCGATCGCGTGGCGCGCAGTCGCGACGTCCTGGATGCGGGCGGCGTGGAACGTCGGCAGGCGGGTCTCCGCCCGCACCTCGCCGGCGAAATCAAGATGCGGCGCCGAGCGCTCGCCCATGCCGGGGATCACCCGGCTCAGCGCTTCGTCGCTGTCGATATGGCCACGAATGACGTTGAGGAAATCGATGAGGCCGGACGCGGCGAGGCGCCGCGCGATCGCCGTTCCCTCCTCCCGGCTGAGGCCGCGTTCCCAATCCTCGTCGCAGACGAGCCGCGCCCCCATGAGGAAATCAGGGCCGACCCGTTTTCGCACAGCTTCGAAAACGGCGAGGCCGAAACGCAGCCGGTTGTCGATCGAACCGCCATATTGATCGGAGCGCTTGTTGGTGGCCGGCGACCAGAACTGATCGATGAGGTGGCCGTAGCATTCGAACTCGACCCCATCGAGCCCGCCCGCTTTCGCCCGCTCGGCCGCGTCGGCGTAGGCCTTGATCACGCGCGCGAAATCCCAGTCCTCCATCGCCTTGGGGAAGGCGCGATGGGCGGGCTCGCGCACATGCGAGGGCGCGATCACCGGCAGCCAGTCGCCCTTGCTCCAATTCGTGCGGCGGCCGAGATGGGTGATCTGGATCATCACCGCCGCGCCTTTCCCGTGCACGTCGTCGGCGAGCTCTTTCAGCCACCGGACGCATTCGTCCTTGTAGAGGAGGATGTTGCCGAACGCCTGCGGACTGTCGGGCGCGACGACCGACGAGCCGCCGATCATGGTCAGCGCGATCCCGCCCTTCGCCTTTTCGGCGTGGTAGAGCCGGTAGCGCGTCTTCGGCATCCCGTCCTCGGTGTAGGCCGGCTCATGCGCGGTCGACATCAGCCGGTTGCGCAAGGCGAGACCGCCGAGTTGGAAAGGCTGGAGGAGGGGATCGTTCGACATGGGTAAGGTCCGGCTTGGGCGGGCGGGACTATCGGAAGCGGGGCGCGCGCGGTCAATGCGCCCGTCCCGCGCGCACGGTTCGCGCCAGCGTGAAAGGGTGTAATTTCGCGATGAGGCTGATTCGCAGGCCTCGGATTTCGCCAGCGAGGCGCGCCGGCTGACATGCGCGACGAATTGTACGAACCTCTTGGGCTTGGGGCCGGGCCGGCTCTCTCGTCGCCCGCCCGCCCGGCACGCGCAGGCATGGCGTTGGCTGCAGCGGCGGCGGTCCTTGCGGCGCTTGGCGCCCATGCGCTCATCGGGCGGGAAGCGCCGTTCGGCGGCGAGCCCTTTGCGATCGCAAAAGTCGAGGTCGCGCCCGATCCTCCTCCGGCCGCAGCCGCAGCGCCCGCCGCCCCGGCGGCGGTCAACTCATCGGCAGCGTCCATGGAACGACCGGCGCCCGCCATCGCCTCGGCCGATCAGGTGGAGGCGGCGAGCGGCGTCAAGGTGACGCGGGTCGGCGGCGGGAGCGCGCCGGGCGCGGTGATCATCGACGTGGCGCGGGCGCTTGCTCTTCGGCTCGATCCGGCGCCCGATCCGCGTCTCGTCGAGACGTCGCGCTACGGACTCCTGCCGCGCGTCGGCGCCGATGGCGCGCGCCCGTTCGAGGTCTACGCGCGGGCGGTCATGCTCGATCAGAGGCTGAAGGCCGGGGCGCCGCGCATCGCGCTGATGGTCGGGGGGCTTGGCCTCAACCCGGAAGGCGCTCAAGCCGCGATCGCCAACCTGCCGGGCGCCGTCACGCTCGGGTTCGCGCCTTATGGGGCGGCGGTTGACCGGCAGGCGGCCGACGCCCGGGAGGCGGGGCACGAAATCGTGCTGCAAGCGCCGATGGAGGATTTTTCCGGCGACAAGCCTGGGCCGTTCACGCTGAAGACGGCGGCCTCCGCGCCCGAGAACCTCGACGCGCTGCATTGGCTGATGAGCCGCTTCGCCGGCTATGTCGCCGTGGCCAATCATCTCGGCGGCCGGTTCACGGCTGACGAACGGGCGCTGTCGCCGGTCCTCGCCGACATCGCGGCGCGCGGACTTGGCTATTTCGACGACGGTTCATCGCCCAGGAGCGTCGCGCCCGATGTCGCGGCGACGCTTCCGATGCCTTCAGCCCGCGCGGACGTGGCGATCGACGCGGGCGCATCGCCCCAGTCGTTTGACGCGGCCCTGGCGAGGCTCCTCGATCTCGCCCGCGAGCGGGGCGCGGCGATCGGCGTCGCGTCCGCTTCGCCGGCCAGCGTTGAACGATTGGCCCGATGGGCGGCGGCGCTGGAAGCGAAGGGCGTGGCGCTGGTTCCGCTCTCCGCCTTGATGGCGAAGGCGCCGAACGCATCGGCCGAGGCGAGCCCCTGACCTCACGCCCCATGAGCAACAGCCTGCCCTACCGCGCCTGTGTCGGCGTCGCGCTCGCCAACCGTTCCGGCGACGCGCTGATCGGTCATCGCAGGCGCAAACGCAGCGGCGAGTCTTTGGATGTTCGCTCGTGGCAGATGCCCCAGGGCGGGATCGACGACGGCGAGGATCCGCTCGCGGCGGCCAGGCGCGAGCTGTGGGAGGAGACCAACGTCCGTTCGATCGAATTGATCGCCGAATTGCCGGAATGGCTGAGTTACGACTTGCCGGAAGAAGCGCGCGGACGATGGAGCGGACGCTATCGCGGACAGACGCAGAAGTGGTTCCTGTTCCGCTTCACCGGGTCGGACAAGGAAATCGACGTGCGCCGACCGGCCGGCGGCGCGCACGGCGCCGAGTTCGACGACTGGCGCTGGGAGCGTTTCGAGCGGCTTCCCGAGCTCGTCGTGCCGTTCAAGCGGCGGGTCTATGAGACCGTCGCCGCCGCGTTCGCGCCGCTCGCGCGGCCGGGCGGCGCCTAGCCGTCGTTGAGACGAGCGCGACCGCCTTCTTCCGAAAAGCCCATCGAGAGACGGGCGTCTTTCGACGCCCTATGCGAGAGAGGGAAAGCGCCGAGGGAAGCGCGGCGCCGGGCGAGGGTTATTTCCCGGCTTTGACCGAGGCGAGCGCCTCGCCCATTTCCTCATCCATCTTCTTGCGCAGGCGATGATCGGAGAGGTCGACACTGCCGCGTTCGAGGTCGGCTGTGAGCGCGGCGGCGACGTCGTCGTCCGAGCGGCCGACCTGGGCGGCGACGAAGGCGTCAGCGTATTTTTCAGCGTCCGCTGGGGAGAGCCCCTTCATCTCGGCCGCCCAAAGCGCGACCGCCTTGTTGCGGCGCGCGACGGCGCGAAAGCGCAAGGTTTCCTCGTTGGCGAACTGTTTTTCGAAGGCGTTCTCGCGATCCTGGAATGCGTCTGACACGCCCCACCTCCGTCACCGATCCGCCGCCGAACTGCACGCAATGCGAGAGCGCGTTCCGGGCCTCTTCCGGCCAGCCTGTTTCGAGGACCTTATCACGGTTTCCGCCACGCCGCGCAATGCGACGGCTCGCTCCTGATTGCGCCGTCATAAGCTCCTCTATATCGAAGAACGGCGTTGTATCAGCGCAAAGGGAGGATCAATGCCATGAAATCCAACCATAAACTTGCCATTGCGCTCTTCGCCGGGGTCGTCATCGGCGGGGCGTTCGTTCAGGGGCCGCGGGCTCGGGGAACGCAGCCAGCTTATGTCATCGTCGATATCAGCGAAATCACCGACCCCGAAGGCTTCAAGGCGGTTCCCGCCAAGGCCACCGCCGACAGCCTGGCCCCATTCGGCGGCAAGTATCTCATTCGTACCGATAAAATCACCGCCCTTGACGGGACCGCGCCGAAGCGGTTTGTCGTCATCGCGTTCGATAGCGTGGAACAAGCAAAGACCTGGAAGGCTTCGGCCAGCTCGAGAGCGGTTGACGTCATTCGAAACAAGACAACGAAATCCAGTCATGCCTGTATAGTTTAGGTGTCTGTGCAGAAATCAAGGAATTGAGAAAGCGTATCGGGCCGGGTTTGCGGGGCTTTTTAAAAGCCAGCAGAAGAGCGCAGTGCGATTACCAAGTGGACGCCTTTCGGTACTCCAAACTATTCCATTCAATATAGGCATGCAGCAATGCTTTTTATCAATTGTTAATTGCTAATATGGAGATAAAAAGATTGTCGAAAAACAAAGACGAAATGCAGAAACCTTCGCACTCAAAATGTCGCGCAAAGGCATTCCATATATCCTTGGTGTGTTTGAAAACAACTAGCGTACATACCGGTGTCTCTGATCCTGGCGGCAACGCACGAGCCGACAAATTTATCATTCCCATCATACGCATGGGATACGCAATAGATATCACAATCAACACTACCATTGTTTCCTATCTTAGAATGGAATGAAGTAAAGCCGTCGGCTAACACCGTACCATTCATCAAAACAATAGCGGAAATAATTCCGAGGAAAAGGCGAGAAATATTCTTATGCATTTGTTGCTCCTGAGAAATATTCACGTGCAGAGTACGAAATGAACAATTATGATGTCAATTTAGCTGCACGCTGGCAAGGGGCTTCAAGCTGTTAAAGCATTAAACAACATAACTTCTCGATCTCTCAAAAACGATGGCTTTTGAGAAGGTGGCGTCGCGGCGGCCGGATCGCCGTCGAGGCCACTGAAATCGCCTCTCAAAACTCATTCTTGATTCCTATCTCTCAAAAGGTCGCGGAGCTGCGAGTTTCGAATGGTGCAGAGGTCAAGATTTTCGGTTTGTCGTCATCGCGTTCGACAGCGCAGAGGGCAAGCAAAGACCTGGAAGGGCTTCGGCGAGTTCGAAGAGCGGTTGACGTGATTCTGAAATCAGACAACGAAATCCCGTCAGTTCCTGGTCGAGGGCCTCTAAAACATAACAACATATACAGCTATGTGCTATAATAATTCGTGACGCGCCGGAGGCAGGTTATCTCGCCCGCTATGGCCCTGTTTCGGCCAATCCTTCGAGGCGACGCTAAACCGGGCCGCAAGGCGCTGAAAATGTTGAGCCCTGACGCTAAAGGGGCGGAAATCGCCCCTGTCAGGCGGATAGCACCTGCTGCTGACCGCCCGCGGCGGCCAGCCTTTGCAAATAGAGCGCGTGAAAATCGATCGGGTCGATATAGAGCGGCGGATAGGACCCGCCGCGCACCGCGTCGGCGATGATCTGGCGGGCGAACGGAAACAGCATCCGCGGCCCCTCGATCATCACCACCGGCTGAACCTGCTCCGGGGGAAAGTTCTCGACCCGGAACACGCCGGCGTAGTTGAGCTCGAACTTGAACAGGGTGTCCGCGCCCTGTCCCGCGCCGCCCTCGAGCATCAGGCTGACCTCGTAATCCGAGGGGGCGAGCTGGCGCGCGTTGACGTTGATCTGGATCGAGATGTTAGGGGCGTTTTGCTGCTGCCCCAGGGTGCGCGGGGCGTTGGGATTTTCGAACGACAGATCCTTCGTATACTGGGCGAGAACGGAAAATTTCGGCGCCGCCTGCGGCGCGCTGGCCCCATTCCCGCTTTCATCAGCCATCGTCGACCGCTCCCTAAACCGCTGCGCCCGAGCGCCAGCCCGGCGGCTCGGCATTTCGAATGCGCCGGGGCGTCGCCCTACCACGCCATACCCGGCCAAACAAGCGCAGCCACGCTGGGCTTTAGCGTGAGGCCACGACGCTCTTGAGCAGGGCCAGATCGGGATAGCCGTCCGGCGTCAGCCCGTGACGCTGCTGGTAGGCGCGAACCGCCGAACGCAGCGAGTTGCCGACCCTCCCGTCGATCCCACCGACGTCGTAGCCCATCTTCTTCAGCTTGGCCTGCAGCTTCTGGACCTGAGCTTCACTGAGCTGGGGCGCATTGACCGGCCATTGGCCCACGAGGCCGCCGCCATCCTTCACCGCATCGCCAAGCAGGGCGACTGCGAGAGCGTAGGGGGTTGAATTGTTGTAGGCTTTGATGACGTCGAAGTTGCTGGTGATGATGAATACCGGCCCCTTCAATCCAGCGAGAATCATCAGCCGCCCTGCGCCGGACTCGGGCAAGGCCGAACCGTCCGCCCGCTGGACGCCTCGGGCGGAAAAGGCCGAGAACGGCGCCAAGGCCGAGGAGTTGACGTCGCTGAGGGCGAAGCCGGATGGCAGCCGGACCTCGTAGCCCCACGGCAGTCCCGCCTTCCACCCATGTTTGGCCAGATAATTCGCGGTCGAGCCGATGGCGTCGGGCTCGCTGGTCCAAATGTCGCGCCGGCCATGTCCTTCGAAGTCGACCGCATAGGTGAGGAAGCTCGATGGCATGAACTGCGTTTGTCCCATCGCGCCTGCCCAGGAGCCGCGCATCGCCTCCGGAGCGATGTCGCCCTCCTCGAGGATGGCCAGCGCCGAAAGCAGTTCGTCGCGGAAATAATCGCCGCGAAAACGGGCGAAAGCCAGGGTCGCAAGCGACTGGACCACATTGTTGGACCCGACGAAATTGCCGTAGTCCGTCTCCAGCCCCCAAATCCCCAGGATCGTGGCTTCGTCGACGCCGTAGGTCTGATTGGCCTTGGCGAGCCAGGCGCTCTCGGCATCCGCCTTGGCGCGGCCGCGTTCGATCCGGTCGGCTGCGACGGCGCTCGCGACATAGTCCCAGATCGGGCGCACGACCTCGGGCTGTTTCTCCGTCAGGGCGATGATCTTGGGATCGAAGGCGACGCCAGCGAATGCACGGTCGAAGGTGGCGCGCGAGACCCCCCGCTGCTCGGCGAGCGGCCAAAGCGAAGCGATGAACTCCTCGAACGGATGACGATGCCCGTGGGGGTGAACCGGCCGCTTCGTTGTGGCGGCGCTCGCGGACAGCGCGAGCAACGAAAAGGCCAGCGCGAGCGCGCAAAGTCGGCGAAGCGTTCGGACGCCGCCGGGGCTGCGAAGACGAGATTTGCGCGCGATCATGGTCTTTCCAAGCGACGATACGCGGCGGAACTTTGCAATGCAGGCTCTATTAAAATTTGGCTCGACGCAACCGCCCTGAACGACCGCCGGGAAAGCGCCTCAGTCCTTGATGTCGTCGGGTCGAGGCATCGAAATGATGTTGTAGCCGGCGTCAACGAAATGCACTTCGCCGGTCACGCCCTCCGACAGGCTCGATAGCAGATAGAGCGCGGTCCCGCCGATGTTCTCGATCGTCACCGTGCGACGCAGCGGGGAATGCGCCCGCTGAAAGTTGAACATGAAGCGCGCGTCGGCGATTCCCGCCCCGGCCAGGGTTCGGACCGGTCCGGCGGAGATCGCGTTGACGCGAATATTGTCCGGCCCGAAATCGGCCGCGAGGTAGCGAACGCTCGCCTCCAGCGCGGCCTTGGCGACGCCCATCACATTGTAGTTCGGCATGACGCGCGTCGAACCGCCGAAGGTGAGCGTCACCATGGAGCCGCCGGAGGGCATAAGCTCCGCGGCGCGCTTTGCGATCTCGGTGAAAGAGAAGGCCGAAATCACCATGGTGCGAATGAAATTCTCGCGGCTTGTGTCCGCGTAGCGCCCTTTCAGCTCATTGCGGTCGGAGAAGCCGATGCAATGGACCAGGAAGTCCAGGTTGCCCCAGGCTGACGCGAGCGCGGCAAACACCGCATCGACAGAACCGAGGTCCTCCACGTCGCAAGGGTAGATGTGCGACGATCCGACGCTTTGCGCCAACGGCGAGACGCGCTTGCCGAGCGCTTCGCCTTGATAGGTGAACGCAAGTTCCGCCCTTTCAGCCGCCAGCGCTTTTGCTATGCCCCAGGCGATCGAGTGGTCATTGGCGACGCCCATGATGAGGCCGCGTTTGCCGGTCATTAAACCGGACTTGGCTCCGCGCTCGTCGATCTCGAGAGAGTTCGCGAGGCGTTGCGTTAGGGTAGGCGCGTTGTCGTCGGGCGGGGCGCTCAAGATCGATTTCACGCGTCGAGGTGCTTGAACACAAGCGTCGCGTTGGTTCCGCCGAAGCCGAACGAGTTCGAGACCACCGCCCGGAGCTTTGCGTTATCAACGCGCGATCGGACGATCGGCATGTCGGCGAAGGCAGGGTCGAGCTCCTCGATATGCGCGCTTTCGCATATGAACCCGTTCTGCATCATCAGCAACGAATAGATCGCTTCGTGCGCTCCGGTCGCTCCCTGGGAGTGGCCGGTCAGCGATTTGGTCGCTGCGATCGGCGGGCAGCTCTCTCCAGAGCCGAACACCTGGCGTATCGCTTCGATTTCCTTCAGGTCGCCGACTGGCGTGGAGGTGGCGTGGGGATTGATGTAGTCGATCGGGACCTTCGCTTGCGCGAGCGCTTGGCGCATGCAACGCGCCGCGCCTTCGCCCGAAGGCGCGACCATGTCGTGCCCGTCGGACGTGGCGCCGTAGCCGACGATCTCGCCATAGATCCGCGCTCCGCGGGCCCTCGCCCGATCATAGTCCTCGAGGACCAAGACGCCGGCTCCAGCCGAAATGACGAAGCCGTCCCGGTTCTTGTCATAGGGCCGCGAGGCGCGGGAGGGCGTCGCGTTGTAGGCGGAGGACATCGCGCCCATGGCGTCAAACAACACCGACAGAGTCCAATCGAGTTCCTCGCAGCCGCCCGCGAACATCACGTCCTGCTTGCCGTTCAGGATCTGCTCATAGGCTGCGCCAATGCAGTGATTGGAGGTCGCGCAGGCGGAGGAAATGGAATAGCTCACGCCCTTGATCTTGAACCAGGTCGACAAGGTCGCGGACGCCGTGGAAGACATGGACTTCGGCACCGCGAAAGGACCCACGCGCTTGGGGCCCTTGGCTCGGGCGACGTCCGCCGCCTCGACGATCGCGCGGGTCGAGGGACCGCCCGAACCCATGATGAGTTCCGTCCGCTCGTTTGAAACCTCCTCGGAGCCGAGGCCGCTGTCGACGATCGCCTGATCCATGGCCACATGGTTCCAGGCCGTGCCTCCCCCATGAAAACGCATCGCCCGGCGATCGACGATGTCTTCGGCGATGAGCGTCGGGGCGCCCTGGACCTGCGAGCGAAAGCCGAGGTCGGCGAACTTCTCAGCGCGGGTAACGCCAGACCGGCCAGCATGCAGACTGGCGGTCACCTCTTGCGTATTGGAGCCGATCGAGGACACGATCCCCATGCCGGTGACGACGACGCGTCTCATGTGTTGGCTCCAATGGCGCCGCGGAGCGCCGACTCTCTACGCCTGACCTGCGGCAGCCTGGGTGAATAAGCCGACGCGCATGTTTCTGACGTCATATATCCGCCTGCCATCGCCCTCCAGCCAGCCGTCGGAGACCCCAAGGATCAGCTTGCCCTTGAAGACACGCTTAATATCCACCCCGTAAACAACCCTCTTGATGGTCGGGAGAACCTGATCGGCGAATTTCACCTCGCCCACGCCAAGCGCCCGGCCTCGGCCGGGCAACCCAAGCCAGCCGAGGAAGAATCCCGTCAGCTGCCAAAGAGCGTCGAGCCCGAGACAACCCGGCATCACCGGATCACCCTTGAAATGGCAACTGAAGAACCAGAGGTCAGGTTTGATGTCGTACTCTGCGCGCACTTCCCCCTTGCCGTTGGCGCCCCCGGTCTCGGAAATCGCGCTAATGCGATCGAACATCAACATGGGGGGCAATGGCAACTGAGCGTTGCCCGCGCCGAACAGGTCGCCTCGGCCGCAGGCGATCAGGTCCTCATAATTGAAACTGCTGCGCCGTAGGGTCATTTACGCGGTCTGTCCTCGGACCGCGCCTTGCGCGGAAGCCTCAAACTGGCTTGGTAACACAGCCGCCCGCTTCCCGGAAGCGGCCGCCGCGGGATGTAGCCTGATCACAAAGCCGGGTTCGCCCTGGCCCCGGCGGGAAAGATCAAAAAGGCGGATATTCGGCGGCGGGGATCAGGCCTTCGCTCGTCAGGACGATCCAGGTCTGGCCTTTGCGCTCGATGCGCTCGACGCGGCCGGCCCCAGGGAGAAAATCTCCCAGGCGCACTTCGCGCTCCCCGAAACGTCCGCCCACCAGCGCCACGTCGTCCCGGGCGTCAAGTACGATGTATCCGCGCAACAGTGGCCTGGGCCGCTCGATCGATCCGGTTTCTTCCATCGAAACGTTGGGGCCAAACCTCGGCGGGATCGACGGCTGTTTGCTTGGCGCGGGTGGCGACGGCGCTTGAGGTGGCGCTTGGGCCAGCGCCGGGGCGGCCACCTTTTTCTCCAGCTTATCGAGGCGAGCGGAGATCTCGGTGTTCAGGGCGCTTGACTCGTGGTCCACGCGCTCGTTGAGCTTGTCGACTTTTGCGCTCGCTTCATGATCCAGTTTGTCGACGCGTTGAGAAAGCTGCGACAACGCGCCGTTGAACTCGTGCGTCGAAACGATGGAGGATTTCATATCGCCGATAGATCGCCGAAGGTCCGCCAGATCGTCGCGCCCGGTGGCGCTTTCGATCGCATCAAGACGCACCTTCAGCGTTCTGACCGTCTGGGCCAGGGAGTTGGTTTCCTTCGCTCGTTCAGCGAGCACGTTCGCCTGCTGCCAACGCTCGGCGGCCAACGCGCCTGCGACCGCGGCGACAACCACGAGCGCCGCAGCGGCGGCGAGCCCAAAACGGGACGGAACGAGTCCCGGGACACGCCGACCCGAGGTCCGTCACCCCATTCGGCTTGCGGGCGCATCAGGACGGGGACGAGATCGCGTGAGGGGCTCCTCGGCGTCGCCTTGGTTCCCCCTTCGCCCGTGGCCGCCTCTTCTCCGGGTTGGTGAGACCTGTCCTCTGGACGGGTTTCGTCGGGGGGATCGCCCTGCGTATGGCCGACACCCACAATTTCTTGTCTACCCATGATAGAATTTCCGCGGTTGACGAAGTGTTCGTTGGATTGTCCGTCAACGGGATTAATGAACTGTTGACCATCGGGAGGGCGCCCGCCGTAAGGTTCGACGGGACCATCGGCCCGGCGCTAGGATAAGAACGTGAGTCCATGCGTCGCGAGACGTTGGAAGAATGAGGAGAAGGCGATGAAGGCGAGGAAATGGGCAATGGCGGCCTTCGCGATTGCGGTGAGCACGGGGCTGACGCTGGCGGCGGATAGCAGTGCGATCAAGGAACGGCGCGCCTTGATGAAGGCCAACGGCGAGGCGACCAAACCGATCATCCCGATGCTGAAAGGCGCCGCGCCCTTCGATCTGGCGACGGTTCAGAAGGCGCTCAACACCTATTTGGACGCCGCGAACAAAATGCCCGCCCTCTTCCCGCCGGACAGCAAGACCGGCGACACCAACGCCCTGCCGGCAATTTGGGACAACATGGCCGACGTCGACGCTCGCTTCGAGAAGCTCGGGAAGGATGCGACCGCCGCGCTTGCATCCATCAAGGATGAGGCGAGCTTCAAGGCGACGATGCCGGACATTTTCAAGAATTGCGGCGGCTGCCACGAGAAATATCGCGCCAAGCAGAATTGAGCGCTCGGCGTTCGATCGCGGCGTGATGTCGTCTGGCGTGCGCTTCGGATCATGAAGTTGTGGCTGGCAATCGTTCTGGTCCTGGCCGGGGCGGCGGCTGCCGCTGCGTGGGCGGCGACCTCGCCCCATCCCATCGGAGCGGAGGTCGCCAGCGAAGTGTCGGCGCCGGGCGATCCGGTCGCCGGACGGACGATGTTCTTCATCGCCGGTTGTGATTCCTGTCACATGTCGCCGGGGCAGGACGATCCTTTGCGTCTCGGCGGCGGGATGGAGCTGAAGACGCCGTTCGGCTCGTTCTTTCCGCCGAATATCTCACCCGATCCCGCGGACGGAATCGGCAAGTGGAACGCCACGGACTTTGCCAACGCCTTGATGGCGGGCGTGTCGCCTGGGGGGAACACTATTATCCGGCTCTCCCCTATCCCTCCTATCGACATATGTCGATCAAGGACGTTCGCGATCTCTACGCTTTCCTGCAAACGACTCCGCCGCTCTCGGGGCGCGCGCCCCCGCATGCCCTTCGTTTTCCTTTTTCGATCCGCCGCGCGGTCGGCTTCTGGAAGCTGCTTTATCTGCCGAAGATCGCTCAACCCCTCGCCGTCGACCCAAGCGACCTGGAGGGTCTTGGCCGCTACCTTGTCGAAGGACCCGGCCATTGCGCGGAATGTCATTCCCCCCGCGATCTCCTTGGCGGGATCATCTCCTCCAGACGGTTTGACGGGCGGTCCGCTGCCCGACGGCAAAGGCAAGGCGCCCAACATCACAGCGGCCGGCCTCGGCGATTGGTCCGAAAGCGACATCGCCGATGCGCTGTCGACCGGCTTCACGCCTTCAGGCGATACGCTGGGAGGTCCCATGGCCGCGATCGTGCGCAACCTCGCGCAAACTTCTGAACAGGATCGGGCGGCGATCGCCCGCTATCTGAAGACCTATGGCGCGGGCGCGACGCGCTGAGCGGCGGCGGCCTGCGCATCGGTGCGGATGCGGTCGATCATGGCGCGAACCCCATTTGATCGCTGCGGCGTCAGATGCTGCTCGAGGCCAAGCGCCCGAAACGCGCCGAAAGCGTCGATCGCGAGAATTTGCTCCGGCGCCCGATCGGAGAAAAGCGCGATCGCGATCGCGATCAACCCCCGCACCAGGTGCGAGTTGCTGTCGCCGCAATAGTGGAGGATCGTCCGGCCATCGCGGTCGATCTTTCTCTCGCACTGCAACCAGACCTGACTGACGCAACCCCGCACCTTATTGACGTCATTGTGCGCGGCCTCGTCGAGGGGTTCAAGCGAATGGCCCAGCTCAATGACATAGCGATAGCGATCCTCCCACTCGTCGAGCGAGGCAAAATCGTCGCGGATGATGTCAATCGCCGTCAGAGGCGCCTCGGTCGGTTTGGCTGCGCTGCCAGCTTATATCGGTGTTGACAGCCCGAAGACCAGAGGGCGGTCAGCCGGGTTTCGCGGGAAGGGAATCCGACGGCTGCGCCCGGTCTTTAGCCGTCAGAGTGTCGGTCGACTGCGACCTGTGAGGCGCGGGACGCGGGTCGTTGCGCGGGCCGAGCCGGAACGCCGCGGCGGCTTTCACCGCGATTCGCAAATCGTCCGCCGACCGTCGACAGGTCTCCGCCGTTCCGCCCGCGCAGGGCACGAGTTCGCCGTCCAACGAGTTCCGGCACGGCCCGCATCATTGGACCGAATGCGGTCGTCCCCGAGTCAAAGGGCATGGCGCTGTAGACCAGACCAAGCCAAAAGGCGGTTTTCGCCAGGAATCCTATGGCAGCCTCCCGGAATAAAACTGACCGGGCGCGAACCATAGCGCTATCGCGCCAAGGGTTCGTCGAAATTTGTCGTCAAATTGAAGGCTCGGCGCCAATCGATCGTTAAGATTATCGGGAAGCCAGCGTAGCGGCTCGGCGCCGTCGCGCTCTTGGACAAATCCAGGCCCGCCTCTGGGCGTCGGGCGGAACCGTCTCAGCTCACCGTTTCGGCGCTGTAGCGGGCGATGAGGCCGGCGCGGATGACGTGGCGGTAGACCGCGAAGAACAACAGGCAGGCGAGACCGAGATAAACGAGCGCGAGAGCGCCGCCGAACGCCAGGCGACCCCAAGGCGCGGGCTCGCCAGCGACGACCGCGCGCATCCCCTCGAACACGTATGACGGCGGCAGGAGCGTCGCGATCGCCCGCATCCAGGCCGGCAGAACCGTCACGGGATAAAAAACCCCCGCGAAGGGCGTGATCAGCATCGGGATTGGCCAGATCAGCCATTCCGAGGCCGGCCCGAGCCTCAGTACGGCCGCCGCGGCCGCAACGCCGAGGGCGATGCCGGTGAGAAACAGCACCATGAGAAAAGGCGCGAGCGCGATCCCATAAGTAAGGAACGAGAGGCCGAACGCCGCCTGGGCGAACACGAGCATGACAATGAGGCTCAGGAGGCTCGTGCACACGGCGACAAGAATGAGCCCGGCGAGATATTCCGAGGTGCGCAGCGGAGTCGCGAACAGATTCAGAAAGTTGCGCGTCCAGACGTCCTCGAACAAGGCCATCGTCACGCCCTGCATCACCCGGGTCAGGAAATCCCAAAGCAAGACCGCCCCGAGGAGCGCCGGCACGAAATTGAATCCCGCATGCGATACGGCGTTCAAGTAGCGGGTAAGGAAACCCCACAACAGGATGTCGACGGCGACCCAGACGAAGATCGGGAAGATGCGCTGGGGGCTGCCGCGATAGAGGTAGTATTGTCTGAGCGCAATTGCGCCGACGCGCGACCCATTCATGGCGCGCCCCCTTCCCGGAGCCCCTCATGGGCGACGCTGACGAAAAGATCGTCCAGGTTTGCCGCTCCGTGCTCGTGAGGAAGCGTCTTCGGATCGCCTTCGAGCACGATTTGCCATGCGACAGAAACAGCACGCGGTCGCACACCGCCTCGACCTCGACCATATTGTGGCTGGTCCACAAGACCCCGCATTGACCCCTGTCCACGAACTTCGAAATGCCCACCCGGATGTCACGCGCATTCGACGGATCGATCGAAGCGGTGGGCTCGTCGAGCAGAAGAAGCCGCGGGCGGTTCAGCATGGCTTTGGCCAGGCTCAACCGCGTCTGCTCGCCCGACGAGAGAACTCCCGCCTTGGTGCGGCGAAACCGCGCGAGGTCGTAGACAGCGAGCAGACGCTCAATCCTATCCGACAAATTCTCGACCGCGTACACCATGCCGAACACGCGCAGGTTCTGCTCGACCGTGAGGTTGCCGGGGAGCGGCGCATAGACGGCAGCGAAGTTGGTGCTGGCCAAGGCCGCGCTGCGGTCGGCGCGAAGGTCGACGCCCCCAATCTCAATGCGCCCCGACGTGGGTTCCAGTACCCCCAGGATCATGTTGATGGTCGTCGTCTTGCCGGCGCCGTTGGGACCCAAGAGCCCGACAATTTCTCCGGGCGAGACGTGGAAGCTGACCCCGTCGACCGCCCGCAGCTCGCCGAACGACTTGCCGAGGCGCTCGACATTGAGGATGGCGGTCGGCGAAGGGCGATTCACGTCCGCGCTGCTATCAGACCCGCCAGCCGGTGGCACGCCGAAAACGCCCGGCCCGGTCCGCGCATCCATCCGCTAGGCCTGAAGATCGAGTGTGAACAGCTCCTGAGGCTTGCCGACCCCGCGCAGCGCGAAGCGCCCGACCGAAGCGAAGGCGCGGCGCTCCTCGGCAACGGACGCAGCGAAAGCCGCCGACATGAGAATCGGCTGGTCGACCGACCGGCACATCGCGGCGATGCGGCTGACCTCGTTGACCGCCGGCCCAACGACCGTGAAATCGAGCCGCTCCTTGCTGCCGATATTGCCGTAGAACACCTCGCCGATGTGGAGGCCCAGATACATGTCCGTCGCCGGAAGACCCTCGTCGAGGCGGCGCGCGTTGAGCGCGACCACCGCTTCCCGCGCGGCGCTTGCGGCGTCGAGCGCGGCCGCGCAGGCGCGGCTTCGCTCCTCGGCGGGGAAGATCGCGAGGACGCCGTCGCCAATGAGTTTGAGCACGTCGCCCGCGTTCTGGTGGATCGCTGAGACGACGGCGTCAGCATAATCGTTGAGGAGGGGGATGATCTGCTCAGGCGGGGCGCCGTCGGAAATGCGGGTGTAGTTGCGCAAATCGCTGAACCACAGCACGGTCTTGATCCTGTCCGTCACGCCGCGCGCGATTCTGCCTTGCAGGACCCGCCGCCCGGGATCGCGTCCGAGATAGGTCTCGACCAGCGTCTCGGCGATGCGGCCGAGAGAAGCCGACTTGATCGCCAGTCCGAGGAACGGCACGAGCCGCTTGATCGCGAAGATCTCCTCGTCGGTGAAACCCTCCTCACGGTCGGTCATCCACGAAGAGTAGAAGGAATCCATCTCGCCGATTGCGCCGTCCGCGCCGAAGCGGTTGAGCATCGCCACGAAATCGGTGATCGAGGCGTCGCGCAATTCGGAAAACATCGGGAACTCGATGTCCCCTTCAGCCACGATGCGCCGCCGCAGCACCGAGTCCCCGTCCGCCAGCATTCGGTACCATGGGCTCGTGCGCCAGCGCTCGGCGGCCTCGCCCTCGCTGCTTCGCCCGTATTCGCTAAGCGTCGCCTCCGGTTTCTCGCGTTCCCAGCGGAAGGCGCGCCCCTCGTGGATCGGATGAAGCGTGTCGATGAACACGATGGCGCGCACGAGCGGCAGCCCGCCGGCGGCGGCGCGGTTGCAGAACCCCTCGACGAGGGCGGTTTCCATGCGCCCTTCGAGCCCCGCCTTCGCGAGCCAACTCGCAAGCTTGGCGATCTCGGCTTCAGTCATGGCGCTGATCATAACCGCGCGGGGGGTGATGGCCAATGCGCGGAGCCGCGACGACCCCGAGCTTCCCTAACTTGATAATAAGCGGCAGTATTATGTTGTAGAGTTGTATTTCCATCACCGAAGGCCTATTTCGTCGGCGGTCTGAGCTTCCGGACCGTCGGGATCCCGAGATGGAGGCGCGGACAGGAGAGGACAGCCGCAGACTAGCGGTAGCTTACGGCCGTTGCCGTCCCGAGCGGCCGCGTCACTCGCGGCGACGAGACGCGCCCTTGTCGTTCTCAGATTCGACCAAATTGCCAAATCGGAGGCTTTCATGTCGCTTCGCATCAATGACACCGCGCCTGACTTCACCGCGAAAAGCACGAAAGGGGAGATCAAGTTCCACGACTGGATCGGCGACAACTGGGCGATCCTGTTCTCGCATCCGAAGGACTTCACGCCGGTTTGCACCACCGAACTCGGCTACATGGCCAAGATCGAGCCGGAATTCACCAAGCGCCACGCCAAGCTGATCGGACTCAGCGTCGATCCGTCCGAAAGTCATAGTCGATGGCTGTCCGACATCGAAGAGACCCAAGGCGCGAAGGTCAACTACCCGATCATCGCCGACAGCGACCTTAAGGTCTCCAAGCTCTACAACATGCTGCCGGCCGAGGAGCCGGGCACGTCCGAGGGCCGCACCGCCGCCACCAACCAGACCGTGCGCTCGGTGTTCGTGGTCGGCCCCGACAAGAAGATCAAGCTGATGCTGACTTATCCGATGACGACGGGCCGCAACTTCGACGAGATCTTGCGCGTGCTCGATTCGATGCAGCTCACCGCCAAGCACAAGGTGGCGACGCCCGCGAACTGGAAGCACGGCGACGACGTCATCATCGCGGGCTCGGTCAGCGACGACGACGCCAAGAAGCTGTTCCCGGCCGGGTGGAAATCGCCCAAACCCTATCATCCGGATCGTCAAGCAGCCGGTTTGACCGTCTTGCGCGCTCATGGTCTCACCGTGAATCCGCGACACTCCCGACCGGCCGAATGCGCGTTGACCTTGTCGTTCTCCCGGGCCTAGGCTTCTCTCGAAGCGGGCACAAAAGCGCGCGACCGCTTTGCGCCGCGGGAGGATCGAATGCCCAAGGTCAAGGTCAACGACTTCATGATGAATTACGAGCAGCAGGGGACCGGCGAGCCCCTCATTCTCATTCCGTATCTCGCCGCCGACAATGCGTGCTACGCGTTTCAGGTCGCCGACTACGCGAAGCATTTTACCTGCATCTCGGTCGATCCGCGCGGCGCCGGCGAAACCGACAAGCCGGCCGGAACCTATTCGACGGAATTGTTCGCGGACGACGTCGCCGGATTTATGCAGGCGATCGGCGTCGAGAGGGCGCATGTGAGCGGACTGTCGCTGGGCGCGGCGACGGGTCTTTGGCTCGCGAGCAAATATCCGCAGCGGGTCAAGTCGCTGTCGCTCCACAGTTGCTGGGCCAAGACCGACCCGTTCCTGAAGGTTGTGGTGGAAGGCTGGCAGACCATTGCGAAGGGTCTCGGTAGCGTGACGGAGATGGTCATCCAAGGAATATTTCCATGGTGCTTCACACCCGAGCTCTACGCCGCCAAGCTTGATTATATCGATCAGCTTGCGGCCTTCGTGCGCAGCCGGCCGAAGCAGTCGCTCGAAGCCTTCCTCCGCCAGTCCAACGCCGTGATCGGGCATGATGCTGTCGGCCACCTCGGAAAGATCGCCGCGCCGACTCAGGTGACGTTCGGCCGCCATGACATGGTGACTTCGACGCGCTTCGCCGACGCGTTGACGACCGGAATCAAGGGCAGCGAACTTGTCGTGTTCGAGAACTCCGCGCATGCGCCGATCTATGAAAGCGTCCGCGAGTTCAATGAGAAGACCTTAAGCTTCCTGAACCGGCACAAGGGGTAGCCTGGCGCGGTCAGTTGGCCTGAACGATCCTGAGGAGAAGTTGGTGACAAGCCACACCGGATCAGGCAGCCGGGCTCTCGAGGGGAGATGCTTTTGCGGCGCGGTGCGTTACGCCGTCGCGGATGAATTCGTCTACGCCGCAAACTGCCACTGCTCCAATTGCCGGCGCACGACCGGCTCGGCGTTCAAGCCGTTTGCCGGCCTCGAGCGCGACAAGCTGACCGTTACCGGGGGCGAAAGCAACCTCATGATCTATGGCGACGAGAACGGCAACGACACGCATTGCAAGGTCTGCGGTTCGCTGCTCTACTCGGTTGTCCGCGATGGCGCGTTTGTGCATGTCGCGATGGGAACCCTGGTCGACGATCCGAGCATTCGCCCGACCCATCACATCTTTGTCGCCTCGAAGGCGCCGTGGTTCACGATTACCGACCGCCTGCCGCAATATGATGGGCACGCGCCGGCTGGCGGTTAGCTTGGGGGTCGAACGCCTCAACGTTGCTTCGAAGCATGGGCGCGAAGCTCATTGACCAGGGCTCGCGTATGTTCACGCCCGATCCGGCCACGTCGCTCAACAACAATCTCGGCAACAGGCTGTCGGAACTCGGACTAGCACCGCTCGTGATCGCCGGGAGACTCTGCTGGGGCGTAACATTACTTGATCGCCGGGGCGTCAGGACCTTTGGCCGCGGCGGCCAGATTCGGAAAAATAACATTTTCTTGCCTATCGAGCCAATTTATTCTATAATTCAGAATACGATCGCGCCCGGAATAGGCCCGTCAATTCGCGAAAAGGACTATTAACTAAAACATAGCGTTTAATGAGGGAATGGTCGCGCCAAGCGGTCATTCCGTGCATCCGTGCGACCGCGCGCGGCGAAGTCCTTGTGATCGCTCAATACCGCAATGGGCGCCACTTGCGAAAACTTGGCCTGGAATTGGCAAAAGTTGGCATGGACTTGGCTTTGGCGGCCGCCTTTTTGGGATTGGCGCCATGGCCGCTTGGCACGGCCTGACGAAAGATGCGCGCCTTTCCGCGCCATTCCATCCGGGCGCCTTTTGATCTAGGCGAGGTTTGCCGCCTTCGCCCCCGCGCTTGCACGCAATTCGTCGACAAGGACCCGTTTGTTCTCCGAATAATCGACCGGCGCGACGACGAGATGGACCCCGCCGCCTGTGAATGCCGCCTCAAGCGTCGGGGCGAGGCCATCGGCGTTCTCGACGCGGCTGCCCTTCGCGCCATATGCCTTGGCGTAGGCGACGAAATCGGGATCGCCAAAGGTCAGGCCGAAGTCAGGGAAGCCGTCAACCGCCTGCTTCCAACGAATCATGCCGAAGGCGTTGTCCTGCAGCACCAGCACCACGAGATTCACCTTGAGGCGCAGCGCCGTTTCCATCTCCTGCGAGTTCATCATGAACCCGCCGTCGCCGCATACCGCGAGAACCCGCCGGCTCGGGTTGAGCATCGCCGCCATGATCGCCGACGGCAGGCCGGCACCCATGGTGGCGAGCGCGTTGTCGAGCAGCAGCGTGTTGGCCACGTGGGTGCGGTAGTTCCGCGCGAACCATATCTTGTACATTCCGTTGTCGAGACAGACGATTCCGTCCTCTGGCATCGCCTGCCGGACGTCGTGGACAATCCTTTGTGGCGTCAGCGGGTAGCGGCTTTCGTCCGCTCGCTCGGCGATACGGGTAAGGATTTCGCTCCGCAGGTCGATGAGCGCGCCCGCCCGCGGCAGCTTCCCTTCGAGCCGATCGGCCAGCAGCGTGAGGCTTGGGCCGACGTCGCCGACGAGCTCGGCATGCGGGAAGAACACCTCCTCGACCGTGGCGGGAAGATAACCGACATGCAGGACGGTTGGTCCGCTCGGCCCCATGAGGAACGGAGGTTTCTCCACCGTGTCGTGCCCGATCGAGATGATCAGATCGGCGCGATCGATCGCCTGATGGACATAGTCCCGCTCGGAGAGCGCGGCAGTCCCCATGTAGAGCCCCGATCCGCCGGAGACCGCGCCTTTGCCCATCTGGGTGTTGAAGAACGGGATCTGAAGGCGCCGCACGAAATCCGACAGCGCATCCGAAAGGCGCGGTCGGCTAGCGGCAGCGCCCAGCATCACCAAGGGCCGCTCGGCCGAACGGATCAGATCGGCCGCCCGATCAAGGGCGGCGCGGGGCGCAATAGGCGGATCGACGGCGTGGGAAGGGACCGGCGGAATGGACGCCGTCGATTCACGCGCGATGTCTTCCGGCAGTTCGAGATGGACCGGGCCCGGCCTCTCTTGCTGAGCAACTCGGAACGCCTCCCGCACCATGGTTGGGATTGTGGCCGGGCTGACGATTTGATGAGCCATTTTGGTCAGCGGGGTCATGGTCGAGACGATGTCGACGACCTGAAAACTCGCCTGCTTGCGGCTCAGGATCCCCTTTTGGCCGGTAATCATCACCATCGGCATTGCGCCGAGCAGGGCGTAGGCGGCGCCGGTAGTGAAGTTCAGCGCGCCCGGACCGAGGGTCGAAAGGCAAACCCCGGCCTTTCCCGTCAGCCGTCCGTGTGTCGCCGCCATGAACGCAGCCGCCTGTTCGTGACGGGTGAGGGCAAGATCGATCGGCGAGCGACGCAGCGCCTCGACGACGTCGAGGTTCTCTTCCCCGGGGACGCCAAAAATCTGCTGGACGCCCTCGTTCTCGAGTGCGGAAACAAGCAGCTCCGCGCCATTCATGGGATGCGCTCCAACTGACTCTGTCCCGCCCATACGCTTGCCCGGCTGCCGATCAGTTCGCCGATCCGCGCCACCCCGCGCGCCTCGACCGCGCGAGCAAGGCCATCGAGAATTTCCTCGACAACGCCGGTCCCTTTGAGCGCAAGCCCGGTGTAGAACTGGACCAGATTCGCGCCCGCCTCTATCTTGGAGAGAGCGGTCGAAGCGTCCTCCACACCGCCGCAGCCAATGAGCGGCATCGCCCCGCCCGTCAAAAGATAAGCGCGGGCGAGCAGTCTCGTCGAGGGCTCGAACAGCGGTCGTCCCGACAGACCCCCCGTTTCGGCTCGGCGTTTGGAAGTCAGCGAGGCGGGCCGAACAACGGTTGTGTTGGAGACGATAAGGCCGTTGATGCCGCGGGCGACCGCAATCGCGACGATATCCTCGAGTTCCGCGGGCGTCGAGGTCGGGCGCAATCTTGATCAGGAGCGGGCGGCGCGGCTCGGTCTCGTCACGAGCGGCGATGACCCGCTGCACGAGCTCGTCCAAGGCCTCGCGCCGCTGGAGATCCCGCAACCCGGGCGTGTTGGGCGAAGAGACGTTGATGGTCAAATAGTCGGCAATCTCGGCGAAAGTTCTCACGCCGAGCGCATAATCCTCGACCCGGTCGGCGGCGTCCTTGTTCGCCCCGATATTGACGCCGACGATGCCCGCTGGCCGCCGCCCGAGACGGGCGAGCGCCCTCGCAAAGCCCTCGTTGTTGAAGCCGAAGCGGTTAATGACCGCGCCGTCCTCGTAAAGGCGAAAAAGGCGCGGGCGTGCGTTTCCTTCCTGGGGCAGGGGGGTCAGCGTGCCCACTTCCACGAAGCCGAATCCCAGCGCGAGCATGGCGCCTGGGACTTCGGCGTTCTTGTCGAAGCCGGCGGCGAGGCCGAGCGGATTGGGGAACTTAAGCCCAAGGGTTTCGACTGCAATTCGAGGATCGCAAGGTCGGGCCGCAGCGCGCGGCGCGATCTTCAGCGCGTCGATCGCCGCGCGATGGGCCGTCTCCGCTGGCAGATGCTTCAGAATCGCTCCCGCCACATCACCGAGCTTCACGCCTCAAGGCTCCCCAACATATGACTGCCGTCCGATAGAAGGAGCAGCGGCCGCGACCATAGCACCGCTTTCATCGAGAGCGGCGCGTACAGATGTGGAAACAACGCACCGCCGCGCGAAGGCTCCCACGCGAGGTCTCCGCCCAGCGCGCTGGCGTCTAGCGCGACCAATGTCAAATCGTCGCGGCCGGCGAACCATTTTGCCGCCGTCTCCGGCGCTTGTTCTGCGGTGGAGAGATGGATGAAGCCGTCGGCGCGATCGATGGCCGCGCCCTTGAAAACGCCTGCTGCCTCCGCGGCTCGCCATTCCTCAGTCGCTACAATCTTAAAGACGAGTTTCGCCATCAGCCTCCGCCACAACGGATCGGGCATCAAACATTAGGCCCCATGCTGCGAAATCGCTACGCCACGCGTCATCGGTAGGCCATGCCGTTCGGCTACATCGTGATCCAAGGGACCCAGAGGAGCGGGCAGCACATTGGGCGCTCAGTCCTGGAGCATCCGTTTTAGCAACTCAAGTTCGTCGCGCAGCGTCCCGTCATTAGCGCTGAGGAATTCAATCTTGCGGACCGCGTGCAGTACGGTGGTGTGATCGCGACCGCCGAAGCGCCGACCGATCTCGGGCAGCGAGCGCATGGTCAAAGTCTTGGCGAGGAACATCGCCACCTGCCTCGGCCTGACGACGACCGCCGTGCGGCGTGAGGAGAGAATATCTGCGCGTGAAACGCTGTAGTGGCTGGCGACGAGCTTCTGGATGTCCTCGATCTTCACCCGCCTGGGCTCGTGTGCGCGGATGAGATCCCGGATCGCGATCTCAGCCATTTCCACCGTGAGCGGCGCGCCGGCAAGTGTCGCATGCGCTAGGAGCCGGTTGACCGCGCCCTCCAGATCGCGGCCGTTGGAGCGGATGGAGTGCGCGACAAAGGCGAGCACGGCCGGCGAAATCTCAAAGCTGGGCTGAAGCGCTCGCGCGGCGGCGACGCGCGCCTCCAAGATCTTCAGCCGCAGTGGCTCATCCAGCGCTCCGATCTCGACGCAAAGTCCGACGCCGAGGCGCGAACGGACGCGCTCATCCAGCAATTCGAGGTCGTTCGGGGGGCGGTCGGCAGCGACAATCACCTCTCGCCCCGCATCGAGCAGGGCATTGAGCGCGTGACCGAATTCGGCCTGGATCGACTTTCCCTGGAGGAACTGGGCGTCGTCGAAAATGAGCAGGTCGATCGCCCTTAGCCGCTCCTTGAACGCGATCGAGGTCTGGGCTTGGAGTGCGGCCACGAAGCCGTACATGAATCTTTCAGCCGTAAGATAGATCACAGACCGGCCCTGTTGCTCGGCGGTGTGCGCGACGGCCTGCAGCAAGTGGGTCTTGCCTAGACCAACTGCGGAATGGACGTAAAGCGGGCACAAGGGCGCCTGGCCGCTCGTGTTTTCGGCCACGCGCCGCGCCGCCGAAAAGGCGAGTTGGTTCGATCGGCCGATCTGAAAGGTGGCGAATGTCAATCGCCGGTCGAGGGGGGAGCCTGTCAGAGTGTCGCCGAACTTGGAGGTTCTTGGCGGCCGGCTCGCGACTCCGCGTGGAGAGAGATCGGGGCGTGCGAGCGCGTCTGGGTCGGGGGCTGATGGCTTCGACATGAACCCTGCCTGGGCGCATTTGTCCGGCGGACCAGCAAGCGCCGAGGATCGGACGGAAATGAGGATTTGCGCCACCGGACCGACCTCGGCGGTCAGCGCCGCCCCGATACGGCCGACATAATGCGCGTCGATCCAACTCTTCAGGAAACGGGTCGGAACTGACAGGCGGGCCTGACCAGTCGAAACCGATTCGAGGGCGACGCGGCCAAACCAGCTATTGAAGATATCGTCTCCGACTTCAGCGCGCAGCCGATCGCAGCAGCGCCGCCACGCATCGGCCAGCGGCGGAGCCCCGCGGCGGGCTTGGCCGGCGAGATCCGGATTGGGTTCGTCATACATTTCCATGGACGTGGCTCAAGCGCGAAGACGGCAAAAAAGACGGCGGCACCGGGAACGGACGCGCTCGACCCGCTTTAAGTCTGCGCCCAGGGCAAACCGCCTGCCTTCCAACCGCTAACGCCGCCCCTGCGGCGCGAACCGTCCAATGGACCTTCGAATCCATCTGAGATGTTATAGCAAGGTCCCCACCCGGCGGCCGTCATCGCAATTGCGGCCTGACGCGAGCGTGCGCCTGAGCGGCATAGGAAGACGAGCGCAGCGCCGCGTTCAACCCCGTCGGACTTCAATTGCGCTTCTAGGCGCGCCGCGAATTGACCATCCACTTCCATGGAGGGATAGTTCTGCCACTCCATGAAAAGCGGAGTTTTGCCCAGCGTTTGAATATCTGGCGTGCCAACGTAGGCCCACTCCGGTCGAGTCCGGACGTCAATGAGAACTGACATTGTGTCGCCAGCCAGGAGCGCATAGGCGTCAGTCGCTAGCATGTCGCCAGCATAACCGCCAAAGTTTTGATAAGACATTCCCTCTCCCTCCGCAGCCCGCACTGCGGATTCACCTTGGGTTAAATCTAGTCTTGAAGATGAGCCGATGCTTTAAATCCGGCCCTAAGCTTTGAGCTCAAAACTCGTTGCGACCGCCCTTGTTTTTGCCGGTCCTCCCGGACGATATACTCTTAAATCTTACTCACGCCCCACTTCGCGATATACACCAGCCACGCTTATATTATGTTTCGTTGTTAAGTATCGCAAAGACTATGACACGGGCCTCGCAGGGTGGCAACCTTCTTCTCGTGAACTAAAAACCGCGGCGAGAAATCAATTCACCACGCAAAAGATACAATATGCAGACGTATTATGACAAACGCTTGATTTGAGAACAAAGATTACGACGCGGTTGCAACCCGCCGCGGGAAAAGCGCTGCGATGTCGACCTCCGGGGATGTGGACAGTGTCGCGATCCGCGTTCGAGCCGCGCGCGGCGCGCGCGCGCTTGGCAATTAAGGGGTTGGCAATTATGAATTTTTTATGTTCAGTTAAGGCACGCGCGGGTCCGTCGTTAATTCGTTGCAAAATTGTTATGTGCCGTCTCAGGACACGGGTTGCGGAGCGCGACGTCTGCGGGGCGATTCTGTCGTCAGTTCAGACGCGCCGCAACTGGCCCGTGGCGATGACGCCGAAAAAGGCTGGCAGCGCGAGGAGGTAGGCGAGGCCGGCGATCTCTATGACCGCCGCCAAGCCAAAATTGGTCGCAATGACCGGCGCCGCCGCGGCGCCAATCACCGAAAAGCAGCCATTGACGCCCCACGCCCAGACGAACAGGTGATCCTTGCCGAGCCGCCCGAGCGTCGTCATGGCAATCGGCATCGGGAAGCCCATGAGGAACGCCGGCGGCGCAACGAACAAGAAACAAAAGACCAGGCGCGCCGCGTAGGGCATAGCGCCGATCCATTCAAGCGTTTGACCAAGGAGCAGTCCATACGCAATCAGCAACGCCGCGATCGCGACGAACACCGGCGGCATGATCAGGCGCATCCGCGGCAGAACGCGTTCCGACGTCAGGGCGCCGAGGCCAGAGAACACCAGCATGCCGGTGATCAGCACTGAGGCTGAAATGGTCGGATTGCCCAGCGCCATAACGAAGTGGGCGATCAGCCCAACTTCCACCATGATATAGCCCGCGCCGAGACACGCGAAGTAGACCACGGTTAGAGCTTTGCCCCGCGAGCGGGAGAAGATTGTCCGCCAACCCCAGGTCACCGGAATGACGAGCAGCACGGTTGCCGTGAGGCAGGCGACGACAAGCGTCGCCCAAATCAGGAGATACCCCCACTCGTCCTGAAGCAACTCCAGCCGGTCGGTAACCCGCAGCAAGTCCCCCGTCTTCACATACGCGGCGAAATACGGGGCGTCGTTGGTCAGCGCGCGCGTGTTGAAAACATAGCGGTCGGCGATTTCAGGCCAGCGCCCGCCAATGAGCGCGTGCCAGGCAAGCCGGCCCATCACCGTCGCGGGCAGCACCCCTTCGTCGGACTTGCCGGACGGCGGCGCGGCTTCCACGCCTGTATCGCCAGGCGCCGCTCCATCAACTCCGCTCGTCGCCGACGCCGAAGCAGAGCCGCCAGCCGCGCCGCCAAAGATCTGCTCGACATAGCCGGCGAGCGTGCTGTCGGTCTGCGATGAATTATAGAAGAGGCCGGGCGAATAGATTTCGTCGAACGACATATTGCGCGTGTGGGTGCGCAGTTTGTCGATTTCGTCCGGGGTGAAGCCGCCGTTCTTATACAGAACCGTCGCCGTCGAGAGGTAGGACGATGCGACGAAGAAGGAGTTGGCCAAGTGCGCCGGATCGACCTCTCGCGCTGCGGCGGCCATGGTCGCGTAGAGCTTCAATACCGACTTCGGCGGCTCCTCCTTATTCCACAGCGTGACCGATAGCACCCCGCCGGGAGCGAGAGCGCGCATATAGGTCGCCATCGCCTCCTTGGTGTAGGAGAATTTCTCCACGATGGCGAAGCCGCCTGGGTTGGAAAGGCCAACCGAATCCGCGAGGCTCAGGTCGATGACGTCGAAGCGCTCGTCTGTCTGGGCAAGATAGTGTCGGCCCTCATAATTGATGACCCGAACCTTGGACAGGATATCGCCGGTGAAATTTCTGATAACGTCGGCGTGGAATGCCTCCAGAACTGCGTGATTCCCTTCGGCAACCGTCACTTCCTTCGCGCCAGAGTGCAATGCGACCTCAGTCGAGATGCCGCCGCCGAACTGCGTGATAAAGGTCTTCGGCGCCGTCTTGATGATGTAAGGATAATACATCGGCAAGAAGCGGAAATAGGCGGTCTCCTTGTCGGTCAGATCGCGCATGATGCCGATCGGACCGTCGCTGTCGATATAGAGGCCGAGATACGCGTTGACCGGCATGGTCGGCAGGCTGAACCCGGCATTGTCCGAAAGGCCGGGCGCGAAATGAAGGTAAGAACTCGAGTAGGCCTCGAGATAGCCGAACGGCGACGCGCTCTCGTAGACCCTCTTGGCGTCGGGGAATTTGCGGGCGTATGCGACCCCCTTGTAGTCGTTCACCGCCAGGATCTTCAGGCCAAGCGTCGGCGCGAGCGCAAAATGCCCGCCGAACGCGAGGAGGGCCGCGACAAGATAGGGAAGGAACGCGCCCCGTCCGCCGGGACCTAACGCCCAGGCGACACAGGCGGCAAACCAAAGCCCCAAGGGCGCGACGATCAGATTGGCTGGCGTAACCACATACATCGCCAGCAGGAAGACGAGGCCGCAGAGTCCCGCCCCGAGAAGATCGGCGAAATAGACGCGCCCGAAATTACGGTTGCTCGTCAGGAAGACGCAGCCAAGGAAAAAGGCGCCCGCCACGAACGGCGTCAACTCCGCGAGGAAGATTTGCAGGAGCTTCCATTTCTGCGCGGGATCGGAAATGAGGAAGATCGCGTTGAAGCCGAGATGCTGGACAAAAAGATTGGCACCGACCGCCAGCGGTCCGAATAGGCCAAGCGAGACGGTCGCCGCGCCGCGCCAATTGCGGCCGAACCAGTCCTTGGCGACTGTCATCGCGGCGCTCGCCAAACCAAAGCCCAACATCGCTAGGCTGACGACGAGCGAGCCGAAGTGCGCCCAGCTGCCGACCGCGAAGACGCGCATGATGTCTATTTGCAGTGCGATTACCGCGCCCGCGCCCAGGCCGACCGCGAGATAAAGCGCGAGGCGAGGCTTCGCCTCGGGCGCGACATCGATCGCGTCGGCACTGGGAAATATACTGGCGTCGTTCATTGTGTCTCGAAGCGGCCGATCCGGTCTGCCTTCCGGCGTCTTCGCGATCCGAGACCGTTCTGCGGGCCAGGAGGCGCGAGGGAGGCCAGCCGCTAGTTGTTATGCGTTCCGACGATCTGGTCGCCTTCGAGCTTGGTGAATGGAACAAAGGGAACGATCCGTCCGCCGTAAATATCGGATCGAGCGACCGTCATCTGGCCGTCGGCCGCCCTCATTTTTGATGACCTTCAAAACGCGCTGGGCGCCCGGCGGGCCGACCGGAATGACCATGATTCCGCCCGGCTTCAACTGCTGCAGCAGCGGCGGGGGAACGTGGTCGATGCCACAGGTGACGATGATCTTGTCGAACGGCGCCGCCTCTTCCCATCCGTAATAGCCGTCGGCGGCTTTGCTCTTGATCACTTCGAACTCTTTGTAGCCGTCCTTAACGAGCTGGTCATAAATCAACCGAGTGCGGTCGGCGAGCGGCTTGATGATCTCGACCGTATAAACCTGGTCGGTCAGGTGCGCGAGATAGGCGGATTGGTAGCCAGAGCCTGTGCCGATCTCAAGCACCCTCTCCCCCAGCTTCGGATCGATGTTCGACGTCATCCGCCCAACGATATGAGGTCCCGAAATCGTGACTCCGTATCCGATGTCGAGGAAGGCGTGCTCGTAGGCGCGGCCCAGATTCTGCTGCAGCACGAATTTCTCGCGCGGCGTCAGGAGGAAAGCATGTTTATTGCGATCGTTGATCAGGTCCTCGTTGCGCACCATCGCCCCAAATCGATCGAAACGCTCGCCCAGGAATTTCGGATCTTCTCCACGTTGCGCGACGCCCCAGGCGATGAACTTGTCCCGACTGTCGGTCGACGGCGTCATGTCAAAAGTGAAGGGCGTCGGCACGTCCGCCAGCGCCAGGCGCGGCGCGATGGCGCCGGCGAAAAGCCCGGCCGCGCCGGCGAGAAATTGACGTCTATGCACCAATGGCCTCCTCAAAAGGCGTTCGCCCGTCGGACTTAAGTGGGCCTGATATCCTAAACAAAAGGAAAACGCGACACCCAAACGCGTGAATTCGGGCGTCAATGCGGCGCTACGCGACTGCGACGGTGCTGCGGCGTTTGGCCTGTTTAGCGCGCGAGCGGATTATGCGCCCATTGATTGAGAGTCCGCGTGTGGCGGACCGGCGCAAAGGCGAGCGCCGCGGTGGAATGGCGTTCGTGCCGCGCCATTTCACTATACGGGGAGCCGCTGATGCGAATTTGCGCGCCTTCCTCCTGGACCATCGCAAACAGCGTCGCGGCGTTTGCGGGCGAGAGACGGATGCATCCGTGCGAAGCCGGATGCCCGAGATTACCCACCGCTGTCGTGCCATGGATTGCGTACTGACCATAGAAGAAGATGGAGTGGGGCATCGGCGCGTTGCCGTATTTGGCCGAGTGCACCATTGTATAGAGCGCCCGCGGGCGGAAAACTCCGTTCGGGGTCAGGTGGCCTGCCCTGCCAGAAGAAATTGGCCAGACATAGGTCTCGCCCGAACCGGAGTTCACGATCATCGTCTGCGAGGAAAGATCGACGTCGACTCGCACCAGGGCATGGGCGTAGGTCTGCGCCATCACTAGAAACCAGAGCGCCAGGAGATGTTTGAATAGGTTACGCATGACTCGCCGCTCCCCTTACCAAAGCCCCGCTCGCGCGCAGCAGACATGGACGCTCTCGCCGGTCTCAGGCGACCAACGCGGCGCTGGGGCGCCTTCGCATGAATTCGAGTTGTCCCCTCGCCCCGCTCAAAGCGGGTCTCGCAAAATCATGGCGCCGAACGGGCGATCGCGCAATCGTGATCCTGCAGGTCCTCGGCGTGGCCGCCGCCTTCGAGCGAAAACTGGTCCGCCAGCAGAATGAAGCCGGGCTTGCCGTCAAAGGTCGCACCAATCGCCGCCAGACTGTAGGCGTCCATCTTCGCTCTCGCGCCTTCGACGCCGTCGGCGAGAAGGCGTACCGGGTCGGTGTCGGACAGATCGAGGGAATCGAGCCGTCGCCCAAGATAGGTGCGTCCATTGAGGGCGATCGTCATCGCGCGCCAGACGCCGTCGAACGTCGGACGATAGCCCGCGAGCGCCTCGTCGACGCTTTTGGCGACGCAATCGACGTGCAGATGAAGCTGGTTCTGAGATCGCGCCCACTCCGAATTGATGGCGATTGCAACCGCCTCGCGCGGCAAGGGACGGTGAAGGCGCGCTTCAACCAGCGGCTTCGCCTTCCAGGCGTAGTCGAAGACTTTCGGCGCGTCGGGAGCGAGCATCTGCGGGTCTTCGATCCCGGTGATGCGACGGGTCGGAATGGCCAGCATCTGCGCGACGCCGACTAGGTCCTTGAGAATCGCGACTCCCTCCGCTTCGCCTCCTCGGAGGTCCACGCTCTCGCAAGGCTTCGGGCCCCGGCCCGCTTCGACGTGCGGCACGCACTCGCCATGCACGATGCGCCACAGCGCCATAGGGTCGGCCCAGGCGGCCTGCGGGGCGACCAAAGCCCAGAACGCAATCAACACGAAGAGCGACCCTGAGGCTCTCACTGGAAATCCTCTTTCGGCGGCGTGGGGCCTTTCCGGTCGGTCCCCGTACGGTCACAGCTTCACCCGCGAGCCGCCCAGTTTCAATCATCAACGCCGACCCGCCCTTTCGCATCGTCGGCGGCAGGAAACGAATCCGGAGGACGAACGAACCATAAGCCTAAAGTACCGGCCCCCCGAACGCTTTCATCCCCCCGATCCGCGCCCGGAATCTCCATCGTGATCGAACCGTTTCCTGCATCCCTGTCGAAGTTTGCTTCAAGCGGGCGTCAGCAAGACGAGCTTGAAATCCGGCCGCTCGGCGAAGGTGAACGTATGCTGCTCGAAGCGTAGGCGGCCCTCGTGCGGATGATTGAAGGTCCGCAATCCGCCATGTCGGCTCAGCACGTCCTGCTGGTCCCAGGCTTGCGCGAAGAGTGGGCTCTCGCTCTTCAGCCTGTCGATGAAGTCCTTCACCTTCGCGTCGCGGAAGGTGTGGCCGAAATCGGCCCGGAATTCCGCCAGGACCCGCCGCGCCCGGTCTTCCCACTCCGGGATGAGCAGGCGCGCGTTCTCGTCAAGAAAAATGAACCGAAGCAGGTTGCGCTGACGGTCTCCGTCAAGCCAGCCGCAAAAGAGGCCCGCCGCCGCCGCGTTCCACGCGCAAGCGGTCCACAGCCGGTCGAGGCCGTACGCCGGATGCTCGATCGCCTTGACGGAAGTCACGAGCGACGCCGGCGCGTCGGCCTGCGTCTCGTCAGGCAGGTCCGGATCGAGCCGCCCAGATAGTTCGAACAGATAGGCGCGCTCGGCCCTGCTCAGCGCCAGCGCCCGCGCCAAGCGTCCGAGCGTATCGGGCGAAGCCTGCACGGGACGGCCCTGCTCGATCCACGCGCACCACGTCGTACTGATGCCCGCCTGAGCGGCCAGTTCCTCGCGGCGCAGGCCAGGCGTGCGGCGGCGGCCGCCGGAAGACGCCGGTCGGGCTCGCTCGCGGTGGGCGCGGATGAACGCGCCGAGGAGACGTCTGTGATCGTCGTTGAGCATGGAAGCCATCATAATAGGATAACTTCCCCGCTTGTAACAGTTTAAGAATCAACCATGCTGCCGCCACGAGCCGGAGGAGGCGATGAGCACAGCGCATGATAAAGCCGTCGTCGCCCAGTTCGGGCCGCGCGCGCAGGCCTATGTGGAGAGCGCGGTTCACGCGCGGGGCCCCGACCTGGAGGCGTTGGAAGCAGTGGCGCGCGACCGTAAGCCTGATCATGCGCTCGATCTCGGAACGGGCGGAGGCCATGTCGCGTATCTCCTTGCTCGTCACGCCCGAACGGTCACCGCTTACGACCTCTCCTCGGAGATGTTGGCCGCCGTGGCAGCGACAGCGCGCGAGAAAGGGCTCACCAACGTGCGGACGGCCCAGGGAGCGGCGGAACGCCTCCCCTTCGAGGCGGGCGGGTTCGATTTCCTCGCGACCCGCTATTCGGCCCATCATTGGCGCGACTTCGAGGGCGGCTTGCGGGAGGCCCGGCGGGTTCTCAAACCCGGTTCGCATGCGGCTTTCCTCGACGCTTACGCGCCGGGGCAGGCTCTGTTCGACACGCATCTCCAGGCGATCGAGCTTCTGCGCGACACCTCGCACGCCCGCGACTATGCTCTCTCTGAATGGATCGCAGGCTTAAACCGCTCGGGTTTTGCGCTTGTCGGTCTCCGCACTTGGCGAGTGCGCATCGATTTTTTGCCCTGGATCGCGCGCATGCGCACGCCGGAGGGGAACGTCCACGCAATCCGCGCCCTTCAGCAGGCGGCCTCTGCGGAAACGAAGGCGCATTTCGCGATCGAGGACGACGGCTCGTTCACTCTCGACGTAATGATGGCGGAGGCGACGGCGGGGTAGGGCCCTGGAGCAGGTTATTTGGCTGGAATCAAGCCGGCATGCGCCTAATTCCTGGCAAACGCGGCGTGAGGGACGGCTCCAGGCTCTCAAATATGAATCGCGCGTTTGGCGACCGCCATCGCGGCCTCTTTCACCGCCTCGGACATGGTCGGGTGCGCATGGCAGGTCCGGGCCAGGTCTTCCGCCGAACCGCCGAACTCCATGAGCACCGCGATTTCGTGGATCATCTCTCCGGCGCCGAATCCGACGATATGGCCGCCAAGGACGCGATCCGTGGCGGCGTCGGCGAGAATTTTTACGAATCCTTCGGTATGGCGCATCGCCCGCGCGCGGCCATTGGCGGTGAACGGGAACCTGCCAACTCGATAGGCGACAGCCCCGGCCTTCAGTTCTTCCTCTGTCTTACCGACCGAGGCAACCTCCGGATTGGTGTACACGACTGCCGGAATGACGCCGTAGTTGACGTGACCCGCCTGTCCTGCGAGGATTTCAGCGACAGCGATCCCTTCGTCCTCCGCTTTATGGGCAAGCATCGGCCCGCGTATGACATCGCCGATCGCGTAGATGCCGGGCACGTTGGTAGCGAAACGCGTATCGACCACCACCTGTCCCCGATCGGTCGCGACGCCAACGGCCTCGATCCCCAGACCCTCGGTGTAAGGTCGGCGGCCGATCGCCACCAGCACGACGTCAGCTTCGATCGTCTGCGCTTCGCCGCCGCCGACAGGCTCGATCGTCGCCGTCAATGCGCCATCCGCCTTTTCGACCTTTGCTACCTTGTGACTCAAGCGAAACGTGAGGCCCTGCTTCTCAAGCAGGCGCTGCATCTGTTTCGCGACTTCGCCGTCCATGCCCGGCAGAATGCGATCGAGGAATTCGACGACCGTGACTTCGGCGCCGAGGCGGCGCCAGCACCGAGCCGAGCTCGAGCCCGATCACCCCGGCGCCGACGACAATGAGCCGCCGCGGAGGAACCGGCAGGCTGAGGGCGCCCGTCGAAGACACGATCGCATTCTCGTCGATCTCGACGCCCGGCAGCCGAGCGACGTCGGAGCCGGTCGCAATGACGATCGCCTTTGTTTCCAGCACCGTCTCCTTGCCCTCGGCCGCTCTGACGAGCACTTGACCGGGCGCTGTTATGCGCCCCTTACCGGTCACGGTTTCGATCTTGTTCTTCTTGAAGAGGAACGCGACCCCGTTGACGTTTGCCGCGACGGTGTCGTCCTTGTGCTTCATCATAGTCACGAGATCGAGCTTCGGCGCTCCGACGACCACCCCGAACGCGCCGAGACCTTGCCCCGCCTCGTCGAACAATTCGGAGGCCTGCAGCAGCGCCTTGGAGGGAATGCACCCGATATTGAGGCAAGTCCCGCCGAGTGTTTTCATCTTCTCGACGACGGCGACCTTCATGCCCAATTGCGCCGCACGGATCGCACACACGTAGCCGCCGGGCCCGGAGCCGATGATCACAACGTCATAGTTCATTCAGTTTTTCTTTCGCTGCAGGCGGACGATTTGGGCGCACGCCGGCCGCGGTCTCGCCGGTGCGGCCGCGCCGCTCACATGCCCGCCAGCCGCCCCAGCATCATCAAGAGGCCGATGACGGAAATGGCCCACAGCGCTGTGCGTATGTAAAGGATGCCCATGAGATAGACCGGCAGGTAGACGATCCGGGCGAGAATCCAGATCGTCGCGCCAATCCCGCCCGCATGCTGCGTCGCAATCAGCGCCAACGCCATAGCGACGAACGGCCCGAGGTTTTCGATATAGTTCGCGAGGGCGCGCGTGGCGCGGCCGCAGGTCAGGCCCTTGGCAGTTGGCTGCGCGTCGCGCGGCGTGAACAGATACGCGTCGCCGAATTCCGCCCGCGCCGCAAGCGCCTGAACGAGAATATGCGCCAGCCATAACAAAACGCTGAGTTCCAGGCACGTCAGTTCGCTCATCAGCCCCTCCCGATCGGCGAACCACTCGGACTTCGCCGCTTCAGAGGTCTAGCACGAGCCGCGCCGGATCTTCGAGCGCTTCCTTGACGCGGACGAGGAAGGTTACCGCCTCCCTGCCGTCGACGATGCGGTGGTCGTAACTCAACGCCAAATACATCATCGGCCGTATCTCGATCTTGCCGCCAAGGGCGACGGGGCGGTCCTGGATTTTGTGCATGCCGAGGATGCCCGATTGCGGGACGTTCAGGATCGGCGTCGACATCAGCGATCCGTAAATGCCGCCGTTCGTGATGGTAAACGTCCCCCCTTGCAGCTCCTCAAGCTTCAGCTGGCCTTCGCGCGCCCGCTTTCCGAGATCGGCGATCGACTTCTCGATCTCGGCGATGGAAAGCCTGTCCGCATCGCGCACCACCGGGACGATGAGCCCCTTATCGGTGCCTACCGCGATGCCGAGGTGGTAGTAGTTCTTGTAGACGAGGTCGGCGCCGTCGATTTCGGCGTTGACGGCGGGAATCTCCTTCAGCGCCTGCACGCAGGCCTTCACGAAGAAGCCCATGAAGCCGAGCTTGGCGCGATGCTTCTTCTCAAAAGCGTCCTTATAGCGGGCGCGCAGAGCCATTACTTCGCTCATGTCGACATCGTTGAAGGTCGTCAGCATGGCCGCGCTGTTCTGCGCGTCCTTGAGTCGCCGGGCGATGGTTTGGCGCAGCTTGGTCATCCGCACCCGCTCTTCCAGGACGCTGTCGTCGGGAGCCGCCGGGCGCGTTGAGGGAACTGAAACCGGAGCCGGAACCGGCGTCAGCGCAGACGCTGGAATCGGAGCGAGCTCCAAGGCTTCGGCTGGGGCCGCCGGGGTCGCTGCGGCGGCGAGAACGTCGCTTTTAAGCACCTGCCCGCGTTTGCCGCTTCCCGCGATGCTCGCAAGATCGATTTTGGCTTCCGAGGCAATCTTCGCGGCTGAAGGCGCTGGGGGCATCGCGGTCGCAGACGAAGGCGCCTTGGGAGCAGAGGACGGAGAAGTAGTGGCGGGCGCATGCGTCGCCTTTGGCGGAGAGGCTGGCGGCGGCCCTCGCCGCGGCGCCGGAAAGCTGGCCCAGCAGCGCGCCGATCGCCACCGTCTGGCCCGTTTCCGCACTGATCTCGCTCAACACGCCTGCACCGGGCGCGTTGACTTCCAGGGTTACCTTGTCGGTCTCCAGTTCGACGAGCGGCTCATCGGCGCGCACGGGTTCGCCTGCTTTCTTGAACCACTTGCCAACGGTCGCCTCGCTGATCGATTCGCCAAGGGTCGGGACCCGAATCTCAATCGCCATCTCAATCGCGCCGCGAGGCGCCCTTCTGTTTTCAAGGACTGACCGAACTTATTGGCGTCAGGGCCATGCTCGGGCGCACGGCGATCGTCGGCATCAGGCAATTCTCATAGGAAAAACCCCATCCGGCCTGAATCACCGGATCGGACGCCTGCATTATCTGGAGCGACGCATCCGAAGCCGCTTCGATGATCGCAACGCTATAGGTGCCAGCCGGGTCCGCGACCGGACCCATCGCTACAACCACCCCCGTTTCCACCCGGGGCGTCCAATACTCTCGATGCGCGCGCATCAGCTCCGCGTCGGAGGAGGTCATGTCGGCGATGAAGGTCGCACTTGGCGGTTTCAATTTGCAGAGATAGTACGGCATATCGAGTTTGCCTCGCTCCGTCGCGCGTGCGCCGAAACCTCCTCAGGCAAGGCACTCATCGAGGAAGGCTCTGAGCTGCGCCAGGTGCTTCGACATGAGGCCGGTCGCCGTCGCCGCCGCGGCCGGGCGTCCGGCATAGCGAGCGCGCTTCGACTTGCCGCCGACTTGGCCGAGAACCCATTCGAGGTAGGGCTCGACGAAACTCCAGGCGCCCATGTTCTTGGGCTCCTCCTGACACCAGGCGATCTCGGCTTTCTTGAAACGTGAGAGCTCCTTGACGAGCGCCTTGAGCGGGAACGGATAGAGCTGCTCGACGCGCAGCAGATAGACGTCGTCGACGCCGCGCTTCTCGCGCTCGTCGTAAAGATCATAGTATACCTTGCCAGAGCACAGAACGACCCTTCGGATCTTATCGTCCGTGACGAGCTTGATCTTCTCCCCCGCGTGCGTCTCCGTATGATCCCACAAAAGCCGGTGGAAGCTCGCGCCCGGCGCGAAGGCGGAGAGCGAGGAGACAGCGCGCTTGTTGCGCAACATCGACTTCGGCGTCATCACGATCAGCGGCTTGCGGAACTCGCGCTTGAGCTGACGTCGCAGCACGTGGAAGAAATTGGCCGGCGTCGTGCAATTGACGACCTGCATATTGTCTTCGCCGCAGAGCTGCAGGAAACGCTCCAGGCGGGCCGACGAGTGCTCTGGTCCCTGCCCCTCGTATCCATGCGGCAGGAAGCACACTAGGCCCGACATGCGCAGCCATTTCCGCTCGCCGGCCGAGACGAACTGGTCGAAAACGACCTGCGCGCCGTTCGCGAAGTCGCCGAACTGCGCTTCCCAAAGGGTCAGCGCGTTGGGCTCGGCGAGCGTATAACCATATTCGAACCCAAGAACCGCTTCTTCCGACAGCATCGAGTTCACGACTTCGTAGCGGGCCTGCCCATCTCGGATGTGGTTCAGCGGGATGTAGCGGGCTTCGGTCTGCTGATCGATGAGCACCGAATGGCGCTGCGAGAACGTTCCCCGCTCGCTGTCCTGGCCGGACAGCCGAACCGGGAAACCTTCGTCGAGCAGCGACCCGAAAGCGAGCGACTCGGCGGTTGACCAGTCGACGCCTTCGCCGCTCAGGATCGCCGAGCGGCGGTTCTCGAGGAACCGCAGTATCGTTTTATGGACATTGAAGCCTTCCGGCGCTGCCGTGATCCGTTCGCCAATCTGCTTTAGCCGATCGACGTCCACGCCAGTCTCCCCGCGCCGGGCCTCGTCGGCGAGATCCCGCGCCGCTTTGACGCCGGCCCAGCGTTTGTCGAGCCAATCCGCCTTGTTGGGCAAATAACCCTGGCCGGCCTCGAACTCCGCGTCGAGCCGATGGCGCCAGTCAGCGCGCATCTTGTCGACCTCACCTTGGGTAACAATTCCCTGGGAAATGAGTTTTTCGGCGTAGATCTGTTGCGCTGTCGGGTGGGAGCGGATGACCCGATACATGATCGGCTGCGTGAACGATGGCTCGTCGCCCTCGTTGTGGCCAAAACGGCGGTAGCAGAACATGTCGATGACCACCGGCTTGTGGAACTTCTGCCGGTACTCGATCGCGACTTTGGCGCAGAAGACCACCGCTTCCGGATCGTCGCCGTTGACGTGAAAAATTGGCGCTTCGACCAGCTTGGCGACGTCGGATGGATAGGGAGAGGACCGCGAATAGCGCGGATAGGTGGTGAAGCCGATCTGGTTGTTGACGATGAAATGCAATGAGCCGCCCGTCCGGTGGCCGCGCAAGCCGGAAAGGCCGAAGCACTCCGCGACGACGCCCTGACCCGCGAACGCGGCGTCGCCGTGAATGAGCAGCGGCAGCACCTTCGCGCGTTCGATGACGTCGTTGAGTTGATCCTGCTTCGCCCGAACCTTGCCCAGAACTACCGGATCAACGATCTCAAGATGGGAGGGGTTGGCCGTCAGCGAAAGATGGACGCTGTTGCCGTCGAACTCGCGATCCGAAGACGCCCCCAAGTGGTATTTGACGTCGCCCGAGCCATCCACCTCATCGGGCGACGCCGAGCCGCCCTTGAACTCATGAAAGATGACGCGGTGCGGCTTGGCCATCACCTGGCTCAGCACGTTCAGCCGACCGCGATGAGCCATGCCGAGCGCGATCTCGCGCAGCCCCAGCTGACCGCCGCGCTTGATGATCTGTTCAAGCGCGGGGATCATCGACTCCGCGCCGTCGAGGCCGAATCGCTTCGCGCCTGGATACTTCACGTCGAAGAAGTTTTCGAAGCCTTCCGCCTCGATCAGCTTCGCGAGGATCGCCCGCTTGCCCTCCTTGGTGAATTGAATTTCCTTGTCCGGCCCTTCGACCCTCTCCTGAATCCAGGCCTTTTCCGCCGGATCGGAAATGTGGAGGAATTCGAAGCCGATCGTGCCGCAATAGGTTCGGCGCAGGATGGCGAGCATCTCGCGGATGGTCGCAGATTCAAGCCCGAGCACGTGATCGATGAAGATCTTGCGGTCGTAGTCTGCTTCCTGGAAGCCGTAGGTCGAGGGATGAAGCTCCTCGTGATCCTTGTGCGGCTCAAGGCCGAGCGGGTCGAGATTGGCGTAGAAGTGGCCGCGCATGCGATAGGCGCGGATCATCATCAGCGCGCGCACGGAATCGCGCGTGGCGCGGCGAATCTCGTCCTCGCTCGGAGGCGGCTTCGTCTCGGCTTCCGCCGCCTTGGCGCGGAGCTTGTCGGCGACCGCCCTTTCCGTCGCAGGCCAGTCCCCATCCAGCGCGTTGATGAGATCGCCCTTCGGCGTCGTGGGCCAGTGCGAATTCCGCCACGGCGCGCCCTCCGCGATCTTGGCGACGCTCGCCGGATCGTCGCCGAGCGCGGCGAAGAATTCGCGCCAGCCGGCTTCGACCGACTCCGGGTCCTTTTCGTATTTCGCCTGCAACGCCTCGATGTACGCGGCGTTCGCGCCATAGAGGAACGAGGTCTGCAGCAGCGTTTGGTTGACGTCCTGGCGTGTCACGGAGCGCGACTCCCTTACTTGCCGTTCAAGAGATCGATCAATGTCTTGCCGAGGCGGGCGGGGGAGGGCGAAACCCGGACGCCTGCCGCTTCCATCGCTTCGATCTTATCTTCCGCCCCGCCCTTGCCTCCGGCAATGATCGCCCCGGCATGCCCCATACGCCGGCCTGAGGGCGCGGTGCGGCCGGCAATAAACCCGACGATCGGCTTGAGCGCGTCCGCGCTTGGCCTCGTCCTTGAGAAACTCGGCGGCGTCCTCTTCCGCCTGGCCGCCGATTTCTCCGATCATCACGATCGACTCGGTCTTCGGATCGGCGAGAAACATTTCAAGCACGGCGACAAATTCCATTCCCTTGATCGGATCGCCGCCAATGCCGACAGCGGTGGATTGCCCGAGCCCGACCCGCGTCGTCTGGAACACCGCCTCATAGGTAAGAGTGCCCGAGCGCGAAACAACGCCCACGCTGCCGCGTGAGAAGATGTTGCCCGGCATGATGCCGATCTTGCATTCGTCCGCAGTCATGACGCCGGGGCAGTTTGGGCCGACCAGCATCGACTTCGAACCCTGTAGCGCTCGCTTTACCCGCGCCATGTCGAGCACCGGGATTCCTTCGGTGATGCAAACGATGAGCGGCGTTTCGGCGTCGATCGCCTCGCAGATCGCGTCCGCGGCGCCGGGCGGGGGCACGTAGATCACGCTGGCGTCGGCGCCTGTCTTCTCCCGCGCCTCCTGGACCGTGTCGAAGACCGGCAATCCGAGATGCAGCGATCCGCCTTTACCCGGCGACGTGCCGCCCACGAGTTGCGTGCCGTAGGCCATGGCCTGCTCGGAGTGGAACGTACCGTTCTTACCGGTAAATCCTTGGGTGATGACCTTGGTGCTGGCGTTGACGAGAATGGACATATCGGACTTTCAATTCAAAGCAGTCATCGCGCCGCCTGCCAAACACTACGCCGCCTTCTGTACCGCATTGACGATCTTTTGCGCGGCATCGTCGAGGTCGTCCGCTGTAATGACGTTAAGGCCGGACTCGCGGATGATCCGCTTGCCGAGGTCGACGTTGGTCCCCTCGAGGCGCACGACAAGCGGAACCTGAAGGCCAACCTCCTTCACAGCCGCGATCACCCCCTCGGCGATGATGTCGCAGCGCATGATGCCGCCAAATATATTGACAGAATCCCTTTAACGTTGGGATCGGCGGTGATGATCTTGAACGCGGCCGTGACCTTGTCCTTCGTGGCGCCGCCGCCAACGTCGAGAAAATTCGCCGGACTTTCCCCATAGAGCTTGATGATGTCCATGGTCGCCATCGCGAGGCCGGCGCCGTTGACCATGCAGCCGATCGAGCCGTCCAGAGCGACGTAGTTGAGATCGTGCTTGGAGGCTTCGATCTCCTTGGCGTCCTCCTCGCTTTCGTCGCGCAAGGCGGCGATATCCGGGTGGCGATAGAGCGCGTTGTCGTCAAACGACACTTTGGCGTCGAGAACGCGCAGTTGCCCGTTCGACATGACGATCAGCGGGTTGATTTCCAGCATCGACATGTCTTTGGCGATGAAGGCCGCGTAGAGCCGGGTGACGAGGTTCTCGGTCTGCTTGACGAGGTCACCGGTAAGGCCGAGCGCTTGCGCCGCGGCGCGGCCGTGATGGGGCATGATCCCGGTCGCCGGATCGACCGAGAAACTATGGATCTTCTCGGGCGTATTGTGCGCGACCTCCTCGATATTGACGCCGCCCTCTGTGGAGAGAACAAACGCGACCCGGCTGTCTTGCCGATCGACAAGCGCCGAAAGATAAAGCTCACGGTCGATGCTGGCGCCCTCTTCGATGTAGAGTCGCTTCACCTGCTTGCCCGTGGGGCCGGTCTGTACGGTGACGAGCGTCGCGCCCAGCATCTGGCCGGCGAAATGTTTCACCTCTTCAATCGAACGCGCAAGCCGCACGCCGCCCTTGTCGCCGGCCGACGGCTCCTGGAACCGCCCCTTGCCGCGGCCGCCGGCGTGGATCTGGCTCTTCACCACCCAAACCGGGCCGCCAAGCTTCCTGGCGCCCTCGACCGCCTCGTCCGGGGTGAGGGCCGGGAAGCCTTCGGCGATCGGCACGCTGAACGCACGCAGCACCGCCTTTGCCTGGTATTCATGGACGTTCATTCGACAAAAGACCTCAAAAAACCGAACGCCCGTTTGCCCAACGCATTCGGAAAAACCGTCAGCCGGCGAGCGCCGGATTGATGGCCTTACAGGCGTCCATCAACGATTGCACCGAGGCGACCGATTTGGCGAACATCTCTTTCTCAGCCTCATCGAAGGTGATTTCGATCACACGTTCAACGCCGCCGGCGCCAATCACCACGGGAACTCCGACATAGGTGTCTCTCACCCCGTATTGGCCGGTCAGCTGGGCCGCGCAGGGCAGAACGCGGCGCTGATCCTTGAGATAGGCCTCGGCCATGGCGATCGCCGAGGCTGCCGGCGCGTAGAAGGCCGAGCCGGTCTTCAGGAGATTGACGATCTCGCCGCCCCCTTTACGGGTGCGCTCGACGATGGCGTCAAGCTTGACCTGCGTCGTCCAACCCATTTTTACGAGATCCGGCAGAGGGATGCCCCCGACGGTCGAATAACGGACGGACGGCACCATGTCGTCGCCGTGGCCGCCGAGCACGAAGGCCGACACGTCTTCGACGGAAACGTTGAATTCCTCGGAGAGAAAATAGCGGAATCGCGCGGAGTTGAGCACGCCGGCCATGCCAACGACCTTGCGCGCCGGCAAGCCGCATGACTTCTGCAAAGCCCAGACCATCGCATCGAGCGGATTGGTGATGCATATGACGAAGGCGTCCGGCGCATGCGCCTTGATGCCCGCGCCGACCGCGTCCATCACCTTGAGATTGATGCCGAGCAGGTCGTCGCGGCTCATTCCCGGCTTGCGGGGAACCCCTGCGGTGACAATGATGACGTCGGCGCCGGCGATTGCGGCGTAGTCGCTTGCGCCCGACAGTCGTGCGTTGACCCCCTCAACCGGAGTCGACTCGGCCAGATCGAGCGCTTTGCCCTGCGGCACGCCGTCGACGATATCGAATAGGACGATATCGCCGAGTTCGCGGATCGCAGCCAAATGGGCCAGCGTGCCGCCGATCTGACCGGCCCCGATCAAAGCAATTTTCCTGCGCGCCATAGAGACTTCCACCGTTCGAAGCGGCTGCGGGCGCCCCGCCGCACAGCTTTGAGGTTGCCCGCGTCCTATCGTCCTATCGTCAGACGCGATCAAGCCGAACTTTTGGGCGCATGGCCCAAAATCCCGGAGGCCGATCGTATCCGGAACAGAACAGCGTTGACAATCAATATCTTACCGAACGTCGTGACCGCGCCCGTCGCCAAATAAATTTGAATTCACGCATTGCAGGTACCAAGAACCGTCATCCGTCACTCACTTGGCGGCGCCCTCGTTCGGCCGAGGCGCATCCGGATATACCTGCCGGCCAAACAGACTTGCCGTAAGGTCGACCAGCAGCATGGCGCTCCGCCCCCTGACGTCGAGGAACGGATTGAGCTCGACGAGATCGAGCGAGAGCGGGAGGCCGCTGTCGTACAGAAGCTCCATCACCAGATGCGCCTCGCGATACGTCGCCCCGCCCGGAACCGCGGTCCCCACGCCCGGCGCGATAGTCGGATCGAGGAAATCGACGTCGAGGCTGACGTGCAAAAGACCGTCGTGAGCTCGCACCCGATCGATGATGCGGCGGATCGAGACGGCGAAGCCGTGTTCGTCGAGCCTGCGCATGTCGACCACGTCGACACCTCGGGCGTGCAGCAGCCGCCGTTCCCCCGAATCGATCGACCGGATGCCGAACAGATGCAGCCGGCGGGGATCGACGAACCCATGCGGTTCGCCGCCAAACAGCCTTTCGAAGCCAGCCTCTCCGCAGAGCATCGCAGCCGGCATGCCGTGCATGTTGCCGGAGGGAGAAGTCAGCGGCGTATTGAAGTCGGAATGGGCGTCGAGCCATAGGACGAACAAGTCGCGCCCCGCCTCCGCCGCATATCGCGCCACTCCGCCGATCGAACCCATCGCCAGGCTGTGGTCGCCGCCGAGCACGATCGGCGTCCGCCCCGAGCGCATGACCGCGTAGGTCTCCCGCGCGAGCCGGCGCGCCCAGGCTGAGACTTGCGCGAAGCGGCGCGCATTGTCCGGCGTCCAAGACAAGTCCGACCAGCAAATCGGCGGGCGCCAGATCGCCGAGGTCGTGAACGTCGTGCCCGAGTTCGCTGAGCGCCTTGACGATACCCGCCGTGCGCAGCATCGCCGGACCCATCGCTGAGCCTGGCGCGCTCGCGCCCGCTTCGACCGGCGCGCCGATGAGCGTAAGAGCGCGGCCTGGATGCGCCGCTGCCGCCGCGCGTTCGGCGACCTGCCCCTTCGTCTGGTCCGTCAAGATTGCCCCTTGGAGCTCGACGCCCGAGCGGGAGTTTAATCCGCCGCGGTCTCCACCTCCAGAAGCGCCGCTTCGGCGTTGCTTCCGGCGGCGAGGGCCGCAGACATTTTGGCCCTGTCGAGCTCCCCTTCCCATATTGCGACGACGATGGTCGCGACGCCGTTGCCGATAATGTTTGTCAGCGCCCGGACCTCGCTCATGAATTTGTCGATGCCGAAGATGATCGCGAGTCCCGGGACGAGCCGCGAGTCGGCCGCCGCAAGCGTACCGGCGAGCGTTACGAAGCCCGCGCCTGTCACGCCGCTAGCGCCCTTCGAGGTCAGCATCGCGACGAGGAGGATGGTGAAGAGCTGGCCCCAGGTCAGGTCCACGCCGAGCGCCTGGGCGATGAACAGGGTGGCGATCGTCATGTAGATGTTGGTGCCATCCAGATTGAACGAATATCCTGTTGGGACGACGAGCCCGACGACTTGCTTCGAGCAGCCGAGGCTCTCAAGCTTGGCCATCAGTAGCGGCAGCGCGCTTTCCGACGATGACGTGCCAAGCACGATGAGAAGTTCGTCTTTAATGTAGCGCAGGAAACGGAGAATCGAGAAGCCGAGCGCCGCTCCGACCGCGCCCAGTACCACGAGTACGAAGATCGCGGCCGCGGCATAGAAGGTCAGGATGAGTTCGAGCAGGTTGCCAAGCGAAGCCGCCCCGTATTTGCCGACCGTGAAAGCCATTGCGCCGAAGGCCCCGAGCGGCGCCGCCTTCATGATGATCCCGATAACCCCGAACATCGCGTGGGCCGTGTCGTCCACGAGGCTGCGAAGCCGCGCCGCCCGCTCGCCGAGCCCCATCAGCGCAAAGCCGAACAGAATGGCGAAGAACAGGACCTGGAGCACGTCGCCGATCTGGAAAATCTGCGGCCCCCCGGACTTGCAGACGCCGGAATCGGGACTGCTGACGAAAGCGCCGACGATGCTGTCCGGGATGATGTGCAGGATGAAGTCGACCGGCCGGATATCGCGCGCCGCCTCGGCGTAGCACTTGGCCTGCGCGGCCTGATCTGGGGTTAGCGTGACGCTGGGGAAGCTCTCACCGGGCCGCCATACGAGGGCGACGATAAGCCCGACGACCAGAGCCAGGGTCGACACGACCTCGAAATAGACGAGGGCCTTGACCCCGACCCGCCCCACGCTTTTCGCCTCGTCGATATGGGCAATCCCCGAGACGACCGTGCAGAAAATGATTGGGGCAATAGCCATCTTGACGAGCTTGACGAAGCCCCGTCCGAGCCCCTCGATCCACGGATTGGTGGCGAAGCCAGGGAACAGCCAACCGACGAGGGCGCCGATGACGACCGCTATAAGCACCTGCACATATAGCGCCGCATACCACGGCCGGCCGCTCGCGCCCATCGTTCCCTCCTGCGGATGAGGACATTGAAGCCTCAGCTTCGCAAGCTTTCGGCTGTTGCGGCTTGAGTTGCAAGCTGTCCATTCGCGCTCACCAAGAAAGATTTGAAGCGGCGCCAGTTGCCAGCCCGTACAAAGTCTTGACATTTTGAGCGCCCTGAAGGATTGAAGCGCCGCATGACGCCCGCGTTCCGTATCCCCCGGATCATTACCTGCTAGCTCCCAAGCTGGCGGGTTTGCGTCTCTTTCTCAAAAATTTCGAGAAGCGCCCACCCGGCCGGTCCCGGACGGCGTTTCGCGCCGTCAGCCCTTTGAGACGATCATAATGCTGCGCCTCTACAACACCCTAACCCGAGCACAAGGAGGATTTCGCGCCGCTCGATCCGAACGGCGGTCCGCCTCTATGTCTGCGGCCCGACGGTCTACGACTACGCGCATATCGGGAACGCCCGGCCGCTGATCGTCTTCGATGTGCTGTTTCGCCTCCTGCGCCATATCTACGGCAAAGACCACGTCATCTATACGCGCAACGTCACCGACGTGGACGACAAGATCAACGCGCGCGCCGAGCGCGACTATCCGAACCTGCCGCTCAATGACGCGATCGCCAGAGTGACGGAAGCGACCGAGCGGCAATTCCGCGAGGACGTGCGGGCGCTCGGCTGCCTTGACCCGACCCAAGAGCCGCGCGCGACGCAGAATATCGACCGTATGCGCGCGATGATCGAACGGCTGATCGCACGCGGCGTCGCCTATGTCGCGGAAGACCACGTGCTGTTCTCGCCCTCGGCGATGGACACGCTTCCCGGCGCGCCGCGCTATGGGTCGCTGGCGCGCCGCTCGCTCGACGAGATGCTTGCCGGCGCGCGGGTCGAGGTCGCGCCCTACAAGCGCGATCCGATGGACTTCGTCTTGTGGAAGCCCTCGAAGCCGGGAGAGCCGAGTTGGCCGAGCCCGGCGGGAATCGAGGCGGCGGGACGCCCGGCTGGCATATCGAGTGCTCGGCCATGGCGATGGCGACGCTGCTCGAGCCGTTCGGCGGCGGCCTTGCCTGCGACGACCCGGCTTTGAACGTGTTCGACATCCATGGCGGCGGCGTCGATCTCGTCTTTCCGCATCATGAGAACGAGATCGCGCAATCCTGCTCAGCCTTCGGCACGCGCCGCATGGCCAATGTCTGGATGCACAACGGCTTTTTGCAGGTCGAAAGCGAGAAGATGTCGAAGAGCCTCGGCAACTTCGTCACCATCAACGAGCTTCTGCACACGACGCGATTTGGCGGACGAAAATGGTCCGGCGAAGCGCTGCGCCTCGCCATGCTGCGCACGCACTATCGCCAGCCGATCGACTGGACGGTCAGGGCCCTCGAGGAGGCTGAGGCGACGCTGGACCGTTGGTACGAGGCCATCGGCGATGTCGAGCCTGCACCCAGTGTCTTTGAGCCGGTCCTCGACGCGCTGAGTGACGATCTCAATACGCCCGCCGCCCTTGCTGAGCTCCATCGCCTCGCCCAAGCCGCTCAGCGATGACCGCACGAGCCTGAGCTCCTTAAGGCGAGCGGCAATCTCCTCGGCCTGCTGCGACAGACACGATCCGAGCGATTTGCATTGGCGCTCGACGACGCTGGCGTTGATGCAGCGCAAATCGAGGAGATCATCGCCTGTCGCGCGCGCCGCCCGCACCGACAAAAACTGGGCCGAATCCGACCGGCTGCGCGATCAACTCGCCACACTTGGGGTCGCCATCAAGGACAACAAGGACGGCTCGACCAGCTGGGAGCTCAAGCGATGAACGCCATTGCGCTGCGTCCCTATGTTCCCGCCGACCTCCGGCGCTGCGCCCAGATTTTTCGGGCCGGCGTCGAGGAACTTGCGGCTGAGGACTACGACGCGGACCAGCGCGAGGCCTGGGCCTCGACCGCTGACGACGAGGACGCGTTCGCCGCCCGGTTCGCGGGCGCGCTCGCGCTGATCGCGACGGTCGACGGCGCGATCGCGGGCTTTGGCGCCCTCAAGGGCGGCGAGGCGATCGACATGCTCTATGTCGATCCCGAATTCGCCCGCCGTGGCGTTGGCAGCGCGCTGGTCGACGCGCTGACCCGGCTCGCGAGCGCGCGCGGCGCGAAGCGTCTGACCACCGAAGCGAGCGACGTCTCGAAACCCTTGTTCGAAAAGTACGGCTTCGTCGCGCAAAAACGTAACCTCGTTCACGTCGGCGATCAATGGCTCGCCAACACTACGATGACCAAGACGCTCGGCGCTCAGCCTGCGACCAAACACTGATTGCGAAACTGATGTCCCGCGAACGCCTCTATCTTTTCGACACCACGCTCCGCGACGGCGCGCTGACGACGGGGTCGATTTCTCGCTTGACGACAAGCGCCATGTCGCGGGGATGCTCGACCGGCTTGGCGTCGACTACGTCGAGGGCGGCTATCCCGGAGCGAACCCGCTCGACACTGAGTTCTTCAAATCGAAGCCCACGAAGCGCGCGCGCTTCTGCGCCTTTGGCATGACCAAGCGCCCCGGCCGCTCCGCCGCCAACGATCCGGGCCTCGCGGGGCTGATGGCCGCCGATTCCGACGCGATCGTCTTCGTCGCGAAGTCCTGGGATTATCACGTGCATGTCGCGCTCGGCTGCACGCTCGAGGAGAACCTCGAATGCATCGCCGAGAGCGTGAAGGCTGCGATCGCCGGCGACCGCGAGGCGATGGTCGACTGCGAGCATTTCTTCGACGGCTTCCGCGCGAACCCGAAATATGCGCTTGCCTGCGCGCTTGCCGCGATCGAGGCCGGCGCGCGCTGGGCGGTCCTGTGCGACACCAACGGCGGCACGCTTCCCGACGAAGTCGAGCGGATCGTCGCCGAAGTCGGCGCGCGTCATCCCTGGCGATCGTCTCGGCATCCACGCCCATAACGACACCGGCAACGCGGTCGCCAATTCGCTCGCAGCGGTGCGGGCCGGCGCGCGGCAGGTGCAAGGCACGCTGAACGGCCTCGGCGAACGCTGCGGCAACGCGAATCTCGTTTCGCTGATCCCGACGCTGGCGTTGAAGGCGGAACTCGCCGAGCGATTCGAGACCGGCGTCACGACGGAGGCGCTGCGCGAGATCACCGGCATTTCTCGCGCCTTCGACGAGCTCTTGAACCGCGCGCCCAATCGTCACGCTCCTTATGTCGGCGCCTCGGCCTTCTCCACCAAGGCGGGCATCCATGCCTCGGCGCTGGCGAAGGACCCGCGCACTTATGAACACGTGCCACCGGAAAGCGTCGGCAATCAGCGCGCAGTGCTGATGTCCGATCAGGCCGGCCGGTCGAACCTGCTCGCCCAGCTCACGCGCCTGGGCGTGCAGGCCCAGCCGGACGATCCGCGCCTGCAGCGCCTGCTCGACGAGGTGAAAGAGCGCGAGGCGCAGGGCTACGCCTATGAGGCGGCGGACGCGTCCTTCGAGCTCCTGGCGCGCAGCGTGCTTGGCGGCGTGCCCGAGTTCTTCGCCGTCGACAGCTTTCATGTCGGAGTTGAGCGCAAGCTCATCGCACCCGGCGTCGCCTATTCGGCCTCTCAGGCAGTGGTCAAGATCCGCATCGGCGAAGAGCGCCTTATCTCGGCCGCGGAGGGCAACGGCCCGGTCAATGCGCTCGATCTGGCGCTGCGCAAGGACCTCGGGGTCTACCAGAAACACATCGAGGACCTCGAACTGCGCGATTACCGTGTGCGCGTGTTCCAGGGCGGCACCGATGCGGTGACGCGTGTCTTGATCGAGTTTGGCGACAAGAGCGGCGACACCTGGTCGACGGTCGGGGTTTCCGGGAACATCATCGACGCCTCATTCCAGGCGCTCGTCGACGCGATCAACTATCGGCTGCTCAAGGTCGGCGTGGCGGCGCAGTAATATTTTCGCGCCGCCGGGAATAAACGGCGCTTTCCCCGAGTCTCTCCTTTGAGACGGCGCATCCAGCCGGTCGAGGAGAGACCAATGACTGACCAAACCTTCGGCGGCGATCGCCGCCAGACCCTCAAATGCATGCTGTGGGCCGGCACAGGCGTCCTATGGACAGTTGCGGGCGGAGTGCCGTCGTCGCGACTCATAGGCTCGGCGAAAGCGGCGGATGGCGGGTTTTCCTTCGTCCAGATCTCCGACAGCCATATCGGCTTTGAGAAACCCGCCAATCCCGATGCGCGGGGAACACTCGACGCGGCAATCGACAAGATTCTGGCGATGCCCGTCAAGCCGGCGTTCATGATCCATACCGGCGACGTCAGCCATACAGCGACGCCCCAGCAATTCGATGATGCGGCCCAACTGATCGGGCGCGCCAAACTCGACGTCCACTATGCTCCCGGCGAACACGACATCCTCGACGCGCCAACCAAGGCGGCCTATCTTGAGCGTTTCGGCAAGGGCGCGACCGGCGGCGGCTGGTATGCGTTCGATCGGGGCGGCGTCCATTTCGTGTCGCTCGTCAATGTCGTCGACCTGAAGACCAACGGCCTCGGCTCGCTGGGCGCCGAGCAGCTCGCCTGGCTCGACGATGATTTGCGCGGCAAGTCTGCTTCGACACCCATTGTCATCTTCTCTCATATCCCGCTTTGGATGATCGCGCCGGAATGGGGCTGGGGAACCGAGGATTCGGCGCAGGCGTTGAAGCTGCTCTCGCGCTTCGGCTCGGTGACCGTGCTCAACGGCCACATCCATCAATTGATGCAGAAGGTCGAAGGCAACGTGACGTTCCACGCTGCGCGTTCGACCGCGTTTCCTCAACCCGCGCCAGGGACAGCGCCCGCTCCCGGGCCCAAGCTCGTGCCGGCCGGCGAATTGCGCAAATGGCTTGGCGTCAGAGAAGTCTCCTACACGGCTTCGCCGACGCTGCTCGCCGTCACCGACTCTGATCTCGGATGAGCGGCCGATATGACGAGACTTTTCGCTCTCTCGCTCGCTGCCGCCTGTCTCGCTTCCGGCCCTGTCGCCGCGGCGGGCGACCCCGATCGCGGCGAGCAGCTCTACCAGGCCTGCACCGACTGTCATTCGCTGGACAAGAACGACGTCGGGCCGCGCCATCGCGGCGTCTTCGGCCGCAAGGCGGCGTCGTCTGCCGGACTACCCCTATTCCGATGCGCTCAAATCGGCCAATATCGTCTGGAATGAGGAGACGCTCGATAAGTGGCTGACCGATCCTCAAGCCGTCGCACCGGGCGCGAAGATGTTCTTCCATCTGCCGAACCCTCGGGATCGCGCCGACGTGATCGCTTACCTCAAAGAGCGCGCCAGGTAAGGCGCGCCGCGGCGGGGCGCGACGGTTGAGCAATCCAATCGCCGAGCGGCGCTTCCGCGAAATTGTGCCGCCGCTGCTCGACGACGCCTATTCGCTCGCCAAATGGCTGTCGCGCAGCGCGGCCGACGCCGAGGACATCGTGCAGGATGCGGCGCTGCGCGCGCTGAAAGCTCTCGAATCTGTTGCGGTCGAGCGTCCGCGGCCATGGTTCTTGAGCATCGTTCGCAATACCGCGATCACTTGGATGGCGCGCAACCGGCCGAAGGCGCTCGCCTACGCCGGCGACCTGGCGGACCTCGACGCCATCGACCCCCGATTGGGCGAGGACGCCACGCTCGATCCGGAGAAAATTCTGATCGCGCTCGAGGACGGCGAGCGTCTGCGTCAGGCGATCGCCGAACTGCCGTCGCCGCTCCTGGAGACCTTGGTGATGCGCGACGTCAATGGCCTCGCCTATAGCGAGATCGCCGAAGCGACGGCGGCGCCGATCGGCACGGTGATGTCGAGATTGTCGCGCGCCCGCGCGGCGCTCGCCAAGAGTATGAGAGAAGAGCCATGACCGACCCTCGCTCCTCGCCTGACGACCGCATGCTGCGGATCAACGCGGCTGTCGACGGCGAGCTCGACGCGGCAAACTTCCTTGAGCTTGAGCGGGAAATGGATGCGGACCCCGCGCTCGCCGCAAAGTACCGGCTCCTTTCCGCGACCCGCGACGCGATCCGGCGCCATGCGCCGCGCGAGGCGGCGCCGCCGGCGCTCGCCGCGCGCATCGCCGCGCTGGCTCCGCCGCCGCAGGCGTCCGCGGCGGCTGCGACGGTCGTTCCGCTCCGGCGGCGCGCATGGTTCGACAGGCGCGCACTCGCGCTCGCCGCCTCGGTCGCGGCCCTCGGCTTTGCCGCCGGCGTGGGTCTGATGTCGCTGCGGACGTCCAGCCCGTCGGCCGGCGTCGCGCAAAATCTCGTCGCCGATTTCGCCCGCGCCGAGATCGCCGGCCAGCCGTTCGACGTCGCCTCCTCGGACCGGCATACGGTGAAACCATGGCTTGCCGGGCGCACCACGGTCAGCGCCGAAATCGTCGACCTCGCCGCGCAAGGTTTCCCGCTCGCCGGCGGGCGGTCGCTGTCGTTGACCGGATTGCCGCGCCCACCCTGGTTTATCGGCACGCCGAGCATCTGATCGCCGTCACCGAGCTTCCGCCGAACGCCTCGGGCGGGCGCGCCGACGCGGTCGAAACGATCGACGGTTTCCATGTCTCGCGCTGGTCCGACGCGAATCTGAGTTACGTCGCGGTTTCGGACATGGACGAAAAGACGCTGGCCGAGTTCGTGGCCGCTTTCCGGCAGGCGCAAAAGCCGGCAGAGGAAGCGCCCGCACGGCAAGGTTAGTCTCAGCCGCCGAGACCCGCACGCTGCCGACTGATTTCCTGGATCGCGGACCAGTCCGCATCGCGCATTCCCTGGTCCAGAGCCGAACGCATTTTGGCTTGAATGATTTCGGCGAGTTCGAGCGGACATCCGGCCTCGTGCGCTGCGTCGAGAATGAGTCCGACATCCTTGGCGCCGGCCGTCATCGCAAAGCCTCCTTGCCCGTCGGTGTTTCGCTGGAAAAGGCGGGCGGCATATTGTTTGAGACCGGGCGCCGCGAAGGTCTGGTCGAAAAACCCCGCCACGATCTGACGCGAAGCGCCAAGCTTGTCCGCGAGCGTGAAGACCTCCGACATGGATTCGATCAGCGCGATCAGGAAGAAATTCGCGCAAAGCTTCTGCTTGTTGGCGACGCTGACAGGGCCTGGGATTGGGATGAGCCGTTCGGCGAAGGCGCGGCAGACCGGTTCGACGCGTTCGATCGCTTCCCGGTTCCCGGACAGGAACTCCACCAGCTTGCCGGCCTCAGCCGCGTCCGGACGCCCGAGAACCGGCCCGGAAACATAAAAGACGCCGCGTTCTTTATGCGTGCTCTCCAGCCACTCGGCGCATCCGGGCGAGATTGTCGTCACACAGAGATGCGTTGCCCCAGGACGAAGCGCGGCGAAGACCGGGCCGGACGGATCGAACATAGCTTTCATCGACGCATCGTCCATGAGGCTGGTGATGACGATATCGCCCTCTGCGACCGCGGCCTCGGGAGCTTTCGCCAATTCCGCGCCCATGCGCACCAGCGGCTCGGCTTTTGCCGGAGTCCGGTTCCAGACGATCACGCGATGCCCCGCTGCGACAATGCGGCTCGCTATCCCCGATCCCATATTGCCGAGACCCAGAAACGCAATCGTCATCGCGTCCTCCCTTCGTCCATTTGTGATCGAAGCATACAGGGACCGGGTTGGATTGGATCCCCCCTCTCGTCGAAACCTCGATCGTTCGGCCCGCTCGGGAAGTCGCCCGACGCACGCCCGGCTGCGGACCCCGTGGACGGGCCGCCCCACACTCCTCCAGCGAGAGACGACGCGCTCCACCCATGTTAGCGCCGCGCCTCAATGATTTCAGGCGTTTGCGACCCGGTTTAGCGTCGAGCTGTAACTGCCAAGCCAGGCTCCCTGCCAAATGTCACACTGGCGCTGGATCGTTTTCGGGGTTGCGATTTTTCGCGACGGAGAGTTCGAATTCCGCTCGAGGGTAGGATGGCTCTTCCGCCCGACGTCGTGGAGTTGATCGCCGCGCTCAGGGGCGAGATCGGAGCGTTTCGGGCCGAGAACGCGGAGCTGCGTCGCCGTTTGGGGCTTGACAGCGCCAACAGCTCCAAGCCGCCGTCGAGCGACGGGCTGAAGCCTCGCGTCTTGCGCAGCCTGCGCACGCAACTCGGCAAGCGGAGCGGGGGCCAAAAAGGCCATGACGGCAATACGCTGCGCCAAGTGGCCGAGCCCGACCTGATTGTCGAGCATGGGGCCGAGACATGCGCGCATTGCCAGGCGCAGCTTCCGCCCAAATTCAAGATCGGCGAGGAGTAACGACAGGTTTTCGATCTTCCCGAGAAGCCGCTGATGGTCAGCGAACACCGGGGGGCGATCTATGGCTGCGCGGCTTGCGGCCAACGCACGCGCGCCGCCTTCCCCGAGGGCGTGGTTTCGCCGGCTCGGTCCCGGCGAACCGGCGGCGAAGGCGGCGGCGGTCACTCTCGACGCCCAGCAACTCGTGCCCGAAGAACGAACCGCCCAGGTGTTTCACGACCTGTTCGGGGCGACCAGGGGGTCTGCGGCGCGAGCGTGGCGAGTTCGGTTCGCCCGCGAGGCCGAAGCGCTGGAGCCGCTCTATCGCGCCATCGGCGCGTGCGTCAGCGGCGGCGCGCGTGCGCTGCCTCGACGAAACCGGCCTGCGCATCGCCGGGCGCCCGTTGGCTGCATACCGCCTCGACGCTGACCCATACGTTCTATCGCGCTGACGAGCCCCGCTCGGCCGTGCCCGAGTTGAAGGGCGGCGTGGTGGTCCACCGTGGCCGTTGGCGCGCCTACTATCGGCTCGAAGCCGTCGACCAACGCCTTCTGCAACGCCCATCTCCTGCGCGAACTTCAGGCGGTGTGCGAATTCGACAAGGAGCCCTGGGCCGAGGCGCTGCGCGCGACGCTTCAGGAGGCCAACCAAGTCGTGCGACAGGCCAAGGAGCAAGGCGCCTTGGCGCTTGCGCCGGAAACGATCAAGGCGTTCGAGGACCGGTATTGGGCCGCCGTCCGGAAGGCCTCGCCCTTCACCGAAGCCTGCCGGCCTTGGATTCCTCGATCAACCCGAAAAAGCGGAAAAAGCAGCGGCCCGCCCATAATCTCCTCGTCCGGTTCAAGACCTTCGAGGAGGCGACCCTCAGGTTCCTCGCCGATTTCGAAGTTCCCTTCACCAACAATCTCGCCGAGCAGGACTTGCGAATGATGAAGGTGAAAACCAAAATCTCAGGCGGCTTCCGAACCCAAACGGGCGCCGCAGACTTCGCACGCCTGCGATCCGTGATCTCTTCGGCCAGAAAGCAGGGCCTCAATATCCTCAAAGCCCTCACCCTGAAGCCCGAACCCCTCGCCGTCGCCTTGAAGCTCTGAGCCTCGCTCACCCCAACCAACGCCCCCGAAAAACAAAAAAGCCCCCTCGGCCAGCCAGCTTGGCAGTTACCGTCGCCTCGTCGCCTGCGCGCAGCCCACTGGAGCAAGATGCGCCCGGATGGCATCGGCGCAGAAAAAAACGCCCATCTTCGACCAGCCGATCCCAAGCGGCCATGTCGCTGAGCCGAACAAACGCGGCGCCAACCCCAAATCCATGCCAACCATTCGCAAGGGCGCCCCATTGCGGTATTGAGCGATCCCAGACGCTAGGCGCCTTCGTAAGTAACCGGAGGCGACGCTAAACCGCCTCGCAAGAGGCTGAAATGGTTAGGGCGCGGCGTTAAGCTGGCGGAATGCGCCGCGGACTTCGGCGCACCCGAGGCGCGCGCCGATTTCGTCCGTGGTCCAGCTTCGCGGATTTCGCTAATTCGGCGAGGGGGCGAACACCCTAAGCCGCTGGCCGTCCGGGTCGAGTCCGACGAACGTGTAGCCGAAATCCATCGCCGTCGGGGTTTGGGCGATCGTGACCCCTTTGTCGCGCCACTCGGCGAATAGGCGATCGACCTCGCTTTGACCGGCGACAGGAAAGGCGATCTCGCCGCCGCCCCCTGACGTCGCAGCCGGCTTGACGCCGTCGCGCCGCCACAGCCCCAACCTCAGACCCGGCGCCGCCGGAAGCATCGCGAAAGTGGGCGATGAATCGATCGCCGAGCACCCGAGGATCGAGGCGTAGAACGCTTCGCTCTTCGCGACGTTATCGACATAGACCAGAATGAAACCGACGTTCAGCATGGGTTTGGCTCCGGGTTCGTGACCGGGCCCATGCTTACCGGCGGCGACTGTCAGTTTCCGTCAGCAGCGGGGGTCAGGAAATAAGGCTCGACGGTTCCTGTCATCTTGATCAGGAGCGGGCCGCCGCGACGGTCGCGCGCCTTACCGGCCGGCGCGCGTATCCAGTTCTCGCTGATGCAATATTCCTCGACGTCGCGCCGCTCGACGCCCCGGAACCGCACGCCGATCCCCCGCGCCAGGCAGGCTTCGTTATAGAAGGGGCTCGCGGGATCGACGCTGAGCCGGTCGGGAGGGACATCGGTCATCGAGCAGCCGTCACGCGGCGCGGGCGCTTCGTCTTAAAGCGCGGCCGGCCGTCAGAATCAGACGGCTAACGCCTTGACCCGCTTGGTGAGGCGGGAGATTTTCCGCGAGGCGGCATTCTTGTGGACGATGCCTTTCTGCGCCGCCCGGGCGAGCCGCGGCTCGGCCTGGCTCAACGCCTCGGCGGCCGCCTTCGGGTCCTTGGAGGCGATCGCCTCCTCGACCTTGCGAACATAGGTGCGCATCTCGGTGCGGCGCGACTTGTTGACTCCGGTTCGCCGGATCGTCTGCCGGGCGGCCTTCTGGGCCGACTTGGTGTTCGCCATGAACTTGAATCCCTTAACGCGTTCGAGCGCTGGAGGCGGAGGCTGCAAAACGAAACAGGCCGGGCCCGAGGCCCAGCCTTTGTGGGCGCGCTTATAGACTTTTCCCGGCGAGGGCGTCAACCGCCGGACACATATTTCCAAACGAAGGCGAACGGGCCGCCGGGGGCGGCCATAAGTCTCAGCGCCATTGCGCAGCTGACGGCGACGATCAGCGGACGCACGAGCTTCGCCCCAGCCCGCATCGCGGCGCTCGCGCCGAGGCGAGCGCCAAGAAACGTGCCGACGCCCATCGCCAATCCGGCCGATATGAGGATATGGCCGGAGAGCGCGTAAACGACGAGCGAGCCGGCGTTGCTGCCGAAATTGCTCAGGCGCCCCCCGGCCATCGCCGGAATGAGGCTCAGGCCAACGAGCGCCACAAGACAGATCAGATAGAACGACCCGGCGCCGGGGCCGAAAACGCCGTCATAGAACCCGATCGCCGGCGCGAGCGTTGTGGCGTAGAGGCCCGGGGAAATGCGCTGCCGGCGCTGCGCCTCGCCCAGTTCGGGGGCGAACGCAAAATAGAGCGCGACGCCAATGAGCACGAAGGGGAGGGCCGCGCTCAGGATCGCGCGCGGCGCGTAGGGAAGCGCCAGCGCCCCAAGGACCGCGCCGAGGCCGGCGGCGACCGCCGCAGGGGCCATGTTCGCCTTCATCTTCCCAGCCCGCCAAAAGGCGAGGGTGGCGGAGCCCGAGCCCAGCGTGCTGGCGAGCTTGTTGGTCGCCACCGCGGCGACCGGATCGAGCCCGGCAAGCGCGAGCGCCGGCAGGTCAGCAATCCTCCGCCCCCGGCGACGGCGTCGACAAAGCCGGAAGCGAAGCCGACGAGCGCAAGAACCGCCATGGCGAGTGGGGACATAAGGACGTTTCAAACCCCGGTCGCGGCTAGGCGTCCGACAGCGGCGCTCGTCGCCCCGCGAAAGGCGAATTTTGGCGGACGCTTTTCGGCGAAGGCCGCGCGCCCTTCGGCGAAATCGGCCCCGAGCGCGGCGGTCTCGGTCAGCGCGCGGAAGGCGGGCGTCTCCACGCTCATTCCCGCAGCGGCCGCATTCACGGCGCGCTTGGCGCCCCTGACCGAGGCCTGGCTAAGCTCCGCCATGCCCCGCGCGTAGCCGAGCGCCGTTTCCAGGAGCGCGGTTTCGATCCTCCGGTCGATGAGGCCGATTGCAAGCGCCTCCTCGGTCTCGATCCGCCGGGCGGTGAACAGCAGATCCTTGGCGCGCGAGGGCCCAACAAGCTCAACGAGGCGGCGCGTCTCGGCGTGGCCGTAGACGAGGCCGAGCCTGGCCGGCGTGACGGCGAGGTGCGCGTCAGCGGCGCAGAACCTGCAGGTCGCAGGCGAGCGCAAGGCCGAGGCCGCCCCCGATCGCCACGCCGCGGATGACCGCGATCGTCGGGCGGTCGAGATCCATCAGCGCCTTGAGCCCGTCCTGAATCGCGTCGCCGTAGTCGCGCGTCGCTGTCGGGTCGCGATAGACTTCGCCGAATTCAGAAATGTCGGCGCCGGCGCTGAAATCAGCGCCCTCGCCCTCAATGAGAGCAACCAGCGTGTCCTTGCGCGCCTCAATCGCCGCGCGGATCGCTGGGAAGGCGCGCCACATGGCGCGCGAGATCGCATTCCGGCGATCGGGGCGGTTGAGGACGATGCGGGCGAAAGGCGGTTCAAAGCGAAGGGATATGTCGGTCATCTGGGTCTTCGATCGACGGATGGATGCTGCGCCCTTTCTGTAAAGCGTGTCTGCGTTGGGATGGAACTGCTTGCCTGCGTCAGCGCTATCCGCACAGCGGTCACTGCTTCGGGCTGGAGCAAACGCGAAACCTATCGTAGCCTCACCCGACAGCGACGATGCAGGGGACTTTTGGGATGACGGGCGGCCAAGACTATCCGCGCGACATGATTGGCTATGGGCGCACGCCGCCCTTCGCCGATTGGCCGAACAAGGCGCGCGTGGCGGTGCAGTTCGTCATCAATTACGAGGAGGGCGGCGAGAACAACATTCTCCATGGCGACGCGGCGTCCGAGGCCTTCTTATCGGAAATCGTTGGCGCGGCGCCGTGGCCCGGCATGCGCCACATGAACATGGAGTCGATCTACGAATACGGCTCCCGCGCCGGCTTCTGGCGGCTGCACCGGATGTTCACGGAACGCTCCGTGCCGGTCACGGTCTATGCGGTCGCGACCGCGATGGCGCGCAATCATCGAAGCGGTTTCGGCGATGAACGAAGCCGGGTGGGAGATCGCCACCCACGGCCTGAAATGGATCGACTACCGCGATACGCCGCCGGAGGTCGAAGCCCGCCACATCGCGGAGGCGGTGCGCATTCATACTGAAATCGCAGGCGCCCGGCCGCTCGGCTTCTATCAGGGCCGCTCGTCGATCAACACCATCCGGCTCGGCATGGAGGAGGGCGGGTTTCTCTACTGCGCCGACACCTATGCCGACGATCTGCCGTATTGGCTCGAAGGCCCGAGGGGCCCACAGCTGATGACCCCCTACACCCTCAATTCGAACGACATGCGCTTCGCCACGCCGCAGGGATTCAACTCCGGCGACCAGTTCTACGCCTACCTCAAGGATTCCTTCGACACCCTCTACGCCGAAGGCGACGTCGCGCCCAAAATGCTGTCGGTTGGGCTCCATTGCCGTCTCGTCGGCCGGCCCGGCCGCGCCGCCTCGCTGGCGCGGTTCATCGATTACATTGCGAGTCGGGATCGCGTCTGGATCCCGACCCGGCTCGACATTGCGCGCCACTGGGTCCGGAAACACCCGCCGCCGGGCGGCTGGAAGCCGTCGCGGCTCACCCGAACGCTGTTCGTCGAGCGCTTTGGCGGCATTTACGAACATTCGCCGTGGGTCGCTGAGGGGGCTTACGATGCGGGCCTGACCGCCGAGGCCGACGCCCCTGACGGCCTCGCCCGCGCGCTCTCTGCCGCGGCGGCGAAGGCGACAACCGAGCAGAAGCGGGCGCTGATCCTCGCGCACCCGGACCTCGCCGGGAAGCTCGCCCTCGCCAGAACGCTGACTGCCGAATTCGACGAGCGAGCAGGCGAGCGCCGGGCTTGACCGCCTGAGCCCGGAGGAGCTGCGAAAGTTCACCGAGCTCAACGAGGCTTATCGCACTCGCTTCGGCATGCCGTTCATCATGGCGGTCAAGGGCAAAAGCAAAGCCGAGATTCTCGCCGCGTTCCAGCGGCGCCTCGCCAGCGATCGCGACGCCGAGACGGAGACCGCCCTTGCCGAGATCGACAAGATTGCCGCGCTCCGCCTGAAGGACATTCTGCCTTGAGCGCGAACGCGCGCATCGTTCGCGGCCGTCTTCTCTCGTTCGCCGACGACCCCCGCGAGAGCGGCGCATCCGCGCATTCGCTGATCGAGAATGGCGCCATTTTGATTGCCGGCGGGCTTATCGAGGCGGTCGGCGAAGCGAGCGAGATTCTCGCCCGCTCGCCCCGCGGGGCAATCGTCGACGACCATTCCGGACATCTCGTCGCCCCCGGGTTCATCGACGCGCATGTCCACTATCCCCAGACCCAGGTGATCGGCTCTTACGGCGCCCAACTGCTCGACTGGCTCGCCAACTACACATTCGTCGAGGAGCAGAAGTTCGCCGACCCCGCGCATTGCGCGCGGATCGCGGAGTTCTTTCTCGACGAATTGTTCCGCTGCGGCACGACGACGGCGATGGTCTATTGCACGGTGCATCCGCAATCCGTCGACGCCTTCTTCGCGGCGGCGGAGAAGCGCGGCGCCCGCATGATCGCCGGCAAGGTGATGATGGATCGCGACGCGCCGGAAGCGCTCATGGATACGGCCGAGCGCGGCTATGAGGAGAGCAAAGCGCTTATCCGGCGTTGGGGCGGACGGGGGCGGCTCGACTACGCGATCACCCCGCGGTTTGCCGTAACCTCGACAAAGGCGCAACTGGAGGCGGCCGGCGCGCTGGCTCAGGAATATCCCGAGTGCTACGTCCAGACGCATCTCGACGAGAACAAGGCCGAGATCGCCCGGGTGGCCGCGACGTTCCCCGAGGCGCGAAGCTATTTCGACGCCTATGCGCGCGCGGGCCTCGCAGGACCCCGCTCGGTGTTCGGCCATTGCATCCACCTGACGGATGGCGAAGTCGACGCGCTCGCGGCGAGCCGGTCAGTCGCCGCGTTCTGTCCGACGTCGAATCTCTTCCTCGGCTCGGGCCTGTTCGATCAGGCGCGTCTCGCGCGAGCAGGGGTCAGGGTCGCGCTTGCGACCGACGTCGGCGGCGGAACGAGCTATTCGATGCTGCGCACTGCCGCCGAGGGCTACAAAGTGCTGCAGCTCAATCGCCAGCCGTGGCCGGCGTTGCACGCCTTCTACCAGATGACGCTCGGCAACGCCCGGGCGCTCAGCCTTGACGATCGCATCGGCTCGATCGAGGCGGGGAAGGAAGCCGATCTCGTCGTCCTCGATTCCCGCGCCACCCCCGCCCTCGCGCACCGGATGGAGACAGTCGGCGGCGATCTCGAAGTCGAGCTCTTCGCCCTGATCACCATGGGCGACGACCGAGCGGTGCGCCAGACCTATGTAGGCGGCGAGCCGAGGAAGGACGCTCTCGATGCGCCGCGCCGCGTTCCGCCACTTTAAATCCGCGCCCCAAGCATTTCAGAGGCTTCCGACCCGGTTTAGCGTCGCGTCGCCGCGCGGAGGATTTTGCAGCGGCGTTACCAAATATACATTATATAAATGTGTATATAATGCCACCGTCAGACTGTCACCTCGCCGCCGCGCGAACGCCAGCCGGCAGTCCCGCCGGCATAGTGCTTCACGTCCTCCCGGCCGATCGCCCTCGCCCTGTTCAGCGCATTTTTGGATCGGCCGCCGGCCTGGCAGACCAGAACGACCGGCTTTCCGTTCGGCAATTCCTGCGGATCGAAGCGCGACAGCGGCATGTTGACCGCGTTCGGGATGTGGCCGGCGGCGAATTCGTGCGGCTCGCGAACGTCCACCACCGTGCAGGCGTTCGCGCTCCACGGCGGGCTCGAAGTCCTCGAAATCGACCGTGTCGGGATCGGCGCTCGTGGCCGGAACGCGAAAACAGGCTCCAAGACATATTTGCCTCCTTGGCGTTATGCGGCGTTTGCCTTCGACGCCGAGAATTGCGCATAGGCGGCGAGCGCATGGCTGGCGTACATCGCCGAGGGTCCGCCTCCCATATAGATCGTCATTCCCAGCGTTTCGAGGATTTCCTCGCGCGTCGCGCCTCGATCGATGGCCGCCTTGACGTGGAAAGCGATGCAGTCGTCGCATCGAATCGCGACCGAAATGGCGATCGCGAGCAGTTCCTTGGTCTTGCCGTCCAAGGCGCCTTCGGCGAGCGCGCTCTGAGCGAGCGCCGAAAACGCCCTCATCGCCGCAGGCGCGCCCTCGCGCAGGTTCCTAAGTTCCGCGCTCAGTCCCCGCGCAAAGCCCGGCCAGTCCTGCGTTGTCCATGCCTCAACTCCGTTTCACTGATATTCAGTCACCGTCCCGCGGCGTGCGCGACAACGGACGAACGAACGCCCATCCTATACATATGCGAATATAATGATTTGTCATCCCCCAAAAAGGCCATCGTGGTTCCGTTGGATAAAGCTTGACCCGGCGCCGCGAAGGCGACAACCTGTCGCCCCATGCGAATTCCTCCTTTCTCGACGCCGGGGCGGTTCTGGCGCGGGAACCTTCACACGCATTCGACGCTTTCCGACGGCGCTTTGAGCCCGGAGGACGTCGTCTCCGCCTATAAACGCGCCGGCTACGATTTCCTGCAGGTGTCCGATCATTTTCTCGGCCGCTTCGACTGGCCGATCGTCGACACCCGCAAGTTGCGCTCCAACAATTTCACTACCCTGATCGGCGCCGAGGTCCATGCGATGGGGACCACGGCCGGCGAATATTGGCACATCGTTGCGACGGGGTTGCCGCTCGACTTCCCGCCCGCCGAGCCAGACGAGAGCGGGCCGCGGCTCGCGGCGCGCGCGAGAGAGGCAGGCGCGTTCGTCGCCATCGCTCATCCTGCATGGTCACAACTGAGGATCGAGGACGGGCGCTCGCTCGCCGCCGCGCACGCGGTTGAGATCTACAACCATACCTGCGCTGTGCTGACCGACCGCGGCGACGGTTTCTATCTGCTCGACCAGCTCTGCAACGAGAATCGGCGCCTGACGGCGATAGCAGGCGACGACGCGCATTTTCTGAACGGCGACCTCGACGCCTTCGGGGGCTACGTCATGGTCAAATCCGAATCGCTCGATCCGGACGTGCTGCTCGGCGCGCTGAAGGCGGGCGAATTCTACTCAAGCCAAGGGCCGCGCATTCACAATATCGAGGTCACCCGCACGGAGGTGCGGATCGAGTGCTCGCCTGTGCACACCATCGCCCTTGTCACCGGCGCCTCGCCAGCGCTCAGCCGCGTCGGCCGCGGATTGACCCACGCGACCGTCGAGTTCGCGGAGGGAGCCAAATGGGCGTGGATCGAGCCTCCGCCGGTCAAATGGTTCCGCGTCGTCGTCATCGACGGGCCGGGACGGAGGGCGTGGACCAACCCGATCTGGGTCGACGCGTTCGGTTGACGCGGGTTTCGACCAACGACGCGTCCGTCGCCTTCGCCCTTGCGCGCAGTCATGACCGCCCATACATCCGGCCCTTGCCCGAAAGTTCAAGGACAGCGCTGATGGCAGACGAGAACGCCGCCCGTTCGCCCGGGTGGCACGCGACCACCATCCTGATGGTTCGTAAGGGCGGGCGGGTGGTCATCGGCGGCGACGGCCAGGTCAGCATGGGGCAGACGGTTGTCAAATCCAACGCGCGCAAAGTCCGTCGTCTGGCGAAAGGCGACGTGATCGCGGGCTTCGCCGGAGCGACCGCCGACGCCTTCACCCTGTTCGAGCGGCTCGAAGCCAAGCTCGAACAATATCCGAGCCAGCTCGCCCGCGCCTGCGTCGAACTGGCCAAGGACTGGCGCACGGACCGCTATCTGCGCCGGCTCGAGGCGATGCTGATCGTCGCCGACAAGGGTTCGGGTTTCACGCTGTCGGGGGCAGGCGACGTCCTGGAGCCGGAGGGGGACGAATTCGGGTCGGCGACGGCGATCGGCTCGGGCGGCAATTATGCGCTCGCGGCGGCGCGCGCGCTGATGCCGATGCAACTCGATGCAGACGAGATCGTCCGCCGCTCGATGCGCATCGCGGCGGACATTTGCGTCTATACCAACGTCAATCTGATCGTCGAAAGCCTCTAGCCCCATGTCGGACCTTAGCCCGCGCGAAATTGTCTCCGAGCTTGACCGCTATATCGTCGGTCAGGGGGAGGCCAAGCGAGCCGTCGCCATCGCGCTGCGCAACCGCTGGCGGCGGCTGCGCCTGACTTCGCCGATGCGCGAGGAGGTGATGCCGAAGAACATCCTGATGATCGGGCCGACGGGCTGCGGCAAGACCGAGATTGCGCGGCGCCTCGCCAAGCTGGCCGGCGCGCCGTTCTTGAAGGTCGAGGCGACGAAATTCACCGAAGTCGGCTATGTCGGGCGAGACGTCGAGCAGATCGTGCGCGATTTGATCGAGGTGGCGATCGGGCTGGTCAAGAGCCGCAAGCGCAAGGATATCGAGGCGAAGGCGCAGCTGGCGGCGGAGGAACGCGTGCTTGACGCGCTGGTCGGCTCGTCGTCGTCCGCGGCCACCCGCGAAGCTTTCCGGCGCAAGCTGCATGCAGGCGAACTCAACGACAAGGAGATCGAGATCGAACTGCCGCAGAGCGGCGGCGGCATGCCGATGTTTGAACTGCCCAACATGCCAGGCGCCGCGATCGGCGCCATCAACATCGCCGACATTTTCGGCAAGAGCCAACGCACGAAGGCGAAGCGCGCGACCGTGGCCGAGGCGCATGAGCCGCTCGTCTCCGCGGAAGCAGACAAGCTGCTCGATCAGGACGCCATTGTGCGCGAAGCCCTGGGCGAGGTGGAAAGCAACGGCATCGTTTTCCTCGACGAGATCGACAAGATCTGCGCGCGCGAGGGACGCGGCGGCGCCGACGTATCGCGCGAAGGCGTGCAGCGCGATCTCTTGCCGCTGATCGAGGGCACGACGGTCGCCACCAAGCATGGGACGATCAAGACCGACCATATCCTGTTCGTCGCCTCGGGCGCGTTCCACATTTCGCGGCCATCGGACCTTCTGCCCGAATTGCAGGGCCGCCTGCCGATCCGCGTCGAACTCAATTCGCTGACCGAAGAGGATTTCAAACGCATCCTCACCGACACCGAGGCGAGCCTGATCAAGCAATATGTGGCGTTGATGCGAACCGAAGGGCTTGAGCTCGAGTTCTCGGACGATGCGGTCGCCGCGATCGCGCGCATCGCCGCGAAGGTCAACGGTTCGGTCGAGAACATCGGCGCGCGCCGGCTGCAGACGGTGATGGAGCGCGTGCTCGACGAGGTGAGCTTCACCGCCGCCGACCGGTCGGGAGAGACAGTCCATATCGATGGCGACTTCGTCGAGCGCCACGTCGGCGACCTCGCGGGCAACGCCGACTTGAGCCGGTTTATTTTGTGAGGCACGCGGAGAGGAATTTGGAAGGCGCGTCCTCTCTCCTTCGGCCGCGGAGGAAAGTCCTCGCGCTTTCGTATCCAATTGGATACAATCGGGTGTATGCTTGTCATTCTTCGATCGGCAGAGTTCGACGCGTGGTTGTCAGCGCTGGCGGACGCCAAGGGAAAGGCGCGCATCCTCGCGCGCTTGCGTAGCGCTGCGTTCGGTAATTTCGGCGACTGTGAATCCGTCGGCGAAGGCGTTTCGGAAATGCGCGTGCATCTCGGCCCAGGCTACCGGGTCTATTTCACCCGCACGGAGCGAACCGTCTATCTCCTGCTGACCGGAGGCGACAAATCCACGCAATCGAAGGATATCGCGCGCGCCAAGCTCATGGCTCGCGCAATCCGGGAGAATAAGCGATGACGAAGACCTATGCGCCTTTCGACGCGGCGGCTTACCTCGACAATGACGAGGTGATCGCTGAATATCTGACGGCGGCGGCGGAAGACCCCAACGCCGAGGTGTTCCTTGCCGCGCTCGGCGATGTCGCCAAGGCGCGCGGCATGGCGCAAATCGCCAAGGATGCCGGGCTTGGCCGCGAGAGCCTGTATAAGGCCCTCAGCGCTGGCGCGCACCCCCGCTATGAGACGATCAAGGCCGTCCTGCATGCGCTCGGCGTTAAGTTCGCGGTCGTCCCCGCCGCGGACGATCGCCTTCAGCCCCGATGATCTTGGTTTGCCCGCGCGCCATGCCGATTTATAGGGCTGCGGCGGAATTTTCCCGGTTTCCAAGGATGCTCAGATAATCGTCACTCTCGATAAATCGGAGAGACTAGCGATAATAGAAGTGAAACCCGTCTTCACAGGACCGTAGTCGAGAATACGATCGAACTGGCGCGGACGTCGTAGCGGATTCACGAGGGGTTTCGGTCCGATAGTCAGCCTCGCTGAGGAGCCCACCTATGACGACGCCGCTCGTTCTGACCTTTGTCGGCGACGATAGGCCGGAACTTGTCAACGCGATCTCGGAAAAGGTCGCCGCCTGCGGGGCGACGTGGCTTGAGAGCCGGTCGGCGCGGCTCGCGGGCAAATTCGCCGGCGTGGTGCTGATCAGCGTTCCCGACCAGCGCTTCACGGAGCTGGAATTGTCGCTGCACGATCTCGCGGTCGCCGGGTTGCGCATCAGCATCGAGCGCGGCGCGGCGGCCGAGGCCGAACAGCACGTGAGGCTCGTCACGCTCGACATCCTCGGCCGCGAACGGCCGGGCATCGTGCGCGACGTGACCCAGGCGCTTAATCGCCTTGGCGCCAACATCGAGGAATTTTCGAGCGGCCTCGAAGGCGAGCCGTTCACCGGCGCGGAGATGTTTCGCGCCACCGCCCGGCTCAGCGTCCCCGAGGGTCTCGCGCTTGAGGACCTGCGCGCGGCGCTGGAGCGGCTGGCGGGCGAGATCATGGTCGATCTGACCGTTGGCGAGGGCGAGCGGCGCGGCTGAACGGCGCGCGCGCCCCTTGCGCGCCTGCGCCGGCATTGCGATAAGGCCCGCCCGGCAGACCCAGGGGTGAATTGGACGACGATGGCGAAATTTCCCGAACGCGTGTTTTCTGGCGTTCAACCGACGGGCAATCTGCACCTCGGCAACTACCTCGGAGCGATCAAGCGCTTCGTCACGATGCAGGCGACGCATCCGTGCATCTACTGCGTCGTCGATCTGCACGCGATGACGCTGCCGCACGACCCGGCGCAACTCGCGCACACGACGCGTGAGGTGACCGCCGCGTTTCTCGCCTGCGGCATCGATCCGAAGGCCAATATCGTCTTCAACCAAAGCCAGGTCGCCGAGCATGCCGAGCTCGCCTGGGTGTTCGACTGCGTCGCGCGGCTCGGCTGGCTCAACCGCATGACCCAGTTCAAGGAGAAGGCGGGCAAGGACCGGGAGAACGCCTCGATCGGCCTCTACAACTATCCCGTCCTGATGGCGGCCGACATTCTGGTCTATCGCGCGACGCATGTCCCGGTCGGCGACGACCAGAAGCAGCACCTGGAGCTCGCACGCGACATCGCCCAGAAGTTCAACAACGATTTCGCCGCCTCGATTGCGGCTCACGGTCACGGCGACGCTTTCTTTCCGCTGCCCGAGCCGCTGATCCAGGGGCCGGCGACGCGGGTCATGAGCCTGCGCGACGGCGCGAAGAAAATGTCAAAGTCCGATACCTCGGAGAACGCCTATATCGCGCTCACCGACGATGCCGACACGATCGCGCAGAAAATCCGCAAGGCCAAGACCGATCCTGAACCGTTGCCGACCGAGGTTGAAGGCCTCTCGCGACGACCGGAGGCCGATAACCTTGTCGGCATCTTCGCCGCGCTGATGGACGAGACCAAGACCGACGTGCTGAAGCGCTTCGGCGGGAGCCAGTTCTCCGTCTTCAAGAACGCGCTCGCCGACGCCGCGATCGAGAAACTCGCGCCGATCCGCGCCGAAATGCTGCGTCTGGCGCAAGATCCGGCTTACACGGATTCGATCCTGGTCCAGGGAGCGGAAAAGGCGCGCGCCATCGCGAGGCCCAACATGGACGCGATCAAGGACATCCTCGGCCTCATCCGTTAATGGCGGCGCGCTCGGCCCGGAACAAAAATATTTCCCTCGAACGCGGGCTCGCCCGAAGGGGAGCCTCGCGGTGCGGCGACCATATGTTGTTCCCTGGAACCTCGTGTCCACGAGCTATAGCGGTGGGCTGCCCCGGCTAGCTTCACGCCCGCCGCACCATGGTTAACGACTTTGCGGCAATCTTTTCGTAAGCCTATTGGGCGCTGATTCGGACCTTCCGGGCGGGGAGACGGCCGGCGCGGGCGCACGGGCGTCGTTTGGCCTTTGAGGAGGCGAATCGTTGCGGGGGTCAAGCGGGGCGTGGGACTCCGGGAGCCGCGAGCGGCCGAGTGGCCGCGTCCGCCGGGCGCGAAGTTCTTGGCGAACCTTCTGACTTTCCTTCTCGCCTTCGCGGTTGTGACCGATCAGGCCGCTGCGCAGTCCTCCGGGTCGCTCGCTGCGCCGGCCATTAACCTGGCTTCCGTCGAGGCCAACGTGGCCGGCCTCGCGATTCTCTCGTTGATGTTGCTCGCGACCATCACCGCCGTCTTGCATCTGATCGGTCGGAGGGTCTGGACGCGCCGCGTCAACGAGCTCGAAAAAGAGCTCGCCGGAACAAACGCCAAACTCGATCGCGCGGCGCTGATGCTCCGCAGCGAACCGCAGATTCTGGTCTCATGGGAGCGTCCAAACGCCGAGCCGACGATCGAGGGGGATTTCGCTCTCGTCGCCGACTCGCCGCTGTCGTCGCGCGTGCTCAGTTTTGCTTCATGGCTCGAGCTGACTGCCGCCGCCAAGGTTGAGGAGGCGACGGAGCGGCTCTTGAAGCGCGGCGAGGCCTTCGCGACCGCCGTGACCAGTCTGCGCGGTCGGCATCTGGAGATCGACGGCCGGCCCGTTTCGGGCAGCGCCGTCATGCGCATTCGCGACGTATCCGGCGAGCGACTTCAGTCGGCTGAACTGCGGGATAAATTCGCCAAGGCCCAAAGCGCTTTGGACGCGCTTCGGCTCGCGCTCGAAACCGCCGGCATGCCGGCGTGGACCCGGGACGCTTCTGGCCGGATCGCATGGTGCAACTTGGCGTACGCGCAGGCGGTCGATGCAGCCCAGGAGAAGGCGGCGATCGAGAAGGGAGGGGAACTGTTCGACCCGACAGTGCGCCGTGAGGCCGCAGCGGCGATCAAGGAAACCGGCGCCTGGAAACGCCGGGCGCCGGCAGTCGTCGGGGGCGAGCGTCGAGCCTTCCAGGCCGTCGAGGCGCGCACGGCGTTCGGCTCGGTCGGCGTCGCCCATGACGTCTCCGAGATCGCGGCGCTTGAAGCCGCTATGGAGCGCAACGAGGACGACTATTCGCGGATGATCGACCGCCTTTCGACCGCGGTCGCGATCTTCGACAAGGCCAAGCGGCTCACCTTGTACAACGCCGCGTACCGTCAAATCTGGCCGCTCGAGCCAGCGTTTCTCGATCAGAGGCCGACCGACAGCGAAATCCTCGACCGGCTCCGCGCCAAGCGCCAATTGCCGGAACAGGCGGACTTCCGCGCCTGGAAGGCGCAACTTTTAAGCGCTTATCAGGCGATCGAGCCCAGCGAAACTGTGTGGCACTTGCCCGATGGGCGCGCGCTGCGAGTGGTCACCAGCCCCAATCCCAAGGGCGGCGTCACTTATCTCTACGATGACGCCACACAGAGTTACGCGCTCGCTTCGCAGGTCAATACGCTGACCCATGTGCAGGGCGAAACGCTCGACGCACTCAAGGAAGGCGTCGCCGTGTTCGGCGCGGACGGGCGCATGAAGCTTTTTAACCCGGTGTTCACCGAATTGTGGCGTTTCGATCCGGCGAGGCTGCGCGATCGCCCCCATATCGATGAGGTTGCGCGCGCCTGCAGGCCGCTTTGCAAAGAGCCCGCGCTCTTTGACGAACTTCGGACAACGATCGTCGATCTTCCCGAACACCGCGAGAGCCGCGCGGTGAGGATTGCGCGGACCGACGGGCTGATCCTCGATTGCGCCGCCTTGCCCTTGCCCGACGGGGCGACCCTCATGACCTCGCTCGATGTCACAGCAGGCGCCAATGTCGAGCGCGCGCTAACCGAGCGTAACCAGGCGCTCATCGCGGCCGAAAAGCTCCGCAATGATTTCGTCAACCACGTCTCCTACGAACTGCGGACGCCGCTTACCAATATCATTGGATTCACCCAGCTTCTGGCCGCCGGCGGCGTGGGCGCCCTCAACCCGAAACAACTCGAATATGCGGGCTTCATCACCAACTCGTCCCATGCCTTGCTCGCCATCATCGACGACATTCTCGATCTTGCCTCGATTGACGCCGGGGCGCTGGAGATGCGTCTGGAGAATGTCGACGTCGCCGAGGCGATGAAGGCCGCGGCGGCCGGCGTGCAGGACAGGCTGAGCGAGGCCGCAATCGAGCTTCGAATTGTCATGACCGATGGAGTTGGCTCGTTGCGGGCCGACGGTCGGCGCGTGCGACAGGTTTTGTTCAATCTTCTCTCCAACGCCATCAACTATTCTGAAGCGGGCCAGACGGTTACGCTCGCGGCGATGCGGCGCGGCCCGGAAATCGTGTTCAAGGTCAGCGATCGCGGACGCGGCATTCCCCCTGAAATGATCGATCGCGTATTTGACCGATTCGAGACTTTCCCCAATGGCTCTCGCCATCGAGGCCCCGGCCTCGGCCTGTCGATCGTCAGGGCGCTGGTCGAGTTGCACCGCGGCCGGGTGCTGATCGATACGGCGCCTAATGAGGGCACCACGGTCACCTGCATTTTCCCGATCGATCCGATGGCCGCGGCGGCGACCACCTCGCAGTCGGCCTCCCCGGCCTTGCCTCGATCGGCGCAGTAACCGCGCATGAACAGTCGCATTGACGCACTGGCGGCCGCGGGAGTTTGGAGTCTCGAAGCGCCGGATGAGGCAGCGACGCTCGGCCTCGCCGCGGCGCAGGCAGCCTGGCTCGAGCCGGGCGATTTCGTCGCGCTGAGCGGCGATCTCGGCGCCGGAAAGACGACTTTTGCCCGCGGTTTGATCCGCGCGCTTGTCGAGGCCCCGGATCTGGAGGCGCCGAGCCCGACCTTCACCTTGATGCAGGCCTATGACGCGCCGCGAGGGACGGTGATCCATGCCGACTTTTACCGGCTGCGAAGCGCCCGGGAACTCGACAATCTCGGTTGGGACGAAGCCATCGAAGGCGCGATTACGATCGTCGAATGGCCGGAGCGGATCGCCGAGGCGCTCCCGGCCGACCGGCTCGAAGTCGACATCCGCTTCGATCCCAGCCGCGGCCCGGACTTCCGGGTGCTGGCGCTACGCGGCCTGGGCGCGGTGAGCCGGCGTCTTACGTTGTCGCTCGGCGTCGGGGCGCTGCTGAAGCGCGCCGGCTGGAGCGACGCAAAACGCGAGTTCCTGCAAGGAGACGCCTCGATTCGCGCTTACGAGCGATTGACAAAGCCCGACGGCCAGACGGCGATCCTCATGATTTCCCCGCCGCGCCGCGATGGGCCAATCCTGCGCTACGGCAAACCCTATGCGGCGATCGCCAAGCTGTCGCCCTGACATCCGCGCCTTCGTCGCGATGGCCGAAGGCCTGCAAGGCCTCGGCTACTCGTCGCCCGTCCTCATCGCCTATAGCCTCGAGGACGGCTTGGCGCTGATCGAGGACCTCGGAAGCGCGACCGTCGCCGATGGCGGCGTTCCGGACGGCGGCCGCTACGCCGTGGCGATCGCGCTTCTCGCCGATCTGCATGGGCGCGATTTGCCGGCAAGCTTGCCGGTCGGAGAGGAGACCTACCATCTTCCGATCTACGACATCGAAGCGATGCTGGTCGAAGTCGAACTTGCGCTCGACTGGTACGCGCCGGCCGTGGCGCGGGTCACAACGCCGTCGGGGGCGCGCATGCAATTTCTCGCGATCTGGCGCGACCTCCTTGCGCCGGTGCTCGCCGAGCCCACGACCTGGACGCTGCGCGACTATCATTCGCCAAACCTGTATTGGCTGGCGCGAAGGCACGGATTGAAGCGGATCGGGCTCATCGATTTCCAGGATGCGGTGATGGGCCCACCCGCCTACGACCTCGCCTCCCTGTTGCAGGACGCCCGCGTCGACGTGCCGGAACACCTGGAAATGCGGCTGGCCGCCCTCTACATGCGGCGTCGCGCGGCTGTCGATTCCGCTTTCGACGCCGGACGCTTTGCGGCGGCCTATGCCGCGATGGGCGCGCAGCGCGCCACCAAAATCCTTGGCATCTTCGCGCGGCTCGACAAGCGCGACGGCAAGCCGCAGTACCTGCGCCACCTGCCGCGCATCGAGCGATATCTCGCGCGGAACCTCGCCCATCCATTGCTTCGCCCGCTTGCGCTCTGGTATCAGAACCACCTTCCCCGGGCGCTCGGTGAGCAGCCTGCCAAATCCGAGCCTTGAAGTTTCATTCCTCTGAAGCCTCCCGGATGAGCGCGACAGTTCCGAAAACGGCCATGGTGTTCGCCGCCGGTCTTGGCGTGCGCATGCGGCCGATCACCCATTCGTTGCCGAAGCCGCTGGTCAAGGTTCGCGGCCGCGCGCTGATCGACTATTGTCTCGATCGGCTGGCCGAGAACGGCGTCGAGCGCGCGATTGTCAATGTCCATTGGCTCGCCGATCAGATCGAATCGCATCTCGCTGGCCGACGCTCTCCGAAAATTCTGATCTCGGACGAGCGCTCCAAGCTGCTCGATCAGGGCGGCGGCATCAGGCGAGCGTTGCCGGCGATCGGGTCCGATCCGTTCCTTCTCTGCAACACCGATGCCTTCTGGATCGAGGGACCGCGCTCGAACATCGCTCGCCTCGCCCGGGCGTTCGATCCCGAAAGCATGGACGTCGCGCTCCTGGTCGCGGCGAGCGCGGCGGCGGTCGGCGTCGACTGGCCGGGCGACTTCACCATGGATCGCGAGGGAAGACTCGCGCCGCGCGAGCCGCGCCATGTTGCGCCCTTCGTCTATACTGGAGTGGGGATCATCAAGCCGCAGCTCTTCGAGGGACCGGCGGCGGATGTTCTTCGCCTCGCGCCGTACTTTCACGCAGCAGCCGCAAAGGGCCGTCTGTACGGCGTTCGTCTGGACGGCCTTTGGGTGCATGTGGGCCAGCCCGAGACGATCGCCGAGGCGGAAACAGCCATCGACCGCTCGATCCTGTGATCGACGGCGGGCGGATTTCCCAAAACAGGGGAATTGGCCTATGCGGATCGACTCCTGTATTCGGGCTGATCCTGCGGATCGAGCGCTCTTGGGGATATCCCGGCATGAAGCTGCCGAATGAAATCGGTCCTATCCACTTCGTCGGGATCGGCGGCATCGGCATGTCGGGGATCGCCGAGGTGCTGATGAACATTGGCCACAAGGTGCAAGGCTCCGACGCGACCGACAACGCCAATGTTCAGCGCCTGCGCGAGAGGGGCGCGACGGTGTTCATCGGCCACGCTGCGGCGAATCTCGGCGCCGCCGCGGTCATCGTCGTCTCGACCGCGATCAAGCGCGACAATCCCGAACTTGTCGCGGCGCGCGCGCGACGCATTCCGGTCGTTCGCCGCGCCGAGATGCTCGCCGAGCTGATGCGGCTCAAGCGCTGCGTCGCGGTCGCCGGCACGCACGGCAAGACCACCACGACGTCGCTGGTCGCCACGCTGATCGACGCCGCCGGGATGGACCCGACCGTCATCAACGGCGGCATCATCAACGCCTACGGGACCAATGCGCGGCTCGGGGCAGGCGACTGGATGGTGGTCGAAGCCGACGAGAGCGACGGCACGTTTCTCAAGTTGCCCGCCGATATCGTCGTCGTCACCAATATCGACCCGGAGCATCTCGACCATTTCAAGACTTTCGACGCGATCAAGGACGCGTTTCTGGCGCTGATCGAAAACCTGCCCTTCTACGGCTTCGCCGTCATGTGCCTCGATCATCCGACGGTGCAGGAAATGGTCGGGCGCATCGAGGACCGCAGAGTCCTGACTTACGGCGAAAATCCGCAAGCCGACGTGCGGCTCATGGACGTCGATCTTGCCGGCGGAGTCACCCGGTTTTCGGTGCTCATTCGCGAGCGGGCGACCGGGACGGGCGACCTATATCGACGATCTCGCGCTGCCGATGCCGGGGCGCCACAACGCGCTCAACGCGACCGCGGCGATCGCCGTCGCCCACGAGCTCGGAGCGACAGTCGACGTCATTCGCAAGGCGATCGCGAGTTTCGGCGGCGTCAAGCGGCGTTTCACCCGCACCGGGGAGTGGAACGGCGTCGCGATCTACGACGACTACGGCCATCATCCGGTCGAAATCGCCGCGGTGCTCAAGGCGGCGCGCGCGTCGACCGGCGGCAAGGTGATCGCGATCGTGCAGCCGCATCGCTTCACGCGTCTGGCGTCCCTGTTCGACGCCTTCGCCACCTGCTTCAACGACGCCGACAGCGTGATCGTCGCCGACGTCTATGCCGCCGGAGAGCAGCCGATCGAAGGCGTCAACAAGAATGCGCTTGCTGCGCGCGATCTCCGCCCACGGCCATCGCCATGCGCTCGTGCTGCCCTCGCCCGACAAGCTTGCCGGCATCGTGCGCTCGCTCGCCGCGCCCGGCGATTTCGTCATTCTCCTCGGCGCGGGCACGATCACGCAATGGGCCTACGCTCTGCCGGGCGAACTCGCGGCGCTCGACAAGGCCTAAGGCGGCGTTCGGTTCATGCCCTTTCCCGACATTGCCGACGACATTCGAATGCTCGCGCCGGACTTGCGCGGGTCCCTCGCCGCCAATGCGCCGATTGGCGAGACGACCTGGTTTCGGGTCGGCGGCCCGGCGCAGGCCCTGTTCTCGCCGGCCGACGAAGACGATCTCGCCTATTTCCTCAGCGTTCTTCCGCGCGAGATTCCGGTCACGACGATCGGTCTTGGCTCGAACCTCATCGTGCGCGATGGGGGCGTCGCCGGCGTGGTCATCCGCCTCGGCGGCCGGGCCTTTGGCCAGATCGAGGCGATCGACGGCTGCCGGCTCGTCGCCGGCGCCGCGGCGCCCGACCTGTTCGTCGCCAAGGCCGCAGCCAAAGCCGGCGTCGACGGTCTTGCGTTCCTGCGCGGCGTGCCCGGTTCGATCGGCGGGGCGCTCCGAATGAACGCCGGCGCCCACGGCGGCGAGACCAAGGATGTTGTGGTCGAGGCCCGCGGAGTCGATCGCTCAGGCGCGAAGCGCGTGTTTTCGAACGCCGAGATGGGCTTTTCCTATCGTCACAGCTCCGCGCCCGAGGAGGTCATATTCACGCGGGCGACGCTTCAGGGCCGCCCGGGCGAACCCCAGGCGATCGAAGCGGAGATGGAGCGGATCACCCGCGCGCGCGAGGCCTCGCAGCCGATCCGCGAGAAGACCGGCGGCTCGACGTTCAAGAATCCGCCCGGGTTCAAGGCCTGGGAGCTGATCGACAGGGCCGGCTGCCGCGGCTTGCGCCGCGGCGAAGCGCAGGTCTCGACGATGCATTGCAACTTTCTCATCAACCTCGGCGGCGCGACGGCCGCCGACCTCGAAGCGCTCGGCGAGGAGGTCAGACGCCGCGTCCTCGAGACCAGCGGCGTTGCGCTCGAATGGGAGATCAAGCGCATCGGCGTCGCCCTTGGATCGTAGGGTCAAAACCCAGGCGACTTGACTGGTTTCGGCCCCGAGCGGACATCGTCGGCGCCGGAATTGCTGGAAACGGCGTTAAGCGCCGGCTGCGGATCGCGGCCTGGACGCCTCAATTGGGCGGAAAGCGAGCCTAGTGGGGTTGCGTCTGGAAGGACCGGAGTCCGCGCCATAGCTCCCATTCCATTGCGAGCGCGCGCCCACAATTCCGATCAATTTGTTTTCTTGTCCGCCTCGGGCATGCCTGCCTCGCTCTCGGCCTGAGCGCGGTGCGCTTGACGGTGAAATCCGGGTCGAGCGCTTGCTTCACTCTTGCCTTCTCCGGGCGGTAGCCGAAAGAGTACCAACCGTCGATCACCTGTTCGGGCGAACCGCGGCTGCACAGGCCTACTTTCCGGACACGCGGGATTGCCTCTGCGACGCAATCCCGTGCTTCCGTCTGCCCTTATATCGTCGTGAGCTCGAGCCGGAGCGGGCTGCGGAACGTCGAAGACGGCATCCATGACAAGCTTGTCTCGGCGCGTTCATAGCGTGGCATCGCCTTGTGGAATTCCTCCATCGCGATTTTTGAGGAGAGCCGCGCGATCGAGGCGCCGAGACAGGCGTGGACCGAGCCGCCAAATCCGAGATGGCCGCGCGGCTTGCGCGCGAGCTGATAGGCGTCGGCATCTGGATATTGCCGGTCGTCGCGGTTGCCCGAACCATAGGCGAGGCAGACGAAATCGCCCTCGCGCATCCACTGACCATGCAGCTCCACGTCTTTTGTCAGGCATCGCCGGAAGCGCTGCGCCGAAGTGTTGTAGCGCAACGACTCTTCGATTGCGTCGGGCAGAAGGTCGGGATTGGCGACCACTGCCTCCCGCGCCTCAGGGATGTCGGCGAGATTGAGCGCGAGCATGGCGAGGAACCCGTTGAGTGACCCGACCCCGCCCATGACCAGCGTCGTCGTCGTTTGCAACACCTCGCGTTCATCGAGCCGGTCGCCATGAATTTCCGCCAGAGAAAGCTCCGAAATCAGATCGTTCTGCGGACGAGCGCGGCGCTCCGCGATCACCTTGGCGGCGTAGTCCTCCATCCAGCCATAGGCGGCGATGTGCTCGGGCCCCTTGGCGCGCGTGGTCGCGTCGGATTGCACCATCAACATTGTCTTCTCGCGCACTGCGGCCTCGTCGCCAATTGGCAGCCCGAGCGTCGCGAAAAGCACTCGCACAGTGAATTTCGAGCTGAAGTCGGCGATGAAATCGAAGCGCGCGCGGCCTTTGAGCGTTCCCACGACGTCGCGGGCGATGTCGCGAATTGCCGGCGTCAGCGAGTCGAGATTGCGCTTCATGAAGGCGTATTGAACGAGCCCGCGGAGCCGGTCGTGACGCGGAGGGTCGGTGGTGCCAATCGTCGCGCCGGCGCGGTTGCGCACCTCCGTCATCAGGTTCCCCTTGGCCGATGAATAGGTCCGCCAATCATTGAGCGCGGCGACGATGTCGGCGAAGCGCGACAGGACCCACACGTTGGCCTCGTCGCTCCAAAAGCAGGGGAAATCATCGCGCAGCCGCCGGTAGGCGGGGAAAGGATCGGCGTCGATCGCCGGCGAATAAGGATCGAATCGAAACATCGAGCCTACCTGACGCCCCGAGCTTCCCCTCCACCGGCGTGGCTCGTGGTCGAACATACGAACATACTCCGTTTTAACCTACCCGCCAATTGGACGGCCAATCAAAGCCGAGTCCCCGACTGTTTCGCGCCGCCAACGGACCTTAATTGCTCGTCTGACGGCCCCGGGTTTGCGGAGCTTCCCAAAGCGCGCGGAAGCCACGCAGAAATATGAGTGCGTCGAAGTCTCCTGGGTCAAATCCCTCGCAATTGCCGTCGGAGGTCATGGCATTGACGACCAGGGCGCTGCTCCTTAACTGATTTTTCGATTGCGCCAGCCACATAGCGAAACGGGGAATGGTCAACAGCTCGACGGCGGCGCCAAGCATGGTCAGAATCCAGGTCGAGGAAGTCCACGATGAGAATCCCGGATCAAAGGCATGCCGTTGGGACGATCGAAGCCGACCGCACGCGAGAAGGCGGCGACCGATCCGCGGCGGGCGAGGCGACTTCGGTCGACGCTCCTCCA
>CAWIUD010000005.1:0-111876 GCA_963839185.1 uncultured Alphaproteobacteria bacterium | reverse complement strand
GCGACCCGACCCGGGTCAGATGGCGTCATCGAGACCCCATCGGCCCACGATCGTCGCGCCGCTGCGCAACCTCGCGATCACTGCTTAATCGCTAATTTTAGCGTCGTGGGGCAATCTTTTCAAAGACTTGTGGAGCGGTTGAGCGTCGCCTGTAACTGCCAAGCCGGGCTGAGTCCGAAATGTCACACTGGCGCTGGATCGTTTGCGGGGTTGCGATTTTTCGCGACAAAGAGTTCGAATTCTGACTCAAGGGTAGGATGGCTCTTCCGCCCGACGTCGTGGAGTTGATCGCCGCGCTCAGGGGCGAGATCGAAGCGCTTCGGGCCGAGAACGCGGAGCTGCGTCGCCGTTTGGGGCTTGACAGCGCCAACAGCTCCAAGCCGCCGTCGAGCGACGGGCTGAAGAAGAAGCCTCGCGTCTTGCGCAGCCTGCGCACGCGCACGGGCAAGCGGAGCGGGGGCCAAAAAGGCCATGACGGCAATACGCTGCGCCAAGTGGCCGAGCCCGACCTGATTGTCGAGCATGGGGCCGAGACATGCGCGCATTGCCAGGCGCAGCTTCCGCCCGATTCCAAGATCGGCGAGGAGAAACGACAGGTTTTCGATCTTCCCGAGAAGCCGCTGATGGTCAGCGAACACCGGGGGGCGATCTATGGCTGCGCGGCTTGCGGCCAACGCACGCGCGCCGCCTTCCCCGAGGGCGTGGTTTCGCCGGCTCAGTACGGCGAACGGTTGAAGGCGGCGGCGGTCACTCTCAACGCCCAGCAACTCGCGCCCGAAGAACGAACCGCCCAGGTGTTTCACGACCTGTTCGGGGCGACGGGGGTCTGCGGCGCGAGCGTGGCGAGTTGGGTTCGCCGCAAGGCCGAAGCGCTGGAGCCGATGCGGGCAGTAGCAGCCGGCGGGTCGTCTCCGCCTTCATGGCCACCGCCTTCGCTCAGGACAGCGCCGACGCCGCCAAGACGCAGTGGCGCCGCGTCGCCGACCAGCTCAGGCCCAAGCTGCCCAAGCTCGCCGGCTTCATGGACGAGGCCGAGAACGACGTGCTCGCCTACATGAGCTTTCCCGTCGAGCACTGGCCGAAGATCCACTCGACCAATGGCCTCGAACGGCTCAACGGCGAGGTCAAACGGCGAACCGAGGTCGTCGGCATCTTCCCCAACGACGACGCCATCGTCCGGCTCGTCGGCGCCATCCTCTTGGAGCAGAACGACGAATGGGCATCCAGCGCGCCCGCTGCATGACCCTGGAAACCATGGCCGCCTTGAGCGATGATCCCCTCGTCGGATTGCCAGCCATGGTCATCTGACCAATCCGGCCCACGCCGGAAAATCGACGATGCCCGGCTGCCGGCTACACCACGCCCTGGGACACGATCGCGTTCTCGCTCGTTCCAACGGTCGCCTTGAAGCTCTGAGCCTCGCCCCCCTCGTCCTCACCCCCCAACCAACGCCCCCGAAAGAGCCAAAAAAGGCCCCTCGGCCAGCCAGCTTGGCAGTTAGCGTCGCCCTTAAAGATCGGTCCCGCGACGCGCTCCGCGATCCCGAAGCCGGCCCTTGACAGGCGCGCTATACCATCTATATACCATCCATACGGATGATAAATGGAAGCAAAATGCCTAGACCGCCTGACAGCGAGAAGCTGACGATCAATCTTGGATACGTCGATCTTGGGCGTATCGATCTACTGGTGCGCGACGGCTTCTATTCCAACCGGTCGGATTTCATCCGCACCGCGATTCGAAATCAGCTCGCGGTCCATGCGGACGCTGCGGACAAGGCGACGTCGCGCCTGACGCTGGAACTGGGCCTCAGGACCTTTTCCCGCCGCGACCTCGAAGCCGTCCAGGCGGCGGGCGAACGGCTCAATATCCGCGTGCTGGGTCTCGCAACCATTGCCGACGACGTCACCCCCGATCTCGCCAAGGCGACCATCGAATCGATCACCGTGCTCGGCGCGCTGCATGCGTCCGCCGAAGTGAAGACAGCGCTCGCCGACCGGCTTGGCTGAGCGATCGCCAACAAGGACCAAAGATGAAACCTCGACTTATGGACGTCATGGGGGGCGCTCTCACCCTCGTCAGACAATCGAAACTCGCGGAGGCCACAGCTCTGCTGCGCGACGCCCTCTCGGGCGGCGGCAGTCGCGAGCCTGCCCGCGCTCCCGAAAGCTCGCCGCCGGCTCCGGCGCTGCCCGCCATCGCGCGGCCGCCGTCCGCCCGCCGGCCTCTCAGCGAAGTGCTGCAGGCGTTGCGCGCCGTTCGGGCCAGAACAACCCCAGCTCCGGACGAAGCGCCGCAATATCCGCTCGACGACAAGTTCACCGCCCGCAACTATCGCGGCGCGGCCGGTTCGCTCAGCTATCGCCTCTATGTCCCTTCCGGTCTCGCGGAGCGGAATGCAGCTTTGGTCATCATGCTGCACGGCTGCACGCAAAATCCGGAAGATTTCGCGGTGGGGACGCAAATGAACCGGCTGGCGGACGAATTCGGGTTGATCGTCGCCTATCCGCGCCAGCCGCAGAGCGCCAATCCGTCGTCCTGCTGGAACTGGTTCGACAAACGCCACCAGCACCGCGGGTCGGGGGAGCCGGCGAAACTCGCCGGGCTCGCGCAGAGCCTCGCCGGGGAATTCGGCGTCAGGAAGGAACGGGTGTTCGTCGCCGGCCTGTCGGCGGGCGGGGCGATGGCCGAGGTTCTCGCGGAAACCTATCCCGACGTCTTCGCCGCCGCAGGAATTCACTCGGGTCTCGCCTATCAATCGGCGAGCGACGTGCCTTCCGCATTCGCGGCGATGAAGGGAACCACGATCGCCGCGCCCGCGCTGCGCGTCGTCAATGACGCGCAATGCCGCAAGATCGTGTTCCACGGGGGCGCCGACGCGACCGTGAATCCCATCAACGCCGAGCGAATTCTCGAGGAGACCCGGCGCAGCCCCACACCCTTGAAAGAGGTCGACCTCGAATCGGACATCGACGGACGGCGCGTCCGCCGCACGGTTCTGCAAGATCCCGAAGGCCGGGCGGTCCATGAGCAGTGGGTCGTCGAGGGCGGCGGCCACGCCTGGTTCGGCGGCGACAGCCGCGGCAGCTATACCCAAAGCGTCGGACTGGACGCTTCGCGCGTCATGGTGCGGTTCTTTTTGCAGGAGTGACGGCCGGTTCCGCTCGCCGGAGGCGCGCGCGCCTCTCCCAGATCCGCTAGTCTCGGTCCATAGACCGGGCGCGCGTTGCGCCCACCCGCAACGGAACGCAGGGAGACCCACATCATGAGCGAGCTTGCCGATCTCGGCGTATTCGGCCTTTCGACCATGGGAGGCAATCTGGCGCGCAACGCGGCGCAGCATGGCTTCGGGGTGGCGGTCTTCAATCGTCATCCCGCGCGCACCGACGAACTGATCGCCGCGCACGGCGGCGAAGGGCGCTTCATCCCGGCCAAGACCATCGCCGAGTTCACGGCGGCGCTCGCCAAACCCCGGGCCCTCATCATTCTGGTGCAGGCGGGCAAGGCGGTCGACGAAGTGATCGACGAGCTGACGCCGCACCTCGAAGCCGGCGACATCCTCATCGATGGCGGCAATTCGCTGTTCACCGACACCAACCGGCGGGCGAAAAGCCTCAAGGACAAGTCGATCCGCTTCATCGGCATGGGCGTGTCCGGCGGCGAGGAGGGCGCGCTCCTGGGCCCAAGCATGATGCCCGGCGGCGACGAGCAGGCCTACAAGCGCATCGAGCCGATGGTCACCAAAATGGCGGCGCAGGTCGATGGCGAGCCCTGTTGCGTGTTCATCGGACCGGAAGGCGCCGGTCACTACGTCAAGATGGTGCATAACGGCATCGAATATGCCGACATGCAGCTGATCGCCGAGGCCTACGACCTGTTCAAGTCGGTCTACCGGCTCGATCCCGCCGCCATCGCCGACATTTTTGACGAATGGAACAAGGGCGAACTCGATTCCTACCTGATCGAGATCACTGCAGCCGTGCTGCGCAAGCGCGACTCGACCGGCGGCGCGCTGGTCGACGCGATCCTCGACGAAGCCGAGCAGAAGGGAACCGGCCGCTGGACGGCGCAATCGGCGCTCGATCTTGGCGTGCCGTTGACCTCGATCACCGAGGCCGTCTACGCCCGCTCGCTGTCGGGGCGCCGGGAGCAGCGCATCGCCGCCGAAAAACGGCTTCCCGGGCCGAGCGTCAGTCCTCGCAAGGCCGGAAAGCCCGAGATCGACGCCGTCCGCGACGCGCTGTTCGCTTCGAAGATCATCGCCTACGCGCAAGGGTTCGAGCAAATGACCGCAGCGTCCGAGCAATTCGGCTGGAAGCTCAAATTCGGCGAGATCGCGTCGATCTGGCGCGGCGGCTGCATCATTCGCGCCCGGTTCCTGAAGCGGATCCGCGAAGCCTATGACGCCGGCGGACGAATCGAGAACCTGGTCATGGAAGATTATTTCCGCGATGCGCTCGTGAACGCGGAGCCGGCATGGCGCAGCGTGGTCTCGCTCGCCATCGAGCAGGGCGTGCCGACGCCAGCCTTCTCCTCGTCGCTCGCCTATTTCGACGGTCTGCGGCGCGCTCGCGGACCCGCGAACCTGCTGCAGGGACTGCGCGACTATTTCGGCTCGCACACCTACCACAGGCTCGACAAGCCCGGCAGTTTTCACACCCGCTGGGCCCAGGACGGCAAGGAAGTCAGCGTCTAGGCTAGGGGACCGCGCTCGTCGTGTTTACCGTCATTGCGAGGAGCGCAGCGACGAAGCAATCAAGGGGCGACAGCGGCGCGTTACGATCCCTGGATCGCTTCGCGTTCGCTCGCGATGACGGGACTGCGCGATTACCGCTGCTTGAGATAGGCGCGCCAGCCGCCATAGCGCGAGACGTCTTCGGCCGCCTTGACCGCTTCCGACTTCGACGAGAAAGCCTTTCACCGACCCTCCGTCCGCGAGGCGCACATTGCCGATGCCGAGCGGCGCCGGGATCCTGGCGACAAAAGCGCCGAAAGCCGCGGGATCGAGCGTCCACACCTCCGCCTTGATCGGCGCGCCGGCGCCGTCGGCGACGCGCAGCAATCCAGGCTTGGCCGGAGCTGTCCCCGGCAGCGCGAACAGACGGTAGTCGCCAGTCGTCTCGACCTCGCGCAGGAACGACCCGCCAAGTTCGGTCAGTTCGCGATTGAGCGGCAACCCCGAGAGATGCGCGCCGACGACCATGATCTCGATGCGGCCGCCGGTTGGGAGAGCGGGCGCGGGCGGCGGCGACGGAGGGAGCCGTTTCGTCGCCCCCATCGGCGCGCCCGCTCGCGACTGGACCGCCTGGGCGACCCCGGCGAGCAAACCGTCCGCGCCGGACGGTCCGATCAAGGTCACGCTCGACGGCAGGCCGTCGCCGCGCATGCCAGAGGGCGCGGCGATCGCCGAGAGATCGAGCAGGTTGACGAAATTGGTGTAAGTCCCGAGCCGGGAATTGAGGGGCACCGGATCAGCCTCGACCTCCGCCACGGTGTAGAGACGCGGGGCCGTCGGAACGACCATCACGTCAAAATCGGACCAGACGCCCTTCGTCCGCCGCTTGAGATCGGCAAGCCGATAGAACGCTTCGAACGCGGACACTGCGTCGAACTTGCGCGCGCCCTCGATGATCGCGCGGGTCACGGGATGGAAAGCCTCCGGATGGCTCTCGATCAGCGTCTTGGTCGCGGCGTAGCGCTCGGCGACCCATGGACCCTCGTAGAGAAGCCGGGCCACCTCGGCGAACGGCTCGAAGTCGAATTCAACGATGCGGGCGCCGAGCGACTCCAAGGCGCGAAGATCGCGCGAAAAGGCCGCTTCGGACTCCTGGTCGCCGAAGAACTTCCGCTGGCTCTCGCGCGGCGCGCCGAATCTGAGGCCAGGCGGAACCGCCGAAAGCGCAGGCGCGGCGAAGGGGCGGCTGTAGGCGTCGCTCTCGTCGAAGCCGCAGGCCGCCCGGAACGCCGCGAAGGCGTCGCCGACGTCGAGCGCGAAGATCGAGATCGTATCGAGCGTGCGGCAGGCCGGCACGACGCCGGAGGCGGAAAGAGCGCCGAGCGACGGCTTCAGGCCCACAATGCCGTTGAGCGCCGCCGGCACGCGGCCCGATCCCGCCGTGTCGGTGCCGAGCGAGAATGGAACGAGGCCTGCGCCGACCGCCGTCGCCGAGCCGGAGCTCGATCCGCCCGGGATGAGATCGGCGCGCAAAGCGTTGCGCGGAACGCCGTAAGGCGAACGCACGCCGACGAGCCCGGTCGCGAACTGATCGAGATTTGTCTTGCCGACGACAATCGCGCCGGCGCGTTCGAGCCTGTCGACGACGAACGCCGACCGCTCGGGCTATAGGCGAACGCCGGACAGGCGGCGGTCGTCGGCAGCCCGGCGACGTCGATATTGTCTTTGACGACGAACGGGACGCCGTAGAGGGGCTTATCCGCCGGCCCCGAAGCCTCGAGCCGCTCGGCGATGGCTTTCGCTTCGCTCTCGGGGCGCAGCGCGATGAACAGCGCGGGGTCATTGTGCCTGCGAATGCGATCGTAAGTCTCGCCGATCGTCGCGGCGAGCGGCTTTCCCGCGCCGTGAGCCGCGAGCAGGGTTCCGATCGTCTCGGTCATGAGGTCAAGCTCCCGCGTCCATTGCGCGTCTCGTCGGCGCGGCCGTCAGCCAACGAATGCAAAAGCCGCGCTAGTTTGGCGCCGCCGTCAAGTGCCTGAGCCCAACCCAGCGCCGGGGAAAAGCTAGGCGTTTGCGCTCAACAATCGGGCGAGGCGCCGAAAGATGAGGCGCGAAAGCCGGCAGAGCGCGCCAAGCGCTGCGGCATAGTCTTTGCAAAACGCGTGGTTCGGGTTTGGCGCGGCTCCCGCGCGAACCTTCCGAGCATGAGGTCGCCACAATGCCAGTCACGGAATTTTCTCGCCGCAACCTTCTGAAAACCGCCGCATTCGGCGCCGCTGGCATGAACCTTGGGCCTCGGCGGCGCTCGCCGCGCCTTCGCCGCCGCCGATCTGACAGTCGGGATTGTCTATGTCGGCGCGCGCGACGATTTCGGCTGGAACCAGGCGCATGCGGTGGCGATCAAGTCGCTGAAGGAAGTGCCGGGGGTGAAGGTTGTCGAGGAGGAGAACGTTCCCGAAACCGACGCCGTCTCGAAGTCGATGGAGTTGATGATCAACCTCGATGGCGCCGGCCTCATCCTGGCGACGTCGTTCGGCTATTACACGCCGTTCGTCGTCGATCTCGCGAAGAAATATCCGGACGTGCAGTTCCGCCACGCGGCGCCGCTCTGGAACAAGGACAAGGACCCGAAAAACGCCGGCTCCTATTTCGGCTATCTCAATCAGGCGCACTACGTCAACGGCGTCGCCGCTGGTCTGTGCACGAAAAAGAACAAGATCGGCTTCGTCGCCGCCAAGCCGATCGCGAGCGTCCTCAGCAACATCAATTCGGTGCTGCTCGGGGCGCGCTCCACCAATCCGAACGCGACGGTGCAAGTCATCTTCACCGGCGACTGGTCGCTGCCGGTTCGCGAAGCTGAAGCCGCGAACGCGCTGGTCGACGCCGGCTGCGACGTCATCACCTGCCACGTCGACGGGCCGAAGGTCGTGATCGAGACGGCGGAAAAGCGCGGCGCGATGAGCTGTGGCCACAATGCGAGCCAGGCGCCGCTCGCGCCGAAGGGCTTCATCACCGGCGCCGAATACAAGTGGATTACGATCTACAAGGGCTACGCGACCGACCTCGCCGAAGGCAAGCAATTGCCCAACTTCCTCATCGGGGGATACGAGGTCGACTTCGTTCAGAATACGCCGTTCGGCGCCGCCGCGACCGAACCTGCGCAGAAGGCGGCGCTCGCCGCCATCGAAGGCCTCAAGGCGAAGAAGCCGATCTACGTCGGGCCGCTCAAGGACAACAAGACCGGCAAGGTGGTGATCGACAAGACCTACGACAACCTCGATCCCTACCTCGACAAGATGGACTACTTGCTGGAGGGCGTCGTCGGCTCGACCACCTGAAAGCGAAGGGAACGAGCCGGTGTCGAATCCGCCTGTCGCGACCGGCGCTTCGCGCGGCATGGTCGATCCGGTCGCGGCGCGCGCGGGCGGCTCGGACTATGGCGCGCGGCTGCGCGCCAACTCCGAATATGTCGTCATTCCGCTGTTTGCGCTTCTCGCCGCGGCGGCGTTGTTCGCCCTCTTTCTGTTGGCGATTGGCAAGTCGCCGGTCGATTTCATCGCCTATGTGTGGCGCGGCGGGTTTGGCACGGCGTTCTCCTTCCAGAATACGCTGCAGCGCTCGGCGCCGCTGATCCTGACCGCGCTCGCGGTGGCCATCCCCGCCCGCATCGGCCTCATCATGATCGGCGGCGAGGGCGCGCTGGTGCTCGGCGGATTTGCGGCGGGCGCGCTGGCCATTCCTCTGGTCGGCCATACGCCGCCGATCGTGACCCTTGTCCTCATGGCGGTCTTCGCCATGATCGTCGGCGGCTTCTGGGTGGGCTTGAGCGGATTTCTGCGATACGCGCGCGGCGTCAACGAGACGATCTCATCGCTGCTGCTGACCTATATCGGCATCGCGATCATGAACTTCTTCGTCGAGGGCGCGCTGCGCGATCTATCTAACCCCAACAAGCCGTCGACGATGCCGATCGGCGACGCCTATATGGTCGGCAAGATCCCCGGCACCCAGGTGCACTGGGGTTTCGCCTACGGCATCGCCTTGTGCATCGCTCTCTATTTTCTCGATGGCCCGCACCACCTTCGGGTTTGCGGCGCGGGTGACTGGCGGCAACTTCCGCGCCGCCCTCGCGCAGGGCCTGCCGGTGGGGCGGCTCATCGTCGCCTGCTCGGCGATCGCCGGCGCCTGCGCCGGACTCGCCGGCTTCTTCGAGGTTGCGGCGATCCAGGGCCGCGCCAACGCTTCGCTCGCGGCCGGCTATGGCTTCACCGGCATCCTGGTGTCGTTCCTTGCGCGCCACAATCCGCTGGTCATTCCCCCGGTCGCCATCCTGCTCGGCGGCCTTGTCGCGTCGGGAGGCCTCATTCAACGCCGGATGGATCTGCCCGACGCGACCGTGCTGGTGTTGCAGGGACTGATTTTCGTCGTCCTCTTGACGTCGGAAACGCTGTACGGGCGCTTTGCGATCTTCCGGGCTGGAAGCGGACGGGACCGCACATGAACGACGCCCTCGTCACAGTCCTGATCGCAATGCTCGGCGGGGCGATCCGCGTGTCGACGCCTTTCATGTTCGTCGCGCTCGGCGAATGTCTGACGGAAAAATCCGGCCGCGTGAATCTCGGCCTCGAGGGCACGCTCGTGCTCGGCGCGATGGTCGCCTACGCCGCGTCCTATCACACCGGCTCGCCCTGGATCGGCGTTCTCGCCGCCGGCGTCGCCGGCTCGGCTCTAGGCGCGATGCACGGTTCGATTTGCGGCCTGCCGCGGGTCAACGATGTCGCCGTCGGAATCGCCATGATGCTGTTCGGCGTCGGCGTCGCGTTCTTCTTCGGCAAACCCTATATCCAGCCGACCGCGCCCCGGCTTGGCTCGATCCCCTTGGGATTTTGGAGCGACGACGCCAACCTGAAAAGCGCGTTACAGGTCAATCCGCTGTTCTTCATCGGCATCGCGCTTGCGCTGATCGCTTGCGTGGTCGCTGCGCAACACCCGCTGGGGGCTCGTCGTGCGGACGGTCGGCGACAGCGCCGCGGCGGCTCGCGCCATGGGCATTTCGGTCAACCTGGTCCGCCTGCTGACGACGACGGTCGGCGGCTTTCTCGCCGGCGTCGGCGGCGCGTTCCTGTCGCTTTCCTATCCGGGCTCCTGGAACCAGGGCCTGTCCTCGGGACAAGGCCTCATGGCGGTGGCGCTGGTCATTTTCGCCCGCTGGAATCCGCTGCGCTGCATCGCCGCCGCGCTGCTTTTCGGGGCTGCGGGCGCGATCGGTCCCTCGCTGCAATCGATCGGCATCACGCAGGGCTATTACTTCTTCAACGCCGCGCCCTACATCCTCACCCTTGGCATCATGATCGCGACGTCTAGCGCCAAGCATTCGGCGCGGGACATGCCGGGCGAATTGTCGATGGCCAAATAAGGACCAGCTCTTGCCGACGTTTGACGCCGACCCCTACCCCTGGCCGTATAACGGCGACTGGCGGCCGCAGAACACCGCCATCATCGTCATCGACATGCAGACCGACTTCTGCGGCAAAGGCGGCTATGTCGACGCCATGGGCTACGACATTTCCCTGACCCGCGCGCCGATCGAACCGATCCGCGCGCTCCTCGAGGCTGCGCGCTCCAAAGGGTATCTCGTGATCCACACCCGCGAAGGTCATCGACCGGATCTCGCTGACCTGCCCGCCAACAAGCGCTGGCGGTCGCAGCGGATCGGCGCCGGCATCGGCGACCCAGGGCCCTGCGGCAAGGTGCTGGTGCGCGGCGAGCGGGGATGGGAGATCATCGAGGAGCTCAAGCCGCTGCCCGGCGAACCCGTTATCGACAAGCCCGGCAAGGGATCGTTCTGCGCCACCGACCTTGAGCTCATGCTGCGGACCCGAGGGATCGACAATATCGCGCTTACCGGAATCACCACCGACGTCTGCGTTCACACGACGATGCGGGAGGCGAACGATCGCGGCTTCGAATGCGTGCTGCTCGAAGACTGCTGCGCCGCGACCGACTACGGCAATCACCTCGCGGCGCTGAAGATGGTCAAGATGCAGGGGGGCGTGTTCGGCGCCGTCGGCCGCTCGACGCCCTTCATCGAGGCGATGCCATGACCGCAAACGCTGGCGCTGCGAAGCGCGCGCCGTCGCTCGAAACCGTCGGCATGAGCAAGTCGTTCGGCGCGCTCCGCGCCTTGCAGGACGTGTCGATCCAGGTCCCGGCGGGGTCGTTTCATGCGCTGCTCGGCGAGAACGGCGCGGGCAAGTCGACCCTCGTCAAATGCATCATGGGCTTCTATACGCCCGACAAGGGCAAGCTCCTCCTCGACGGCGCTGAAGTGAGCGTGCGCAACCCCAAAGACGCCCAGGCGCTCGGCGTCGGCATGGTCTATCAGCATTTCACCCTTGTGCCGGCGCTGACGGCGGCGGAAAATCTTGTCGTGAGCCGCGCCGATGCGCCGTCATTCATCGACTGGCGCAAGGAGCGGAAGGCGCTCGAAGCCTTTCTCGACCGGATGCCGTTCCGGGCGCCGCTCGACAGGACGGTGTCCAGTCTATCTGCGGGAGAGAAGCAGAAGCTCGAGATCCTGAAGCTGCTGTACCTTGACCAGCGGTTTCTCATCCTCGATGAGCCGACCTCGGTGCTGACGCCCGGCGAAGCAGACGAAATTCTGGGGCTCCTGCGCGACATGGCGCACCGCGGCGATATCACAGTGGCGATGATCAGCCACAAATTCCGTGAAGTCGAGGCGTTCTGCGACGACTTCACCGTCTTGCGGCGCGGGGCTCGCGTGGGCGGCGGCAAGGTCGGCGCCGTCTCGACGCGCGAGATGGCGGCGATGATGATCGGCGACGCGGTCGTGCGCCCCTCTGCGGCGCGCGTGGAGGCGCCGAAGAACGGGACGGCGCTCGAGATCGCCGGCCTTTTCGCGGAGAACGACGAAGGCCGCGACGCGGTTGCCGGCTTCGATCTCAAGGTGCACGCCGGCGAGATCGTCGGCATCGCCGGCGTCTCGGGCAACGGGCAGAGCGAGCTCGTCGAGGCCTTGTCCGGGCAGCGGCCGATCAAGCTCGGGCAGGTCCTGGTCCACGACATGGACTTTGAGCCGACCCGCGATCACTTCGACAAGTTCAAGATTTTCGGCCTGCCGGAGGAGCCGCTGAAGAACGCCACGGTGCCCACGATGTCGGTCGCCGAGAACATGGCGTTTCGCCGGTTCGACAAGTCCCCCATCTCGCGCCTCGGCTTCTGGCTTTCGCCGGAGCCGATGCGCGCCAAGGCGCGCGACCTCATCGGCCGCTACAACGTGAAGACGCCGTCGACCGAAACGCAGATTCGCGATCTCTCCGGGGGCAATGTCCAGCGCGCAGTGCTGGCGCGCGAACTCTCGGAGGATGTCGACGTGCTGATCGTCGCCAATCCCTGTTTCGGGCTTGACTTCGCCTCCGTCGCCGACATCCGCGCACAAATCATGGAGCAGCGCAATCGCGGCGCGGCGGTGCTGCTCGTGTCGGAGGATTTGGACGAGATTCTCGAGCTTTCCGACCGCATCGCCGTCATGTCCGGCGGCAAGGTCGCCTATCTGACGGCAGGCGCGGGCGCCGATCGAACGACGATCGGCCGCTATATGGCCGGGCACTGAAGAGTGACCGCCAATCCGGCCCAGCCGTTTCCGCCTCGGTTGGGCCCTTGTCATCATCGACGCGCAATGCGACTTTCAGGCGCCGGGCGCTTTCGGCGGATGCTTGGCGACGGACCTTCTCGCCGCTATGAAGACGGGTGAAATGACACGCGCTCGAGGAGCGACGGCCGGCCGCTCCACGCCTTTTGCTCGCGTCTGAATAAGGCGGTTGCTTGAGTTCTGTCCCTTTTGAGCCGGAAGCGTTGATCGATGCCGCGGCCCCGCTTCTCGGGCTGACCCTGACGCCCGAATCCCGGACCCAGACGATCGTCCATCTCAAGATCGCGGCGCAGCAGGCGGCGACGCTGTTTTCCGTTCCGATCGGCGACGACGAGGAGCCAGCGCCGGTGTTCACGCCGTGACGGCGCTGCTTGACGGATCGGCAGAAGCGATGGCCGTCGCGGTTAAATCCGGCGCGGCGAGCGCTCAAGAGCTGACCAAGGAGACGCTCGCCCGCATCGACGCGCGCAATCGCGCCCTCGGCGCCTTTACTGACGTGACCGCGGCGCGGGCCCTCGCCAAGGCCAAGGGGATCGACGCGGCGCGCGCCCGCGGCGCAAGCTTGGGCCCGCTGGCGGGCGCGCCGTTCGCGGTCAAGAATCTTTATGACGTGGCAGGGTTGCCGACCCGCGCCGGCTCGAAGATCAATCGCGACCGGGCGCCGGCGACGGCCGACGCGACGCTGGTTGCGCGTCTGGAGGCCGCGGGCGCCATCCTGGTCGGCGCGCTCAACATGGGCGAATACGCCTACGACTTCACCGGCGAGAACGCCCACGACGGCCCGTCTCGCAATCCGCATGATCTCGAACATATGACGGGCGGATCGTCCGGCGGATCGGGGGCCGCCGTCGCCGGCGGCCTGGTTCCGATCGCGCTCGGATCTGACACCAACGGATCGATTCGCGTGCCGAGCTCCTTCTGTGGCGTGTTCGGCCTCAAGCCGACCTATGGCCGATTGTCGCGCGCCGGAACGTTCCCGTTCGTCGCCAGTCTCGACCACATGGGCGGGCTCGCGCGAAGCGTTGGCGACCTCGCGCTCGCCTATGACGCCATGCTCGGCCGCGACGATCGGGACCCGGCGCAGGCGGACGTTCCCGCCATGCCTGCGGTCCCGAGCCTTGACGCCGGCCTTACCGGGCTGCGCGTCGCGCGGCTCGGCGGATATTTCACCCATTCCGGCGAATTGAGCGCCTTCTCCGCCGTCGATACGATTGCGCAAGCGCTGAAAGCGGGACGGGTCGTCGAACTTGCGAACGCAGGCGTCGCGCGCTCCGCCGCCTACCTCATCTCGATGGTCGAGGGCGCCGCGCTTCATCTCGAGCGATTGCGGACGCGGGCGGCGGATTTCGATCCCGACGTTCGCGACCGGTTCATGGCGGGGGCCATGCTGCCCGGCGCCTGGATCGCCCAGGCGCAGAAATTCCGCCGCCGGTTTCACGCCGAAGCGCTGGCGCTGTTTCGCGATGTCGACCTCCTGCTTGCGCCGGCGACGCCGTGCAGGGCGCCGCGACTCGGGCAAAAGATCTTCGTGCTCGACGGCGTCGAGATGCTGGTGCGGCCGAACATCGGGCTTTTCACCCAGCCGATTTCGTTCATCGGGCTTCCGGTCGTCACGGTCCCCGTCTGGACCGACGGCGAAAGACTGCCGATCGGCGTGCAGATCATCGCCTCGCCCTGGCGCGAGGATCTCGCGCTGCGGGCGGCGCGGGCGCTGGAACGGGAGGGCGTGCGTTCGCGCGCCGGTCGCGAAGCTCCCGATGTGAGGCGGAATTGGCCGAGCGCGACAACTCTCGATGGGCGGGCCGCAACAGCGCGAAGAGCGCGGTTCGCGGACGCGTGTGGAACAGGCTGGTCGAAACCGGGGTCAATGTCGGCCCCGCTTTCGACCGCATTCCGAACTTCGTCGGCGCGGATGTCGCCGCCAAGCGGCTCAGCGAACTCGACGAATGGCGTCGCGCGCGGGTCATCAAATGCAACCCCGATCCGCCGCAAATCCCCGTCCGCCTGCGTGCGCTCTATGACGGGAAGCTCCTTTTCTCGCCCGTTCCCTACCTCGCCAAGGGGTTTCCCTATCTGCGGATCGATCCCGAGAAACTCGCCGCCAAGGGCGTCGACTTCGAGACCGCGGCGACTTCGCAGGGCTTCATGCAGCACGGCGAGCCCGTCGGCTTCGAGGATATGCCGAAGCTCGATTTCTGCGTTGTCGGCTGCGTCGCGGTCACGCGCGCGGGCGGACGGACGGGAAAGGGCGCCGGATTCGCCGACCTCGAGCAGGGCGTGTTTCGCGAACTGGGGCTCGTCGGCCGCTCGACGCCGATTGCGACCACCGTTCATTCCTCGCAAGTCGTCGCCGAAGGCGAGGTGGTGATGGAAAGCCATGATTCGGCGCTCAACTACGTCGCGACCGAGCTCGAATTGATCGCCACGCAGACGCCCTATCCGCAGCCGGAAGGGGTCGCCTGGGACAAGGTTCGCGCGGACCAGTTCGCCGACATCCCCTTTCTCGACGCGCTGCGCCGGTCGATCGAAAGCCGGAAGCGCATACCATGAAGACGAACCCTTCCGTTGCGATGAGCGAGCGGCTCTCCGGCGTGATCCTTCTGCCGGTCGGCGGCGAGCCGGCCGGACCACCGGTCGACATTTCGATCGAAGATGGGCGCATCGCCGGCATCGCGCCGTCGGCCAACACGCCTTCGCGGCGCCTGCTCGCGGCGCCGGCGCTCGTCAACGCGCATGATCACGCGCGTCCCCTCTCGCCCACCTCGTTTGGGGCGGCGGGCAAACCGCTCGAAACCTGGCTCTTGCGCCTCGCCGCAATGCCGGCGATCGATCCCCATCTCGGCGCGCTGGCCGCGTTCGGCCGGGCGGCGCGGGGCGGCGCCGGTTCTGTCATGGCGCATTACACCCGCTTTCACGGGCCCATGCCGCCGGTCGAGGAAGCCCGCGAGATCGCCCGCGCCGCCGCCGACGTCGGCGTGCGCGTCACGCTCGCCGTGTTCATGCGCGATCGCAACCCATTCGTGTACGGCGGCGACGAGGACGTGCTTGCGAGATTGCCGGTGAGCGCGCGCAACGTGATCGAGGCGCAATTCCTGCAGCCCATGCCCGGCGTCGACGAGCAGGTCGCCCGCGTCGAAGCCATTGCGGCGGCCGCCGAAAGCGAGACGTTCTCCGTGCAGTTCGGGCCGAGCGGTCCGCAGTGGTGCTCCGACGCCCTTCTTGGCGCGATCGCGGATGCATCGCGGCGGACCGGGCGCCGCGTTCACATGCATTTGCTGGAGACCCGCTATCAGCGCGCTTTCGCCGATCGAACCTATCCGGAAGGCGTCGTCGCGCGCCTGGGAGCGCTTGGACTTCTCACCCCGCGGCTGACGCTAGCGCACTGCGTCCATGCACGCCCGGAAGAGCTCAACGCAATCGCTGCGTCCGGGGCGGTCATCGCGACCAACCCGAGCTCGAACCTTCACCTGCGCAGCGGCATCGCGCCGATCTCGGAGGCGATCCGGCGCGGCTGCCGCGTGGCGCTCGGGGTCGACGCGTCGGCGCTCGACGAGGATGACGACATCGTGCGCGAAATGCGACTCGGGCACTTCCTCCACGGCGGCTGGGGCTTTGAAAGCGCGATCGCGCGCGGCGCCTGGCTCTCAGAGATCGTCGCCAATGGCCGGTTCGCCAATGGCGCGCCAGGCGACGGCGCGCTCATGGTCGGCGCGCCGGCCGACATCCTCGTCCTCGATCTCGACAGTCTCGACCGCGATGCGGTGATGCCCGTCGAGCCTATCGATCTCGTCTTCGCGCGTGCGACTGCGGCGCATGTCGCTCGGGTCTATGTCGCGGGCCGCGAGATCGTTCGCGACGGGCGGCTCACGTGCGTCGACCTGGACGTTGTGGAGACCGCGCTCCGCCGCGAGTACCGGGGCAAGATGCCTTCGCGCGCCGGATTCCTTGAAGCCTGGAGCCAATTGGAGCCGGCGGTTGTCGAGCATTATCGAAGCGGCTTTGGCTGTTGCTGACGGATCGCAAACTGGAGAGGAACCCATGCCGAGCGCATTGCCGATCATCGATCTCGCGTCGTCGGGCGACGGCGATGAGGCGGCGCTGACCCGGATCGCAGCGGAGATCGGCGCCGCCTGCCGCGACGTCGGGTTCTTCTATGTGGTCAACCACGGCGTCGACACGGCCCTGATGGACGAAGCGTTCGCGCAGTCGCACCGGCTCTTCGCCCTGCCGCTGGCCGACAAGCAGGCGGTGGCCATCGAGAAAGTCGGTGGAAACCGAGGCTATTCCGGCCTGCTGCATGAAGCGCTCGATCCGGGCGTCGGCCCCGACATGAAGGAGGCCTTCAACATCGGTCTCGAACTTGCGCCGGACGACCCTGAGGTTCTGGCGGCGATGCCCTTCCGGTCGCTCAACGCATGGCCGAGTTTGCCGAACTTCCGCGGGACGCTGCTTGCTTACTTCGACGCCTGCGCCGCGCTCGGCGCCCGCCTGCATCGCGCATTCGCCTGTGACCTTGGGCTCGGCCTCGATCATTTCACCGACAAGTTCGATCGCCCAATGGCGACGCTGAGGCTTTTGCGCTATCCACCCGCCGCCCGCACTTCAGAAGAGCCGATCGGCGCGGGAGCGCACACGGATTATGGCAACCTGACCCTGCTCGCGACTGACGATGTGGGCGGCCTCCAGGTCCGCACGCGCTCCGGAGAGTGGATCGAGGCGCCGGCGCTGCGTCACGCGTTCGTCGTCAATATCGGCGACTGCCTGATGCGCTGGACGAACGACGCCTACGTTTCGACGCCGCATCGGGTTTTCAACCGAAGCTGCAAGGCCCGATATTCGATCGCTTTCTTCTTCGATCCCAATCCGGATGCGATGGTCGAGGCGATCCCATCCTGTATCCCGCGCAACGAAACACCCCGCTATGCGCCCATTCTGGCCGCCGACTATCTGAAGTTTCGCCTGGACGCGAGCAAGTCACCGTTGGGCGACGCGCCGGCGGCCTCGAGCGCCGCCGAGCTTAAGGCTTAAGCCGCGGCGCCCATTAAGCCTGAGGCGGGAAAAACAGGCGCCGGGCTTGTCAATGCCCATGAGCGGGGTCTATTCAATCGATGTTATCGGGGGCAAACACAGGAAACGTCAGCACAATTTCAAGCCCTCGCAAGGAGAGCCACATGAAGGACTTCACGCGTCGCAGCCTCATCATTTCTGGCGCCGGTCTGGCGACGGCCTCCCTCTTGTCGCCGGCCGAAGCAGCGACGGGGTCGATCTCGCTGCGCATCCTGAGCGCGGGCTTTATTTTTGGCATGAGCGGCGGAAGCGGGACCCTCACGTTTCAAGGCCACCAATATCCGCTGTCGATCGGCGGAATCAGCGCCGGCGCGACGATCGGGGCGTCGGGCACGGACCTCGTCGGCACGGCGTCCCATCTGCACACGCCAGGCGACATCGAAGGGGTTTATTCAGCGATCGGCGCGGGTCTCTCGGTCGCCGGCGGCCGGTCTGCGGCTCAGCTTTCGAACGCGCGCGGAGTCGTCCTGCGGCTGAGGGGGCGGCAAATCGGCTTCATGTTCTCGATCGACCTCAGCGGCATGAACATATCGCTGCGGTCGTGACGCGGCGTCCCTGAGAGGGCTTCCTCGGGCGGCGCAAGGGGCAAGGCAGGCGCCTTATCGGTCAGGCTTTTGTCCGTAATAGGCGCCGGCCCCGTGCTTTCGCTTGAAATGTTTGCGCAACAGATCCATCTCGATCGGCATCAGACCGGCTTCGATCTGGAGCGACATCAGGGCCATGTGCGCGATGCATTCGACCGCGACCGCGTTCTCCAGCGCCTTGGCGACGTTCGACCCCCAGGTGAAGGGGGCGTGCCGATTGACCAGAACGCCTGGAAAATCGCCCGGATCGCAGGCCGTGCATCCTCTCGACAATGACGTTGCCGGTCTCCCATTCGTAGGCCGAGGCGATTTCGGCCGGCGTCATCTTGCGCGTGACCGGCACTTCACCATTGAAATAATCCGCATGCGTCGTGCCGAAGATCGGAATGGGCCGGCCAGCCTGTGCGAACGCCGTCGCATGCGACGAGTGGGTGTGCACCACGCCGCCGATATCTGGGAAAGGCGAGAAACAGCCGGCGGTGGGTTGGCGTGTCCGAGGACGGGTTGAGCCGCCCATCGACGATCTCCCCGTCCAGATCCACGACGACCATGTCGTCGGGTGAAAGCGCCGCGTAGTCGACCCCGCTCGGCTTGATCGCAAAAGCGCCTTTCGACCGGTCGACTGCGCTCGCATTGCCGAAGGTGAGATTGATCAATCCGTGCCGCGGCAAGGCGATGTTGGCCTCATAGGCTTCGCGCTTGAGTTCCTTGAACATGGCCCCGCTCGTCGATCTGGCTACGGCGCTCATCGCGGCGTCATGCCCGCATTCCCTGCGCGAGATAATAATAGACGTCGTTGCTGCGAAGGTCCTGCTTGAAGCCCGAAAGCCTGGTGTCCGCCCCGATCACGGCCAGCTCGATGCCGGCGATGGTCGCGAAATCCTCGAGCATCTCCGAGGTCACGGTATAGCTGAAGCCGGTGTGATGCGCTCCGCCTGCCAGGATCCACGCGGCGCACGCCGTCTTGAAATCGGGCTTGCATTCCCACACCGCGCGCGCGACCGGCAGTTTCGGCAGCGCCGGATGATTGATCACCGTCACTTCGTTCACCAGGAGCCGGAAGCGCGCGCCGAGATCGATCAGGCTCGCATTGAGCGCCGGTCCCGGCGGCGCGTCGAACACAAGCCGAACCGGATCCTCCTTGCCGCCGATGGTCAGCTTGTGGATTTCGAGCGACGGCTTGCCCGCGGCGATCGTCTCGCAGATCTCGAGCATATGCGCCCCGAGCACCTCGTGTCCGCCCGGCGCCAAATGATAGGTATAGTCCTCCATGAACGAAGTGCCGCCCGGCAGTCCCTCGCCCATCACCTTCATCGCGCGCACGAGCGCCGCGGTCTTCCAGTCGCCTTCGCCCGCGAAGCCGTAGCCGTCGGCCATCAGCCGCTGCGGCGCGAGGCCCGGCAACTGCCTCAGTCCATGCAAGTCTTCGAACGTCGTCGTGAATCCCTTGAAGCCGCCGCCGCTCAGAAAGGCGCGCAAGCCGAGTTCAAGCCGCGCGCCATACAGGAGCGAGTTCATGCCGGTCGCCCCCCTTGCGCAGCGCCGGCGCGACGGCGTAGCGCGTCTCGTATTCGCGGGCCAAAGCGTTCGCCTCGCTGTCCGAGACGCCGTTCACAGCCGCAGCGAGGTCGCCGACGCCATAGCCATTGGTCGCGAAGCCGAACTTCATTTCCGCCGCGACCTTGTCGCCTTCCGTCACCGCCACCTGGCGCATGTTGTCGCCGAAGCGGCAGAACTTGGCCCCTTGCCAGTCGTGCCAGGCGCGCGCCGCCCGCATCCATGCCGCGAGCCGCTGATGCACCTCCGGGTCCGCCCAATGGCCGACGACGACCTTGCGCGCCAGGCGCATGCGCGTGTGGATGAAGCCCGCCTCCCGGTCGCCGTGAGCCGACTGGTTCAGGTTCATGAAATCCATGTCGATCGTGTCCCACGGGAGGTCACGGTTGAACTGGGTATGCAGGTGCACGAACGGCTTCTGAAGCGCGTTCAGTCCGCGCACCCACATCTTGGACGGCGAAAAGGTATGCATCCAGATGATCAGGCCGGCGCAGTTCTGGTCGGAATTCGCCTCCAGGCAGAGTTTGGCGATTTCGTCCGGCGTCGTCAGCAGAGCCTTGAAGACAGTCTTCAATGGCAATTCCGGCGAAGCGGCGAACGCTCCCGCGATCTCGCCCGCGTTGGCGGCGACCCGCTGCAGCGGTCCTGGGCCATAGAGGTGCTGCGAGCCGCAAACGAGCCAGATTTCGGGCGTGGCGAGATTGATCATGGCCGTTTCAATTTCCTATGTGGCGAGCGCGCCTGGCGGGCAAATGCGAAGGACTACGCCCGCTGGGCATATTTGATGTCCAGGAGCGTCTTCATCGTCTGCGACAAATCGGCGGATTTGGTCAGGCCGCCGAAGCTGTCGTGCAGTCCGCGATAGAGCGCGTAGAGCTGATCGTAAACCTGCCGATTCTCAGCGGCGGGCGCGAATTTCTCCGGCTTGAGCGACGTCATCGCCGCCTCTGCCGCGGCGAAATCCGGATGGACGCCGGCGAGGACCGAGGCCGAGATGGCCGAGCCGAGCGCGCAGGTCTGGCTGAGCCCGCGACCTCCATGACGCAGCCGGTCACGTCCGCGTAGATTTGCATGAGGAGCGGATTCTTCTCCGCGATGCCGCCCGTGCACACGACCCGATCGATCGGAACGCCGTACTCCCGGATGCGCTCGATGATCGCGCGCGCGCCGAACGCGGTCGCCTCGATCAGCGCGCGATAGATGTCGGCCCGCGTCGTGTAGAGGTCCTGGCCGAGCAGCAGTCCGGAGAGCCGCTGGTCGACGAGGATGGTCCGGTTGCCGTTGTTCCAGTCAAGCGCGAGGAGACCCGCCTGCCCCGGCCGCTGCTTCGAGGCCTCCGCGCTCAGCCGGGCGTGAAGCGCGGCGTCACCCCCGCAAACCCCCTCGACCCACCACTTGAAGATATCGCCGACGGCCGACTGGCCGGCCTCGACAGCGAAGAACCCGGGCAGGATCGCCCCTTTCACGATGCCGCAGATGCCCGGAATATCGGCGACGGGCTTGTCGGCGGAAACGACCGCGCAATCGCAGGTCGAGGTGCCGATCACCTTGACGAGCGTGCCTTCCCGCACGCCGCAGCCGATCGCGCCGTAGTGAACGTCGAATTCCCCGATCGCTATGGGAATGCCTGGCGGCGAGCTCGAGCTTGGCCGCCCAATCCGGAGACAGCGAGCCGGCGGGCTGGGTCGCGTCGTACGCCTTTGCGTAGAGCCGGTCCCGCAACTCGGCGAGACGCGGGTCGAGCGCGCTCGAGGAACTCCTTGTCCGGCAGACCGCCCCATTCGTCGGAATAGAGCGCCTTGTGGCCGGCGGCGCAAACGCCGCGCTTGATCGCCTGCGGATCGCTCACTCCGGCGAGCACCGACGGCGCCCAATCGGCGAGTTCGACCCATGAGAACGCGGCGGCGAACGTTTCCGGCGCCACGTTCAGGCAATGCCAGATCTTGGCCCAAAACCATTCCGACGAATAGACGCCGCCGCACTTGGCGATGTATTGCGGCCGAAGCTTGGCGGAGGCTTCGGTGATTTTCGCCGCCTCGCGCCAGCTGGTGTGATCCTTCCACAGCCAGCATTGCGCGGAAAGGTCGTCGATCCACTTTTCGCTCAACGCCAAGCGGGCGGTTGGCGGCGTCGACGGGAATCGGGCTTGATCCGGTGGTGTCGACGCCAAGCCCGACGACCCGGCTCGCGTCGAAACCGGGCTTGCGGCGGGCCTCGGCCAGCGCACCCTTGATGCTTTCCTCCAGTCCGAACAGATAGTCGCCGGGATGCTGGCGAGCCAGCAGGCCGTCGACGGGGTCGAGCAGAACGCCCTCCACGCCGGAGGGGTAGTTCGACCACGCGCGCGCCAAATTCAGCGCCGTCCGAGCAGCGGACGACGAGCGCGCGCACCGAGTTGGTGCCGAAATCGACGCCTATCGCAAACATGAGCGCTCCGTTGGTGGATGCCGTCTTGACGTCGGAGGCCGCTGATCCTTGGCGGCGCCCGGTCCCGCTTCGACCACGCCTTGCGCCTCGCCCGCCAAACCGCGGACGCCTCTCTCGCGTCCGCGGAACCAGGGCTGCGGCCTGATGGAAAGCATCCGCCCGATCAGCGGATGCCGGCGTCGATGAGCTTGGTCAGCGCGTCGATCGACTTCGGCGTGACGGTGCCTGCGCCGGTGTTGAGCGACAGTCCCGGCATCTTGTATTTGGCGGTCATCACGCATTGCACGACCGGGACGAAGCCCTGCAGATAGAGCAGCTGGTCGAGCGTGGCGCTTACCGCGCCCGACTTCAGCCCATCGATCGTCGACGGAGCGAGATCGATGCCGCCGACAACGATGTCGCCCGGCTTCTTGCCGGCCTTCTCCAGCACCTGCTTCATTTCGCCAGTCGCGCCGCCGTGCTGCGTGCCGATGGCCTTCAGGTTCGGATGCGCCTGGATGTAGGCTGCGAGAATCGGGCACGGCCAGCGACATGTCGCTGTTGGCTTCCTGGGTGATCTCGAGCCGGTCGACCTTGAGGCCGGCCTTCTCCAGCGTATCGGCAAGTCCCTTCTCGGACTGGCCGCGTTCGGCCTGGCTGAAGACGCCGTAGACCATCGCCTGGTCGCCGGCTTTCAAGCCCTGCGCCAGCATCGCCTTGGCGGTCAGCGCGCCGCCCGCGTAGAGATCGACGCCCGCATAGCCAAAGCCTTTTGGCCCGAACTCGGTCTGCAGATCGGACAGCGGCGAATTGCCGGAGGTGACGACGATGCCCTGGTCGACGGCCTGCTTGACGAGATCGTGGAAAGCGGTCGAGCCCGGGTGGCCCATGATCTCGATGCAGTTCGGCTTGGCGGCCATCGCTTCCTTGAACTGGTTGATCATCGTCTCCGGCGCCCAGGCCGAGAATTGCGCCTTCAAATCGACGCCGAGCGCCTCGGCGGCTTCCTTCGCTCCGGTCTGACGGGCGAGCGTCGCGCCGTCGCCGGGGTTGCCGCCCATCTGCATGTACATCACCAGGCCTTTGCCGATCGGATCGGCCGAAGCGGGAGCCGCGGCGGCCGTGAGCCCGGCCGCGGCGACGCCGGCCAGAAGAAAATGAGCCACACGCATGTTCGTTTCTCCCTTGCTGTTTTCGGGCCGCCTCTATCGGCGAACCCTTCCCTCTTCGGAAGCTCCCATGCCGCCGAATCTCCAGAACGACCGCAGGTTGGCGAAGAGCGCCCGCCGGCGCTGCGGTTCGTCCGCATACATGTAGAAGATAATCGAGACGAGGAAAATGAGCCCCTGCACGGTCCTCACCCAGGCGCCGGTGAGGCCCGAAGCGACAAGGCCGGCCTCGACCATCCCGATGATGAAACAGCCGAAGACCGTCCCGATGATCGTCGCCTCGGCCGCCGAAGATCGACGTGCCGCCGATCAGCACCGACGCGATGGCGGTCAACAGATAGCCCTGTCCCTGATTGCCGAAAAAGTTCTTGTTCTCGAGCGTCAGCATGATGGCGGCGCAGGCGGCGAGAAAACCCATCAGCGTGAAGATCTTGATCTTCTCGCGGTCGACGTCGATGCCGACGACCCGCGACACGTCATTGGAATCGCCGATGAACATGCGCGTGCTCGCCGAACCGGTGACGGGTGAGAATGAACCAGAGAAAGCCGACGATGAGCGCCGTCCATAGCGCCCTGGATCGAGAGCTGCTGCAGCCAGGACGTCGACGGCGACGCGAATGGGCGCCCGACGATCCATTGCCACACCGAGCTCTCCTCGGCGCCGCGCAGCGCGTAGGACTTGCCGCCCGAGAGCACGGTCGCCATGCCGGCCCAGAAGAACTGGGTGCCGAGCGTCGTCATGAACGACGGAATGCCGATCTTGGCGATGATGACTCCGTTGAGGAAGCCGACCAAAATGCCCGAGGCGAGGCCGGCGACGACCGCGATCCAGCCGAGGTCGTATTCCTTGAACAGGACCGCGAAGACGAAGCCGGAAAAGGCGATGATCGACGGAAAGCTGAGGTCGATTTCGCCCGCGCCGATCACAAACGTGAGCCCGGCGGCAAGAAGGATCAGCGGCGGCAAGGTCGAAAGGAAGGTGGTGTAGATGTAGGGCGCGAGGAAGACCTCCGGCGCCCGATACATGAAGAGGCAAGCAGCAGCACGAAGACGATGATGATCGGCAGCGCCTCGAAGCGCTGCAGGATCGATGCGCCTGACCGCTGAGCCATCCGGTCCCCCCCCTTACGCCTTGCGCTGCAGATCGATCAGATATTCGGTGAGCTCGGCCACCGTCATTTCCTTCGGATTGATCTCCGAGACCACTCTGCCCACGGTCAAGCACGACCAGTCGATCGGCCACTTCATGCACGTGCGCGAGATTGTGTTCGATATAGATGCAGGCTCGCCCGACTGTTTGATCCGGCGCACGAATTCGACCACTTTCCGAACCTCGGCGACGCCCGAGCGCCGCCGTTGGCTCGTCGAGCACGATGAGGTCGGCGTTGTAATGCATCGCCCGGCCGATCGCGATGCCCTGACGCTCGCCGCCGGACAGATTGCCGACTGGTCGAATTGACGGTGATGCCGACGCCGCGGAAGCCGATGGTGTCGAGCAGGATCTTCTGGGCGACCTCCTTTTCGCGCTTGATGTCGATGAAGCCGAATCGGTTGGCGATCTGCCTGACCGACAAAGAAATTGCGCCACAAAGGCTGCTTCTCGGCGAGCGACTTGTCCTGATAGACGGTTTCGATCGAGAGATCGTGCGCCATCCTGACCGAATATTCGCTGGCGTGGATTTCGCGGTCGCGGACGAATATCTTGCCCGAGGTCGGCGCCAGCACCCCGGTCATGACCTTGATCAGCGTCGATTTTCCCGCGCCATTGTCGCCGATGAGCCCAACGATCTCGTTGCGTCCGATCGCGAGATCGATGTCGCGAAGCGCGTGCACGGCGCCGAAGTACTTTTGCACCCCTTCCAATCGTACGATCGAGGCAAAAGCGGTAGCCTGCGCGGCCATTCCTGTCCCTCCCGGCGCATGACGGCCGTCGAGCGTTTCCTCATATCATATGAAGTAAACTTAACTCCGTCCGGTTGGCAATGGGACACGACCAGTTTCGATGCAAGTCGGGCGATATTCGACGCCGTGCTATGATTGCCAATCGCCGCTTCGGGGAGGATCGCGGTTGAAGATCACGACAATACGCTCGGTCATCGTTCACGCCGAGATGCGCAACTGGGTGTTCGTTCGCGTCGACACCGACGAGGCCGGCCTTTTCGGCTGGGGCGAGGCCACCCTGGAGTGGAAGACCCGCTCGGTCGCGGCCGCCCTGGAGGATCTCGCGCCGCTGGTCGTCGGCCGCGATCCGCGCGACATCGAGAAGCTGGTGCGGATCATGAAAAAGCACAGTTTCTGGCGATTGGGCGCAATCGGCATGAGCGCGATATCGGGGATCGAGATCGCGCTTTGGGACATTCTGGGCAAGTCGCTCAGCGTGCCGGTTTGGAGGCTGCTCGGCGGACAGGTCCGCGACAAGGTGCGGGTCTATACGCACCTTGGGCTTGGCGACATGCGCGCGGTCTACGAGACCGCCAGCGTCGGCCAGTTGGTCGAGCGTGCTCACGAGGTTGTCGGCCGCGGCTATCGGGCGATGAAAGTCGTCATCATACCCTACACGCACTATAGCGCCCTCCTGCCTCAGGTCGATCAGGTTGCGCGCATGATGAACGCGCTGCGCGACGCCGTGGGCGGCGAGGTCGAGATCATGATCGACTTTCATGGACGGCCGGCGTCGGTCGGGGCCGCTCTCGCCTATATCGATGCGCTGACGCCGGGCCGGCCGATGTTCGTTGAAGAGATATTGCCGCCCGGCGATACGGTCGGGCTGCGCGAAGCGGCGTCAAGGACGAATGTTCCGATCGCCACCGGCGAGCGCCTCGTGGAACTGTCTGAATTTGAGGACCTGCTCCGGGCCCGGGCGATCAGCATCGTGCAACCCGATATCTGCCACTGCGGCGGCTTGTGGGAGACGAAAAAGATCGCCGCGATGGCGGAAGCCGTGGGCGTTGGCGTCGCGCCGCACAATCCGCTGGGTCCGATCGCCGGCGTCGCCGCCCTCCACTTCGCCGTCTCAACCTCGAACCATGTGATCCAGGAGGAAATGGTCGGCGCTGTTCCCTGGTATTTCGAGGTGGTCCACGGACCGATCAAAATGATTGACGGCTTTTGGCAGGTTCCCCAGGCGCCGGGGCTCGGAATCGAAGTCGACGAGAAAGCCTGCGCGCGCCATCCCTTCCAGCCCGAGGCGCCGCACACCGTCAACGCGGTGCTTTCCGATGGGACGATTGTCGACTGGTAGGAGGGGTGATGGGTCACTGCGAGCGGCCGCTCGGTCGGGCGTTGCCGCGGGGTCTGTTGTTGTCCGGGGAGACGCCTATGACCGAGATATCGCTGGTCGTCGATTGCAAGAATAAGCTCGGCGAAGGGCCGGTCTGGGACGTCTCCGAACAATCTCTGTATTGGGTCGATATCGAGAAGGGACAATTGCATCGTTACGCACCGGCGACCGGCGCTATCAAGCGCTGGACCCTGCCGGAGCGGATCGGCTCGTTCGCGCTGCGGAGCCGTGGCGGAATTGTCTGCGCGCTCGCCTCTGGGTTTGCGTTCTTTGAGCCGGATAGCGGCCAGGTCGAATGGATCGCGAAGCCTGAAGCCGGCATACCGCAAAACCGGTTCAACGACGGCAAATGCGATCGAAAAGGGCGGTTCTGGGCGGGAACAATGAATGAGCGGGACGGCGGGCGCACCGGCGCTTTGTACCGGCTTGACGCCGACCTGACCGTGCATCGCATGGAAGCTTCGATCGGCATCTCCAACTCGCTGGCCTGGAGTCCCGACAATCGGCGGCTCTATTTCGCCGACACGCAGGACCGCGCCATCTTCGTCTATGACTACGACCATGCCTCGGGAGCGGTCGCCGATCGCCGGCTTTTCGCATCGACCGAGAACGATCCCGGCAGTCCGGACGGGTCGACAGTCGATTCCGAAGGTTATCTCTGGAACGCGCAATGGGACGGATGGCGCTTGGTGCGCTACGCTCCCGACGGACGCGTCGATCGCATCGTCGAGCTCCCGGTTCAGAGACCCACAAGCTGCGCTTTTGGGGGCCCGGACTTGCGGGTCCTCTATGTGACCTCGGCGATTTGGGATTTGGAGGGCGACGCGCTTCGCGATCAGCCGTGGGCGGGAGGCGTTCTGGCGCTGGACGTCGGCGTGGCAGGCCTGCCGGAAGTCAGGTTTGCGGGATAGGTCGCTTCATACCCTTTGGATAATGATACACGTATCATATATGTTATATAGGACTTGCTCCTCTATAATTTTCCCAGGCCGGCGAGGCGACGCTAAACCGGGTCGCAAGGGCTTAAAAACATTGGGGCGCCGCGCTAAAACGGCGGAAGCCTGACGATCTCGTGATCGCGCCGGTCATCCATCCGATTGACAGCCGAGGCGAGGCGCGTCCAACTTGCGCGAGTGGAGGAAGCAAGCCATGGACGCTCTCGATCGTCGCAAATTGATTGGTGGACTCCTGTGCGGCGCGGCCGGCGCCGCAGGTCTTCGGCATTGATTCCGGGCGCGGCCGAGGCGATGCCGTTCGACTCTGCGCGTCGCGCTGAACCCGGATAATTTGATCGAGAAGGCCCAGGTCGTCGTCGTCGGTCCGCATCGGCGTCCGCGCCGCCGCCGGTGGGTGTGCTGGTGGCATCGCGGTCGTCGGGTCTGCGGCTGGCGTTGGTAAGGCTTAGCGCCGCTGTTTCAGCGCCGGCAGGTCGTAATCCAGCAAAGCGCCGATGCTATCGACCGCGATGTCGACTGACGCCATTTCCGCGGCGGTCGCCTGAAGGGCGTAGTGGCCCTGCTTCGGAAAGACAGTCGTTATCCGAGCGCCCCAGACCTTCTTGACCGCGGCAAGGATACGCGTCTTGTCGTCGATGAGAACGTAGTGGACTGCCGGCTGCCGGCGCTCGACCTCCGCAAGCTCGAGTTCCTTGTGAATGTAGATCAGCACATTGCCGCCAAAGGCGTCCCAGAGGCCCGAGCGGGCGATCTTGCGAGGCTGAAAGACGGCGTCCCCGTCAGACAGGATGAACGCCGGCCCCCACCGTCCGACATGCTTGATGACATCCAGGGCGCGCGGATAGAGCCGGGCGGCGAACGGATAGTCCAGGACCCAGTTGGCGACGCCGAAAGATCGCTGAACTGTGCGGGTCCTCGGCTCTCAAGCGCTCCAACGCGCCAAGGTAATCGGCATAGCCAAGCGCGGCGCGCAGTTCCTCGAAGATCGCCCAATAGCGCGCGCACGCCTGTTCGCCGCATTCGCGCCGCAGCTCGCTACGCAGGTCATCCTGAAAACGATCATTGTCGAGCAGAGTGTTGTCGACGTCAAAAAGAAAGACAATGTCGGCGCCGACGGTCATCGCAATCCCACCCGCTGAACTGTCGGCTCCAATTCGTCACCCGCCGCAGCGTCACACTTTGACCGTCGAGGCCTGATAAATCTCGTCGATCGACGCCGCGAGCGCCGCGTCGAACTCCGAATCGCTCATCGACCGCCTTAGGTCCTGGACGAGTGCGCGGGAGAAGCTCGCGATCATCCCGTGGTCGGTAGCGAGGCGCTTGCAGGCCTCCGCCCGCGTGTAGCCGCCCGAGAGCGCAACGACCCGCGCGACCCGCGGGTGTTTGATCAATGCGGAATAGAAGTCAGGAACATCGGGAATCGTGAGCTTGAGCATCACCCGGCGGTCCGCCGGAAATGCATCGAGTTTCCGGGCGATTTCGTCACGAAGAATCGCCTCCGCGCCGCCTTTGTTCGGACTCTTGATCGAGATCTCGGGCTCGATGATCGGCGTAAGCCCGTGCTTGGCGATTTGTTCGGCGACCTCGAACTGCTGCCGCACGATGGCGGCAATTCCTTCCTTCGACGCGAGGTTGATCACCGAGCGCATCTTCGTGCCGAAGATCCGGAGCTTCACCGCGCGGGCGAGAAGCTTGTCGAGATCCGGCATCGGCTTCATGAGGCTAACGCCGTCTTTTTCCGCCTCGAGTCCCTTGTCGACCTTGAGGAAGGGAACCACGCCCCGATCCTCCCAGAGGAACGTCGGAACCTGCTTTTTCTCGGCCTCGCCGTCCATCGTGCGCTCGAAGAGGATGGCCCCGATGATCTTCGCCCCGGTGAACGTCGGCGCCGTGATGATCCGCACCCGCATCTCATGCATCAGGCGGAACATCTTGGGCTCATCGCCGGCGTATTCGCTGTCCGGGATGCCGTAGAGCCGCAAGGCCCCTGGAGTCGATCCACCGCTTTGGTCGAGCGCGGCGATGAAGCCGTTCTTGCCCGACATTTGCGCCATCATCGTGCCGTTGGCCGTCATGCGTCACTGCCTCCCTCGCTGTGAGCCACAATTGCGGAGCGACGCAGCCGTCGCTGTCCAACTATGGCTATTGTAGCAGACCTCGTCATACTTGGCTGCCGCCTCGCCCGAAATCGGGACGCGCCGGGATCGAATCAGCAGCCGAGGCAGGAATCGCAACAGGGCTCACAATGAGAGCCGGTTCGGCGAACCAAAAGGCGCGACAACGTGGACTGGGCTCGCCCCTACTTCGCCGCCAGGGCTGCGAGCCGCTCGCGGGCGCCGCCCGCGCCAGCCGCGAGCCCGCGGGCGTAATAGTCGCGCGACTTCGCCTCATCGCCCTTGAGCCCGATCACGCCAAGGCGACTCAGAGTCGCGGGGTTGAAAGTGTCGCCCAGCGCCACCAGCGCCCGAGCATCGCCCGCGCCAGCGGCGCTGAGGAGGAAGGCGCGGGCCGTCGCGATATCGCCATTGGCGAACGCAACGAGGCCTTGCGCGGTCAGGCGACGCGCATCCTCAATCGGTATTGCGAGGGCCGCGCCAGCGCCGCCCGCGGCGGCCGGTTGCTCACGGAGCGCCATCGCAAGCTTGCCAATCGCCTCCTTGCCGAACGGCATTGCTGCCGCCTTCAACGCCTTCGGCGCGGCGGGGGCGGCCGGCGGGGCGACAAAAACAGGCTGTTCGACGGCGGCCTTCACATTCATCGCCGACGGCTCGAGCCGAGGCCAGCACACAACCGCCAGAACGCCGGCGAAAGCGCCAGCGATGAGGCCCGCGATGGTTTTCCAGGAAACCGGCAGCTCGCGTCCTCCCTACTGCATGAGCTCGCGCCAATGCGTCAGGCCGTCGTAGAGCCGGTCTGAATCCGCAGCGCTGGGGCCGTCTGCCGATGCGGCCGCCGACTTGGCGGCAGCGCGAAAGGCGTCAAGCGAAGCGTCGGCTGTCGCCTTTTTCGCATCCAGCCAAGTTTGAGCCGCCGCGAGTTCGGGGCCACGTCTTCGTTCGGCCAGGACGCGTCAGCGGCAAGATTGACGTCTCGCCAGTGTGAGTCGTAATCGTCGGTCAGCAAGGCGTCGTAATTGTCGAAGAAAAGACGCGCCAAGCGCCCGACCGCGTCCGCCCGTTGCGAACCCGAAGGGGCGTCGAGGGCGACGATGGCCATCGGTTCGCCCACAGTTTCGACGGCGTCGCCGGCCTTGACGAGATTTGGCCGATCGGCGGGCGTCACGCGAGCCGGCGCATAGAGGGGCTGCAGCGCCGCCGACCAGGGAATGGCGACAATATGAAATCGCCCATCATCGCCGAAGTCATCGAGCGCGCGCGAACCTTCCGCGCCCATAACGATGACAGCGTCGCGCCGCCCCGCCGCGAGCGCGTCAAGCGCCTCGGGGAGCGGCTCGTAGGTCGGATTCGCGGATACGCCCAGACGCGAGAACAGCATCCTGGCGCTGGTAGAGGTCGCGCCGTCCTGATCGCCGAAGCTGACGGGTCGTCCTTGGAGGTCTCCGATCGACTTCACCGCCCGCGGCGCGATCACCTCCAGCGTCTCAGGGGCAAGCCTTACGAGGAAGGGCGCACGCTTCGTCCATTCCGGGTCGGCCTTGGCGGCGGAGACGAGGCTGTCGAGGGAAACAATCGCGAAATCCGCCATATCGGCCCGGGAGACCTTGCTGAGCCCTGGGGCCGATGTCGATCCGACGATCGCCCGACCTGCCGCCCCATTCGTGGTCAAGACCCCGGCGAAGTCCTTAGCCATTCGAGTCGCTCGCACGTCCCCAGGATCGGCCAGAATCGCAAATTCCTTAAATGCGGGAGATTGTTGAGCCGGCTGCGGCGCAGCGGCCACCTTGACTGGCGCAGGCCTGACGGTTTCGCGCGCCGCGACGCCGTGGCCGCGCCAAGCTCCGTGCCACAAGACGCGCTTGCCATTTTTATAGACCGGATGGGCGTAAGGCACCATGCCAGAAGGGCTTTTTAGGGTCTCGGCGACTCCCGGCGCGAGTCCCGCCACCAACAGCCCCACCCCAAAGATTACGGCTGCGCGACCGAAACCTCGCCACGACGTCTGCCGCAGCCTCCCCGGTTCCAAACATAAGCTTACTGGGCGCCCGCCCTGACGCGTTCCGCTCGTCATCGAAACGACCGTGGCGAGCAAATGCGACCATCTCATGGCAACTGCCGTCGCGGCCGATTCGGGTCCACAGGCAGAAATCCCGGTTTTTACGGCTGTCTGCTGGACCTTAGGATGCCACGGCAATCACGAAGGCAAGCGCTGCGTCCAGATCCGCCGCAGCGATCGGAACGAGCGTAGGCCCATCGAGGTAGGCAAGATTGGCGCTCACGGGCAACCCCGGGTAGAGGGGCTGCAAAGCGGCACGATAGAGGGCGAGTTGCTGAATATGAGCCGACGCCGGCTGCATCGGCGGCGAGCCGAGCTTAAAGTCGATGATCGATACGGCGTCTCGCGTGACAACGAGCCGATCCAGGCGGCCGCTGTAAGGAACGCTTGCGCCTCCCGGTTGGCGCAGGACCCCTGTAAGCGACACCTCGCCCCGAGAATCGGGTCCAAAGAACGGCGCGAGCTTCGGCGCGCTAACTACCGCGGCGACCTTTCCGGCGAGGGCGGCGCGCGTCGCCTTGTCGAGTTCGTCGCCGTAGCGCTCGAGAAATGCACTTCGCCGCCGCCTCCCGGCGATCACATTCGACGTTGGGCAGCATTTGCAGCAAGGCGTGCGCAAGCCGGCCCTCGGCGATCCGCTGCGGACTCCGCTCGCCTGCGCCGCCGAGCCGCGAAGGCCTGATCGCGGACGGTGCGATCTCACGCGGCGCCAAGGTGGCGATCCAACCGGGCAGACCGGCGCGCGAAAGCGTCTGCCGCGATTCGCTTTGGTCCTCGGCGCGAAGACCATCGCCGAATCGCAAGATTGTTTCTCCCTCGCCGAACGGCGCCGGGGCGTCGTGCGTTTGAGCCGAAAGGCCGGAATGGACGAGATTGTACCAACACCCGTCTGACCGGGCGCGAACGCCTGCGTAGCCCGCGACGATGAGACGTTGAGCCGCGCGGGTCATCGCCACATAGAGCAGACGCCGATGCTCGGCTGCCGCGGCCGCCTGCGCCTCCGCGCGTGGTCCTGTGAGCGCAGCCGGGTCTGACTTCGCCTTCGGAGACCAGGCGAAGAGCGGGGGCGCGTAGGGGTCGCGGGATGGAAGCCGCAACAGTCTGGGATCATGATGGTGATCGGGCTTGTCGCAAGTGTCGGGGAGGAAGACGATCGGCGCCTCGAGTCCCTTGCTCGCGTGGACCGTGAGGACGCGTACGCCCTCCCCCTCGGCCTCCATGTCGCGCTTGATTGCTGCGTCGGTCCCCTCGACCTCGGCGAGAAAGTTGTGAAGAGAAGGCGCGCTGCGCTGTTCGTGGACAAGGGCAAGCGTTAGGAACTCGTCGATCGGATCGACGGCGTCGTGTCCGAGCCGCCCAATCAGCGCCCGTCGAGCCGCCGTCTTCGCCCAAGAGACGCGCGTAGAAGGCGTAAGGCGAAAGCGTCATTCGCGCGTCCGCGCCACAATTCCAGCCGCCGGGCGGCCTCGACGGCCGGTCCGTCTTGGCAAGCGGCCAGCGCCTTGGCGAGCGAATCCCCGCGGTCTGTCGCGAGTCTGAACAGCGCGTCTTCGTCCAATCCAATCAGCGGCGACTTAAGGACGCAAGCCAGCGTCAGGTCATCATCCGGCAGGAGGGCCGCGCGCCCGGCGGCGATGAGGTCCATCACCCCGATGTGGTCGCGCAGCGTCAACCTGTCGGCGCCGGCTGCCTTCACCTGCGCCGTCTTCAAGGCTCGAATCATCGCCTCGAAGAATGCGTTTCGCTTGCGAACCAGGATCATCACATCGCCGGCACGAATCCGGCGGATTTGGGCGGTCCTCGGGTCGACGATACGCTCGGGAGAGTTTGGCGAAAGCCAGCCCTTGACGACTTTGGCGATGCGGCGAGCCAGGATTGCCGGCGGGTCGTCTCGCGACGGTTCGTCCAGCGGCATGCGCCAGTCCTGCGGTTCGCGATTGGGATTGGGCGCGATCGGCGGCCATAGCTCGACCACCCCCTTCAAGTTAGTGTGAATCGCCTCATGGATCGGGGGACGTTCCTCGGCGCCTGCGACCCCCCGCCAGGCCGCCTCCGATGCAAACGTCATGTCGACCGCATCGAGCACCGTCTGAGAAGAGCGGAACGAGAAGGTTAAAGGCACGTCCTCGAACGGCAGCTCCGCATCGCGATGGCGCCTCTCAAAAACGCGCTTCATTTCCACAAATTTCTCTGGCTCGGCGCCCTGGAAAGAGAAGATCGATTGCTTCTCGTCGCCGACCGCGAACACTGTGCGGTTCAGTCCGCGCGCGCTGGCGCCGGAAAAAAAATCCGCGCTCAGCGCACTGAGAATGCCCCATTGCGACGAAGAAGTGTCTTGGGCTTCGTCGAGCAACAGGTGATCGAGCCCGTAGTCGAGCTTATGCAGCACCCAGGCGGCGCTCGATTGCGTGACCAGCGCCAGCGCCCGGGCGATCTGATCGTCGAAATCGAGCGCGCCGCGTTCGGCCTTCCTTTGGGCAAAGGCCGTTAGGATCGCCTTGCCAACCACGAATAGCGCTTCGCTGCGCTCCAAGACTTGAGTGGCGAGCCTGCGTTCGCGCAGCGACGCAAGGCGCTCCTGCTCGCCGCGCAGTTCGGCTTCGAGCGACGCAAGGTTTTCGCGCGGCGCTCTGCCCGCCAGACAGCCTTTTGTCCCCAAGCGGGGACCGCCTTCGCCCCCATCAGTGAAGAAAGCCGCCAGCATGGACCGCACCCGCGTTGCGAGGCGAGCCCTCCTCGTCGGCGGCTGCGAAGTCTCGCCGCAAAATTCAGATCGTTTCCCGTGCCGGTTTCGAGCGCCTTCGCCCAGACCTCACGCCGTTGGCGCGCTGTGCCGCCGCCGAGCATCTCAGCTTCGACCTCCGCTGCGGTCACGCCCGGCGACAGTCCCAGCGGTCCGCTCAGCGCCGCGCCATAGGCCCGCGCATTCGGAAAGGCGTCAAACGTCTCTGAGTGGCAGAGCGCTTCGGTCAAGAGTTCGTCGAACTTGAAAGCGCTCGCCTCGCGCGCGACCAGATCCAACGCGACTTTCCCGCCGGACGAGGCGTGCAGCTTGGCAAACGCCTCATCGCGCGCCTCCCGCATAAGATTCTTGGTCTCGCGCTCGTCGATGACTTTGAAATGGGCGGGGACATTGGCCTCGAACGGGAACATCCGTAGCAGCCGCTCGGCAAAAGCATGCAGCGTTTGAAATCCTGAGGCCTCCCGGAGTCTCAATCGTGCGGGCGAATAATTGCCGGGCTAGGCTGAGGTTCGGCAAACCGTCCTTCGGCACGCCGCAATCGATGATCTCCTTGGCCAACGCATCGTCGCTGAGGCCGGTCCATTCGGCCAGCTTGTCGAAGATCCGGCTCGCCATATTCGCGGCCGCCGCCTTGGTGAAGGTCAGGCCCAGAATCTGCGACGGCGGCGCGCCTTCGAGCAGGAGCCGCAGGACGCGTTGGGTCAAAACGTGCGTCTTGCCGCTGCCGGCGTTGGCGGACACCCAGGCCGACGATTTTGGGTTCGAGGCGCGCGCCTGCCTGTCGCGCAGTCCCTGCGGAATTGCGAGAGGCCGCGTCACGACGCGTCCTCTAACTCGCCCGCGCCGCCTGTCGCCGACCATTCCTTGACGCGCGCCAGATGATCGTATTTCGCGTAGCGGCTGGCGAATTTCGGAAACGGGCGCGACAGGTAGGGGGTCGTTTCGGAAGCAAACTGGTCGAGAAGCGTCTTGAGTTCCCCGAAGTGCTTCTCGGCGAGCGCGGCGATATCGGCGTCCTTGCCGCCTGCCGGCTTCTCCGCGCCCCCATCCCGGCCGCCAACCTTCAAATAGATCGCCTGCCTGGGTTCGAGCGCTGGCAACCCTTCGAATCCGCCGCGCTTGAGTATCGCGGCCTCGAGGGTCAATTGCGGCGCGAAGCCGACCTTGACCTCCTCCGCCCCCGGCGGCGTTCCGCTCTTGTAGTCGATCACGATCGCGCCGCCCGAGCGCAAGACGTCGATACGATCGGCGCGCGCGCTCAGCCTGAAGCGCTGACCGTTTTCCAGGCAAAGGGGAACTTGGCCCTGCCGCTCGACCCAGATGCGATCGACGTCGGCTCGCGCGGCGCGCTCGAAATCGAGAACGAAGTCGAGGCTCTTTTCGATGTTTGGCCAGTTGAGGCCGCGGAAGCCCGGATCGCCAAGGAGCGGCGCAAAACGGCCGCTGGCAATCAGGAAGAGAGCCTCGCGCGCATCCGGCGGGAGCGCGCCAGACGGATATTTCTCGGCAAATTCCTGCAGCGCCGCATGCCACGCCTCGCCTGTCTCGCGTGGCCCGATCTCGCGCGCGACGGGCTCCAGCACCTTCAGATTGAGGATCAGCTCGGCGTAGATCGCGTAAGGGTCGCGCCGCAAAGTCTCAACGCGGGTTACGCTGAGCGCCCGCGGACGGCGCTCGACGGGCGGACGCGGCTCCGGTCTTCCAATCGATGAGATTTGAGCTGGCTGATCAAGCGCGCGCGCGAAATCGAGATACCGCGCGCCCCGCCGTTCCGCCTCCGTGATCGCCGCGTTCATGGGGCCCGCGGCCGCGACGATCCGCTGAAGGAACCGCGACGCTACGGTCGGCTCGCCCCCGCGCTTCCTTGACCGGCTGAGAACGGCCTCGCGCGCGCCAAGGGCGGCGACAAAATCATGCGCGGTCTGGCCGATGCGCCGCTCCGGCGCGGAAAGGCCAAGCGTCGCCCGCATCGGCCGATTGAGAAACGCGTCGGTCTCTACGGCCGGCGGCCATACCGCCTCGTCGAGCCCTGCGAGCAGAACGCGATCAAATGAAAGAAGACGCGCCTCGAGGAGGCCAAGAATTTGCAGACGGGGGTGGCCTCCGCCGGCTGGCGGAGCGCGCACTGCGGCGACGGCGGAGTCGAACAGCGTGGCGTATTCATCGAGCGCACAGGGAAAGGAGTCGGCCGCCGCCGCCTCCCATTGCGCCATGAGTTCACCCAGTGTTTCGAGCCCCTCCGCGTCCTCGGCGATCTCTCCCGGACCGCGGACGGCGGAATCGAGCGCATCGCGATGCGACGCGAGGCAGTCGCGAAGCGAAGCCGTCGATGAGATCGCGCGCAGAGCCGACAGAGCGCCCACCAGGTCGCGGGCGAGCGTCTCGGCTGAGAGCCGATTTGCTTCGCTCACGCGGCGGATCGCAGGATGCGCGTGGCGGTCCAGGGCCGCTTTGCGCGCGGCGGCGAAGGCCGGTTCGAGATCGTCGAGAGCGCCGAGCGGGATGGCGCGGAACACGGAGAGTTCGAGGGCGCGAGCCGCGGCCTCGACGTCGACGCGAGAGCGGCCGAACCGCGCCGCCGGATGAGCGAGAAGCGCCAGAAAGGAAAGCGGGGTGAACTGAATCGCTGCCTGCAGGATCAGCCTCGCGAGCGCTCCCGCGGGGCTTTGCCCGAGCGTCCGACCCGCTGAAATCTTCGACCTCGACGCCCCAGCGCATCAGTTCGGCGGACACCCGGCGGGCGATCAGGGGATCGGGGGTGATGAGGGCTGCCGTCTTCCCGGACGTCTCCAGCGTTTCGCGCATCACGATCGCCAGCGCCAAAGCCTCTTCGTTCTCGTCGTCGGCGACGACCAGCGAGACGTCCTCAAGCGCGGCGGCGACAGCGCCGGGCGATAATGCGCGATCCCGGTCTCGCCAGCGGTCAGTCGACTCCGCCGGGCGCAGCGCCTCGGTCAGAAAGGCCGAACGTGCAGCAAGTCCGGAGGAAAGCGCGCCCAACGTCACAACCTCGCCTCTTTGGACTCCGATTGCGCCGAGCAGCCGGTGCAGCAACGCTTGCGGATGGCCTGCGAGCCCTTGCGCGGCTTGGTCGCTTGCGCCGATCATCGCCCAGGCGCGCTCGTCGAGTTTGAGGTCGAGGTCCGGAAGGACGACGGCGCCTTGATCCGCCCGCGCGATCGCGGCAATGAGACGCGAAGTCGCGCGATTGGCGCCAGTCGAGCCGGCGATGATGGTCGGACCGCGGCGCGCTCCACCCTCGAGCGCCGTGGATTTCGCTGTCGATGAGAAGCGCGGCTCTTGTCGCCCTGTCGATGAGACCGTGCTCGGCGAGCCATTGCGGCCAGTGAGCGAAGGCGATCTTGAGAAAGTCGAGCGTGATTCGCCAGTAGGAATCAGTAGGAATCGGGCGCGAGCGTTTCGAGCCTCTCCCATGGCGCGCCCTCGATGATCATGTCGTCGATCAGCGCGGCCAGATCGGCGGCGAGCGCGTAAGCCTGGGCGGGCGTCGTGGCGACGAGCGCGGGCTCGGAAGCGTCGGTGATAAGTCCGTCCCGGTCGGCGCTCCGGATCGCCCCGCGCAACGCCAGTCCCCAGGCGCGGGTGAGCCGGGCGAGGGTGTGGCGGCGCGCCAGCTCTCCGACCGCGGGCTGAACCTCGGAGCGCGGCGCGTCTTCCTGATCCGTTTGAAGGAACTGCGCCGCTTCGTCGGGCTCGAAGGCGCCGAGCGGAGCGATTCGCGGCAGAAGGACACTTTGTCCCCCGCTTGCCGAGAGCAGCGCCGCGGCGAGGGCCCGGGCCGCCCTTTGCGTGGGTACGTAGATCGTCGCATCGGCGAGCGCGGTCGCGCCGCCTGCGCCGGGAAAGCCCTCGATCAATCTACCGTCAAGCAGCGCCCGGCTCAGAGTGGGCAGAAACGGCGCGCCGGAGGGAATTGTGAAGACTCGGGGCGCGCGCGAGGGCATAGGCGTCCTTTTATTCGGGAGGCTTGGGATGGCAAGCCTCTCCTGCGAGCGGCTTCGGTCATCCTGAAAGCGCCGCCGCGAGCCGCCGCCATTCCTGCTCGCCTCCCGGGATCCCGAACCGCAGCCGGTCCGGAGCATCCGCGAACGGGCGGGTGAGAATCCCCGCGGCCAGAAGGCGTTCGAAGATGGCGCGCCGCGTCCGGGTTGGCGGCGAGTTCGGAAAAGGCGCGTCCCGCCGAGAACGCGCCAGCCGGCCTCCTCGAGAAGCGCGTCGAGCCTCGTTCTTTCGCCGCCGAGGCGCGCGCGCGTCGCTGCGGCCCAAGCGAGATCGCTGAGCGCGCGGGCGCCGATCGCGATCGCCGGACCGCTGACCGGCCAGGGCCCCAACGCTGCGCGCAGCGGTTTCGCGATGTCCGGCGAGGCGATGGCGAAGCCGAGCCGCAGCCCTGGCAATCCGTAGGCCTTGCCGAAAGAGCGCAGAACCACAGCCCCGCTCGCAGGCAAAGCCGGCGCGAGACTGTCGTCGGCGCCGTCAAAATCCGCAAAGGCCTCGTCAACGATCAGCATCCCGCCGCGCCGGGCAAGGCGCCGTTGCAGATCGAGAAGGTCAGCGCGCCTGGTGATTCGCCCGTCGGGATTGTTGGGGTTGACGACGATCGCGATGTCGAGTTCTCCGCATCGCGGCGAGCGAGGCTGCGTCCTCGGGGCGCGCGCCGGCGGCGGCGAAAGCCTCGGCATGGCCGCCATAGGTCGGCCCCAGCACGCCGACTGCGAATCCTCGAAGGATGCGCGCAAGGGTATGAATTAGCGCCTGCGACCCAGGGCCGGCGACAATGGCCTCAGGCCTCGCGCGGTAACGCTCTGCGGCTGCTCGCTCCAGTTCAGCGAGGCTCTCATGTCCCGGCAGTCGGGTCCACGCCTCAGGCTCGAGATCCGGCAGGGGATAGGCGTGCGGATTGACCCCGGTCGAGAGATCGATCCACGGCTTCGGGGCGCCCGGCGCGAGCCGGCGCGCGACTTCAAGCGCGCCGCCGTGATAGGTGAACGCGCCGTAACCCGCACCGCAGGTCAGCCCCGCCATCATGGCCCTTTCGTATTCTTTGCCGCTCGCGTTAACCGCCCTCCTCGTCGAGGCGCTGATCGGCTACCCGGCGCCTGTCTATCGCGCGATCGGCCATCCCGTCACCTGGATGGGCCGCTGGCTCGGGGCGCTTGACACGGCCTTCAATCGGCCGGGCCTGAGTTTCGCCACACGCAAGCGGCTCGGGGTTGTTGCGCTTTTCCTTTATCTGGCGCCGATCGGGCTCGTCGCGTGGGCGGCAAGCGCCGCGCTCGTGTTCTGCGGCGCGCTCGGTTTTGTCGGGCTCGCGCTGGTCGCCTCCAGCCTCATCGCTCAGCGCAGCCTCGATACTCATGTCCGAGCGGTCGCCGAGGGGCTCGATTCGAGTCTCGGCGAGGGACGCGACGCCGTCTCGAAGATCGTCGGCCGCAATGTGGAAGTCCTCGACGAACCGGGCGTCGCGCGCGCGGCGATCGAGAGTTTGGCGGAGAATTTTTCCGACGCTGTTGTCGCGCCGATCTTGTGGACCGTGGTCGGCGGCCTCGTCGGCGGCGCGCTCTACAAGGCGATCAACACCGCCGACAGCATGATCGGGCACACGAACGACCGTTACGCCGCGTTCGGCTGGGCGGCGGCGCGGCTCGACGATCTGGTGAACCTCCCAGCCTCGCGGCTGGCGGCGGTATGGCTCTCGCTTTCGGCGGCGCTGACCCCGGGCGCCTCCGGCCGCGAAGCCGCGCGAACCGCATGGCGCGACTCGGCAAATCATGCGTCTCCCAATGCGGGCTGGCCCGAAGCCGCGATGGCCGGCGCGCTGGGCGTAACGCTCGCGGGGCCACGGGTCTACGGCGATACGCTCGTCGACGACGCCTTCATCGGCGAAGGGCGGCGCAAGCCGACGCCCGCGGCGATCGAACGTAGCCTCGGGATCTTTCGGCTGGCCTGCGCAGTGCAAGCGCTGGCCCTGGCGATCGGAACGCTGGTCGCGTGAGCGCTCGGACAACCTCGAGATCGACCTGCTCGGCAGCCGCGCAGCTTTGTCCGCGGCCGAACGATTTCAATCGCGTAGGCGCATTTTTTTGTTAGCTTTCACGAATTATACGATACGATTATGCTATAAGTGAAAAGCGGCGCTTTTTTCTGCGCGTACGCCTCATCGTGCGGCAGCCAGAATCGCGTCGAGATCGAGGTGGACGCGGCAATGATCGGCCAGCGCGTCCAGGGTCTGCTCGACTGCGGCTTCGTAGTTGAGGCCAGACGCGGCGCCCAGCGACGTGAGCCATGCCGCCCGCTGCGCGTCGTCGGCGAAGAGCCCGTGGACGTAGGCGCCGGCGATCCGCCCGTCGGCAGAGACGGCGCCGTCCAGCCGTCCGTCGCTCAACCGCAAGAGCGGCCGGGCGCAGTCCGGGCCTTCGGTCCGCCCGATATGCATTTCGTAGCCGTGGAAGGGCCGGCCGCTCAGAAGGCTTTCGCCTTCCACCCGCCTCAGCGTCTTATCGCCCATGAGCATGGTTTCGACGTCGAGGAGTCCCAAGCCCTCGGCCTCGCCCGGCGGCCCTTCCATGCCTCCGGGATCGGCGACGCGTTTTCCCAGCATCTGGTAGCCGCCGCAGATTCCCAGCACCCGCCCGCCGCGACGCGCGTGCGCCAGAAGGTCGATATGCCAGCCCTGCTCGCGAAAAAACTTCAGGTCGGCGATCGTCGCCTTGCTGCCCGGAAGGACGATCAGATCCGCGATTGGCAACGGCTCGCCGGCGCGCACGAACACAAGCCGAACCTCCGGTTCGAGCCGGAGCGGGTCGAAATCGTCGAAATTGGCGATCCGCGCCAGCATCGGCACGGCGATCGTGATCGCGCCGCCCCCCCGAGCTTTTCGGTCGCCGAGGCCGAACGCGTCTTCCGCCGGAAGCCGCGCGGCTTCGCGGAAAGAACGGCAGGAGCCCGAGCGCGCGCCAGCCGGTGCGCTCGGCGATTGTCCCCATGGCGCCCTCGAACAAACTCGCGTCGCCGCGGAACTTGTTGACGATGAAGCCGACGACGGTCGCGGCGTCGTCGGGCGCCAGCGCCGCTTTGACGCCGAGGATCTGAGCGAAAATGCCGCCCCGGTCGATATCGCCGATCAGCACGACCGGGCAGTCCGCGGCGCGGGCAAATCCCATGTTGGCGATGTCGCCCTCGCGCAAATTGATCTCCGCCGCGCTCCCTGCGCCTTCGATCAGCACGAGGTCGGCGTCGGCTTTCACGCGCGCGTAACTGTCGAGCACCGCGGCCAGCAGTTTGGGCTTGAGCGCTTGGTATTCGCGCGCTCGCGCGTTGCCGATCACCCGGCCCTGGACGACGACCTGCGCCCCGATCTCGCTCTGCGGCTTCAACAGCACCGGGTTCATGTGAACGCTTGCGGCGGCGCCGGAGGCGCGGGCTTGCAGGGCTTGCGCGCGGCCTATCTCGCCGCCGTCCTCGGTCACCGCGGCGTTGTTCGACATGTTTTGCGGCTTGAACGGACGGACGCGGAGCCCTCGCTTCGCGAAGGCCCGGCAGAGGCCCGCGACGATCAGCGATTTGCCGACGTCCGACCCTGTGCCCTGAAACATCAGCGCCCGGGCGGTCATGGGCGCCGCGCGTCGGTGATGGAAACACATGCCCGGTTTGCGCCGTCATTGCGAGGAGCCAAGCGACGAAGCAATCCAGGGGTCATGGGGGACGAGGCCCCTTCATCTCTGGATCGCCACGCCCTCGCTTGCGCTCGGGCTCGCGATGACGGCGGACGGATCAAAATTCGACGCCCTCCTGGGCGCGCACCCCGGCGGCGAAGTGATGTTTGACGAGCGCGAATTCGGTGACGCAATCGGCCGCCTCGATCAGCTCCGGTTTGGCGTTGCGGCCCGTCACGACGATATGCAGATCGCTGCGCCGGGCCCGCAAGGCGCCAGCCACTTCGGCGAGCGGAAGATAGTCGTAGCGCAAGGCGATATTCAGCTCGTCGAGCACCAGCAGGCGGATCGAGGGGTCGGCCATCATACGCTTGGCCTCCGCCCATGCGGCGTTCGCCGCCGCGATGTCGCGCGCCCGATCCTGCGTCTCCCAGGTGAAGCCTTCCCCCATCGTGCGCCATTCGACCTGGGTCCCGAAGCGCTCGATCGCCACACGCTCGCCGGTCGTCCAGGCGCCTTTGATGAACTGCACGACGCCGACGCGTTGGCCCCGTCCGAGCGCCCGCAAGCGCGAGCCCGAACGCCGCTGTGGACTTGCCCTTGCCGGGGCCGGTGTGGACGATGAGCAGCCCCTTCTCGGCAATGGGCTTGGCCGCGACTTCCGCGTCCTGCGCCGCCTTGCGCTTGGCCATCTTGGCCTTGTGGCGATCGTTTTCGAGGCGGCTCATGGGGCTGTTTCCGGCGATGGCGAAGGTCCGGGCGACTCGTAGCGTCGTTGTGCGCGGATCCCTGATTGGACGCAGCATAGGGCCTTCGGCGCATCATTGCGATGCGACGAGCGGCGGCTTCGGCGTCTCGCCGCAGCGCTCGAGCGCCATCGGCGAGGTCTCCGGTTCGGAGCCTCTCGCGACCCGCAGCAGGCCATTGTCGAGATCGGTCAGGCTGTGGAGAGCGATCGGAGCGCCCTGAAAGACCCGGAACCGGACGCTGACGACGCGCGGATTGCAAGGGCGACAACGGGATAGTGTGCAGCATGATCAACCGGCCGTAGGCGAGGACTTCGCCGAATTCGTAGACGCGCTCCATCCTCAAGCCCTGAACGTTGCGATCGCGGTTCGGGGGGTCGACCGAATAATATCCGGTCACCATCGAGGGATCGAAGGCGTAGACCCGCCGGATGCGCGAATCGGAATAGGCCGCGAGCTGCGCCAGTCCGCCGCCGAGCGAGTGGCCGACGGCGGTGATCTCGGTCAGACCCTTCCGATAGCAGCTGTCGCGTTCGACATGGCCGATGAAGCCGCCGACGTGGTCGCGGACCTGATCGTATTGGTCGTACACGGGAAAAGCGCGCAAGATCCAGTGGAAGTTGGACTCCCAGTCTCCCTTGTCCCCGCCGACGGTGCCCCGGAAGGCGATGACGGCTTCCGGGCATCGGACGCCCTTCCGCGCCCAGATCTGGACTCCCAGGCCCCCGGCAGGCTCGCTCTGCCCCGCCGTCCGCACCCCGCATTCGTCCGGTCCGTCGCAGCTCCAGACGTAGCGCCATTCATTGAGCCAACGGGCCGCCCGTTGGTCATCGGCGGGCGCGTCGCAATCCTTCAGGGCATCGGCGTCGCAGGCGGGCGTCCGGGGCGCGATCCTATGAGTCGCATAGACCCGGGGATCGTAGGATTGCTCGGCGAGCAGAGCGTAGGGCAGGACGCGCGCGGCGACCGGCCCGGCCTTCTGATTCTGGGCGTAATTGTCCTCGCCTTCGGTCCGCTGGATGACCTGGTCAGGTCCCTGCGAGAGGTGGAGGCCGGCGCAACCGCAAAGAGAGGGGAGCAGGATCGCCGCAGCGATCAGCTTGACAGCCCGAGCGCCTGCGATCGGTCCCATCCAAGCCCGCCAGCCCGCGCGATTCGCGCTTCGAGCCCATGTTCGGCATTGAAGCCGTTGCGCGTCAAGCGTCCCTCGCGGCGGCTAGCTGCAAATGAGACGAGCGTCACCGTCGCGTGCGCTTGCGCCACTCGTTCCACGCGACCGGCTGCGGCTCGCTGCCGACAATCTCGATCTGATGAGGCGCAACGCGGTCTGTAAAGAGAACCAGATTGGAGCAGCTCCATCGCGCGCTCGGCGCGAGCAGTCCGTCGAAGCCAAGAAAGAACGCCGCGTCGGCGATGGGCTGCGTGCGGCCGTAGTCGCGGTCCGCATAGCGATCCGTATCGACGCCGAGACGGGCGAGGGTCGGAAGGTCGGCCAATTGAGCCGCTCTGACCGACGACACTTTCAGCTCATGGGCGAACCAAAGGATGCGGGACGGAAAGACGGGCTGCAGAGCGAGCAGCGCATGGATTTCGGCGATCGCGCCGTCGCGGTCGAGCGACGTGTAAAGAACGTCAAACGTCCCGTTGCACCAGCGGCTAAGCGAGGGGCGCCCGGAGAGCGGGTCGCGACCTTCCCGGACAACGCGCCATACCGTCGCATCGACTGCCTCGCGGCTGAACGCGTCGACCGCGTCCAGCAGTTGCAGGTCGCGGGCCTCGCGCGGCGGCTCGGACACTTAGGTATAAGCGCCAGAGTCCAGCGCCTCGATGAGGGCGAGAACCTCTTCGGTCCGGCCGGCGTTAATGAGGTCGATCGCTCGCGCGTTGTGGAGCATGGGGTGTCTGGCGTGCAACCACAGGCGCGTTTCGTCGGGCGTGTAGAAGTCCGCCAAGCGATCGACGACATACCGCAGTTCGGCGATAATTGTCTGCGTTTTGAGGTCGGGCGTCGCCTTGCCGCTGGACCAGCGCGAGACGGTGGCGGGAGACACCGCGACGATATTCGCAATGTCCTTGCCTTGCAGGCCGCCACCATCTTTCAGATGATCGAGGATTTTGCTTACCGCGGTCGTCATCTGGCGATTGTTCTCCTGACTTCCTTCTCGTTCGCAAGCTGCCCGTCAGGCCAAACGATTGCATATTGGTTTCATGATTGTAACTGATGCAATCATAGCGAAACCGTTTGATTTGACAACCCACCGCGAAGCTGGAACATGAAGTCTGCACGGTCCCTCGCTTTGGATGAGGGTGAAAAGGGAACGCGGTAGGCGCTTCGCCGATCCGCGGCCGCCCCCGCGACTGTGAGCGGCGTGCCGGCGCTTTCTCGCCACTGGATGCCACGCGTCCGGGAAGGCGGCGCCGGCGATACGCCGCGAGCCAGGAGACCTGCCGTGCGCCGTGAATTCCGCGAGGCCGCCGGAGGGGCGGCCAAGGAGCGCTGATGCCTACCCGAACCTGTTGTTTGCGCGTGGCCGACGCGAGAATTGTCCGCCGGCGCGCGCCACGGCTCGAATCAAGCTTGCCCGCGCCCGGATCGACGCGACATGAACGCTGAGAGCGGCTTCTCGGGCGGCGCGACCCTCCTCGTCTGCGTCACCTGCAAATCGGATGAGGGCGTTCTCGGCGAGGGGCTATTCGCGGCGCTCCGCGAGCGCCTCGCAACGGCGCCGGAGATTGCGCTCCGCCCAATCGAATGCCTTTCCGTCTGCAAGCGCCCCTGCACGGTCGCGCTGGCCGCGCCGGGCAAATGGACCTATGTCGTCGGCGACCTCAGCCGCGAGACGCATCTCGACGATATTGTGACCGCCGCCCGCCGCTACGCCGTCGCGCCCGACGGCCTCGTCCCCTGGCGCGAGCGGCCGCTTCCTTTCCGCAGAGGCGTGGTTTCCCGCACGCCCCCGCTTGCGCTTTCCGAAGCTTCGCCCAGCCGATAGGGTCGCCAATGCTCGCCAAGACGCCCGTCACGATCGTCACCGGCTTCCTCGGCGCCGGCAAGACGACCCTTATCCGCCACCTCATCGCCAACGCCGGCGGCCGCAGGCTCGCTCTCATCATCAACGAGTTCGGCGACGTCGGCGTCGATGGCGATCTCCTGCAAGGCTGCGCCGACGCGGCCTGTCCGCAGGAACTCGATCATCGAACTCGCCAACGGTTGCATCTGCTGCACGGTCGCCGATGATTTTGTGCCGGCGGTGACGGCGCTCCTCGCGCGCGAGCCGAAGCCGGATCACATCGTCATCGAGACCTCCGGCCTCGCTCTGCCCAAGCCGCTGGTCAAGGCCTTCGAATGGCCGGAACTGCGCACAAGGCTCACCGTCGACGGGGTGGTCGCGGTCGTGGACGCGGCCGCGGTCGCCGAGGGGCGTTTCGCCGACGATCCTGCGCGCGTGGCTCTTCAGCGGGCTCAGGACCCCTCGCTCGATCACGACAACCCGCTTGAGGAAGTGTACGAGGACCAGCTTTTCTGCGCCGATCTCGTTGTGCTCAACAAATCCGATCTCGTCGGTCCGGAACGGCTAGAGACCCTCCGCGCCGAGATCGCCAAATTGTTGCCACGGGCGGTGAAGATCACGCCGACCCGCGATGGCGTGATCAGCGCCGACGCCTTGCTCGGCGTCAGGGCGGCGGCCGAGGATGACCTCGCTCAGCGGCCTTCGCATCACGACGCCGAGGGCGAGCACGACCACGATGATTTCGAGACGTTCGTCGTCGCCATTCCCGCCGCGCATGATCCCGATGCGTTAGTCGATCGCCTGATCGCAATGGCGGGCGCCCATGACATCCTGCGCGTCAAGGGTTTCGTCGAAGTGAAGGGCAGGCCGATGCGCATGCTGGTGCAAGGCGTCGGCCAGCGCTTCCGCCGCGACTTCGAGCGGCCCTGGGGCGCAGACGAGCCGCGCTCGAGCCGCCTTGTCGTGATCGCCCAGAAGGGCGTCGACCGCAAGGCGGTTGCCGAAGCGCTCGGCGCCTGACGGCCATGCACGTCCCCTTGATCGAGGTCAGGTCGCTCGACGGGACGGTCGAAGCGGTCGATCTCGGTCAGACCCCTGCGGATGTCGTGTTTCTCTCTTTCTCCGACAGCGACCTGAACGCGCTCGCCCACGCCTACGACGCCCTGCCGGACCCGAAACTGACGCTGAGGCTCGCCAGCCTTTCGGCGCTGCGCCATCCGTTCTCGATCGACCTCTATCTCGAGAAAGTTTGCGCCCGCGCGAAGCTCGTGGTCGCGCGGGTGCTGGGCGGCGGGGACTATTGGCGTTACGGGGTTGATGAGCTGGCGGCGCTCGCGCGCCGAAGCGGCGTCCAATTTGCCGCGCTGCCGGGGGATCGGCGCCGGGACACGCGCCTCGAAGACGCTTCCACGCTTGACAGCAGCGCGATCGAGCGCCTGTGGCGCTATTTCGACGAGGGCGGCCCGCAGAACATGGCGGCCTGTCTTGCCTTTCTCGGCCGCCTGATCGGCGCGGAGACCGAAGCTCCGCCTCCCGCGCCGGTAAGCAGTTTCGGCCGCTTTGAAGCCGCCTGTCTTGCAGCCGCGCCGGGCGCGCCCCACGCGCTGATCGTCTTTTATCGTTCGATTTATCTGGCCAATGATCTTGCGCCGATCGAAGCGCTTTCCCTGGCGCTCAACGCCAAGGGATTCGCGACGACCAGCATCTTTGTGACGAGCCTGAAGGACGAGTCGGCGCTCGCGCCGCTGCGCGCCCTGATCGAGCGCCAGCCCTTCGACGTCGTGCTCAACGCCACCGCCTTTTCCGCCCGCCTCGACGGCGGCGAAGCGGCGGCGCTTGACGCGCTCGACGCGCCCGTCCTGCAGGTGGTGCTGGCCGGCATGGGGTTCGACGCGTGGCGCGCCTCGCACGCGCGGCTTGGGGCCGGCCGATCTCGCGATGCACGTCGCTTTGCCGGAGATCGACGGCCGCATCCTGACCAGGGCGATCTCGTTCAAGACGGCGAGCCCGCGCGACGCCCGCACCGAGTTTGGCGCAGTCGCGCACCAGCCGGTCGCCGACCGCGTCGCCTTTGTCGCCGATCTGGCTTCGGGCTGGGCGAATCTGCGCCGCAAGGCGCCGTCCGAAAAGCGCCTCGCCTGCATCCTCCCGGATTATCCGTCGCGCGGCGGGCGGATCGGGCTACGCGGTCGGGCTCGATACGCCCGAAAGCGCGGTCGCGATCGCCCAAACCCTGCGCGCCGCGGGTTATGACATCGCCTGCGATACCGACGCGCCCTCGCTGATGGACGCCTTGTCCCGCGGGCCGCTCGCGGCGACGCTGACGCTTGCCGAATACGAGGCCCGTCTCGCTTCGGCGCCGGACGACTTCAGGCAGTCGCTCTATTCCGCGTGGGGCGATCCCGATGGCGACCGCGACGCCATCGACGGGGCGTTCCGCTTCCGGTTCGTGCGGCTTGGCAAGCTGATTGTCGCGGTTCAGCCGGACCGCGGCGACGCCGTGTCCCGCAAGGGCGACTACCACGACCTGACCCTGCCGCCGCGCCACGCCTATGTCGCCTTCTACATGTGGCTCAGGCGCAAGGAATGCGTCGACGCCATCATTCAGCTTGGCGCCCACGGCACGCTGGAATGGCTGCCGGGCAAATCGGTGGCGCTCTCGGCGAGTTGCGCGCCGGAAGTCGTGCTCGGCCCCACCCCGGTGATCTACCCTTTCATCGTCAACAACCCCGGCGAGGCGGCGCAGGCGAAGCGCCGCATCGGCGCAGCGACAATCGGCCACCTGACCCCGCCGCTGATCGCAGCGGGGGCCTACGGCGCCGCGCTCGAACTGGAAGGGCTGTTTGACGAGTTTGCCGAGGCCCAGGCGCTCGACCCGCGCCGCGCCCGCGCCATTGCGGCGCTGATCCTCGAAAAAGGGCGCGCGACGGGATTGCTGAAGGAATGCGCCGCCGACGGCAAGCCGCCGGATGAGGCGCTCATCGCCCTCGACGCGTGGCTTTGCGACATGAAGGAGATGCGCATCGGCGATGGGCTGCACGTGTTCGGCCGCTCGCCTGAGGGTTCGGGGGGCTTCGCGGCGGAGCTCGATCTCGCGCCCGAGGCGCAGGAGCCGCTGGAGCAGCGCGTGGCCGCCTGCGGCGCTTCCGAATCGCTTGGCCTGTTGCGTGCGCTCGCCGGGCGGTTCGTGCCCCCGGGGCCCGCCGGCGCGCCGGCGCGCGGCCGGCTCGACGTGCTGCCGACCGGACGCAATCTCTACGCCATCGATCCGCGCTCGGCTCCGACGCGCAACGCCTGGGAGATCGGGCGCCGCGCCGCCGAAGAAGTGCTGGCGCGCTATGCGCAGGATAACGGCGACTGGCCACGGCGAATCGTGCTCGACCTGTGGGGCTCCGCCACCATGCGCACCGGCGGCGACGACCTGGCGCAAGCTTTTGCGCTCCTCGGCTGCCGGCCCGTTTGGGACGCCTCGTCGAACCGCGTCAGCGGTTTCGAGGTTCTGCCGCTCGCCATGCTGGGCAGGCCGCGCGTCGATGTGACCTTGCGCATTTCCGGCCTCTTCCGCGACGTCTTTCCGAGCCAGATCGCGCTATTCTCATCCGCCGTGCGCGCTGTCGCCGAACGCGAGGAGAGCATTGACGACAATCCGCTCGCGGGACTCGAAGGCGCAGCGCTGGCGCGCGTGTTCGGCGCTGCGCCCGGCGCCTACGGGATTGGCCTCGGACGGCGCATCGCCGGTGGCGACTGGGAGCGGGGAGACCTGGCGCAGCAATACTTGGCTGCGACGAGCCACGCTTACGACGGGGAGGGCGAGGGGCGCGAGGCGGCGGCGGCGTTTCGCGCCCGGGTGGCGGGCGCCGAAGCCTTCGTCCATAGCCAGGATTTGCCGGGGCAGGATGCGCTCGACGCCGACAGTTTCGCCGAGCATGAGGGCGGCTTCGCCGCCGCGGCGGCTGATGCGGGGGCAAATCCGGCGCTCTATCATCTCGACTCGACGATGCCCGGCGCCCCAAGAGTTCGCACCCTCGAACAGGAGATCGCCCGCGCCTTGCGCGGACGCGCGGCCAATCCGCGCTGGCTTGCCGGGCAGATGCGTCACGGCCATCGCGGCGCGGCGGAGATCGCGCAGTCGCTCGACAATCTCTTTTGCTTCGCCGCCCTCACCGACGTGGTCGAAAGCGCGCAGTTCGATCTGATGTTCGATGCGACCCTCGGCGACGAAAAAGTGCGCGCGTTTCTCACCGCCGCCAACGCCGACGCGGCGCGGCATATGGCGGGCGTATTCGAGCAGGCGGCGGAGCGGGGTTTCTGGGTCTCGCGCCGCAATTCGAGCGCCGACATTCTGGCGACGCTGACAAGGCGGGCGGCATGAGCGCGACCGCTCCTCGCCGCAAGGACTGGCGCCCCGAGGCGCCGCGCCGGAAAGGCTGGTGTCCGGGCGCGTTGACGCCGATGCAGACCGGGGACGGACTGCTCGTCCGGGTGCGCGCGCCGCAGGGGCGGCTGTCGCTGGACCAGGCCGCGGCGCTCGCCGACGCTTCGACGGTTTGCGGCAACGGCGCCCTCAACCTCTCGGCCCGCGGCAATCTTCACCTGCGCGGCCTGACCGCCCGGACGCTGCCCCAGTTCGAGGCGCGCCTCGCCGAAGCCGGTCTCCTCGACGCCGATCCGGAGATCGAGCGCCTGCGCAACATCGTCGTGAGCCCCCTCGACGACATCGATCCTGATGCCGCCTTCGATCTTGCGCCAAGCGTCGCGGCGCTGGAGGCGGAGCTTGGCTCAGACAAGGGGCTGCACGGACTGCCGGCGAAGTTCAGCTTCGTCCTCGACGCGCTCGGCCGCCTGCCGCTCGGCGATATCGACGCGGACATCCGGTTCGAGGCGGACCGGAGCGCGGCCGGCGACCGCTTCGCGGTGTTTCTCGCCGGCGACGATGCGCCTCGCGGCGGAATGCGAGGCGGGCCAAACCGGCGAAGCGGCGGCGCGGCTCGGCCGAGCTTTTCTGCGCCTCGCCGGCGCCGGGCGAAGGCGCGGCGCGGCGGATGCGCGCGCTTGTCGCGGAAACCGGCGCAATGGCCGTGTTCGCCGAGGCCGGTTTCGCGGCGAAAGCCCGCCAGCGGTCGCAACGCGGCGCGTCCCTCGGCTCCGTGCTGGGGCGCCATGCCTATGGGTCTGCGGCCGTGGTCGGCGCCGCCGCCGCTTTCGGCGGCATCGAAGCGGCGCAATTCAATGCCCTGATCGGTCAGGCGCGGGCGGCCGGCGCGAGCGGGCTCCGGCTCACGCCCTGGCGCGCCTTCCTGATCGCGGGCCTCGACCCGCGCGCGCGCCTCGTCGTTGATGGAGGCTTGCGCGACACTCGGATTCATCGTCGACGCGGACGATCCGCGGCTCCGGGTCGTCGCCTGCCCGGGCGCGCCGGCCTGCATGCACGCCCATCGCCCGCTGCGCGACGATGCGGCGCGCTGGGCCGCGCTGTTGCCCAAGGCCGGCGGCGTGCTGCTCCATGTCAGCGGCTGCGCCAAAGGATGCGCGAGGCCGGCGCCGACGGCGGCTACGCTGACCGCGACCGCGAACGGCTATGATCTCATCGTTGCGGGCAAGGCCGGCGATCCGCCGGCATGGGCCGGCCTTTCAAGCGAGAGGATCGAGGACCTGCTGGTCAGCGAGGGGCGCAAGGTTGTTCGCGGGCCAAAGGCCCCGGGCATGAAGCCTGCCTACCATTACGAGAAGGACCCCGCCGCCATCTATCGGCAGTCCTTCGCCATCATTCGCCGCGAGGCCGACCTTGGGCGCTTCTCGCCGATCGAGGAGCGTGTCGCCGTCCGCGTCATCCATGCCTGTGGGATGCCCCAGGCGGCGGACGATCTTGTGTTTTCGCCTGGCGCCGCGGCGGCGGCGCGAACGGCGCTTCTCGCCGGCGCGCCGATCTTCTGCGACGCGCGCATGGTGGGGGAAGGCGTGACGCGCGCGCGTCTTCCCGCCGGCAACGACGTCGTCTGCACGCTGGCGGACGCTTCGGTCCCGGCGCTCGCGGCAAGGCTCGGCACGACCCGCACGGCCGCCGCCATCGACCTCTGGCTGCCGCGTCTCGCCGGATCGGTTGTCGTCATCGGCAACGCGCCGACCGCCCTGTTTCGCCTGCTTGAGTCGATCGCCTCCGGCGCGCCCGCCCCGGCTGCGATCGTCGGCATGCCGGTCGGCTTCGTTGGCGCTGCCGAATCGAAAGAGGCGCTGATCGAGAGCGGGCTGCCGGCGATCGTCGTGCGCGGACGAAAGGGTGGGAGCGCGATGGCGGCGGCGGCCGTCAATGCGCTCGCGAGCGACCTCGAATGACCGAGCCCGGACGCCTTTACGGCGTCGGGATCGGACCCGGCGACCCCGAGCTCCTGACCGTGAAGGCGACCCGCGTCATTGCCGCGGCGCCGGTGGTGGCCTTCTTCGCGAAGGCGGGAAAACGCGGCAACGCCCGGGCGATCGTCGACTGCTGGCTCAAGCCGTCGCACGTGGAGCTGCCGCTTTATTACCCGATGACCACCGAGTCGCATTTCGACGATCCGCCCTACCGCGACGCGCTTGCGCGCTTCTACAAGGAGAGCGCGCTCGCGATCGCGGCGCATCTCGACGATGGGCGCGACGTTGCGCTGCTCAGCGAGGGCGATCCGCTGCTGTACGGCTCGTTCATGCATCTCTATATGCGATTGCGCGAGCGCTTCGACGTCACGATCGTGCCCGGCGTCTCGAGCATCTGCGGCGCCTGGGGCGCGGCGGGGGCGCCGATGGCCTGGGGCGACGATGCGCTCGTCATCCTGCCCGCGACGCTGCCGCTCGACGAACTGACCCGACGCCTCGCGCTCGCCGACGCCGCGGTCATCATGAAGATCGGACGCAACTTTCAGCGCGCGCGAGAGGCGCTCGCGGCGGCCGGCATGGCGGAGCGCGCCATCTATGTCGAGCGCGCGACGATGGCCGGCGAGTTCGTGACCCCCCTTTCGGAGAAAGAGGGCGACGCCGCGCCCTATTTCTCCCTGATTCTGGCGCCTGGCAGGGGCCGCCGGCCGTGAGCGGGCGCCTGGCGATTGTCGGGCTTGGTCCGGGCCCCGCGAAGTGGATGACGCCGGAGGCGAGCGCCGCGCTCGAAGCGGCGAGCGACGTCGTCGGCTACGCCGCCTTATGTCGAGCGGCTCAAGCTGAGGCCCGGGCAGCGTCTCCACGCAAGCGACAACCGCCTCGAACTGGACCGCGCCCGGCTTGCGCTGGCGCTCGCCTCGGAGGGCCGCGACGTGGCCGTTGTCTCCGGCGGCGATCCGGGCGTTTTCGCCATGGCGGCGGCGGTGTTCGAGGCGGTCGAGGGCAATCCCGAATGGCTTGGCCTCGATATCGCGGTCGCCCCCGGCGTGTCGGCGATGCAGGCCGCCGCGGCGCGGCTCGGCGCGCCGCTCGGCCACGACTTCTGCGCCATCTCGCTCTCCGACAATCTCAAGCCCTGGGCGATCCTGGAGAGGCGGCTTCGCGCCGCCGCCGAGGGCGATTTCGTTATCGCCATCTATAATCCCGCCTCGAAGGCGAGACCCGAAGGCATCGTCCGGGCGCTCGACCTGCTGCGGCGCCTGAAAGCGGGCGCGACGCCGGTCGCCTTCGCCCGCGCCGTCGGCCGCATCGACGAGGGGGTCAGCCTGACGACGCTTGATGAAGCCGACGCGAGCCTCGTCGATATGGCGACCCTGGTCATCGTCGGCTCGAGCGAGACGCGCTTCATCGCCCGCGACGGCGCCCGCCCCTGGATGCTGACGCCGCGTTCCTACCGGGGAGCGCGATGAGCCGCGATCCACGCCATCGCCGCGTCGGGATCGTGCAGGGTCTCGGCCTCGGGCGCATCCGGCCGGCGGACCATGACCACCTCGACGCCGAGCGCCCGGGCCGCCTCGATCTTGGCGTAGGTGGCGCGTCCGCCGCTGTTCTTGGTCACCAGCGCTTCGATGCGCTCCCGCTTCATCAGCTCAAGCTCGTCGGGGAGCGAAAAGGGCCCGCGCGCGAGGATCAGTTTGCAATCGGGAAAAGCGTCGATGTCCGCGGGCCGGTCGATCGTCCGGACGACATAATGGTGCTGCGGCGCGCGGAGGAACGCGCCGAGCTTGAGCCGCCCCTGCGTGAGCAGCACCCGCCTTGGCTGCGCGCCGAGCGCGTCGGCGGCGTCCTCCATCGTCGCGACTTCGGTCCAGCGGTCGCCCGGCGCCTGCAGTCCACGGCGGACGGGTGAGGACGAGGAGCGGGGTCTGGGCCGCCCGGCAGGCGGCGGCGGCGTTCGCCGAGATTCGCTGAGCGAAGGGATGCGTGGCGTCGATGACCGCGTCGATGCGCTCGCTCGCCAGAAACGCCGACAGGCCGTCGGCCCCGCCAAAGCCGCCGACGCGTTGGGGGATCGGCGCCGGCGCGGGATTCGCGGTCGCGCCCGCGAGCGACAGCACGGCGTCGATGTCGGCCTCATTGGCGAGGCGCCGCGCCAGCGCGCTGGCCTCGCTCGTGCCGCCGAGAATGAGCAGGCGAAAGCGGTTCAGGCGAAGGCTCCATGAGCACGGAACGGTGGCTCGCGATCGTCGGCGTCGGCGAGGACGGGATCGAGGGCCTCACTCCTGCCGCGAGGCGCCTGATCGCGCAAGCCCGGTTCGTGGTCGGCGGCAAGCGCCATTTGGCGCTGGTCGGTCCGCTCGCGGCGGAAACCCTCGTCTGGCCCTCGCCGATCGAGGGGGCGCTCGACGCGATCGAGGCGCGGCGCGGCAAGCCGGTGTGCGTCGTCGCGACCGGCGATCCGTTCTTCTTCGGCGTCGGAAGCCTGCTGATGCGGCGGTTCGCCGCGGACGAAATGATCTGCGCGCCCGCGCCCTCGGCTTTCGCCCTCGCCGCGGCTCGGCTCGGCTGGGGCCAGCAGGACTGCGCGCTTCTGTCGCTGCACGGCCGGCCGCTGGAAGCGATCATTCCCCACCTGCAACCCGGCGCGCGAATCCTGGCGCTGTCCTGGGACGACGCGACCCCCGCCAAACTGGCGGCGCTGCTGCACGGCGCGCGGCATGGGACGATCGAAACTGACCGTCTGCGAGGCGATGGGCGGCCCGCGCGAGCGAATTCGCGCCACGCAGGCGCACGCATTCGCGCTGGAGAATGTCGCCGACTTGAACACGATCGCGCTGGAAGTGGTCGCCGATGCGGCGCCCGGGTCCTCTCGCGCGCGCCGGGCCTGCCGGACGAGTGGTTCGAACATGACGGGCAGATCACCAAGCGCGAAATCCGGGCGATGACGCTGTCCGCGCTCGGCCCGAGGCGCGGCGAGATGCTGTGGGACGTCGGCGCGGGCTCCGGGTCAGTGGCGATCGAATGGATGCTTGCCGACCCCGCCAATCGCGCCGTCGCGATTGAAGCCCGCGCGGATCGCGCCGCGCGGATCGCGCGGAATTCGCTCAGTTTCGGAACATCGGCACTCGCCGTGGTCGCTGGCGAAGCGCCCGAGGCGTTTGCCGAATTGCCCGAGCCGAATGCGGTTTTCATCGGCGGCGGCGCAGGCGCGCCCGGGTTGATCGAACGCGCTCTCGAGGCTCTCCAGCCGGAAGGGCGGCTGGTGGTCAACGCGGTGACGCTGGAGACGCAGGCAAGTTGCGTGGCCTGGCGGGCGCGCTGGGGCGGCGACCTGGTCCGCATCGCGGTCGAGCACGCTGAGCCGCTCGGGCGCTATTCCGGCTGGCGGGCGGCGATGCCGGTCGTGCAATGGCGGCTTCACAAGCGATGAGCCGTCTGATCGCGATCGGGGTTGGCTGCCGCGCAGGCGTTGCGGGAGAGGCGGTCGCCGCCCTCGCCCGCCGGGCGCTCGCGGAGGCCGGGGAGCCGCAGGGCGAGACGCGGATGTTCACGCTGGCGAGCAAGGCCGGCGAGCCCGGCATCGTCAACGCGGCGCTGCTCCTGGGCGTCGCCCTGACGCCGCTGCCGCTCGAAGCCCTTGAGGCTGAGGCGGGCCGCATCCTGACGCCCTCCGCCGCCGCGCGATCCCGCTTCGGCGCGCCGAACATCGCCGAAGCCGCCGCCCTTGCCGGCGCCGGCGAAGGCGGCCCGGCTGCTCGGGCCGCGGCTCGCGGCTGACGGCGCGACCTGCGCCATCGCTCTGTCCGCGGAACGGCGATGACGGTGCATTTCATCGGCGCCGGACCGGGGGCGCCCGATCTCATCACGGTCCGGGGACGCGATCTGATCGCCCGCTGTCCGGTCTGCCTCTATGCCGGCTCGCTCGTCCCCAAGGCTCTGCTCGACCATTGCCCGCCCGGCGCGCGAATCGTCGACACCGCGCCGCTTGATCTCGACGCGATTATTGCGCTCTGCGTCGAGGCGACCGCTAGGGGCGAGGATGTCGCGCGGCTGCATTCGGGCGACCTCTCGATCTTCAGCGCGATGGGCGAGCAGTTGAGGCGCCTTCAGCAGGCGGGTATCCCAACCACGATCACGCCGGGCGTGCCGGCGTTCGCCGCCGCCTCCGCGGCGCTTAGGCGCGAACTGACGCTTCCGGGGATCGCGCAGTCGCTGGTGCTGACGCGGACATCCGGCCGTGCGTCGCCGATGCCGGAGCGTGAGACGCTGGCCAATTTCGCCGCAACCGGCGCGACGCTCGCGATCCACCTGTCGATCCATGCGCTGGAGCGCGTGGTCGCCGAACTGACGCCCTTCTACGGGGCCGATTGTCCGGCGGCGGTCGTCGCGCGCGCCTCCTGGCCGGACGAGCGGGTCTGTCGCGCGAGGCTTGGGGAGATCGTCGGCGGCGATGCGCGAGATGCCGGTCGAGCGCACGGCGCTGATTCTCGTCGGCCGGGCGCTGGCGGCTGATGATTTCCTCGAAAGCGAGCTGTACAACGCCGAGTATGTGCGCCGTTTTCGCGGCGGTCCGGCGAGAGGCGACGAGGACTGATTCGCCATCCACTTCGGCCGCCGCGGAGTGCCGAGGGCTGAGCCCCGGAGGTCGATGCGACCTATGACTAACATAGCGCGAGAGTTGTATATTTAAACATATAATAAGAGTATTATATTACGCTTATTCCGCCTTCGCCGGGTTCAAATTCCTCGAAACGTCGAGGCGACGCTAAACTGGGTCGCAAGCGCCTCAAATCGTTGAGGCACGACGCTAAAGCGGCGAAAACGCGCGCCCGCCGCCGTGAGCTCCCCTGGCCGGGGCGAAGCGCGACGTCGGGATCGGTCCCCAAAGGGCGGCCTCCCTCCAACGCCGACGCGCCCTCATTGTCGTCGCCGCGCGACCGGATTTAACAGGAGATGGCTGCCCTTGGCCTGCTTGCGCTCGCCGGGCATGAGCGGTAACTAGCCTCAAAGCGCGCTCACGTGCGTTGCGGCGCGGCGATGAAAGCGAGCGAAACAACAGCTTTGACGACCTTGGCCGCCGCTTTTCCCCGCCTCGCTTCCCGCGGCGACCGTACGACGGTCGGCCTCGAACTCGGCGTCGAGCCGCCCATTCGACTGGGCGATGATCGGCTCAACAGCAACGAGCGGCGGAACGCCTCGCTGCGTTGGCTCGCCGGAGCGTCCTTGGCGGGGCTCTGCGGCGTCGGCCTGATCGGCGCCGCGCTCTACTTCGATCTCGACAGCGAGTACGACTTCGCCGAGGCGCCGGAATTCGCGACGGCCTCGCCCCCGTCGGACTCGCAGGAGGAAGGCGTGAACCCCGAGAAGGGCGACCGGCTCCTCCGGCCGGTCGACATCGTCTCGGATAAGCAGACCTTCAAGGTTCCGACCACCATCAAGGTCGGCGACAAGGAAATGGTGAAGGCGCGGCCCTACACGCGCCTTCAGACCACGCTGACCTTGACGCCGACTGGCTTTGCCGACGCTGTGCCGGCGTTCAACCCCCTGAAGCTCATGAATAGGGGAGCGGACGTCGCCGACCCGCCGGTCGATCCCGGACCGGTGCAAGACGACGCGGAGGTGACGTTCAAAATTCAAGACCTCGCGCCGGCGGACATGGAACAGACATTGGGCGAGCTCTCACCGGCGGAGGCACAAGCCCAGGTCGTCGAGACGCTGAAAGCGCCCGTAGACGCGCCAAAGGGACCGACCCAATCCCTGCCGCCCCAAATCCTCCTGATGCGCACCACTCAGGCGGCCGGAGATCCGCTCGCCGCGCTCTCCTCCTACGCGACGACCGGGAGCGTAACGCCAAGCGCGCCCTTTGCTTCGATCGAAGTGCGCATGATCCCCGAAAACGTGACAAACATGGTCAAAGCGACCATGCCGGACGACGCGTCGCCCAACGAAAAACTGGTGCAATTGCGCCACGGCGAGAGCTTCGAGGACGTGCTGAAAGCCAATGGCGCGAGTCCCGAGGCGGTCCTGGCCATTTTGACCGCATTGGGGGTCAAGCACGGCGAATCGCCGGTCAGCGAGGGGCAGAAGATCATCCTCCTGCCCGAAGAGCCATCGGCGCGCGGCGAGAAGCCAAGAATCGCTCGGGTCTCGGTGTACGCCGACGATCAGCTGAAGGCGACCGTCGCGATCACCGACAGCGGCGGGTACGCGCCGGTCTCGCGACGCTCCGCCGAAACCGCTCGAAAGCCGAAAACCTGGGACGAGGCGGATGCGGGCGGTGGCATGAGTCTCTATCAGAGCCTCTATGAGACTGCGCTCAAACAGGGCCTCCCGCGGCCAATTATCGACCTCCTGACGCGCGTCTTTGGCAATGACGCCGATTTTCAGCGGGCGACCGCGCCGGGCGATTCGATCGAGGCGTTCTATTCCGAGCCCGACGACATGAATCCGCGGCCCGAATTGCTGTGCGCGTCGCTCACGGTTCGCGACCAAACCTATAAGTACTACCGGTTTCAGACGCCGGACGACAACATGGTCGACTACTACGACGAGAACGGCCGCTCGACGCGCAAATTCCTGCTGCGAAAGCCGATCGCCGAGGGCGACATCACCTCGCCGTTCGGCATGCGCTACCACCCAATTCTGCACTTCGCCCGAATGCATACCGGCGTTGACTGGGGCGCCCCAGCGGGAACGCCGATCTACTCGGCAGGCAACGGCGTCATCATCAAGGCCGAATGGGACTCGGGCTACGGACGGCGGGTGGAAATTCAGCATGCCAACGGCTATGTGACCACGTATAATCACATGTCCGGCTTTGCACGCGGCGTCGCGGAGGGCGTTCACGTCGCGCAGGGCCAGGTTATCGGCTATCTCGGCTCGACGGGACTCGCGACCGGGCCGCACTTGCATTACGAAGTGATCATCAACGGCAACTTCGTCGACCCGATGGCGATCAAGCTCGCCCGCACGCGCGAGTTCGACGGCAAGATGCTGGCCGCGTTCAAGCGCGAGCGCGAGCGCATCGATCAGCTCATGGCGCAATCGCCCTCCGCCACCGCGATCGCCGCCGAAAAACCGGCGCCCACAACGACGGCGGCCACCACCGCGGATCAACTGAGCGCGACGGAGACTCTCTCGGTGGCGCCAGCGCCAAATCCGAGCGCGGCGCGAATTTCGCCCGAGCTCACGCCGCGCTCGCGCAGTGCGCCGAGGGACAGCGACTGACGGCTTTTCGACAGTTTCTCCCCGCTCGGGTCGAGAACGAGCCGGTGGTGGCGATAACGTGGCGTCGGAAGACCCAGCAGAGCTTGCAGAAGCCGATGAATAGCGGTCGCGGAGAAGAGGTCGCGACCGCGCACGACATCGGTGACCGCCTGTCGAGCGTCGTCCACGACGACGGCCAGGTGATAGCTCGCCGCGAGATCGCGGCCCCGCAAAACGACGTCGCCCCAGACCGCGGGCGCAGCCAGATGTTCCGAGGGAATCGCGCCTTCGCCGTATTCCGTCCAGAAGAGAGGCTCCTGGACGGCTTCCAGCGCGCGTTGCATGTCGAGGCGCCAGGCGGCCCTTTCGCCCCGCGCAAGGCGATTCAGGGCTTCGTCCCGGGCCAATCCGCGGCACGTTCCGGCGTAGAACGGCGCATCGTCCGGATCGCGCCGCCCGGCGGAGGCGTTCTCGACCTCGGCCCGACTGCAAAAGCACGGGTAGGCAAGCCCTCCCTCGCTAAGGCGCTCGAGCGCCGCCGCATAGCCCGCGGTATACTCGCTCTGACGGCGCGGCGGCTCGTCGAAGCGAAGACCGAGCCAGGCGAGGTCTTCGAGGATCGCGGCCTCATGCTCCCGCTTGCATCGCGTGGGGTCCAAGTCTTCGATGCGCAACAAGAGGCGTCCGCCGATCTCCGCGGCAGTGCGTTCATTGAACAACGCCGAATAGGCGTGGCCGAGATGCAGGGCGCCGTTTGGCGAAGGGGCGAATCGCAGCGTGCGCCCGGTCGTGATGACTTGAGCTGACATGGCGGCAAAACGCATCCACAAGCGGGGCGCCTCCGCAACCCGGTCGGGCAGAGCGGGCGCGAGGAGGACCTATCATCCCGGGCCGCCGATCGCCAACGAGGAGGGCTTGCGCCAAGCCGTCGAGAGCCTGCGCGCCAAGGCCCCGGAGTTCGTGGAGAAGCTCATCGCCATAGGCGGGCCGCCCCCGCTTCGCCGCCGCGAGCCGGGCGTCGCAGGCCTCGCCGCGATTATCGTCTCGCAACAGGTGTCGGTCGCCAGCGCCAGCGCCATCTTCAGCCGGCTCGAGGCGCGCGTCGTTCCGCTCGAAGCGGGCTCCCTCGCCAAAGCGACCGAGGAGGAGTTGCGCGCCTGCGGGCTGTCTGGGGCGAAAGTTCGCGCCTTACGCGCGGTCGCGGACGCAATTGTCGGCGGCGATCTCAATCTCCCAGGACTTGCGCGGCTCGACGCCGAAGACGCCCACAAGGCGCTCGTCGCGGTCAAAGGGATTGGACCCTGGACGGCCGACATCTTTCTCCTGTTCTGCCTTGGCCACCCCGATGCGTTTCCTGCCGGCGATCTGGCTTTGCAGGAGGCCGCCCGGCTCGCCCTCGATCTCAAGCGCCGCCCCGACGCCGCCAGGCTCGAGCGGATCGCCGAACGCTGGCGGCCGTGGCGGGGTGTGGCCGCACGCATGCTTTGGGCTTACTACCGAGGCGTCAAGGCGCGCCCAGGGATGGTTCTCGCCAATGGTTCGGGCTAAGCAGACGACGGGATCGGCACCCGGAGCCCGGATGAATGAGCGCTGCCTTGGATGGACCCCGCATTCCCGCGAGCGCAGGCCGAACGAGGCAACTCGTGGTCTTCCTGCACGGTTATGGCGCGGACGGGAATGACCTCATTGAGCTTGGACGCCAATGGCGCACGCTTCTCCCGGAGGCCGCCTTCGTCTCCCCTCACGCGCCGGAGCGCTGCGCGGCCTCTCCGATGGGGCGTCAATGGTTCGCGCTCGCCAACGCCGCGCCCGAAGACCCAGCCGGCGCCAGGGAGCGCTGGGACGGCGCGGTCAAGGCCCGCGGCCCCATCGATGCATTTCTCGATGCGGAGCTTAATCGGCTCGGCCTTGATGATTCGGGGCTGGCGCTGGTCGGATTTAGCCAGGGCGCGATGATGGCGCTGCATGTGGGTCTGCGCCGGCCGTTCGCGCCAGCGGCCATCCTGGGATTTTCCGGCTTGCTCGTCGGCCCCGAGCGCCTGAACGAGGCGAAGGCGCGCGACAAGCGAGGCCAACCGCCGCCGATTCTGCTCGTGCACGGCGATCAGGATCAGCTCATTCCCTTCGAGGCGATGTTCATGGCTGCCGACGCGCTGGCGCAAGCGTCGATCCCCGCCCAATGGCATCTCTCGCTCGGCATAGGACACGGCATCGATGCCGGCGGACTGCGTCATGGCGGCCAATTCCTTGACAAGGCCTTCTCCGGAAGGAGACGGTGAGTCGACAAGCATGGACCTGCGACCCCGCGCGCTTTCACGGACTGTGACGCGCGTCACAGCGGGACCCGGCGCGATGTGGTGAATTCTCCCTTAAGAGTTGGAAGGAATTCGTCACATGAGGATCTTTGTAGCGCTTGCCTGTCTCCTGCCGCTCGGACTCGCGGCCGAGGCCGGGATCAACAAGCATTCGCCGGAAGCGGCGGTGCGGGCGGTATATGAGGCCGATCAGCCCTCAATCGACGGCAAAGGGGCGGGCGTGATGGGGAACCCGGCGCTGCGGGCCCGTTTCTTCTCGCGTTCGCTGGCGCGGACGTTCGGGGATGGGCTGCCCTCGCCTGACGGGCCCCAAGCAAAAGAAGCGGCCATGGCCGACCCGCTCATAGATCAGGCGCCCCACATGGTGGGGCTGACGATCGCGCCGGTCTCCGAAAGTCGCGACGCGGCGAAGGTCCTTGCCGAGTTCGCGCGAGGCGACGGTGCGCGCGAGAGACTGACCTACGCCATGGTTTTCGAGCGGGGCGAGTGGCGCATCGACGACATCGCCTACACGTTTCTGGATGGCGAGAGCCATACGCTGCGCGGCTCTTTGACCACGGATTGACAAGAGAGTTGGGGCAATAAGCCCCTCGAGCCGCGAGAGGAGTTCCAAGTCAAGGATGCGTCATAAGGCGACGTAGACATTCCGTCCCCAGAGGCGGACTACGGACGCACCGCTCCGGCGGCGGCCCTTTTCGGGCTGTCCTTGATTTGGAATTCCTCTCGGGGTGTCTTGGCGACCGCCATACGGGCCGACGCGAAGCGCTGTCAACACCCCACGCCCGATCATCGCAGGCCGCCAGGCGGGCCCGGGGCGAAGGCCAGCGACGACACCGTTCGTAATCGACTGACCGAACGAGCGTCGCGTGAAGCGCGATAAAATCCCGCCACGTGTTGGGTCAAACAGGTGTGTGTCGTCTCATGACGCCGCGACTCGCGCCACGCCATTTTGTGCACAATCCCGCCGCAGATGCATAGGCTGGCGCCCAATATAGCGGCTAGCGCCAAGGGCAAGCTTCGCCGTCAGGGGCGGAAAGCGCCGTCCCAACAGTCGTTTGAGCCGCAAAAGGCTCGACTGGCACGAGCGTTGCAGATCGGAGGCTGAAAAACGGACAGCCAGTCGCGCGAGGTGATGTTGGAGTTGGCCGATCTCGAACTTATTCACCTCACCAAACGCTATGGCGCCGCGACTGCGGTCGATTCCATCGATCTGAAAGTTCCGGCGGGGGCTTATTGCTGTCTGCTCGGTCCGTCAGGCTGCGGCAAGACCTCGACGCTCCGCATGATCGCCGGCCACGAGAGCGCGACGGAGGGGGATATTCTCATCGGCGCGGCCAACGTCACCGACCTGCCGCCGGCCAAGCGCGGCACAGCGATGATGTTCCAGAGCTATGCCCTCTTTCCGCATCTTTCCTGCGTCGACAATGTCGCCTTCTCGCTGAAAATGAAGGGCGTCGACAAGGCGACCCGACGCAAAAAGGCGATGGAGTTCCTCGAGCTGGTCGCCATGACGCCGTATGCCCAGCGCATCCCGGCGCAATTGTCCGGCGGGCAGCAGCAGCGCGTCGCGCTCGCCAGGGCTCTGGTCACCGACCCACAAATTCTGCTGTTGGACGAGCCCCTGTCGGCGCTCGATCCATTCTTGCGCGTCCGGATGCGAGCCGAGCTGCGCCGTTTTCAAAAGCAGCTCAACATTCCCTTCATTCACGTCACGCACGGCCAGGACGAGGCGCTCGCGCTGGCGGATCTGGTTGTCGTCATGAACAAAGGCCGCATCGAGCAGACCGCCACCCCACGCGACGTGTTTGAGAAGCCCGCAACGGAGTTCATCGCGCGATTTCTGGGCGGCCATAACGTGATCGAGACGGTGGCGGGGCCGGTTACGGTCCGCGCCGACCGGATCGCGCTGCGCCGCAATGGCGCGGGCGCCAACGACGTGCGCCTCGTCGCCGCGGTGCGGGCGATCGAATACCAGGGCGCTCACTACCAGGTAGCGCTGGACCATCCTGGCTACTCCGAGCTCACGGCCCTGGTCAGCGACGAAGATTTCGCCGGCGCGCCGCTGAGCGTCGGCGACAACGTTTCGGTTCTCTGGGCTGACAAGGATGTTCACGCGCTTGCCCCGACGCCGTGACGCTTCGGGGAACTAATAAGGAGAGAACGATGTCAAGGAAGCACCACCAGACAACGAAGGGTCTGTCCCGCCGCGCCGTACTCAAAGGAGCAGCTGGCCTCGCCGGCGCGGCTGCCGGCTCGGGAGCGATCACTGGCTTCCCTGCGGTGTGGTCTCAGGAAGACAAGGTGCTGCGCTATCTCGGCACCGCGGTGAACCAGTCGGACGACATCACCAAGAAGGTGAAGGAGGACACTGGCATCACAATCCAGAACATTGTGGCGACTACCGACGACGTGACCAAGCGCGTCATCACCCAGCCGAATTCATTCGACATTCTGGATACCGAATATTTCAGCCTGAAGAAGCTGGTCCCCTCCGGCAACATCCTGGCGATGGACGCGAAGAAGATCAAGGAATTCGACAACATTACGCCTGTCTTTACGAAGGGCCAGTTGCCCAATGGCAAGGTGATCGGCGACCAGGGAACGGCGCCAAAGAAAGTGATGTTCCTCGAAGGCGAGCACTCGACCAAATTCTCGGCGACGCCGACCGAGTGGGTCACGCTGATCCCGACTGTCTACAACGCGGACACGCTGGGCATCCGGCCGGACCTCATCAAGCGGCCGATCAATTCGTGGGCCGAACTTTTGAACCCGGAATTCAAGGGCAAGGCCGCCATCCTTAACATACCGTCGATCGGCATCATGGACGCTGCGATGGTCGTCGAAGCGACCGGCAAGTACAAATATCCCGACAAGGGCAACATGACGAAGCCCGAGATCGACATGACGATGGGCGTCCTGACCGAAGCCAAGAAGGCCGGACAGTTTCGAGCGTTCTGGAAGGACTTCAACGAGAGCGTCAATCTGATGGCCTCGGGCGAGACGGTTATCCAGTCGATGTGGTCGCCCGCCGTGACCGCGGTCCGCACGAAAGGCATTCCCTGCATCTTCCAGCCGCTGAAAGAGGGCTACCGCTCGTGGGCTTCGGGCTTCTGCATGTCCAAGGGCGTGACGCCGAAGCAAGCCGACATGGTGTACGAATTCGTCAACTGGTACCTGTCCGGATGGGCGGGCGCCTATCTCAATCGGCAAGGCTATTATTCGGCGGTCCTGTCCACGGCCAAGGCGAACATGGCGCCATACGAATGGGCCTATTGGATGGAAGGCAAGCCGGCCGAACAAGACATCCACGGGCCGGACGGGTCGCTCCTCGAAAAGGCAGGCGCGACCCGGGACGGCGGCTCCTATGACGACCGCATGGGCAACGTCGCCTGCTGGAACGCGGTCATGGACGAGAACGATTACATGGTCCGCAAATGGAACGAGTTCATCGCGTCTTAACGCTGAGCTTCGACCGTCGTCCCTGATAGGCGCGCATTCGCCTTCGGACGGGAAACAGGAATCTATTCGCTCGTCCTCGCTCCCGTTTCGACGGCGGAGGACGGGCGAGCAACCTTCGGCTTTCACATCATGTCGGCCAAGAGCGCCATCGATAGAACGGGAGCGCCGGGGTGGCTTCAGGCCTTGCCGCTCGGCCTCGTGTTTCTTTTCTTTTTCGTCATTCCCCTCATCCTCGTCGTCATCGTCAGTTTCTGGGACTACAACGACTACGAAATGCTGCCGTCCTTCACGATGCGCAGCTACACCGAAAATTTTGAGGGCTGCTTCACCCAGTTGCCGGATCTCTGCACGATCCTCAAGACCTATGTCTCAACGGTGAAGTTCTGCTTCATCGTCTGGCTGACGACATTGATCATCGGCTTCACGGTCGCCTATTTCCTCGCCTTCTACGTCCGCTCGGTCACGATGCAGATGGTCCTGTTTTTGGTCTGCACGATTCCGTTCTGGACGTCGAACGTGATCCGCATGATCTCGTGGATTCCGCTGCTCGGGCGCAATGGGCTCGTCAATCTTGCGCTTACGCGCGCCCATCTCATCGACAAGCCGGTCGAATGGCTGCTCTATTCCCCGTTCTCGGTAGGGCTTGCCTTCACCCACTTGTTCACCTTCTTCATGGTGGTGCCGATCTTCAACTCCATGATGCGCATCGATCGCCGCCTCATCGAGGCGGCCTATGATTCCGGGGCTTCCGCTTGGCAGACGCTGTGGAATTTGATCGTTCCTCTCTGCAAGCCCGGCATTGTCATCGGTTCGATCTTCGTCGTCACAATCGTGATGGGCGATTTCATTACCTTCGACGTGATGGGGGGCGAGCAGATCGCCTCCGCCGGCAAAGTGGTGGAGACGCGGCTGAACGCGCTCCAATTTCCACCCGCGGCGGCGAACGCGGTCATTCTGTTGGCGGTCACGCTGATGATCATCGTCGGCCTCAACCGGGTCGTCGACGTACGGAAAGAGCTCTGAGATGGGCGGCGAACGATCTCCCGCGTTCTATTGGCTCGCCGCCTTCTTCGCCGCTTTCGTGCTCTTTCTCTACGGCCCGATGATCGTCATCTTCATCCTGTCGTTCCAGGGTCCAACCGGCGGCTTGACCTTCCCGTTGAACGGTCTCTCCTTCCACTGGTTCGAACGGCTGTGGCGGGGCGGCGGCATCGTGGACATCAGCGGCGCCTTTGAGCGTTCGCTGAAGCTCGGCGTGGTCGTGATGATTCTAACGGTCTTATTGTCGCTCAGCGCCGGCCTCGCATTCCGCAAACGGTTTGCCGGCTCGAACCTCCTGTTCTTCGTCGCGGTCGCAAGCCTGATCGTGCCTTCGATCGTCACCTCTCTTGGCATCGCGCTCGAATTTCGCCTGCTCGACGATTTTCTCAAGAACCATGGACCCGAATGGCTGGTCGGCGACTTGAAGACGACGATGGGGGTTTTCACCTCCGGCCTCGGCGCGCATCTCACCTGGACGCTGCCCTTCGGTCTCCTCGTCATGTTCGCGATCTTCAATCGCTTCGACAACCGCTACGAGGAGGCGGCTCGCGACCTCGGCGCGACGCCGTCGCAGACGCTGCGCTATGTCATACTGCCGATCATACTGCCTTCGGTGATCGGCGTCGGGCTGTTTGGCTTCACGCTGTCGTGGGATGAGATCGCGCGCTCGAGCCAGGCCATGGGCGAGCACAACACCCTGCCGATGGAGTTGCAGGCGCTGACGACGACGGTGACCACCCCGGAAATCTATGCGCTCGGGACAGCGACGACCGGCGTTTCCTTCCTCGTCATCGCTCTGTCGATATTGTCGATTACGCTGGTTCGAGCGCGCCAGGCGCGACACGGCTCCGACGCAGGCGACGCGTGAGCCACAGCCCGCTATCTTATCGTCGCGTCCCAATAGTTTCAGGCGCTTGCGACCCGGTTTAGCGTCGGTCTCGTCGTCTGCGGATTTGGGGCGGAAGAGGCGGGCGCTGAGATATATAACTGGTTTATATGTATATTAAGCGCCGAGAGTCGCGAGGCGTCTCGGTCGCGCTTGGGAGCGCAAGTTGAGCGAGCCAAAGTCAGATCGGAAGAGCAGGCCGGCCAAGCGCCTCATCGTGGCCGCTGGCGTCGTTTGGGCGAGCGCTTTCCCTGCGATCCAAGCTTTGGCCGGGGATTGGCCATGCTCGGGTCGTGATGTCCACAACACGCGAAACGCCGAGGACGAACATGTCCTGGACTCTTCCCGGATCGCTGATCTTAGGCCGCTCTGGATCGTGACGACCGACGGCAACGTCACCGCGACACCGGCCGTGGTGGACGGCTTGGTCTACGCACCGGACTTCGGCGGCAGCCTGTGGGCCGTCGATGCGGTCACCGGAAAAGTCATCTGGAAGAATGCGATCAGCAGCTACACGGGCGTACCGGGCGACGTGTCCCGGACCACCCCCGCCTATTGGCAGGGCGCCTTGATCATGGGCGAAGGCGCACAGACGGTGAACACGCAGGAAGGCGCGATCGTCTTCGCGCTCGACGCCAAGTCGGGCCGGCCAATGTGGCGCACCAAGGTCGACGCCGACCCGGTCGCGATCATCACCAGCTCGCCGATTGTGGATAGCGGAGTGGTGTATGTGGGCACCTCCTCGAAGGCGGAGTCCCAGGATAGGCCCACGACCTTCCGTGGCAGCGTCTTGGCGCTCAGCGCCGACACCGGAAAGATCCTCTGGCAGACGTATCTGACAGAAGCAGGGGTACACCGGAGCGGCGGTCTGGGGGAGCACCCCGATCGTCGATCACGACGCGGGCCTTGTCTATGTGGCGACGGGCAACAACTATTCCGCGCCGGCGGGCGTCTGCGGAGCCCCTGGACGCGCCAACTGCACCCCATCGCCGGCGGACAATTATGTCGACAGTGTCGTTGCCCTTGACGTGAAGACCGGCCGCATCGCATGGGCCGCACATACCCTGCCCGACGATGTCTCAACGAACTTCGACCATGCGATGGGCCCGACTACGATTTCGCTCAGGGACCCAGCCTCTTCGCAACTGAAGTCGGCGGCCGGCCGACCAATCTGGTGGGGGTCGGTCAGAAGAGCGGCGTTTACTGGGCGCTGGATCCGGCGACGGGCAAGGTGGTGTGGAAGACGCAGGTCGGTCCCGGCAGCCGGCCTGGGCGGGATGATGTGGGGATCCGCCACCGACGGCAAGCGGATCTATGTGTCAATCGGCAACGCCGCCCACACCCCAATCGCGATCCCGTCCCCGGCCGGGGAATCGCAAATGACCATCGGCGGCTTCTGGGCGGCCCTCGATGCAGCCACCGGGACCATTCTTTGGCGAACGCCAGACCCGCAAGGGGCGATTGACATCGGCGCGCTCACCGTCGGCGACGGCGTTGTCTACGCCGGCTCCCTGGCGCCGCAGAGGGAGAACATGTACGCGCTGGACGCCGCGACCGGCGCGGTGAAATGGGCGTTCGCGAGCGGAGGATCGGTCGCCGGCGGCTCGGCGGTTGTCGACGGGGCCGTGTACTGGGGCTCCGGTTACAAAATCGGGCCCGTCAACGGCGCCAACAACAAACTTTTCGCGTTTGGGCTGGCGCGTAAATAGCAAAGTCATAGCCCCGGCAAACGGCCAGCGGCCGACGCGTTTCGAGACGTTTGAAGCACGAAATGTGGTTGCATCCCTCTCCTGTTGCGATCCCCCGGCCTCGAAGCCGCGTTGCGCATTCGGCGATTTGAACTTTGCTCACGGCCCTCCGAGTGCATCCACGAGGACGGGCGAATGATGTATATTCAGCCCAGCGAATGGATCGATTGCGAGTTGCGCCTGTCCCTCTTCCTGTCGAAGCCATCTGCCCCGAGGCCGACCTGCCAGCTGACCAGAGTGAGTTCCGGCTGGCGAACGCGGAATTGTTCGGCCCGGCCATCGCAGGCTGGGCGCGCCGGGCGGCGCGGATGCGCGCCGCGTCAGCGGGCTCGATCGTCCGCTTGTGGCCGCGCATGCAAAGATCCCGGTCGAGCGCCCCGAGTAGACGCGGCCAAAGTTTTTGCGGAGGAAGTTTTGATGACCTTGCTCGACGAGAAGGCGAATGGCGTCTTTGTAATCGCAGCCACGCCCTTTCGCGACGACGGCGCGCTCGATCTTGCGAGCGTGGATCGGATGGTCGACTTCTACGTCGATCGCGGCGCTAACGGGATTACCCTGCTTGGCGTGATGGGCGAAGCACCCAAGCTTGCCGCAGAGGAAGCCCGCGCTTTTCTGCGTCGCGCGCTGGCTCGGGCAGCGGGGCGGGTTCCGGTCGTGGTCGGCGTCTCGGCGGCCGGATTCGCGCCTATGAAAGAACTTTCGGCGCGCGCGATGGACGAAGGCGCCGCAGGCGTCATGGTCGCCCCGCCCGCGCAGATCCGCTCCGACGACCAGATCTTCAGCTACTACGAAGCCGTCGCCGAGACTTTAGGCTCTGTTCCATTCGCCTTGCAGGACTATCCATTGCTGGCCAACGTGCAGATTCCGGCGGCGGCAATTCTGCGCATCGTCGCCGAGCTGCCCACCTGCGTCATGCTCAAACACGAAGACTGGCCCGGCCTCGCCAAAATCGGCGCGCTCCGTGCGGCAAGCGACAGCGGCGCGCGGCGCATCGCGATTCTGGTCGGCAACGGTGGATTGTTCCTGCCCGAAGAACTCGTCCGCGGCGCAGATGGGGCGATGACCGGCTTTGCCTTCCCCGAAATGATGGTCGAGGTCGTAAGGGCCCACCGCCTAGGCGACCTGGCGCTGGCGCAGGACGTCTTCGACGCCTATCTGCCCCTTGCGCGTTATGAGCAGCAGCCTGGCGTCGGACTCGCTGTGCGCAAATATGTGTTGGCCAAGCGGGGAGCCATCGCCTCGCCTGCGCTGCGCAAGCCGCGGGCGGCGCTATCCGTCGCGGACGTCGCCGACATCGAGCGCCTTATCGCGCGGCAGTCGAAGCGGCTGGCGGAGATCGGCGCGTTCGCAGCGTGAGGCGGCGCTTGTCACGCCGTCGCGGCAGGATGCCCGCCATTTCGTTACCTGTCGTCTACGGCGGCAACCTGCGGAGGCTCTGCACGCGGCGTCATCGTCGCCCACACGACCGACGAACCCTCCGCGCCGAGCGTCACGACGATTGAGGACGAGGGGGTCAACGAGAGCTACAGGCGAAGCATCCCACAGGCTACGGCGGCGTCGCATGCGGCCAAAGAACGCCGGGCGCAGGCGAGCTTCCTCCGGCCCGCCGGGACTTTCCGCCGGCGACGCGGCGCCCCTTCGCTTGAAGGGATCGTGTCCCGGCCGCCCGGCTGGCGGCCGTCGCCGGCTGGGCTGCGCTCCTCGATGGCGCCCTGCCGAGCCGTCCTTCGATCCAAGCCGGCAGAAAGGCTTCCAGCCATCGCTCAACCAGCCCATCATGCTGGAACCAGCCGCCAAGATGGGCGGGGCGGCCTTGTGCGCCGGGCCTGGTCAGCCGTTCGGCGCCGCGCAGCGTCCAGCGGCACATCATGTGGTAGGTGACTTCGGGGTGGAACTGGAGGCCGACCGCCCGCTCGCCATAGCGGAACGCCTGATTGGGGAAATGCGTTGGGCCGGTCGCGAGCAGATCGGCGCCGTCCGGCAGGTCGAAGCCGTCCGAATGCCATTGGTAGACGCAGCTCGGAAATCCGGCGTCGCAGAGCCAATGGGCTGCGGGCGTCGGTTCGATCGGGCAATAGCCGATCTCGCTGCGCTTGTCTTCGTAGCTGAACACCCGCGCGCCGAGGGTGCTGGCGAGCATTTGCGCCCCAAGACAAATGCCGAGCAACGGCTTGTTCTCAGCGAGCGGCGTATCGAGCCAGCTGATTTCGCGCTTCAGCCACTCGGGCGAGTCGTTGACGCCCATCGGCCCGCCGAACACGATGACGCCGTCGTGACCGGCCAGCGTGCGGGGCAACGGATCGTCGAGGCTTGGCCGGCGGATGTCGAGACGCACGCCCATATTCCGCAGAACCCCGCCGACGCGGCCCGGAGTCGAATGCTCCTGGTGCAGCAAGATCAAGACCGTCGGGCGCCGGGCGGTATCCGCCATTGGCCATATTCCTTGGTTGGATCCTGACAGCCATTGGCCGCCGCGCCAATTCGCTGTCAAGACGAAAGGCAAATTCCGCGCCAAAAACTTAACCGGAAGTGAATCGGAGCGCCCGCGGGGCGATGTCGGTGCGGCCGGCAAAATTTGATCGCTGCTCGCTGCTTCGCCGCAACGAGCCCTCCGCCGCTTGCACGGGCCATCTCGCGCCGATATAGACTTCCGCTCCCCCGCTCGAGCAGGCTCCCATCGTCTAGCGGTCCAGGACGTCGCCCTCTCACGGCGAAAACAGGGGTTCGAGTCCCCTTGGGAGCGCCAAGCGCATTGGTCTCGCGCGGACGCTCGCCGTCATGGGGCTTCTTCGCTGATCGCCGCCAAATCGAGCGTCAGCCTCCGCTCCGGCGCGGGCTCAGACGTCCGCCGCGCGTCGACCGGGAGCGCGCAGACCGCAGGCGCTCGGCGAGGCCGGCCATGACCGCGCCTCGCTCCGGTTCGCTCATCCCGGCCCACCCTGCGATCTCAGCGAGCGAGCGGCCGCATCCGATGCACAAGGCCGACTGCGGATCGATGACGCAGACATTGACGCAGGGGGTCGATATCGCGGGCGCTGGAGTGGGCCGCATCTAGGCTGCCGAATGGCCAGCGAGAATTCCGCACCAGGCGGCGATTTCGGCGCATTGCTGGGCGGCGCCGGCGACGTCGCCGGTCTGTCCGCCGATCTGGCGCCGAGCAAGCGCTGTCATCGTCGCGGCGCCGGCGCCGCTGGCCAGAACCGCGAAAAGCCGTGCGCGAGGCCCAACGCGCAAATCGCCAATCGCGACCGCGATGACCAGGGCCGCGCCCCAGGCGGCCGCGAAGGCGCGCGGGTCCAGCCGTCCGGCCGCCGCGCCAGCCCCGTCGGACCGAGCGGGCGGAAGCAACGCGAGGGGCGTCAGCGCGCCCGCGCGCGAAAGGGCGGCGACCAGGGTCAGCGCCGCGGCCGCCGGCCAAAATCCAGAAGCAAGGGCGGCGGCGAGCGCTCCCACACGCAGAATCAGGGCGAGAACGAGCGCGACGGCGCCATAGGCGCCGATGCGGCTGTCGCGCATGATTTCGAGCTTGCCCGCCCGCGTTGCGCCGCCGCCGAACCCGTCGGCCGTGTCCGCCAGTCCATCCTCATGCAGCGCGCCGGCCGCGGCGATGAGCGCGGCAGTCGCGAGCCCGGCGCAGATAAGCGGCGGCAGCGAGAGCAGCGCTGTCAATGCAAGGACGAAAGAGCCGGCGACGCCGACCAGCGCGCCGGCGACCGGGGCCGCCCAGGCGAAGCGGTTCATATCGAGCCGCTCGGGCGCCGCCGACGCGCCGAGAGGCGCACGGGTGAAGAAGCGCAGGGCGTCGCGAACGTCCCGTGCGGCTGGCGCCAGAGGGGAGGGCCAAACGGAGCTCATCCTGCCTCGCCGCTTTCACCGGACGCGCCGCGGCGTCATTGCTCGAGGGTAAAGGACATCCAGCGCCGCCCTCTCTCAAAGCACCCATAGGAACACGAGGACGCCGACGAGTCCGATCGCGGTGAGGCCGGATTCGATCAGGCCCCATTGGCGAATGAGCGCGCGGGCCGCAGCGACGTCGCGGCCGCGTAGCGACAAAATCTGGTTGTTGAGCGGCTCCATGACAAAGTACGTGTAGGGCCACATTGAAATCATGACCAGCGCGCCGATTGCCCAGCGCAAATCCTGCGATTCGAAATAGGCGATGAATCCCGCGATCGCCGCTATAAGCGCGAGCGCCGCGAGCAGCGCCACGCCTCGGCTGTCGCTGGGCCTCCACTCGCGCAGCAACGCTTCCTCGTCCAGCGCCAGGCGCGCCGGCTGCTCGACCCAATTGACATAGAACGCCGCGCCAGAAAACGCGGCGGCGAAAGCCAGCGCGAGCGTTCCTGAGATCATGCCGGCTTCCTGCATGGGGCCTCGTCTATCATGAAGCGCAAAGGAATGCGCGAATGCGCGACTTTGGCCTCTGTTGGCGAAGCCGATCGGCGCGCCGCCGCTTCAAGCTTCGGAATCTTGCGGCGCCCGCAAAAAGCGCTTGCGCATGAGAACAAATCATGTACATACTGCTTTTTCAAGGGGGGCGCGCACACCGCGATTGCGGATCGGACGCTGCCCGTGAGAGAAGGACGACGGTCATGAGCCAACCCAATCTTCGTCTCGTGGAAGGGGTCAGCGTGGATAAAACGAAGGCGCTCGACGCGGCCTTGTCGCAAATCGAAAGGGCTTTCGGCAAGGGCTCGATCATGCGCCTGGGCAAGAACCAGAAAGCGGTCGAGATTGACACAGTGCCGACGGGATCGCTCGGGCTCGATATCGCGCTTGGGGTCGGCGGCCTTCCGCGAGGCCGGGTGATCGAGATCTACGGACCCGAGTTCCTCGGGCAAGACGACGCTGACGCTGCATGTGATCGCGGAGGCGCAGAAGAAGGGCGGCGTCTGCGCCTTTGTCGACGCCGAACACGCGCTCGATCCGGTCTACGCGCGTAAGCTCGGCGTCAATCTCAACGACTTGTTGATTTCTCAGCCGGACACCGGCGAGCAGGCGCTCGAAATCACCGATACGCTGGTGCGTTCGGGCGCGATCGACGTTCTGGTGATCGATTCGGTCGCGGCGCTGACCCCAAGGGCCGAAATCGAAGGCGAAATGGGCGAGTCGCAGCCGGGACTGCAAGCCCGGCTGATGAGCCAGGCCATGCGCAAGCTCACCTCGTCGATCTCGCGCTCCAACACCATGGTGATCTTTATCAACCAGATCCGTATGAAGATCGGCGTCATGTACGGCTCGCCCGAGACGACGACCGGCGGCAACGCGCTGAAGTTCTACGCGTCCGTGCGCCTTGACATCCGCCGCATCGGGGCGATTAAGGAGCGCGAGCAGGTCGTCGGCAATCAGACGCGCGTCAAGGTGGTCAAGAACAAAGTCGCCCCGCCGTTCAAGCAGGTCGAATTCGACATCATGTATGGCGAAGGCATCTCCAAGATGGGCGAGTTGGTTGACCTCGGCGTCAAGGCCGGCGTGGTGGAGAAGTCCGGCGCCTGGTTTTCCTTCGACAGCGTGCGGCTCGGGCAGGGTCGAGAAAACGCCAAAGCCTTTTTAAAGACGAGTCCGGAAATGGCCGACAGGATCGAGCGCGCCATTCGGGAAAACGCCGGCCTCATCGCCGAGCGCATTCTCGATAACGCCGGTCCGTCGGCGGAAGACGACGCCGAGGACTGACGCCTCCCTTGGACCACGGCCAGGCGTCCCGCTCGAGGCCGATGTCCATCCGCCAGAGAGGCCTTCTCAGACCTCGGGTCCGGGGCGTGCGAAGGCGGCGCTGACGACGCGCCGCTTTCGCGCCCCGCTTTGCGTCGATCCGCCGCTCGGCAATTTGTGCAAGCGGCCTCGCATGATCGCCGCTCCGGCCGACGCCGGCGCTGGTTTGCGCTCTTCGTCTGACAGGGACAGCGGCCCGCCCGCTTGCGCCCCGGTTCCAGCAGTCAGCCGCAACGTGGGCAGTCCGCCGATTCCGGTTGGCGCTTTTGCCGACCTTGCTCTAGAACCCGCCTCGGGCGGCATCCTGCGCAAGGCCACGCGTTCATGACCGGCGTCAACGAGATTCGATCGAACTTCCTGCAGTTCTTCGCGAGGAACGGGCATGAGCCCTTGCCTTCGAGTTCGCTCGTCCCGCGCAACGACCCGACGTTGATGTTCACCAACGCAGGCATGGTGCAGTTCAAGAACGTGTTCACCGGCGTAGAAAAGCGCCCCTATCGCCGGGCGGCGACCGCGCAAAAATGCGTGCGCGCCGGCGGCAAGCACAATGACCTCGACAACGTCGGATATACGGCGCGCCACCATACCTTTTTCGAAATGCTCGGCAATTTCTCGTTTGGCGACTATTTCAAGGACGGCGCGATTGAATATGCGTGGACTCTGCTCACACGCGACTTTGGCCTGCCGGCAGACAAGCTCACCGTCACCGTCTATTACAACGACGACGCGGCGTTCGACTTATGGAGGAAGATCGCCGGCCTGCCGGACGAGCGGATCATCCGTATCGCCACCAGCGACAATTTCTGGGCGATGGGCGACACGGGTCCGTGCGGCCCGTGTTCCGAGATTTTCTACGACCACGGCGAACATATTCCCGGCGGCCCGCCGGGTTCGCCGGATGCAGACGGCGATCGGTTCATCGAGATCTGGAATCTCGTGTTCATGCAGTATGAGACGCTGCCGGGCGGCGAGCGGATCGACCTGCCGCATCCGTCGATTGACACCGGGATGGGGCTCGAGCGCATCGCGGCGGTCCTTCAGGGCGTGCACGATAATTACGACATCGACCTGTTTCGCGCGCTGATCCGCGCAAGCTCGGACTTGACCGGCGTCGACCCCGACGGCCCGCAGCGCGCCTCGCACCGGGTGATCGCCGATCACTTGCGGGCCTCGGCGTTCCTGGTCGCCGACGGAGTGCTGCCGTCAAACGAAGGGCGCGGTTACGTTCTGCGCCGGATCATGCGCCGGGCGATGCGCCATGCGCAGCTTCTCGGCGCGCGGGACCCGCTGATGTGGCGCCTCGTCCCCACGCTGACCCGCGAAATGGGCCAGGCCTACCCTGAGCTTCTGCGCGCGGAGGCGTTGATTTCAGAGACCCTGAGGCTTGAGGAAACGCGCTTCAGGACGACGCTTGCGCGCGGGCTTGCGATCCTCGAGGAGGAGACGCGTTCGCTCGCGGCGGGCGGCGAGGTGAGCGGGGAAGCCGCCTTTCGGCTTTATGACACTTACGGCTTCCCCCTCGATCTCACTCAGGATGCGCTCCGCGCGCGCGGCCTTTCGGTCGACCTCAAGGGTTTCAACACGGCTATGGAGCGCCAGCGCGCCGATGCGCGCCGAGCTTGGGCGGGGTCAGGCGAGGCCGCGACCGAGACGGTCTGGTACGCCTTGCGCGAAAGGGTCGGCGCAACCGATTTTCTCGGTTACGAAACCGAGGCCGCCGAGGGGGTCATTCGCGCCATCGTCAAAGACGGCGCAGAAGTTCAGACGCTGGAAGCCGGTGAGAAAGGGTCTCTGATCCTCAACCAGACGCCGTTCTACGGCGAGGCCGGCGGCCAGGTCGGCGACGTTGGCGAGATCAGCGCCCAGGGCTTTCGCGCCACCGTCGTCGACACGCGCAAGAAGCTTGGCGATCTCATTGTCCACGACGTCGCGGTCGTGAAGGGGACGGCGCGCCCCGATATGGCGGTCGAGCTTCACGTCGATCATGCGGCTCGTTCGGCGACGCGCGCCAACCACTCGGCGACCCATATCCTGCATGAGGCGCTTCGCCTCGTCCTCGGCGATCACGTGGCGCAGAAGGGATCGCTCGTCTCGCCCGAGCGGCTCCGGTTCGACTTCGCGCATCCGAAGCCGATTACGCGGGCGGAGATCGAGGCGGTCGAGGACATCGCCAATCGCGTCGTGTTGGACAACGCGGAGGTGACGACGCGGCTGATGAGCCTCGACGACGCCCGCGGGGTCGGGGCTCGCGCCCTTTTCGGCGAAAAATATGGCGACGAAGTGCGGGTGGTGGCCATGGGCGAGATCGAAGACGCCGCAAACCACGAGCGCGCCTATTCGGTCGAGCTCTGCGGCGGCACGCATGTCCATCGCACCGGGGACATTGGGCTCATCACCATCGTCGGCGAGAGCGCGGTAGCGGCGGGGGTCCGGCGCATCGAGGCGAAGACCCGCGACCAGGCGCGCAAGAAGCTCGAAGCCGAATTCCCGCGCTTACGCCGATCTCGCGGCGCTGCTTCGCGCGCCGGCCGGCGAAGAGGCGGAGCGGCTCGAGGCGCTCCTCGACGATAGGCGGAAGCTCGAGCGCGAGCTTGCCGAGGCGAGGCGCAAGCTCGCGATGGGCGGGGGTTCGGGCTGCCGAGGACGTCGCTCGCGACGTCGCCGGCGTCAAGCTGTACGCCCGCGCGGTGAGCGGCGTCGACATGAAGGACCTGAAGTCGCTGGCGGATGAGGCCAAGCAAAACGTCGGCTCGGGCGTCGTCGCCATCGCTGCCGCAAGCGAGGACGGAAAGGCGAGCATTGTCGTCGCGGTGACGCCGGACCTGACGAGCCGATTCAACGCTGTCGAACTCGTGCGCCTCGGCTCGGCCGCGCTCGGCGGCAAGGGCGGCGGCGGCCGGCCGGACATGGCGCAGGCCGGCGGCCCCGACGGCGCCAAGACCCGCGAGGCGCTCGCGGCGGTCGAGGCGGGCCTCCGCAAGGCCGCGGGGGGATGATCGCGCGAAAGAGCCGCAGAAAAAACGCATCAATTCGAGGTGAAGGTCATGGTCAAGACGCGCGCGCACATCCTCGACGCCCTCAAGGTCTACGAACCCGAACTGATCGCAATTCGCCGCGATATCCATCGCCATCCTGAGACCGGGTTCGAGGAGACCCGCACCGCCCGCATCGTCGCCGACAAGCTTCGCGGGTGGGGAATTGACGTCGTCGAGGGGTTCGCCAAGACCGGGGTCGTCGGCACCGTTCGCGGGCGCCGACCCGGTCAACGGGCGATCGGCTTGCGCGCCGATCTCGACGCCCTGCACATCGAGGAGATCGCCGAGCGCGCGCATCGCTCGACGATTCCTGGGAAAATGCATGCCTGCGGTCACGACGGCCATACGGCGATGCTGCTCGGAGCAGCACGTTATCTTGCCGAGCGTCGCGATTTCGCGGGCCAGGTGCATTTCATCTTTCAGCCGGCCGAAGAGGGACTTGGCGGCGGCAGGGTCATGGTGGAGGAAGGCCTGTTTGACCGCTTTCCCGTCGACGCCGTCTATGGGATGCACAATGCTCCGGGCCGCCCCGTCGGAAGCTTCGCGACGCGCAAAGGTCCGTTGATGGCCGCAAGCGACACCTGGACCGCAACCTTCCTCGGCACCGGCGGCCACGGTGGCGCGGGCGCGCATCTCTCCACCGACCCGACCATCGTTACGGCGCAATTCGTCATGGCGATCCAGACGATCGTCAGCCGAAACGTCAAGGCGACCGAAACGGCGGTGGTGAGCGTCGGCCACATCGCTGGCGGAGATTTCAATTCGCCGGCAATCATCCCCCCGAAAATGGTTGTGCGCGGCACGGCTCGCTCATATGCGCCGGAGGTCCGCGATCTCCTCGAAAATCGACTCGGCGCGCTCGCGGCGGCGACCGCCGTCGCCCATGGCTGCACGGCGGAGTTCGACTATCACCGACGCTATCCTCCGTTGGTCAATCATCCCGAGCAAACCGACATCGCCGCAGCGGCGGCTTGCTCGCTTGTGGGAGGCGACAGAGTGAACGCCGACGCTCCGCCAGTGACCGGATCGGAGGATTTCTCATTCATGCTGGAAGCGCGCCCCGGCGCGTTCATTTTCATTGGCGGCGGCGCCAATCAGGACGGTTCGTTCCACAACGTTCATACGCCGGACTATGACTTCAACGATGAAATTCTGACGCTGGGCGCGGGCTATTGGATCAGCCTAGTGCAGGAGGAACTGGGTTGAGAACGCCCGCGGCGCCGCGGTGGTCGTTTGACGAGACTCAGCCGGCGAAGTGCGTCAGGCCGTCGCCCTCCTGAGGTTCTCGTCAACCTTGTCGAGAAAGCCGGTGGTCGACAGCCATTTCTGGTCTGGGCCGACGAGCAGCGCCAAGTCCTTGGTCATGAAGCCGGCTTCGACGGTTTCGACGCAAATCCGCTCGAGGGTCGAGGCGAAGTTGGCGAGCGCCTTGTTGTCGTCGAGCTTGGCGCGATGCGACAAACCTCGGGTCCAGGCGAAGATCGAGGCGATCGCGTTGGTCGAGGTCTCGCGACCCTGCTGGTGCTCGCGATAATGGCGCGTCACGGTGCCGTGCGCCGCTTCCGCCTCGACCGTCTTGCCGTCGGGAGTCATCAGCACGCTGGTCATGAGGCCGAGGGAGCCGTATCCTTGGGCGACCGTATCGGATTGCACGTCGCCATCGTAATTCTTGCAAGCCCATACGTAACCGCCTGACCATTTCAGGGCCGCCGCGACCATGTCGTCGATCAGGCGATGCTCGTAGGTAATGCCAGCCGCCTGGAACTTGTCCCTGAACTCGCTCTCGTAGACCTCCTGGAAGATGTCCTTGAAGCGCCCGTCATAGACTTTCAGGATCGTATTCTTGGTCGAGAGATAGACTGGGTATTTGCGCATCAGACCGTAGTTCAGCGAGGCGCGGGCGAAGTCGCGGATCGAGTCGTCGAGGTTGTACATCGACATCGCGACGCCGGCGCCAGGGAATTTGAACACCTCCCGCTCGATCACCTTGCCATCGTCGCCTTCGAAGCGAATCGTCAGGCGGCCCTTGCCGGGAACCTTGAAGTCCGTCGCGCGGTATTGGTCGCCGTACGCGTGGCGGCCGACGACGATCGGCTTCGTCCAGCCGGGGACAAGACGCGGCACGTTCTTGCAAATGATCGGTTCGCGGAAGATGACGCCGCCCAGGATATTGCGGATGGTGCCGTTCGGGCTCCTCCACATTTCCTTGAGATGAAACTCTTTGACGCGGGCTTCATCAGGGGTGATCGTTGCGCATTTGACGCCCACGCCGCAGGCCTTGATCGCCTCCGCGGCGTCGACCGTGATCTGATCGTTGGTCGCATCGCAATTCTCGACGGACAGGTCGAAATACAGGAGGTCGATGTCGAGATAGGGGTGAATAAGCTTGTCGCGGATGAGGCGCCAGATGATGCGGGTCATCTCGTCGCCATCGATCTCGACAACCGGATTTTTCACCTTGATCTTGGACATCGGAGCGAATTTCCTTGAGAGACGGGCGCGGCGCGAGGATGTTTCGCTATAGCATCGGCGCCATGGTCGGCAAAGGCCCGCTTGCAGCGCATCGGCATGATCAGAGCTGGGCGACGAAGACGCTCGTCCTCGCTGCGTTCGTCATTGGCCTGAGCGCCCGCACGGCCGGCGCCGCCGCCGGTCCGGCGACCGACAACGCGCTCGCGACCCTTTGCGGAATCGTCGAAATCTCAGCCAAGGCGGAAGGGTTGCCGGTCGGCTTCTTCACCCGGCTGATCTGGCGAGAGAGCGCGTTCCAGCCCAGCGCGGTGAGCCCGGCGGGCGCTCAGGGCGTCGCCCAGTTCATGCCGCGGACCGCTGCGGAGCGTGGGCTCGCCAATCCGTTCGATCCCGCGACGGCGATTCCGGAATCGGCCAAGCTCCTGGCCGAGCTCGCCAAGCGGTTCGGCAACCTCGGCCTCGCCGCGGCGGCTTATAATGCAGGGCCGACGGCGGTCGACAATTGGCTCGCGGGCGCCGGTTCTCTGCCGTTCGAAACGCAGGATTATGTGCTCGCGATCACCGGCGATTCGGTCGAGGACTGGCGCGGCGAAAAATCACCTGTCGCCGATCCGGTCGGCCCGCCCGAGCCCTGCCTGACGATGATCGCCAAGCTCCGCGTCGCCTCGCCGGCCGAAGCCCAGATTTCCGGGTTGTTCGCGCCCTGGGGCGTGCAGATCGCCGCGAGCTTCTCCAAGGAGTCCGCGCTGCGCGCCTATGCGCGCGCCCAGCATGACTACGCAAGCGTGATCGGAGACATGCAGCCTTTCGTGCTCGGCAGCGTCCTCAGGAGCCGCGGCTGGCGGCCGTTCTATCGGGTGCGCCTGCCGGCGCAGACCGGCGGCGAAGCCAAGCGCCTCTGCGACCGCATCCAGGCCGTCGGGGGCGCTTGCGCGGTGCTGAGAAGCTAAAAGCAATCTGCTTTGAGATGGATCGTCGGCGGCCCGGCGCCCGATTCGGAAAAATAACACGTTCTTGCCAATCGAATAGGGGCGTGGAAGGAGAATTCACGAAGGAATTGTTGACGAACGAATGTCCCGGGTCAACCAAATAGTCCTCAATCAAATGGTTGAGGACTTCATACGCGTCTGGCGCCCTCGCGCTCGCGCCGAGATGAATGTCTTTCGGCGTCAGTCATTGATTGAGGTCGCAATTCCGCGTGCGGCGCTGAGTCTGGACTCCCGCGGCAAACGTCATCCTCATCAACGTCGAATTCCGATGGGTGTTCTCCGCGCCTCGAACTCGAAACTACAAGATGCAAGGAAGGCGATAAGGGCTGCGGCGGACTTCGATGCGCTTCACACCATCGTTAAAGAGCAAATCGGCCGCATCCGCGGAATTGGGGACCTTACAGTCTACGACATCGCGCATCGCATTGGCGCCTTTCTCCGAAAAGAGCCAAGGCGCGTCTATTTGCATTCTGGGGCAGCCAGCGGCGCTCGATCGTTGGGATTTGCGAGTCCAACAGTTGAACCGAACGAACTGCCGGAGGCTCTTTCGCGGCTGACGCCTGCAAGAAGTTGAGGATTTTCTATGCGTCTATAAGTCCCGCCTAACCGGCCAAACGCGCCCGGAACCTTTGTCAAAGTGCTTCATCCCGGAAGATAAATCCGACTCTGTCCAAGGATATCCACTCTCGGGCTTTCGTGAAAGACACAGTTAATTTGTTCTTCCCGAGCTGACTGGCAGCATTAACAATATAAAAGAGTAATTATAAGTCGCGGCTGCGAGCCGCTCCCGACCATCCGACCCGCGACTTTCACAAACTCAGAAAAAGGCGCCGAAGCCTTTGGAATCGCTCAGAACGGACGCAAAATGGCGCCCTCAGATCACCGCGTCGGCACGGGGTGCTCGCCGCGATAGTCGTAGAAGCCGCGCTGGGTCTTGCGGCCGAGCCAGCCGGCCTCGACGTATTTCACCAGGAGCGGGCACGGGCGATATTTTGAATCCGCGAGGCCCTCGTGCAGCACCTGCATGACGGCGAGGCAGGTGTCGAGGCCGATGAAGTCGGCGAGCTGCAGCGGGCCCATCGGATGGTTGGCGCCCAGGCGCATCGCGGTGTCGATCGCCTCGACCGAGCCCACGCCCTCGTAGAGCGTATAGACCGCCTCGTTGATCATCGGCAAGAGGATGCGGTTGACGATGAAGGCGGGGAAGTCCTCCGACATCGTCGCCGTCTTGCCGAGGCGGATGACGAAATTCTTCGCCGCTTCGAAGGTGTCGTCCTTGGTGGCGATGCCCCGGATCAACTCGACGAGCTGCATCCGCGGAACCGGGTTCATGAAGTGAATGCCGATAAACCGCTCCGGATTGGCGGTCACCGAAGCGAGCCGGGTGATGGAAATCGACGAGGTGTTGGAAGCAACGATCGCGTCGGGCTTCAGGAATCCGCGCAGCGCGATGAAGATCCTGCGTTTGACGTCCTCGTTCTCGGACGCCGCCTCGACGACCAGATCGCACTCGCCGAGCTTGTCCAGCGTCGGCGCGACCTGGATGCGCTCCAGGATCGATTGCCTCGCCGCTTCGTCGAGTTGGCCCCTCGCGACCTGACGCGCCAGATGGCCGTTGATCGTCGCGAGCGCCGCGTTGATCCGCTCCTCGGCGATATCGTTGAGCCGGACGCTCATTCCCGCCTGGGCGGAGACCTGCGCGATGCCGGCGCCCATCTGCCCCGCGCCGATGACGCCGACTGTCTCGATGTTGAGTGCCATCTTGTTGTCCATGAAACAGCCCAGAGCGAGCCGCGATCATAGCCAAGCGGCGGGAAGGGTCCAGTCAAGCGCCTGGCTTGTCTGCAGGCGGGCGGGCTTCTAGCGTCCGATCTTGGCAAGCTCCGCCGTCAGCTCCGGCAGGGCCGAATAGAGGTCGGCGACAAGGCCGTAGTCGGCGACCTGGAAAATCGGCGCCTCCTCGTCCTTGTTGATGGCGACGATGACCTTCGAGTCCTTCATGCCCGCCAGATGCTGGATCGCCCCGGATATGCCAACCGCGATATAAAGTTCGGGCGCGACCACCTTGCCGGTCTGGCCGACCTGCCAGTCGTTCGGGGCATAGCCTGCATCGACGGCGGCGCGGGAGGCTCCCATCGCCGCGCCGAGCTTGTCGGCGACCGGCTCGATATAGGTCTTGAAGTTCTCCGCCTTCTGCATCGCCCGGCCGCCGGAGATGATGATCTTGGCCGAGGTCAGTTCCGGGCGGTCGGACCTGGCGAGCGCTTCGCCGACAAACGACGAGACGCCGGGATCTGGAACCGCGGCCAGGGGTTCGACCGGCGCTGCGCCGCCCTGGCCGGTCGCCGCGAAAGAGGCGGTCCGCACAGTGACGACGATCTTCGCATCCGTCGAACTCGACCGTCTGGATGGCGTTGCCGGCGTAGATCGGCCGCTCGAAGGTCTTCGGGCCGATCACTTTGGTGACGTCGGAAATCTGCATGACGTCAAGAAGCGCGGCAACCCGCGGCGCGACGTTCTTGGCGTTGCTGGTCGAGGCGGCGACGATCGCGTCGTAGTCGCCGGCGAGCGAGACGATCAGCGCCGCCAGCGGCTCCGCGAGCCCATGCGCGTAAGTGGGATCGTCGGCGACCAGCACCCGCGCCACGCCCTTGAGTTCAGCCGCACCCGCCGCGGCGGTGTTGACGTTGCCGCCCGCGACGAGAATGTCGACCGGCGCCCCGAGTTCGAGCGCGGCGGTGAGCGCCCGCGCGGTCATGTCGCTCAGTTGACCGTTGGCGACTTCCGCCAGCAGAAGGGTCGCCATCGTCAGATCACCCCGGCTTCGTCATGCAGCTTGGCGACCAGTTCCGCCACTGACTTCACCTTGACTCCAGCCTTGCGGCCGCCGGGCTCGGTGGTTTTCAACACCTTGAGCCGCGGAGAGACGTCGACCCCGTAGTCCGCCGGCGTCTTCTCGTCGATCGGCTTTTTCTTCGCCTTCATGATGTTGGGGAGCGAGGCATAGCGCGGCTCGTTGAGGCGCAGGTCCGTGGTGACGATGGCCGGAAGCTTCAGTTCGACCGTCTGCATGCCGCCGTCGACCTCGCGCGTCACGTCGACCTTGCCTTCGCCGATCACCACCTTGGAAGCGAACGTGCCCTGGCCCCAGCCGGTGAGAGCCGCGAGCATCTGGCCGGTCTGATTGCAGTCGTCGTCAATCGCCTGCTTGCCCATGATGACGAGGCCCGGCTGTTCGGCCTCGGCGACGCCCTTCAATAGCTTGGCGACTGCGAGCGGCTCGGTCAGCGCGTCGGTCTTGATCAGAATGCCGCGATCGGCGCCCATCGCCAGCGCGGTGCGAATGGTCTCGGCAGCCTGAGCGGGGCCGATCGAGACGATGACGACCTCGCTCGCCTTGCCGGCTTCCTTCTGGCGCAGCGCCTCTTCGACGGCGATTTCGTCGAAGGGATTCATCGACATCTTGACATTGGCGAGTTCGACGCCCGACCCGTCCGCCTTGATGCGGATCTTGATGTTGTAGTCGACCACCCGCTTGACGGGCACGAGGATCTTCATGGGCGGAAGAACTCCCTCCTGGCTCAGCACGCCTAGCGCAATCCGAGGACGAAACCCCTAATCTCGGCTCCCACGCGAGTCAACGCGACACGCGCGGGAAGGTCCGGTTTCCGGGCGGCTTCACGACTGCCCGACGGGGGCCAAAATATCGTCGGCGCCATGCCCCGCAATGGATATGAGAACCTTCGAGCATAGCGCTGCGGCTATTTTCGCCAAGATCAGCCTAAATCGGCATCATAGCCGGGGATCGACAGGGTCTGCGCGGCTCGCCGCTCAATTGACAGAAACTGAAATTTGACGGCAAGTCGAGAGAGCAGGCCGTTCGCATTCGAGCGGTCGACTTTTATGGGGACGGGCGCACTCGCAAAGAGGAAACCGTAAGATGAAAGAGCTGGATTTCTGGAACGGACGCCTGCTCAAAGGCGCGATCTCGCGCCGCGAATTCATGGGCCGCGCGGCGGCTCTCGGCGCTTCAAGCGCGGCGATTTCAACCATGCTGGCAGAGCGCCGACGCGCCGCCGCGAGACGCCGAAGAATGGCGGCGTGTTCAGGCTCGGCCTTGGCGGAGGCAGCACGACCGACAGCATCGACGTCACGTCCTACAACGACTCGGTCATGATCGACACCGGCCACGGGCTGTTCAGCGGCATCGTCGAGTGGGGCGATGACGGCAAACCGCATCCCGAGCTCGCCGAGAGCTTCGAGCCGACGAACGGCGCCAAAGACTGGATCTTCAACCTTCGCAAAGGCGTCAAGTTCACCAACGGCCAGGAATTCACCGCGGACGACGCGATCTATTCGCTGAACCTGCATCGCGGCGACACCAAGTCTGGCGGCGCGAGCACCTTCAAGCCGGTGACCGACATCAAGAAGCTCGACAAATACCAGATTCAGATTTCGTTGAACGGGCCGGACGCGGACCTGCCCTACGCCTTGACCGACTATCACGTCCTCATGGTTCCGGACGGGTTCAAGGACTGGGCGAAGCCGGTCGGAACCGGCGCCTTCGTCCTCGACAAGTTCGATCCCGGCGTGCGGATTTCGCTGAAGAAGAACAAGGACTACTGGAAAGAGGGGCGGGGCCATCTCGACGGGGTCGAGGTCACGGTCATCAACGACGGGTCGGCGCGCCTCAACGCTCTGATTTCCGGCCAGATCGATGCGATCAACCGCGTCGACCACAAGGCGGTCGGTCTTTTGTCAAAGGCCCCGAAGATTTCAGATCGTGCGCGCTCCGGGCGGCTGGCACGCGGTGATCGCCATGCAATGCGACAAAGCGCCGTACGACAATCCCGACATCCGGATGGCGCTGAAGGAGGCGACGGACCGCGAGCAGATCCTCAAGGCCTTGTTCAGCGGCTACGGGACGCTCGGCAACGATCACCCAATTCCGCCGACCGACCCGTATTTCAACAAGGAGCTGCCGCAGCGCAAGTACGACCCGGAGAAGGCAGCCACGGCCTTCAAGAAGGCGGGGTTGACCGACCCGAAGATCCTCCTTCAGGCGTCCGATGCAGCGTTCAACGGCGCGGTGGACGAGGGGGCGCTGCTCCAGGCGAGCGCCAGCAAGGCCGGGATCAAGGTCGATCTGAAAAAAGAGCCGGCCGACGGCTTCTGGGACAATGTCTGGCTCAAGGGGGCTTTCGTATCGAGCTACTGGGGCGGCCGCGCGGCGGCGACGCAGATGCTGTCGGTGGCTTATGCGGCCGGCGCGCCCTGGAACGAGACTCACTGGAAGAACGAGAAGTTCGAGAAGCTGCTTGCCGACGCGCGGGGTGAAACGGATGAGAACAAGCGCCGGCCCTACATCTGGGAGATGCAGGCCATGCTCAACGAGCAGGGCGGGGCGATCATTCCCGTCTTCAAGGACTGGCTCGACGCCCATAATGACAAGGTCGGCGGCCATACGCCGCACGGCGGCTTCGACATGGACAATGGTCTGATCATGGAGAAGGCCTGGATCAAGACTTAGCCGGCGCCCCGCCGCGCCCCCTTCTATCGGAGCGCGGCTCGAGGCCGACGGCGTCGCCAGGGCCGTCGGGACCGCAACCGACAACGGAGATTTCCCGACGGGCCTCAGGTGAAGCGATGGGACAGGCGTTGTGTTGAATCTCGTTCTCCAGAGGCTCGGCCTCGGCCTCCTGACGCTTTTCGCCGCATCGGTGCTGATCTTCATCGGCACGGAGATTTCTGCCCGGCGATCTTGCCTCGGCGATCCTGCAGAATTCCGCCACGCCGGAAAGCCTCGCCAAGCTCCGGCTTGACCTCGGACTTGATCGGCCCGCGATCCTGCGTTTTTTCGACTGGCTGTTCGGCGCGCTGCACGGGGATTTTGGCCATTCGCTGGCCAACGGCCGCGACGTGCTGACTGAGATCGCCCCCCGCTTCGCCAATACGATGTTCCTTGCCGCTTATGCGGCTGTCGTTGCGGTGCCTTTGGCCATCGGCCTCGGACTGCTGGCGGCGATTCGCCAAGGGGGCGTCTTCGACCGGCTCGTCAACCTCTTCACGCTGATGACGATTTCGGTGCCCGAATATTTTCTGGCCTACCTCCTGATCAAATATGTCGCCGTCGACCTTGGCTGGTTCCCATCGCTCGCCAATGTAACGCCTGACACAGGCTTTCTCGATCGCCTCTACTACGCGTTCCTGCCGATGCTGACGCTGGTTCTGGTCATCGTCGCGCATATGATGCGCATGACCCGCGCTTCTGTGCTCTCCGTGATGGCTAGCCCCTATATTGAGATGGCGATCCTCAAGGGTCTCAGGAAATCGCGCATCGTCGTCCGCCACGCTTTGCCGAACGCGCTTGCGCCGATCATCTCGGTCGTTGCCCTAAATCTCGCCTATCTCATCGTCGGCGTCGTCGTTGTGGAGACGGTGTTCGTCTATCCCGGCCTCGGCCAGTTGATGGTCGACGAGGTCTCGAAGCACGACGTGCCGGTCGTCCAGGCTTGCGGACTCATCTTCGCCGCCACGTTCATCCTCCTGAACATGATCGCCGACATTCTCGCCATTCTGTCCAATCCGAGGCTTCGCCAGCCGCGATGACGCGCCGCAGGAAAGAACGTTATGCGCATCCTGGGCTATAAGCTGAGCGTCACCGCGCAGATCGGCATCGCGATCATTGTGGTCAACGTCCTGGTGGCGTTGTTCGCGCCGCTCATCGCGCCCTTCGACCAGGCGACGCCGGTCGGCGATGCGTGGGCGGACGCAGACGCGCAGCACTGGCTTGGACTCGACAACCTCGGACGCGACATCCTCAGCCGTCTGATCTATGGCGCACGGATGTCGATCGGACTGTCGCTCGTCATCACCGCGCTTTCCTTTCTTATTGGCGTCATTTCGGGCTTCGCCGCCGCGGTCGCCGGAGGCTGGATCGATCAGGCGCTCTCGCGCCTCGTCGATCTCCTGCTGTCGATGCCGACGCTGATTTTCGCTTTCGTCATACTGTCGGTGCTTGGGTCCGCCCTCCCGGTGCTCATCATCACGATCGCAGTGCTCGATTCCACCAAGGTTTTTCGTCTGGCGCGATCCGTCGGCGTGAACATCGTCAGCCTGGAATTCGTCGAAGCGGCTCGCTTGCGCGGCGAAGGTTGGTGGTGGATCGTCACCCGAGAGGTCCTGCCCAACGCGATTCCGCCGCTCACCGCCGAGTTCGGCTTGCGATTCTGCTTCACCTTTCTCTTCATCGCCGCGCTGAGCTTCCTCGGACTCGGCGTGCAGCCGCCTGACGCCGACTGGGGCAGCATGGTCAAAGACTATCGCGACATGATCAATTTCGGATCGGCAGCGCCGCTTTATCCCGCGGCCGCGATCGCCATTTTGACCATTGGCGTCAATTTCGTCGTCGACTGGATGCTGTCGGTTCATTCCAGAGGTCAGGGAGAAGGCGCGTGAACGTGCAGTCCCAGGGCATTGCTCCGCCGCAAGACAATTCCGTCGTTCTCGACATTCGCGGCATGCGGGTCGCGGTTCGGACGGACCTCGGCGAAGGGCCGGTGCTGGTTGACGATGTGTCGTTGCAGTTGAAACGCGGCGAGGTGATCGGCCTCATCGGGGAATCCGGGGCCGGCAAGTCGACCATTGGCCTGGCCTCGATGGGGTACACGCGCCGCGACTGCCATATCGTCGGCGGCAACATCATCTTCGGAGATACCGACATCCGCGCGATCACCATGGACGAGCGGCGCGCGCTGCGCGGCCCCAAGATCGCCTATATCGCCCAGAGCGCCGCGGCCTCGTTCAATCCCGCCCACACGCTGATGGAGCAGGTCTGCGAGGCGTCGGTCCGCCACGGCGTCCTGAATCGCGCCGAGGCCCGGGCCGAGGCAATCAATCTCTTCAAGCAGCTCGACCTCCCGAATCCCGAGACCATCGGCGCCCGCTACCCCCATCAGGTGTCGGGCGGACAATTGCAGCGCGTCATGGCGGCTATGGCGATGGTCGCGAAACCCGACATCCTCATTTTTGACGAACCGACCACCGCCCTGGACGTGACGACGCAGGTGGAATGCCTCGCCGCGTTCCGCAAACTGATCCGCGAGCACGGCACGGCGGCCCTCTATATCACCCACGATCTCGCAGTCGTCGCCCAGATCGCCGACCGGATCATGGTGCTCCAGCGCGGCAAAATGGTTGAGTTCGGCGATTCCCGTCAAATCCTCCAGCAACCGAAAGAGGAATACACCCGCCGCCTGGTGAGCGAGCGGGTCGCCGGTCACAACTTCATTGACGCGACCGGCGCCGGCGAAGTCCCGATTCTCGCGATCGACCATGTCAGCGCGAACTATCCCGGAAAGCCGAAGGTCATCGACGACGTGAGCCTCGACGTGCGCCGGGGGGACACAGTGGCGGTTGTCGGCGAGTCCGGCTCGGGAAAGTCGACTTTGGCGAGGGTCATCACCGGGCTGTTGCCGCGCGCCGCCGGCGATGTGCGCTTCAATGGGGTCAGCCTTCCGCCCAGGCTCAGCGACCGAAGCAAGGACCAGTTGCGCCGCGTGCAGATGATCTATCAGATGCCCGATGTCGCGCTCAATCCGCAGCACACCTTGCTCGATACGATCGGCAGGCCGGTCGCATTCTATTTCAATCGTCCCCGCGACCAGGTGCGCGCCAGGGCGATCGAACTGCTGCGGCAGATGGATCTGCCGGAGTCCTTCATCACCCGGAAGACCAGCGAATTGTCAGGCGGCCAGAAGCAACGCGTGTCGATCGCGCGAGCGCTGGCGGCCGAACCGGATCTGATCATTTGCGACGAAGTCACATCCGCGCTCGACCAGCTGGTCGGCGAGGAAATCCTGCGTCTCTTGAAAAAGCTCCAGGAGGACTTGGGCGTCGCGTATCTGTTCATCACCCATGACCTCGGCACGGTGAAGCGAATCGCCAACAAGGTCGCGGTGATGCTGAAGGGTAAGGTGGTGGCGGCCGGCGACACAGCGTCCGTCTTCGCGCCCCCCTATCACCCTTATACGCAGCTCCTCCTGTCCTCGGTTCCCGAGATGCGGCCGGACTGGCTGGATGAAGTTCTCGCCGCTCGCGCGACCGGCGCGGCGACGACCGCGGCCCTGCTTCGCGCGCCCTGAACCCGGGCGGCGTCCTGACCCAAAGGGTGGGCTCGCCGCCCTTGCCGCGCCCGCAATTCGTTTCTATACCCCCTCCAAGCCGACAGGCGAATGGGCGGAGACGCATTCGGGGGCGCGCCTTCCGTCCGGCGTGATCATTGCATGGCTCCGGCGGCCGACCGATCGGCCGGGGACAGGATAGGACGTTCTGATGCGCGCGCCGGGCGGACCGCGTCTATTGCTGCGGCGGCTCCGCGAGGTCATGGCGGAGCCGGTCACCGCTCAGGCGCGCCTTGACCGTATCGTCGTCCTCATCGCGTCCAACATGGTGGCCGAGGTCTGCTCGCTCTATGTGGTGCGCGCCGACGGGGTTATGGAGCTATTCGCCACCGAGGGCCTGAACCGGGAGGCTGTCCACCTGACAACCATGCGGCCAGGCGAAGGCCTGGTCGGCCTCATCGCGTCGAGCGCGGAAGCGCTCGCTTTGTCCGACGCCCAACATCATCCCGCCTTTTCCTACAAGCCGGAGACGGGCGAGGAAATCTACCAGTCTTTCCTCGGCGTGCCGGTGCTGCGGGGCGGCGCGACAATCGGCGTGCTTGTCGTGCAAAATCGCGCGCGGCGCACCTATTCCGAAGAGGAAGTCGAGGCGCTGCAGACCACGGCGATGCTGCTGGCCGAAATGATCGCGTCTGGGGAGCTGCAGGCCATCGCCGCCCCTGGCGCATCGATCGCCCTCCGGCTGCCGCTGTCGCTCAAGGGCCTCGCGATCGCCGACGGCCTAGGCCTCGGACACGTGGTTATGCACCAGCCGCGCGTCACCGTGTCGAAGATCGTGGCCGACGACCTGGACTTTGAGCTCCAGCGGCTGGAGACAGCGATCGGCGCGATGCGCGCGTCCGTCGACAATCTCATTGACAGGAGCGACGACGGGGTCAGCGGCGAGCACCGCGATGTGCTCGAGGCCTTCCGCATGATTGCGCACGATCGCGGCTGGTTGCGCCGGCTGCGCGAGGCGGTGAGCTCCGGCCTGACCGCCGAGGCTGCGGTCGAGCGGGTCCAGAATGACGCGCGCGCGAAGCTGCAACGCCAGACCGATCCTTATCTGCGCGATAGGCTGCACGATCTCACCGACATCGCCAACCGCCTGCTGCATCAGCTCGCCGGCCAGAGTCTGGTTCTTCTGCCGGACGAATTGCCGGAAAACGCGATCCTTGTCGCCCGCTCGATGAGTCCCGGCGGCTCTGCTCGACTACGACCGCGTGCGGCTTCGTGGCGTCGTGCTCGAGGAAGCGGGCGCGTCCAGCCACATCGCGATCGTGGCGCGAGCGCTATCGGTTCCGGCGGTCAGCGACATCCCGAATATTTCCGAAATCGTCGAGCAGGGCGACGCGATCATCGTCGACGGCGACTTCGGCGAGATTCATTTGCGTCCGCCGTCGGACGTCGAGGCGGCCTATGCCGAGAAGGCCCGCATGCGCGCCCGCAGACAGGCGCAGTATCGCGCCTTGCGCGACGTTCCCACGGTCAGCCTCGACGGCGTGCCGATCGGCCTGCACATGAACGCCGGCCTCCTGGTCGACATGCCGCATCTCGCGGAAACGGGCGCGAAGTCGATCGGTCTGTTTCGCACCGAACTTCAGTTCATGCTCGCCGCCCGCTTTCCGAGGCCGGGAGCGCAGGAACAGCTCTATCGCTCGATTCTCGACGCAGCAGGCGACCGGCCGGTCACCTTCCGCACCCTCGATATCGGCGGCGACAAGCTCTTGCCTTATATGAAAGGCTTCGAGGAGGAAAACCCGGCGCTCGGGTGGCGCGCTTTGCGTATCGGGCTCGACCGTCCGGTCCTGCTGCGGATGCAGTTGCGCGCCTTCATCCGCGCCGCCGCGTGGCCGAGACTTGCGGGTCATGGCGCCGATGGTCTCGACGGTCGACGAATTCAAGACCGTGCGGGCGATGTTCGATCGCGAGCTCGCTTGGAGCGTCGGCCGAGGCTACGAGCCTCCCCGCCTAACCCGCCTCGGGGTGATGGTCGAGGTGCCGTCGCTGCTGTGGCAAATCGACGAGATCGCCGCTCGCGCGGACTTTCTCTCGGTAGGCTCGAACGATCTGATGCAGTATCTCTTCGCCGCGGATCGCGACAACCGGCGGGTGGCGAATTGCTTCGATCCATTGAGCGTCGGATTTCTGAGGGCGTTGCGTGCGATCGCCGACGCGGGCCGCCGACAGGGAACGCCCGTCACCTTGTGCGGCGAAATCGGGGGACGTCCGCTCGAGGCGATGGCTCTGATGGCGATCGGCTATCGCGACCTTTCGATGTCCGCGACGTCGATCGGTCCAGTCAAGGCGATGACGCTGTCGCTGAAGATCGGCGAGGCGGCGCGTCAGGTTGAGGCGATGCTGATGGAGGGCAACGACGAGGCGTCGGTGCGCGAGCCGTTGCTGGCGCTGGCCGCCCGCCTCGACGTGCGCCTGTAGCGACCGTCGCCCGTCGCTCCGCCGCCTCAAGAGTTCATCCATGTCCGCCAACGACGCCAATCTCGATCTCATCCTGCGCCGCCACGAGGAAATCGCGGCGCGCCTGGCTGACGGCGTCTCCGGCGCGCAATATGCGTCGCTTTCGCGCGAGCTCAACGAACTCGAACCGGTCGTCGACGCGATCAGGGCGTTCCGCAGCAAGGAGCGGGAGCGCATCGAACTCACCGCTCTTCTGCGCGAGCCGGGCCTCGACGTGGATATGCGCGCCCTCGCCAGCGCCGAACTCGCCGACGCCGAAGCTCAATCAGAGGCGATGTCCAGAGCGATCCGCATTGCGCTCTTGCCGAAGGATGCGGCTGATGAGGGCGACGCGATCCTCGAAGTGAGGGCGGGCACGGGCGGCGACGAAGCCGCGCTGTTCGCCGGCGACCTCTTTCGGATGTACGCCAAATACGCCGAGCAAAAGCATTGGAAGGTCGAGGTGCTGTCGATCAGCGAAGGCGCGGCGGGGGGATATAAGGAGATCGTCGCCGAAATCTCGGGGCGCGGCGTGTTCGCGCGTCTCAAGTTCGAAAGCGGCGTGCACCGGGTTCAGCGCGTGCCGGCGACCGAGACGCAGGGGCGCATCCACACCTCGGCCGCGACCGTCGCTGTGCTGCCGCTGGCCGAAGAGGCGGATCTGGTCATCAATGAGGGCGATCTCAAGATCGACACCATGCGTTCGAGCGGCGCGGGCGGTCAGCATGTCAACAAGACTGAATCGGCGATCCGCATCACCCATTTGCCGACCGGCGTCGTGGTGGCGATGCAAGAGGAGCGATCCCAGCACCGCAACCGCGCCAAGGCGATGGCGCTCCTTCGCTCGCGCATCCTCGACGCCCGCAACCAGAAGCTCGACGCCGAGCGCGCCCAGGAGCGCCGCTCGCAGGTCGGCTCCGGCGACCGTTCGCAGCGCATCCGCACCTACAACTTCCCGCAAGGACGGGTGACCGACCATCGCATCAATCTGACGCTGTACGCGCTCGAGCGGATTATGGACGGCGAAGGGCTCGACGAGATCGTCGACGCCCTTACCGAACAGCGTCAGGCGGAGCTGCTCGCGACGCAGGCCGCCTCGTGATGCCGGTTCCCCGTTTGCCGCCTTTCTCTCCCGGGATGTGGATCGGCCTGCTCGGCGGGTCGTTCAACCCGCCGCACGAGGGTCACGTCCTCATCACCCGTCTCGCGATGCGTCGGCTTCGACTCGACCGGGTCTGGTGGCTGGTGACGCCGGGCAATCCGCTCAAACCTCAGACAGGGCTCGCGGCGCTGCCCGCCCGGGTCAAGGCGGCTCGGCTGCTCGAGGCTGGCCCGCGCATCGTCGTCACGGACATCGAGGCCGAGATCGGCTCGCGGTACACCTATGAGACGCTGGCTTGGATCACGCGGCGCGCTCCGAGCGTTCGCTTCGTGTGGATCATGGGCGCCGACAACCTCAGCCAATTCCATCGCTGGCGCCATTGGCGCGCGATCGCCGATCTCGCGCCGATTGTCGTCGTTGACCGTCCCGGCTGGACCTTGAAGGCGATCTTCAGTCCGGCGGGCACGGCGCTCGCGCCTTGGCGCGTCCCGGAGCGCGAGGCCGGGCGCTTTGCGACATTAAGGCCGCCGGCGCTCCTGTTTCTGCATGGGCCGCGCTCTAGGCTCTCGTCCACGGCGCTTAGGCGCGTCAGCGAACCCGAGGGCGGCCGGGCGACGCCGGCGCTCTCTGCCCGTGACTTGACCTGACCGGCCCTCACTCCGCTGGCGCGGCCCCGTCGCGCGTGAGCGCCGGTCCCATCGCCTCAAAAACTCCGTCGCGGCGGATGAGCGCATGAAACAGCGCCGCGGCGATATGCATCAAGATTACCGCGAAGAACAAGAACGCCAGATACAAATGAGCGTTCCACAGCGCCGTGTGCAGGCTGTCGCTCTGCGGCAGGATCGCGGGAAGATAGACGCCGTCCCACAGCTTCATCGGGTAGCCGGCGGCTGAGAGCATGCCCCAGCCGATCAGCGGCATGGCGATCATGAGGGCGTAGAGCGCGTAATGCGAGAGATGCGCCCCGAGCCTTATCGGCTCCGGCAGATCCTCGGGCAGCGGCGGAGCGCCGGCGCGCAGCCGCACCGCCAGGCGAATCAGCGCAAGAATAAGGATCGCGATGCCGAGCGGTTTGTGGATGGATACGAGCGTCAGGTATTTCGGTTCGACGGTCGACACCATGCCCACGCCGATGAACAGCATGGCGAGGATGCAAACGGCCATAAGCCAGTGAAGCCCGCGCTGGAGCGGAGTGAAGCGTCGGACGGCGGTCATGGGTTCGTCCCGGGCGCCGTTCGCGGATAGTCCTCGGCTTCCGCCGTGCGGCGGTCGAAGGACTTCGCGTAAGCCGACGATCGCGCGGCGGGGAACGGATCGTCCGAGGTCCGTATGCCGCTGGGCAGGACGGTCGGATCGAAGTTGATGTCTCGACAGGGCCCGTCACGTTCGGCTTCGATCTGCTGCACGACCAGGGCGCCGACTTCGATCGCGCGGCGATCCTGGGGCCACGGTTGGCTGGGGTCGGCAGTCTGATCGCCCGGACTGGCGACCGTCACTTGCATTGTCCAGCGGAGCGCCGATCGGCGCAGCGGACCGGCCGATATAGCGTTCGATCATCATCATGTTGTACTCGTAAACGAGCCGGCCCTTGTCCACGTACAAGGTCAGCCCGCCGCCGATCCCGCCGAGCGCATAGATCACGCCCATCGTGTCCTGATCCGCTTCCAGCTCCACGACGACGCGGTTGCTTTCGCGCCCAAGTCCTGGACCGGCGAATTCAGGCAGCCGGGTCGTGGTCGAATCGAAGTCCCAGTGCGTATAGGGAACCTTCACTCGGTCCTCGGGATGTAGGCGCGTCCACAACCCCGCGCCGATCGGAAACACCTGATTGTCCTTCGCCTCGGACAGAAATAACCTCTTCATTTCCGCGAGGCGCTCCGGCTCCTTATCAGCAAGGTCGTCGGCCTCTGAGAAGTCGTGCCGGATGTCATAAAGCTCCCACCGATCCTTGCTGGCATCCCATGTATCGAGCCCTGGCGTGACAGGAAGCCAGGGAATGAGTGGACCGAAAGCCGCGGCAATCCATCCATCGTGGTAAATCGCGCGGCTGCCGTTGTTCTCGAAATACTGCGTCAGCTTCCTGCCCGGCGCATTGGGGTCGCCAAACGCGTAAGTCATACTGACGCCGTCGATCGGCAACTGCTTCCATCCGTCGACCATATCCGGCGGCTTAATTCCGAGGACGTCGTAGATCGTCGGCGCGATGTCATTGACGTGATGGAACTGCGGCCTCGGAATCTTGTCGGGCTTGATGCCCCTGGGCCGCGAGATGATCAGCGGGTTGCGCGTGCCGCCGAAATGCGACGCGACGAGCTTGGTGTAACGGAAGGGTGTATCCCCCGCCCAGGCCCAGCCTGCATGATACATGTTGTCAGTCTTGGCGGTGCCCAGAGCGTCGAGGCCGCCAATCTTGTCGAGCGCCGCCAATTGCTGCTCGATCGTGTTCGAGATCATGTTCTGCGCGAGAAGTTCGCTGATCGTCCCATTCTGGCCTTCTGCGCTCGAACCATTGTCTCCGAATACATAGAATATGATTGTGTTGTCGCGAACTCCCAGTTCGTCTAGCCCATCCACGAGCCGGCCGACCTGCGCATCGACATGCTCGAGAAAGCCTGCGAAAATTTCCATCAACCGGGTCTGGAACGGGCGCTGCGATTCCGGGATGCTGTCCCACGACGCCATCGTATCGGCGCGAGGCGTGAGTTTCGTGTCCGGCGGAATCCAGCCGATCTCCTTTTGCCGTTTGAAAACGCGCTCGCGATAGGCGTCCCAGCCGGCGTCGAACTTGCCTTTGTATTTGTCAGCCCATTCTTTGAAAATGTGATGGGGCCCGTGCGCTGCGCCTGGCGCCCAATACATCAGGAACGGCTTGTCCGGCGCGAAGGAGCGATGTTTGCGGAGCCACCCGAGCGCCTTGTCCGCCATGTCCGAACTCAGGTGGTACGTCGGATCGCGCAGCGGCTCGATCGGAATGGTGTTCTCGAACAGGCGCGGCTCATATTGCGAAGTCTCGCCAGCCATGAATCCGTAGAAATAGTCGAAGCCATAGCCCGTGGGCCAACGGTCGAACGGCCCCATCGCGGTTGTTTCCGTCGCGGGCGTATTGTGCCATTTGCCGAAGGCCGAAGTCTTGTAGCCGTAGTCGCGCAGCACCGTTGCAACGGTCGCGGCGGTCTTCGGGATGACGCCGGTGTACCCGTCGAAATCCAGCGCCCGTTCCGCGATCGTGCCCAAACCGACGCGCTGGTGGTTGCGCCCAGTTAGAAGCGCGGCCCGCGTCGGCGAACAGATCGACGTCGTGTGGAACTGGTTGAAGGCGACGCCCTCGTTGGCGAGCCGCGTCAATGTCGGCGTCGCGCGCCGGGGGCGGGACTTCGGCCATCGCGATTGATGGTCTTCCACGCCGCGAGGGGATCGGTCTTCGGGTCGAAGCCTTCCCAGATGAGCGCATCTGTGGGCGGAATGATTTCCGCTTTGCCCCATTGCGAAAGCGGCGTCAGCTTATATTGGTCCTGGATCTTATGTGCGGCGTCGAGATCCGAGCCGTCTTTCACGTAGGTGCGGCCCAGAATTGTGGCCCATGGCGTGGCGGACGCGGGTAGCTTCTCGACGCCAGGCGGCAAGGTGCCTTTCCAGTCAGGGCCGACAATCGCATAATTTCCGGCGTTGGTTCCTGTGGCGCGCGTGCCTACATAGGCAAAATTGCCGCACATGAAGTCGACGATCTCCATCGTGTAGTAGCGGTCGGGGATCTCGGGCACGTGAGGATGACCGGCTCGTCTTTGAGGTAAACCCAGGCGCGCGAATAGAGCGTGTCGTTGTTCGGCGCGCCGCCGCTCACATGGTTTTGCGTCCTCCAGATGGCGAATGTGATCAAAACGATCCGCTTGCCGATAAAGGGCCTCGGTTCGGAGCCATCTGGCCTGCGGCATGTACGCCCACGGAAAAGCGTAGAGATAGGCTTGCACGCCCAAGGTATAGGCGTTCTGGTCGCGCCAATCGGGTTTGATGTCCTCAGCGACGGCTAACGACGCCGTGGCCATTGCGACGACCATTGCCGTGAGAATTGTCAATGTTCTAATGCCAGCCATGTCATACCGACCATCGTATCTTCTGAACGACCTGGATATTTTGGACGGTCTAGATCGTAAGCCGCGCAATGAGACGACGGCGCTTTACGGGCTGTTTGGCAAACTGGATAGACCGTCAGCATCATTCTTGCGTCGGAATCCTGCGGCAAAGGGTCGCTGAAGGGAAGTGCGAAGGTCTGCGTCGGAATTGTCGTGGCCGACCTGCCGCTCCTCCTCAACGCACAGGATCTGGTCGAGGTTCACGCCACGCCGGGAATGGGCGTGAAGGCTGAGCCCTATCGGACCGGCGGAACCGCGAAGCGCCCACGACTTCACCATTTTCTTCTCTAAAACGGAAAATCGTGCTATTCCGCTTGGCGCCGCATCGGCTTGGCGCCTGCGCAGGAGCTACGCGCCTACGACCGCATCCAGCCAATCGACAAGGTCGCGCGTCACCTCGTCGCGATTGGTCTCGTTCAGGGTCTCGTGCCGGGCGTTCGCGTAGATGCGGGTCGTGAGCCGCGTGAAGCCCGCGGCCTTCAGATCGGCGATCAGGCTCTGGATGTTGGCGCCGATCGGGTCGCGTTCGCCGGAAAACACATAGATCGGCATGTCCTTGCGGATCGGCGCGAGGCGCTCGGAGGTCAGCAGGCCGGGCCAGGCGTCAAGGAAGTCGATCGCCAGTTGGTTGGTGACGTCGAAGCCGCAGAGCGGATCGGCCACATAGGCGTCGACCTCGTCAGGGTCGCGCGACAGCCAATCGGACTTGGTCCGAGCGGGCGCGAAGGGCTTGTTGAGCGCGTCGAACATCAGCGAATTGACCAGCCGGCTCCTGCCGCGCCTGCCCTGACGCAGCCGCTCGGCTCTTGCGAGAAGCCGGCCGGCGGCCGCAAGCGGCGGCGGCTTGCCGCTGCCCGAATACGCGGCCGCGGCGAGGGCCTCGCTGTGCTCTGAGACGAACTGTTGGCCGATCCACGAGCCGGTCGAATGGCCGAGGAAGACGATCGGCTTTCCCGGATTCTGCTGAGCGATCAGGCGGTTGAACGTCCATAAGTCCCCGACGCATTTCGCCCATCCGCCCTCGTCGGCGAAATGGCCAAGATCGGCGGCCGCAGCCTTGGGCCCATGGCCGCGCAAATCATTCGCGTATACGCCATAGCCGACAGCGTTGAGCGCAGCGGCGAGGCGGGCGTAGCGGGCGCTGTGTTCGGCGAGGCCATGCGCGATCTGCACCACCGCCCGCGGCCCGCCGTCGGGACTCCAGCGTCGGCCAAGAAGGCGCGCGCCATCCTGGCCGCGAAACTCGAACTCGCCCGCCAGCATTTCCCCCTCTTTTGTCGAACCGCCCAATGGGCAGTATCCCTGCCAAATCTGGCGCGGAGCCTTCGGCGCCGTCAAGCGCGGCTGGCAATGCGAAATTTCTTCCTCGCCGAATCGGCCGCGATCGGATATGGGAGAAGCCCCATGGCGCGGTTTATCTTTATCACCGGCGGCGTGGTGTCCTCCCTCGGCAAAGGACTGGCTTCGGCGGCGCTCGGCGCGCTGCTGCAGGCGCGCGGCTATACGGTGCGCCTGCGCAAGCTCGATCCGTATCTCAACGTCGACCCGGGCACGATGAGCCCGACCCAGCACGGCGAAGTCTTCGTCACCGACGACGGCGCCGAGACCGACCTCGACCTCGGCCATTATGAGCGCTTCACCGGCTGCAGCGCCAACCGGCAGGACAACATCACGACCGGGCGCATCTATCAGGAGTTGATCGCCAGAGAGCGGCATGGCGATTTCCTGGGCGCCACGGTCCAGGTGATCCCGCATGTCACCAACGCCATCAAGGAATTCATCCTCGAGGGCAATGAGGGCGTCGATTTCGTTCTGGTGGAGATCGGCGGCACGGTCGGCGACATCGAGGGCCTGCCATTCTTCGAAGCGATCCGCCAGCTCGGCAATGACCTGCCGCGCGGCCATGTCGTCTACATCCACGTGACGCTGCTGCCCTACATCCCGACCGCGGGCGAACTCAAGACCAAGCCGACGCAGCATTCGGTCAAGGAATTGCGCTCGATCGGCGTTCAGCCGCACATTTTGCTGTGCCGTTGCGATCGCGAGATTCCGCGTGAGGAACGGCGCAAGCTCGGCCTTTTTTGCAACGTGCGCGAGAGCGCTGTTGTCGAGGCGCGCGACGCACGCTCGATCTACGATGTTCCGGCGCTCTATCACGCGGCGGGCCTCGACCGCGAAGTGCTCGCCGCTTTCGGCATTGAGCCGGCGCCCAAGCCGGACATGCGCCGGTGGGACAGCGTCTCCGAGGCTTATCACAACCCAGAGGGCGAAGTGTCGATCGCCATCGTCGGCAAATACACTGGCCTGAAGGACGCCTATAAATCGCTGATCGAAGCGCTGACCCATGGCGGAATGGCCAATCATGTTCGCGTCAAGCTCGATTGGATCGAGAGCGAGATTTTCGAGAGCGCCGACCCAGCGCCGCGCCTGGAGGGCGTCAACGGCATTCTCGTGCCGGGCGGATTTGGCTCGCGCGGCGCCGAGGGCAAGATCCTCGCGGCGCGTTTCGCACGCGAGCGCAACGTGCCTTATTTTGGCATCTGCTTCGGCATGCAGATGGCGGTCATCGAGGCCTGCCGTTCGCTGGCCGGCCTCAAGCAAGCCAATTCGACCGAATTCGGCCCGACGCCTGAGCCGGTGGTCGGACTGATGACCGAATGGATGCGCGGCAACGAATTGGAGCGCCGAGCGGCGGCAGGCGACCTCGGCGGCACGATGCGCCTCGGCGCCTATCGCGCGGACCTGAAGACCGGCTCGCGCATCGCCGCCATCTACGGCGAAACGGAGATCTCCGAGCGCCACCGGCACCGTTACGAGGTCAACACCGCCTACCGCGCCCGCCTCGAGGGCAAAGGGCTCATCTTCGCCGGCATGTCGCCAGACGGCCTCTTGCCGGAAACGGTCGAACTCGCCGATCATCCGTGGTTCATCGGCGTGCAGTTTCATCCCGAACTCAAGTCGCGCCCTTTCGAGCCGCATCCGTTGTTCGCGAGCTTCATCGCCGCCGCGAAGGCGCAGAGCCGGTTGGTGTAGCCGTTGCGGGCAAGGCGGGCGATGGAGTACACGCCTGTCTCGCTCTCGTAGTTTGCGTCCAACCGGAGGCGACCAAGAGGCCAGAGCGCGCGATGGAAGGATGGCCGAGTGGTTTAAGGCAGCGGTCTTGAAAACCGCCGTGGGCGCAAGTCCACCGTGAGTTCGAATCTCACTCCTTCCGCCAATTATGCCGCTAAGCGTAGGTACTTGGATGAGGTTATTTCCCCGCGGCCATGAGAACGAAGCCGGTGCGCTTCAAACTCTCGACGAACGCTCGCGCCGTCAGTACCCGACGTGGTATGCTTGGAGTGAAACAGCGAGTGAGTGCATGCATCAAATCGTCGAATTGGGCCTTCCTTACGCTCCCGATGGGAGAGTGTACCTGGAGGACGGCGGACGACGCATTTTGCGGGTGTTCCCCGATCTTTCGTCCGAAGACATACAGGCCATATCCGGTCTAAGGGCCGAGCTTGACAAGCTCATTGGCGGACTTCACGGGTACGACGAATGCATCATCCATCTTAGGCCCTAGCGCAGGAGCGCTGCCGCCCCTAGTCATGCGCGTGCCTTCCGCGCCTCGAACGACCCGGCAATCTGCCGTTGCTTTTGGCGATCTACCCCGACCAGCTCGCGCGGATCTCGCACAACGGCGCCGCCACCGACATTCGTAATCCCGCGAGCGCGCGCTGCGGGGATGGCCCGGGGAGAGAAATCGCTGCTTTGCGCCGGGCGAGCTAAATGCTCTGCTCCCCCGTGGAAGGCCACTTCAAGCGAAACGAGATCTGCGTCCAACACGGCTTCGCAAGGGGCGCCGCCGTTCACTCTGGTGGCCGGGGATGCGGGACCAAAGCAGCGGCGTAATTCGGGCCAAAAAGGGAATGGGAGATGACGCGAGTCATCGTGATCACCGGCGCCAGCAGCGGCCTGGGCCGCGCGCTCGCGCTCGAATACGCGGCTCCCGAGGTCACGCTCGCCTTGATTGGCCGCGACGCGAGCCGTCTTGAAGAGGTCGCTGCAAGGGCGCGCGCGAGAGGCGCGAGCGTGAGCGTCGGGAAAGTCGACGTGCGGGACCGCGCCGCAATGAGCGAGTTTCTTCTGGCGGTCGACGCCGCTACTCCGATCGATTGCGTCATCGCGAGCGCGGGCGTCACGATGGTCACGCCGGCTTTGGGCGCGGTTGAGGACCTGACAAAATCCGCCGAACTCTTCGACGTCAATTTGAATGGGATGATGAATACGCTCGCCCCGCTCGCCCCGCTCATGCGTCGGCGCGGCTCTGGGCAGATCGCGCTCTTCGGTTCGATCGCCGCATTCGCGCCGCCCCCCAATTCTCCGACCTACGCCGCAAGCAAGGCGGCCATTGTCGCGTTCGCTTTGGCAACTCGCGCTCTCTATCACCGGGACGGCGTTTCCGTGAGCGTCGTATGTCCCGGCTTTGTCGAGACGCCGATGGCCGATTCCTTCGATAGCTTCAAGCCGTTCTTGATCGGGGCTGAAGATGCGGCGCGCCGGATACGGCGCGGCCTTGATCGGCGGCAGGCGGTCATCGCGTTTCCTCTTCCGCTCTATCTTGCGGCCCGCTTTCAGCAGATATTGCCTGATGCGCTGCGCCGGCGCGCCATGTTGATGTTCCGCGCGACTGCGCGGTCACGCGGCTAGCTGTGAGCAATGTGCGTCGGAGCGAATCGGCGCGGGAAGACGCCGGCTTTCGCCAAACCAATCCCAAGCCGCCATTGCGCCGAGCCCAAGCAAAGGCAGCGCCGAGCCCAAATCCATGCCAACTTTTCGCAAGAGGGCGCCCCTTGCGGTATTGAACAATTCCAGGCGCTTAGACGCGCCCTATCGTCCGTATGATCCTGGCGGGACAATTGTCTTCTCAACCCTATTCATCCAAATGTACATGTAATGCATGTTATTCTGGATTATAGAATATCATAGGTCGATTTGGCAACAAGATGTTTTCTTTTTCCGCATGTCGCACCAGAGGCCGACGGATCAACCTCAAAGCAAATCGCTTTGGAGCGATCGCTCATAGATTCTGAAAGTGCGCGTGTGCCGCGCCGGCAAGCTGCGCACGCTGTTGATTGCGTTGGCGTTGGTTTCCAGCATCCAGCTGTATTCGATCTCCTCGACTCCGGCGTCTCGAGCGTCCTCGATCGTGCGGGCGACGAGCCCGCTCAGGGCGAGCGCCGCAACCCTCGTGTTGCGCCACTTCTTGGCGATCCCGGTCATTGGAGCGCGGGTCATTCGCGTGCCGCGAACGTGGACGCGCCACAGGAATTTGGCGAAACCGGCAGGGAGGAGCTTGCCGTCGAGACCGCGCAACGCCTCATTGGCGTCCGGGATTTGCACCGCCACTGCGACATCCTCGCCGTTGTAACAAGCGATGCGAATCCAACCCGGCTTGCATGCCGGCAACATCAAACGCGCGATAAACCTCGCTTCCTCCGGGCCGACCGCCGTCGCCCACTCGTTATCGGACCAGGCGTCGTTATAGAGCGCGAGAACACGGGGAAAATCGCGGCTCCAATTGCGCAATGACAATTCATGGAACTCGATCTTCGGACCGCCGCGCCGGTCGGCGACTCGCGCCACGCGCGCGGGTAAGTCCGACTCGGCCACGCGGCAAACAAACGCCACTAAATCCATCGCCTTGCGATACCCGAGCGCGTCGATGTGAGCGCCATAGTGCGGCGGCGAGTGATTGGTTCGCACGACGTGGGGCTCGTCGAAGCCTTGCACGAGCAAGCCACACTCATGATTGATCGTCAGGCTGAATGGACCGCGCACGATCCGCATGCCGCGGGAGCGAAGAAACGCCTCGGCCTCGGCAAACAGCGCGCGGAACACCGCTCGGTCGTCGATTGCGTCAACGAAGCCGAAGAAGCCGCATCCATCGTCAAATTTCGCTAGATGCGCGGTTTCGATCGTGGCGACGATCCGGCCGACCGGTTCGTCGCCGACGAAGGCGACGAACGGTTGAACGACGTTCTCGCGCGTGAAGGGCGCTCGTCGCCGACTGAATATCATGCGGGTTTCTTCATCGAGAGGCCGCACCCAACGGGGATTGACCGATTGCGCGCGCGCGGCGGCCGCGATGAAAGCGGAAATCCCGGCCCGATCGTTGACCGGAACGACCCGCAATCCTTTCATAGGCCGTTGCGCCCGCGCACGAGGGCCGCCGGCGTGGCGGCGCTCACAGCCGCGAATTCTTCCGCCATCGCTTGCGCCGCGGCCGCAATATCCTCAGCCGTATGTTCGCTGCTGAGGAAGGCTCGAAGGCGCGCCAGCCGGTCGGGGATGGCGGGCGCAATAATCGGCTGAATATTGATATTCCGTTCGGAAAGCCGCTGGCTCAGTCCAACCGCTCGAATCGAGTCTCCCGTCATGATGGGGACGATCGCCTCGCCCGCGCTGGCGCCGAGATCCAAGCCGGCAAGGCGGGCGATCGAAGCGAATTGACGCGCGTTGCTGCGCAAACGCGATACACGCTCCGGTTCGTTGTGCAGAATCTCAAGGGCGGCGAGGGCGGTTGCGGCGACTGGCGGCGGCATGCCGACACTGTAGACAAATCCGCCGGCGGAGTGCTTCAGATAGTCGACCAGCGCTCCGCATCCGGCGATGTACCCTCCGCACGCCGCGAGGGTTTTCGATAGCGTTCCCATCCAAACATCGACCCGACGCGGATCGAGGTCGAAGTGCTCGAACACGCCGAGGCCGCGGCGCCCGAGGACTCCGAGACCATGCGCGTCATCGATCATCAGCCAAGCTTGATGTCGGTCCTTCAGCTCGATGAGAGTCGGCAGGTCGCAGACATCGCCGTCCATGCTGTAAAGCCCCTCGGCGACGATCAGCACTCGTTCGTGTCGTCCCCGGATTGCCTGCAACACCGAGTCGAGGGCCGCCATGTCGTTGTGCGCAAACGACCGCCTCTCCGCGTGCGACAGCTGGGCGCCCAGCACGATGCTGTTGTGGCAAAGGACATCGTGGACCACGAGATCGCGCGGCCCGAGCAGGGCGCTGATCGTGGACACGTTCGCGGCGTGTCCACTTACGAAGGTCACGCAAGCATCCTGGCGATAGTGGCTGGCAAGCGCCGACTCCAAGGCCCGATGGACCGGACGCTCCCCGGCGACAAGACGACTGGCGGAGGTTGAAACGCCGTAGCGGTCAATTGCCGCGTGCGCGGCGCCCCGCACTGCGGCATGGTGGTTCAGCCCAAGATAGTCATAGGACGAGAAATTGATCATGCGCCGGCCGTCGATCACGGTCGAGGCGCCGGCGTCGCCTTCATGGAGAAGAAAATATGGATCTTTCAGCCCCAGCGCAGCGGCCGCCGACCGGAGAAGCCGCTGTTCGGCATAGCCTGGCAAATTATGGAAATCGAGCCGGCCGGAGTGGTCGACGCCGTTTGTCGAAATCGTATCGGCCTGCTCACGCGGAGCCGGAGACGAAGCGGCGCGCGCCTGGACGAGACGGCCAAGGAGTTGCCGGTCCGCTTCGGTTAGACGGCGGCGTTCCGGTCCATGGGCGCCAATCTCCGGGGTCGTCCGAGAGCTCTCGAAGTCGCGAGGCTGATACGGGGTGCCTTTATGCGAGGTCGGCGGCCCCGTCCACCTTTCCCTGGAAGGACTGTGCGGCCGATGGAGACCGAAATCCAGAGGCAGGTCCCGCGCCCGTTCTTGGACGGGCCCCCGGAGGCTTGCGGACTGTTGCATTCTGGGCGATTTCGACTATTCGGGCGAATGCCGCCGCAGCACCCCGGGCAAGGCCCCGTGCAGTGGCGGACTGCCGCAACCGCCCGGTTGGCCGGTGCGACCGCAAAATGAAGCTGATGACGATCGAAGCGCCGGAAGCCAAGTTCCTCGACCTGAGCGGATTGAATTGTCCGTTGCCAGCGCTCCGGACGCTGAAGGCGCTGAAGGGAATGGCCCCGGGGGCGGCGCTGGTCGTCGAATGCACCGATCCGATGGCGGCGATCGACATCCCGCATTGCATTGCCGAGAACGGAGACCAGCTCGAAAGCCAAGTCGCTGAGCGCGGCGTGCTGCGATTCCTCATTCGGCGAAAAGGCCGGTGATCGGCGAGGCGGGCCCTTCGCGGCTTCGGCTGGGATCACAAAGCAGGAAGACGCCGCGCGGTCGCGGCGAAGAAATAGTTATTGGAATGTCGCTTCGAATGTGGAATGAGGTCGCGCCGAAGCAGGCTGAAGCTGCGGTTGCGTCAGTTTCTCCCGGGGCCAACGGTGGTCCCAGGTCGTCAATTGACGCTGAACGGGTGTAGGTCAGGCGCTGCAAGATGCCGCTCACGATTTGAAAGGATGATTGATGAGTTTCCAAGTTATGCGCTCGGCCGCCGCCGCGCTCGGCTTGAGCGTCGCGCTAGGCGCCGGCGCGGCCGTTGCACAAAACCCGCCGGCCAAGCCCGCCGCGCCTGCGCCCGCTGCGCCGGCCCCGGCGCCCGCGCCCGGCGCGCAGGGCCAGCCCGCGGCGCCGCGCCCCGCCTCGAAAGTCGATCTTGTGTCGCCCGAGCCGCAGTGGGCCAAATTCTGCGCCAAGGAACCCAATAGCGGACGCGACGCTTGTGCGACGATGCGCGATTTTTCGACGTCGGCGGATCAGCCGCCGATGATCAGCATCAATGTCTTCGAGGTGGCCGGCGAAGAGAGACGCAAGCTGCGCCTTCTGATGCTGCCGATCGGGATGCTGTTGAAGCCGGGCTTCCGCGTCATCATCGACAAGGCCGAGCCGATCGACGGCAAATACGACATGTGCTTTCAGAATGCCTGCTCGGCCGAAATCGAAATTGGGGCGAAGGCGCTCGCCGACCTGAAGAAAGGCCAGACGATGAGCGTCGTCATGCGCGTTCCCGCGGGCGGCGACCCCTCGGGCCGCGAGTTAACCTTCAACATCCCGCTCAAGGACTTTGGTCCGGCGTTCGACGGCAAGCCGACCGACCCCAAGGTGCTGGAACAGCAACGCCAGGAATTGCAACAGCAGCTTCAAAAGAGGGCGGAAGAGCAGCGGAAGATGCTCGAGCAGCAGCAGAACAGCGCCGCCGCGCCGCCGTCCGCACGCCCCGTCGGCGCCTGCCGCTCCAGCGGCCCCCGCTGCTCCGGCCGCCGCGCCAAAATAGGCCTGCGGTCCCCCGGCTTTCGTCGGCAGCGCCAGAGACACAGACTCCGGCTCTGCCGCGCGCCTTGCCAGATCGCCGGTCGGACGAATCGCATAGAGGAAGCGGCCAGCCGAGCGCCTCAGCTCAGCAACCGCTGGCCGCGGACGCAATATTTTCCCTCCTGGGTGCGCTCAAAAACCTCTTTGACCTGAGGGTGGCGAACCGGCTCTCCCGATTCGTCTGACAATAGGTTTTGCTCGGAGACATAGGCGACATACTGGCTGTCCGCGTTCTCGGCGTAGAGGTGATAGAAGGGTTGATCTTTGGCGGGCCGCACCTCGGCCGGAATGGAGCGCCACCACTCCTCGGTATTGGCGAAAATCGGGTCGACGTCGAAAATGACGCCCCGGAAAGGGTAGAACCGGTGCTTCACCACTTGTCCGATCGTGAACTTCGCAACGCGACTCTGCATAACCAAAGGCCCCTTTTGCTCCGCTGGCCCTCATACCCGGTAAGATCGAAGCAGCAACTGCTTCGCGACGCAAGAGCGCCGGTTCCCGGGCGGTCAAATCATCCAACGCCCATTAGTAGCAAGAAGTCGGCCGCCGCGCGGCGTCGCCAGCGCCTCCGGTCAAAACTGGTAGAGCGCCGCATATTCCGCGTCTTTCGCGGCGACCTGGCGAGCGAGGTTGACGATGACGCGCGCTTGCTTCCAGGTCGCGTCGTCCTGCATCTTGCCGTCGATCATCACGGCGCCCGATCCGTCGGGCATCGACTCCAGGATCTTGCGTGCGAAAGCCACCTCGGATGGATCAGGCGAAAACACTTTTTTGGCGATCGCGATCTGAGTGGGATGGAGGGTCCAGGCGCCGGCGCAGCCGAGCAAAAAGGCGTTGCGGAACTGCGCCTCGCAGGCCGCCAGGTCAGAGAAGTCGCCGAACGGACCGTAAAATGGCTTGAGGCCATTGGCCGCACAAGCGTCAACCATGCGGGCGATTGTGTAGTGCCACGGATCCTGCTGGGCGCTGACACGATCAGCTCCGGCCTCGGTCGCGTCCGCGAGAACGCGGTAATCAGGATGGCCGCCGCCAACTCGTGTGGTTTTCATTCCGCGCGATGCGGCCAGGTCCGCCGGGCCAAGGCTGAGGCCATGCATGCGCGGCGAGGCGGCGGCGATTGCCTCGACATTGTTGACCCCCTGCGCCGTCTCCAGGATCCCGTGCAGAAGAATCGGGCTCTTTAAGTCCGTGCCTCGCCTCAAGCAGCGCGAGATACTGGTCGACGAAGTGAATGTCCCAGTCGCCCTCGATCTTGGGAACCATCACGACGTCGAGCTTATCGCCGACCTCGCCGACGAGACGCGTCATGTCGTCGAGAAACCAGGGAGAATTGAGCGCATTGACGCGCACCCATAGCCCTGTCGAGCCGAATTCGATCGCTTTCGCCATCGCAATGAGGCCGTCGCGCGCGGCCCCCTTGGATTCGACGGGAATCGCGTCCTCGAGATTGCCAAGCACGACGTCGACCATCGCCGACGAGATCTCGACGCTTTCGACCGGACCTTTTCGTTGTGCGGCGGCACGAAGTGGATCATCCGTTCGAGCCGGGACGGGAGCTCGAGGAGCGGCCGCGGCGCGCCGATGGCAAGCGGTTCAAAAAACTTCCGCGGAGCTTTCATGGGGCGCGGCCATCTCATCGAGGAGTGTTGGCGACGGCATAGGGCGATTTCGCGTTGGCCGCAATTCCGCGCTCGAACTGGTCTGTGCTTCCACTGACAAGCAAACCGACTTCCGCGCTTCGGGCGATCGGCGAATCGTCGCCCCTCTCAAGAATGTCCGTCGGTAGTCAGCGCGCCCGCAAATTCCCCGGTGCGGTGTTTGGCAGTATTGATGCGTAATCTTTGACGTAGGGAAGGCAAAAATATCAGCGTTAAAGCTCATTGAAACTTTATCATTACAGCAAAAGCGATAAAGACATTAGTTCTCCGTAAACCCGGCGGTTGTTTGATGACCAAAGTTTTCGCTCGGGGCGCGCGCGACCTTGAAAGAAGGCGCCGGAGCCGCCTCGACAGCTGAGGGTCATCCAGTGTCGGCTTTCGCTCTTGCTCGTCTGTTGCACGGTCGTGGCGGCAACGTCTCCATGATGTATGCCCTTGTCGCGCCGGTGCTGGTGTTTGGGGGTGGCGCGGCGATCGACTACGGCCGGGCGGCGCAGGTTCATACGAAACTGAATGCCGCGGCCGACGCCGCAGCGCTCGCCGCGCTGACGCCGGCGATGTTGCAGCAAAGCGCCACTGTCGCCCAGAGCCGCGGCAACGTCCATGTTCAACGGACTCGCCGACGGCGTCTCGAGTCTGACCCCAGGCGGGACGCAGCGTTACCGTCACCGTCACAACGGGCTCGACCGCGCTCGTGCGCAATGTCGAGGTTAGCTACACGGCGTCGGTCAACACGATTTTCGCCCAGGTCCTCGGGATGAGCCGGCTGTCCATGTCTGGAAGTTCTCAGGCGAGCGCGCAGATGCCCGCCGAACATCGACTTTTACGTCCTGCTCGACAATTCCCCCTCGATGGCGCTGCCGGCGACGACAGCAGGCATCACGCAAATGCAGACGCTCACCACGAGCGAGGCGACAGGCGGCTGCGCTTTCGCTTGCCATGAGGCCAGCACGAACAACGGCGACACCGCGGGCAACCCCTGCGCCGACGGGACGGCGCCAACCCTCAACTCAAGCATGCAGACGGCGTCGCCGCTGAGCAGCGGGATCTACTGCAACACGAGCAAGCACGGCGCGCAGATCGACAATTATGCGCTCGCCCGAAAAAACAACATCACCCTGCGCCTGGACGAACTGAATACCGGCGTCTCCACCCTGCTTCAGACCGCGTCAACGACCGCGCAATCGACACAATTCTCCACGCCGCCAAACTACCGCTTTTCCATCTATTCCATGGATTCCTTGTGGTCGATTGGCCTGACCCAGCTGATGCCGCTGACGTCGAACTACGTCGCCAACTGGACGACCGCTTCGGCCAATTTCGGCGTCATGGAGATGTATTCGAACAACAACGACTGCGCCAACTCGGCCTGCTCATCGAGCACGACCTCCCCGGGGGGCGACGTCGCCACCAATTATGACGATTCGCTCGGCAAGCTCAGCCAGGCAAGTTACATTCCCAATCCCGGCAACGGCACCAACCAGAACGGCGACACGCCTCAGAAAGTGCTGTTCATCGTCACCGACGGCGTCGAGGACGAAGAAAACGGGCAGCCGCCTCCAGCAGGCGATCAACGATCTCGGCAATGCGCCGGGCGGAAATTCGAGCGGGACGAACTGGTGCACGACGATTAAGAACCGCGGCATCAAGATCGCCATCCTCTATACCGACTATCTGCCGGTGCCGGCCAACAGCTGGTACGAGAGTTGGATCGCCCCGATTCAGTCGGACATCGGACCGGCGTTGCAGGCTTGCGCCACTCCGGGATTGTTCTATGACGCGGCGATCGGCTCCGATCTTGGCGCGGCGCTTTCGGCGCTGTTCGCCGCGGTGACCCAATCCGGCCATCTGACCAACTGATCGGGACTTCCCTGACGCTTCAGGTCTTCAGGGCGCTGGCGAGGGCTCGCATTCGGCCCAGGCGAGCCGCTTTTGCGCGGGCTGACGAAGCAGATAGGCAGGATGCAGCATCGCCAGCGCCCGAATCGGGGGCCGCTTTCGCATGGATAGGTGAACCATGAGCCGCGCGCGCGGGTTATCCCTCCCGCGACGCCGAGCAGCGTTTGAACCGCCGATCCGCCGAGGCACACCAAGATCTCAGGCGCGGCGAGTTCGATCTGCCGCCGAATGAACGGCAAGCAGACCTGGGTCTCCTGCACGGTCGGCGTCCGATTGCCGGGCGGGCGCCACGGAACGACGTTGGCGATATAGACCTGGCGACGATCAAGACCGATCGCGTTCAACATACGATCCAGCAATTGCCCGGCGCGGCCGACGAACGGCCGGCCGATCTGATCCTCGTCCCGGCCCGGAGCCTCGCCGACGAACATGACCGGCGAGCCCGGCGCCCCGTCCGCGAACACAAGCTGGGTCGCGGTTCTCTTCAAGGCGCAGCCATCGAACGCCATCATGACGGCGCGCAGGGCGTCGAGATCCTCGCGCCCGCCGCAAGCGCGCGAGCGGCCGTTTCGGCCGCGTCCGGCGGTATCGTCCCGGCCCCGCCGGACCAAAATTCGACCGGACCTCGGGCATCGCCGGCTTCCGGGCGACGGTCATTGCGTCCCGCGCCCCTTGCGGCTCGACTGCCGCCTTCTCAGCGAACCGATTGTGCGGCGTCTCGTCGAGCGCGAAATTGACCCCAGCGTCAATCCACCAGCGTAAGGCCTCGGCCGCCTGGGCTGGGCCGAATTGAGGGGGACATCTTTTCGTGGACGACATCGGCGTGGCCAGTCTCCAAGCAGCGAAACATTGACCCGAGACGGACAGTTTCGCAACCGGGCTTACCCGGCTGACGGCGGCATTCCGCCATCTTAGCGCCGCCCTTCAATCATTTGAGGGGCTTGCGACCCGGTTTAGCGTCGCCCCGTCGCCTCGTCGCCTACGTCTCAAGTCCTGCGCCACGGGCGACGCGTCTCGATGGGCATTCCAGCATAGGCCGCGCGACGCCCTCTTCCGGATCAGGATGAGCAGGGCGCCGACCCCCGACCCCTCTCGGGAGTCGCCGTCCCCTTCGACCGGCGCCGAAGAATTCCTCCAACCACGCCGCACAGGCGCGGTTCGGACACATAGAGCCGGCCCAACGCCCGACGCTCCGTGTCTCCTCGCTCGCGGACGGGCTCGTGCTGCAGTTCCAGAGTAAAACGGAATCAATATACTCTAGTTTCTGTTTTTATGCAAGGAAATGTCAGGAAATGTCGGGGCCATTCTCGGCGCCCGTTCACTGTCCGTCGCTCCGG
>CAWIUD010000004.1:0-18521 GCA_963839185.1 uncultured Alphaproteobacteria bacterium | reverse complement strand
GATTATTCAGAAAAACCCCTTGTTTCTGAAGCGTTGAGCTTGGCTTCGGCACGTTCTGGTCAGAACTATCAACTAGGGCCTGTTGAGATTCATCGCGAGTTTATCACGGCTGCGGCAAGACTGATGATGGCGGCGAAGCTTGTGTCGGTCTTGTCGGCGCGCATGGCGATGCGTTTGAACTCCTTGAGCTTGCAGAAGAAGTTTTCGATCAAATGACGCCATTTGTACATTTCCTGGTCGAGCGGCAGGGGCAACGCGCGGCGGGGATGCTGCGAGATGACGATCTTGGCGCCGCGTTCGTTCAGATCGGCAATGATGGCGTTGCTGTCGAAGGCCTTGTCGGCGATCAGCGCTCCAAAGGACAGACCGTCGATGAGCGGCGGCACGCCGACCGTGTCGAAGCGCTGTCCGGGCAGCAGGACGAAACGCACCAGGTTGCCGAGGGCGTCGGTGAGGGCGAGGATTTTGGTGGTCATGCCGCCCTTGGAGCGGCCGATGGCCTGGCTTTAAGTCCCCCTTTTGAGCCCTGTCCGTGGCGGTGGACCTTGACGATGGTGGCGTCGACCAGGGCGTATTCCATATCCGGGCTCGTCCGAACAGGCCTCAAAAAGCCGGACGAAGACATCGGCTTTGACCCAATCCCGGTATCGCTTGAACACGGTGTTCCAAGACACCCGAACGCCGCTGGAAGATCCCGCCATGGGCTGCCCGTGCGCACGATCCACAACACCGCTTCCAGAAAAAGCCGGTTATCGCCCCCGCTGCGCCCAGGGTCCGTCGGCTTCCCGCGGCAGTGGGGCTCCATCTTCGACCATTGGGCGTCAGTCAAAACGAATCGATCCATCCGGAGCCTTAAATCACGAGCAAGCTCAGTTGGGAATCCTTAAATCTCAACAGGCCCTAGACTGAATTCTGGATGAAGCGGCCAATGATCACCGTCGGCGCTTTGAGGCGAAGACCCATCTCTCGGCCCTTCTGGATCGGGTCGCCGCCGGGGAGGAGGTTGTCATCACCAAGCATGGTAAGCCGGTGGCCCGGCTCGTGGGCGCGGCCCAAATCGACCGGGCGCGGGTGAACGAGGCTGTCGAGACGCTGAAGGCGCTGCGGAAAAAAACGACGCTCGGCGGGCTCTCCTGGAAAACGCTGCGAGACGAGGGACGTCGGTGACCCCCGCGGTCATCAATTCCTCGATCGCCCTGCGTGGTGTTTCGAGGATGAAGCCTCTCCGGAGACAGACGCGCTGTTCGAGCGCGTTCGCGACGAGGGCGCTGTCGTGCCCGTGCTGTGGCATTTGGAGCTGGGCAATGTCCTCCTCCAGGCCGAGAAACGAGGACGGATCAGCGCGACCGATGCCTCCGTACGGCTCGATCTCATCGCGGAACTCCCGATTTCCGTCGATCAGGAGGCAACGGTTAGGGCCTGGCGGGAATTCTGACTTTAGCGCGGGTCCAGCGCCTCACAGCCTATCATGCGACTTATCTTGAACTCGCCGTGCGCCGGCGTTTGCCTCTCTTCACCCTGGACCGCGACCTCGCAGCGGCCGCCATGCGTGCAGACGTGATCGTCCTTCCGGTCTCGGAGAAGACATAGTTGCGCCTGCCAGGCCGCGCCGTTCAAGAGTCCGATCGAGCGCGGCGATTTGCTTACGCCATGAAAATAGCCCAGTCCCGCGCCACCGCGTGCGCCAGATGGTCGGCGACGGCGCGGATGCGTCCGAGGCCGCGGGTGTCCTCGTGCGTCACAAGCCAGTAGGCTGCGCGTCGCGCGCCGCTCGGGCAGCACGCGGACCAGATCCCTGAAGCGGCGGGCGATGAAGTCGTGCACGACGCCAAGGCCGACGCCCGCACGCAGCGCCTCAAGCTGGGTGACGGCGCTGGCGCATTCGAACATCGTGGGCGCGCCGTCGTAAAGCTCGCGCACATAGTCGAGCGCGGTGGAGAACGCGTGCTCCTCGACGTAGCCGATCAGTCGGCGCCGCTTCAGGTCCTCGACGTCCGCCGGCGCGCCGTTCTGTTTGAGATAGGCGGCGCTTGCGTAAATGCCGAGCGTATAGTCGGTAAGCTTGCGGGCGACGAAGCGTCCGGCTTCCGGCTTGTCGAGGCCGACGACGACATCGACCTCGCGCCGGGCCAGCGGCGTCAGCTGCGGCAGCGGCATCAATTGCAGGCGGACGCCCGGATGGCGTTCCGCGAAATCGCGCAGCGCATGGGTCAGGTAATAGGTGGAGAACCCGTCCGGCGCGCCGATGCGCACATCGCCGGTCAGTTCGAGGTCGACGCCGGAAATTTCCCCCTGCCCCGCCCCTGGAATTGCCGATCGAGCTTATCGCCGCTCTCGACCAGGCGGCGTGAGGCCCAGCGCGGGCGGTCATGCAGCCGACGTTTCGCTCCCCGCGTCGGTCATCGCCTGCCGGGCTTGCGCGATCGCTCGCCGCAACATCGACGGGTCCTGCGCGCCGGGCACGCCCAGACGGCCGGCGAAAATGAAGAACGGCACTCCCGTCACCCCGATCGCCTGCGCTTGAGCGATCTCCTCGCGAACCAGGTCGGCGTCGGCGCCGTCGGCGAGGAGCTTCTCGACGTCTTCGCCTCAAGGCCGCAGTCGCGCGCAATGTCGACGAGCACGGCGCGGTCGCCGATGTCGCGTCCTTCCGTGAAATAGGCCTTGAACAGGCGATCGACGACCTTGCCCTGAACGCCCGCCGAGAGCGCCCAGCGGATAAGACGGTGCGCATCAAGCGTGTTGGGCGCCCGCTTGATCGCGTCGAACGCGAAAGGCAATCCGACCTCCGCGCCGAGACGCGTGAGATTGTCGTGGACGGATTGGAGGCGGCCGTCACGGCCGAACTTCTTGGCCATGTATTCGGCCCGATCGAGTCCGCCGGCCGGGATCGTCGGATCGAGCTGGTACGGCCGCCAGCGCACCACGACCGGCTGCTGCTCTTCGGACAGCGCCGCTTCGAGCCGCTTCTCGCCGAGATAGCACCAGGGACAAACCACGTCGCTGACGACGTCGATGGTTAGGGTCTCGTCCGCTTCGCTCAAAGCTCCGCTCCGGTTTGCTGCGCCTCGCCACTAACTGGCCCCGCGGACGCCATCGTGCAAGTGGGAAAGGGCCAGCGCGCCATCTGCGTCGCGCTGGCCCCGGCGAGCGCTCACGGCTCCCGCCTCCACCACGCGGAAAGCTCGACCCCGAACAGCGGCGTCTCCTCCGGCCGTCCGAGCTTGGCCGAATAGGCGATCCATTGCTCCGGCGCATAGTAGAGCGGCGCGATATAGAAGCCCGAGATCAACAGGCGGTCGAGCGCGCGCACGGCGGCGACGAAGTCGTCCTCCGTCTTGGCGGCGAGGATCGCCGCGATCATCGCGTCGACCGCGGGCGAGGCCACGCCGCAGATGTTGTAAGCCCCTTCGGCGCTGGCGGCGGCCGAGCTCCAGCGCCCGCGCTGTTCGTTGCCGGGCGAGGGCGAGGCGGTCCACGTGCCGATCATCACGTCAAAATCGAAACGGGTGCGGCGCCGCTGGAACTGGACTTCGTCGACGAGGCGCACATTCGCGGCGACCCCGATCCGCGCCAGATTGCGGGCATAGGCGAGCGCAAGGCGCTCCTCGTCGCGATTCTTGACCGTGATCTCGAAGGCGAGCGGTTTTCCCTGACCATCGATCAGGCGGCCTTGATCGAGGACGTAGCCAGCGCTCTTCAGTTCGTCGAGAGCCCGCTGCGCGATCGCCCTGTCCCGCCCTGTGCCGTCCGAAACCGGGACGCGCCATTGGCCCTTCATCACTTCGTCGCGCACCGAGCCGGGAAACGGCGCGAGAAGCTCGCGTTCGCGCGCCGAGGCCAGGCGGCCGATCGATGACAATTCGCTGTCGTCGAAGAACCCCTCGGAGCGCTTGAAAGCGCCGGCGAAGAGATTGGCGTTGATCCACTCGAAGTCGAACATCGAGGCGAGCGCCTCGCGCACCCGAACGTCCGTGAACGGCGGCCGGCGCAAATTGAAGGCGAAGCCGGAAACGCCCTTCGGCAGACCGTTCGGAATGGCCGCCTTGACGATGCGCCCATCCTTGGCGGCGGGAAAATCGTATTCGCCGCGCCAGCGGGTCGGGTCGTCCTCGACGCGGTAATCGATGAGGCCGGCCTTGAACGCCTCGAACATCGCGGTCGCGTCGCGATAATAGTCGATGCGAATCGTATCGAAATTGTACAGCCCACGCGAAATCGGGAGATCTTTCGCCCAGTAATTCGGGTCCCGCTGCAAGACGAGCCGCTGGCCGGGCGTGACTTCCGCAACCCGATAAGGGCCGGAGCCGACCGGAATCTGCAAGGTCTGGTCCTCGAAATGCTCCCCGTCGGTGTGAGCGCGAGACATCACCGGCATGATCGCGAGGGTCAGAGGCAGCTCACGGTCATTCGCGCCGGAAAGATCGAAACAGACGGTCCAGTCGTCCGGCGCCTCGACGCCCTTGACGAGGCCGAAGGCGGCCCGCTGCTGGGGGCGGCCCTTGGCCTTGAGAAGGTTGAAGGTGAAGACGACATCGGCCGAGGTGATCGGCGTCCCGTCGGAGAATCGCGCCATCGGATCAAGATGAAAGACGACCTTGTCGCGCGCCTCGTTGGTCTCGAGGCTCTTGGCGATAAGGCCGTAGAGGGTGAATGGTTCGTCAGCCGAGCGGGCCATCAATGATTGATAGACATTTCCGATGAGGCCTTGCGCGGTCGATAAAGCCTTGACGTTGTAAGGATTGAGGCTATCGAACGCGCCAAGATAGGCGAGATTGAGCCGCCCGCCCTTGGGCGCGTTCGGGTTGACGTAAGGCAGGTGATCGAAAGTCGGAGGCAGGGCCGGCTCGCCGTGCATCGCAATCGCCGTAATGGGCGGACCGACGGCGGCCGGCGCGGCCCGAGCGGATGCGGAAACCGCGAACAGAGCCGCGAGGGCATAGCGAATCGCACGGCCAATCATCGCGGCACTCTATCATCCGGAAGGAGGCCGTATTCAGTCGCTGAGTCACTTTTAGGACTGCGGACGACCGCGCTAAGCGGAAAATCGGACGCTGGCCTTGCCGAAATCCTGGAAAACGGCCTGCACATGGTCGCCGGTCTTGCAGCGCGTGACGCCGGTGTAGGTGCCGGTAGTGACGACCTGTCCCTGCGAAGAGACCTGTCGTCTTGCGCAGGACGTTGGCGAGCGCGATCAGCGGCAAGATCGGGTCGCGGGCGGCATGGCCGCCGACACGGCAATCCACGACCGGCTCGCCGTTGACCATCAGGCTCGCCGGCAAGGCCGCGAGGTCAAAGTTACGCCAATCCGGGCGAACCGCGCCGACGACGAAGCCGCCGTTGGACATGAAATCGGCCGCCCGCTCGATGACCGGGATCGTGGCGGCGTCGCGGAAGCGGGAGTCGACGATCTCCATTCCCACGAGAGCCGTAACGCTCTCTTCGATCTCCGGGCTGCCGTAAGCTCGTTCGCGGGGCGGCAAATCCCGGTCACAGCGGAAGGCGATCTCGGCCTCGATCCCAAGCGACGGCATTAGAGACCCCGCGATGCCAGCCCCGTCAGGAAACAGCCGCGAGGAAACGAGCGCGCCCCGCAACAGCCCATATGGATCTGAAAACGCGACCTTCCATCCAGCGATCCTTTCGCCGAGGCCGGCGACGACCGCCTGCTGGATCGCGTCCGCCTCCTCGGCATCTCCCGGCCGGCTGGCGGGGGGAAAGCGCTCCGCCAGCCCGCCCCCGCGTCGAGCCTCGATCAGCCGGCGCGCGGCCTCGTCAATGGCGCGCCGATCCATCGTCAACGCGCGTCGGCTATCGCGCGCTGCTCCTCGGCCCGAAGCACCGAGGAAAAATCGCGGCTGTCGACAGGCGTCTTGAACACTTCTCGAGCCCCGGCAAGCAGGAGGTCGTTGATCCAGCAAAAGTTCATAAAATCCTCACGCACGCGCTTTCCGGCGGCGCGGACGAGCGCTGACCCGGCAAGAAACGCGGCCCGCACGTCAGGATGACCGGGATTGCCCGGGTGGCCGAGATCCTGAGCCAAATCCATCAATCCGAAGCTGAAATAATCGATGCCGGGCAGCGCGGTCATTTCGCTGAGATTTTCAAGACCTCGCCGGCTCTCGATCATCAGGCATACGCAGACGCGTTCGTTGCACTCCTTTATATATTGCCGGCGATCGCCGATCTCGGCGCCGTATTCGGGGCGGCCCGATCCGAACGAACGTTTGCCGATTGGCGCAAAGTATGTGGCGGCGATGACTTCTTCCGCATCCGCCTTGGTCTCGACATGCGGCGCGACGATGCCGAGAATCCCGCGGTCGAGAAACCGGGTGATCGTCGAGACCTGCCGATCGAAGATTCGCGCGATCGGCGTGACGCCGCACAATTCAGCGGTGACGCACGCGACCTCAACGTCATGCCAGTCAAAACTGCCGTGCTCCCCATCGATGTAGACGAATTGAAGGTCAACGGACCGGGATAGGACCTCGATGATGACGGGAGCAGGAAAGGTCAGATGAACGCCCTTGATCATCTCGCCGCTGGCGGCTGCAGCCTTTACCGCATTGCTCGTCCTGGACATGCGCAGCCTTCCACATTGCGTTCGAGAGGATGGTCGCCGACCGCTCCAATTGGATCAATGGGCCGTTATGAGCGAACGACGTATCCGTAAGCCGCGTTGCTTCTTTGTCCGCCATCCTTGAGGTAGGCCTGCTTCATTTTGCCAATTCCGTCCTGTTCCCACTGCGAAAGATCGCCCTCCTTCAGGGGAATATTGTAGTGGCGGGCCCCGTTAAGGCCAAGGATCGAGCGCTTGACCAATCCGTCCGGCTCGCCAAGGGGCGCATAGCCGAAGCGCTTTTGCAAATCCTGCGGGATTTCGAGGCGGCGAAAGGCCTCGATCTGCCATTGCGGGCCGCCCTGCCACACGGCGTCGGTGCCCCAGAACACATGCTCGTATCCGAGGCCCTTGATCAGCATGCCGACCATACCGCCGGCGATGCGTGGACTCGTGGTGCAGCAGCACCCGAAGACCGTGCCAAGGTCCGCATAGACGTTGGTAACGCCGTATTTTTCGGGGATTTTCGCCAGGTCGCTTACCCAGCGCAGTTCGCCGGTCTTCTCGTAGCGCGCCAGATCGTCGACGAAATCCTGCTGGAAGACCGCAAGCGCCGAGTGATAGATGACGAAGTCGATCTGCGGCCAGTCCTTGGCCGCTTTCCCAACGTCGTCGACCGTGGCGTATTTCCATCCGTTGGGCATGGAACTCATGTAGTCGGCCGGCAACAATCCCTTGTGGATGCAGACCGTGGTGATCCCTGCCTTGATCGCCTTCTCGTAGAACGGATACATCTCCTTCTCATCGTCGAGCCGCCATGGGTAGCGGGCCCCCTCCGGCAGGATGGGATCGCCGACCGTATAGCCCTTCCAGCTCGTCGGCTTCAGAACCTCGATCGCCCGATCCACCTCGTCCATCCATCCGGGCGACCTCGGCGTGATCATCGTGTGGTAGTAGAGCCGCTTGTTCTTCGCCAGCCCGTTGACGAAGTCGGCCGCCTCCTTGATCTGGTCGTTCGACAGGAAGGTTTTGTCGGGATCATCGGTCGGGGCGCCCGACAGCAGCCCAATATGCGTGTCGCTGTCGAAGTAGATTTCCTTGAAGAAATTGTCGAACTTGTACATGTCGATCGTAATGCGCCCGGACGGCCCAAGGGCGGGATTCCAGCCGTGGTCGGAAGCAAAGCGGGCGAGGTCCGCATGTTCGTCCCAGGTATAGTCGTCGCGCACGAAATGGACCTGGCCGTCGAACACGAACTGCTTGGCGAATTTCTTCTGCCGGGCCAGCGCCGCGCCCGGATCCTTCTCCTCGTCGCGGTCGATAGCGAACAGGGGGCCATAGACCTCGTTCATAGCCACAAAAGCGGCCGCCATGCCCATCGGGCTTCGGAGGAACCGGCCGAGATCCATGCTGTGTTTGCGCCCGTTGGTCTCGGCCAGGTCCTTGATGAGCGTCTCAACCTCGCGCTGCTTTTCGTTTTGCGGCAGCGGATTGAATTCGGCGTTGGAAACCATCTGGGTCGGCACCGGCGAGCGGAACGCGGCCTGGTCGGCCGGAGCAAGCCCCGCAAGTTCCCGGTCACTCATAAATCCCATTGCGAACTTTCCTTGCCAAGCGTGGAGTTAGATGCCAATCGGCGTTGCCCGCAATCTAGCAGGCGGAGCGAAACAAGGAAAATCGATAGTTATTGCCGCTTACGATAGCTTCAGATTATCCTCACCCATGCCGCCTGGGACGGCGCGGCGCCGTCGTTTGCCATCGGTCAGGGGATCAGGCGCTGACGCCGGAAGCTGGTGAACATGCGCTCGAACATCTCCCATGTGTCGACCACACCGTGGAAACCGGCCTTGCGGATCTTCACCGTGCTGGTCATGACGTCATAGCCGCAGTTCAGAACGAAATCGCCGGCCGGCCAATAGGCCAGGTCGTCGTAAGGGTGGGGCGCCAGGCCGTATTTCTTGACGATCCCGTCCCATACTGAACCCTTATCTTTCATCAGCGTGGTCAACGAGATCTGCTGCTGGTTTGCGAGCGGCATCTCGAAGAACCGCGCGACGAATTCCCATAATTGTTCCCAGCGGAAGAAGTCGCCATTGGCGACGTTGAAAGCTTCGCCGGCCGCGGCGTCGATCGCCGCCCATTCCGACGCGCGGGCGAGGTGGGCAGAGTCGGTGACCTGGGCAAGCGAGCGATAGGCGGCAGCCGAGCCTGGATAGCGCAGCGGCACTCCGAGTTCCTTGCAGATCGTCGCATAGACGGCGATGAGGAGTGCGATGTTGAAGCCGTGCCCGTCGGCGAAACCTGAGGTGCAGACAAGGTCGGGGCGCAGCACCACTGCGTCCCAGGATTTTCCCGACGACTCGGCGTGCAACCAGTCCTCCATGGAATAGTAGAAATTGGGCGGAAGGACGCGGGGATCGCTTTCGATGGCCGGAGTTTTGAAAGGCCCGAGATAGGAGCCGTAATACATCGCTCCTTCATAAAGAATGACGCGCCGCAGGCCCCCGGCCGCCGCCGCGCCATTGACGAAATTGCGCAACATCTCGACGTGCAGGTCGACCTGCTGCTGCGCGTCGCCGCGCATCAAGGAGGCGAAGAAGAGATGTGTCGGCTTGCCGATTTTGGTCAAGGCGGCCTTCGTCGCGGCCGGATCGAGGAGATCGGCCTGCACATGGCGGACGCGACCGGTCGATTTGGCCTTGCGCCGCGAGAGGGACGCAACCTCCCATCCGTCGCGAGAGGCGAAATGCTCGGCGACGGCGTGCCCGATCACGCCGAGCCCGCCAGCGATCACCGCAAGCCTGGGTTCCGTCATATTCATCCCTCCACATAAACCCGTTTCGTCCCAGCGATGGCGTCCGCTAGCCGCCGCTGCCTCTGCGGACCCGTTTCCCTGATCCGCTGTTTCAAATTCGCAGCCCGAAAAGGCTCTTCTCGCTCGCGGCCCGCCGGCGCCAGTTCAAAACCTATCAGCCCGCTCAGCGGGCAAAAAATCGAAATTTCCTTCACGCATAATAGGAATTTATTATTGAAAGAACCGGAGTCCAATGTCGTTGACCAATGATAAAACAACGCCGATGATGGCCCGTCGTCAGATCGGAGCCTGCCAATGACCAACGAAGAACTTTCCGAGCGCAACCGAAATCGCCGGATTTTCCAGATCGGCTTCGTCACCCGCGACGTGGAGAAGAGCATGCGCGCCTGGCTCGACAATCTCGGCGATCGGCCCGTGGACCGTGCTGACTTTCACCGAGGAGACGATGAAGAATCTGAAGGTCGACGGCAGACCGGTAACCGAGCCGTTCAAGTTCCGTGATCGCCGCCACGCAAGTCGGCGACATGCAGATCGAACTGATCCAGCCGGTCTATGGTCCGACCCATCTCGCCAAGTTCCTGGAAGAAAAAGGCGAAGGGTTTCATCACATCAAGGAGCGGATCGGCGACGACAAGCTGCCGGAATTCCTCGCCGGCCTGCGGAACAAGGGGATCCAGGTGCTGCAAACCGGGGATTTCGGCCCGGACGTCCATTACCATCTCGATACGGAATCGAAGCTCGATTTCATCTATGAGATCGGCAACTGCCTTCCCGTGGACCTGCCGGCGGGCATGGCGTCGACCTATCCGCCCGAGAAGGCTTGAGCGTCCTGTCAAGATTCATCAGGGGCGCCGGCCGGACCGGCGTTCGCGACGGCAAGATCGCCAACGCCGGCGCCGCGACCGACGCCCCTGCGCCCCCAATGGCAAAGGACTTTTCCTATGCGCCGCGGCGGAATCAGTTGCACCTTCGGACTGAGCAGGGCCTTTGAAGCGTCGGAGGTCATGTTCGCCTTGGTGATGACGGTGACGCCGGTATCGATGTTCGCGGCCACGGATTTCCCCTGCGAGACATCGAGGGCGGTCTCGACCGCGTCATGACCCTCCCGGAATGGGTTCTGGACCACCAGCGCGTAGATGGTCCCGTCGGACAGCATCCTTACCGTCTTGTCGTCGCTGTCGAAGGACACGAGCGTGATCCTGTCCGCCGCCTTGTTCTCCGCCAGCGCCTGGGCGGCGCCCTGCCCCATGACCAGCGCGTTGGCGAAAACGCCGACAAGCTTGGGATCGGCGGTCAGCAGATCGGTCATATTGTTGAGCGCGGTCGTCGCCTGACCATCCGCGACCTTGTTGGCGATGATCTTCAGGCCCGGATATTTCGCCTTGATCCGATCGATGAAGCCCTTGACCCGCCGGTCGCCCGAATCCTGTGCCGGCGATATTGGTCAGCACCGCGATGTCGCCCTCGGACTTGCCGGTCTTCTCCTTGACGCCTTGCGCGAGCGCATCGGCAGCGGCCGCGCCGCCGGCAATGTTGTCGGTGCCGAGGAACGCGGTGAACGACTTGGTGTCCGCGGTTCCGTCGATGCCGATCACCTTGGTCGATTTCGCGGCTTCGTCGATCGGCTTGCCAAGCGCTGTGAATTGGGTCGGCGAAATCACAATAGCGGCAGGCTTGCCAGAAACCGCGTTCTCGAGGATCGAAATCTGGCCGGCGACGTCCGCTTCGGACTGGGCGCCGAGCTCCGGCACGTTGACGTTGAACTCCTTGCCCGCCGCCCGCGCGCCGGCAAGCACGATCTGCCAATAGAACGACGTCGTGTCCTTGACGATGACGGGAATGGTCGGCCGGTCGGCGGCCGGCCGCGGCGTAGGTCTGAGCGCCCACGGCGGACAGCGTTGTGAATGCGGCGAGAATCCATGCCCTCTTCTTCCATTCGCTCCTCCCAACTGGCTGATTCCGTGAGCCGTTCCCGCTCGTTTTGGCCTCGTTCGCAGCGTCGCTCCGCAGTGTCGTCTCGAAACAGGCGCAACAAAGTTATCAGAACACTTCTCTACAGGAAAATTGATTGTTTTCCCGGCATATGATAGGGCTGTCCAATCATGCGATTGACCCTAGCCCAGCTCGCCGCCTTTGAACGGATCGTCAGGCTTGGGAGCTTTCATGCGGCGGCGCAGCATATCGGGCTGACGCAACCGAGCATTTCCCAGCGGATTCATGAGCTCGAGGACATCCTCGGCGTGCAGCTGTTCATCAGGCGCGGCCCGAAGATCAGCGTGACGGCGGAAGGCACCGCCCTCATCGCCTATGCCGATCGCATGTTGCAAACGGCGCAGGAGGTGTCCGACCGTTTCCGCACCCGCAATCCCTTGATGGGGCTGCTTCGCCTCGGCCTGACGGAGACCTTCGCGCTGATCTGCTTGCCTGAACTGCTGCGACGGCTGGAGTTGCACTATCCATCGCTCAAGACGTCGGTGCAGGTCGGCGACACGGCGGCGCTCAGCCGGCTGTTTTCGGAGCAGCAGCTCGATGTGGCTGTCATGTCCGAACCAGCCGTCGGCGACGATGTCCGGCGCGAGCCGCTCGGCACCAACGAGCTCACCTGGTACGTGAGTCCGGACAGCAACATCCCGCTCGGCACGCTGTCGCCGGCGGATCTGTGCGCACATCATCTGATCATCCCGCCGCCTCCAGCGCGGATCTATACGACCGCCATGCGCTGGTTCAGCCAGGCGGGCGCTGTCCCGCAACGCCTCAGCATGTGCAACAGCCTTTCCGTCACCATTCCCACGATCGTGGGCGGCCTTGCGGTCGGGCTCGTCCCCGCCCGGGTCATGGCGGACAGGGTTGCGCGCGGCGAAGTGCGCAGGCTCAACGTCTCGCCGCCGGTCGACGGCCATCGGGTGTCGATCTGCTACCAGAGCAACGACGCAAATTCCGGCCTGCAGGAAGTGATCCAGCTCATCCGCGAGCTGGTGGTCCAATACCGGCTGTTCACATAGACGGCTATTTGACGACCGCCAGACGCGAGCGGTCCACCGTAAGCGCGACCGCGCACACCACGACGAGACCGTAGCAGAGCGGCTCGTAGCCGGGATCGATTCCGACAATCGCGATGCCGACGCGCAATACCGTGATGATGAGAACGCCGATCACGGTGCGCCCGTAACCGCCGACGCCGCCGGTTATCGCCGTGCCGCCGACCACCACCCCCGCGATGCTGGGCAAGAGCAGGCTCGCCGCCGCGGAGGGATTGCCGCTGTAGGTTCGCGCAACCAGGGCCATGCCGGTAAGCCCGGCAAGCAGGCCGGAAACCGCGAAAGCCGTGACCTTGACCGCCCCTACGGGAACGCCGGACAGCAGCGCCGCCGTCTCGCCCAATCCGATCGCCTGGACGTAGCGCCCGAGCGGCAACCATCGCATCGCCAGCCACAGCATGAACGCGGCCGCCGCCGCCAAAGAGGAATGAGACGGGCGCGCCGAACAGAGCGCCCTCCATCCAGCCGACGACGCCGTAGCCCTCGTCGACCGGAATCGTGGTGTGCGCCGTGGACAACGCGATGCCGGACCAGAGACCCATTCCCGCCAGAGTCACGACGAAGGAGGGAACCTGCGCGGCGACGTGAACATAGCCCTGCCCCGCGCCGATGGCCGTCGCCAGCAGCAGGACCGCGGCGAGTCCCCAAACGCCGAACGACGGCAGCAGCAACGCGAGCAGCACCGAGGCAAGCGAGGCGATCGCTGCGACCGACAAGTCGATGCCGCCGAGCATGACGACGCCAGTCTGCGCCAGAGCGAGCAACAAAATCGGGCTCGATTCGCGCATCAGCACGGTCAGGCTGTAGAACGACAGGAAGGACGGCTCGACGACTCCAATGCCGACCACCATCGCCAACAGCACCGCGGCCGGCGCGGCGCCGGCGGCGGCCAGCCGAAGCGGGTTCGGAAAAGCGGCTCGCCCGGTCATCGCTAAATCATATGCTCCAGGATCGCGGTTGGTTCAGGGGGCGGGTCGCCCGGGAGGAACCGCGCGGTGATGCGGCCGTCGCGCATGACGAGGATCGTGTCGCTCAGCGCAATCAGCTCCTCGACCGTATCGGCGATCAGCAGCACGGCGATGTCTCTTTCGGCCAGTTCGAGGATGCGGCGGAAAATCTCCGCCTTGGCGCCGACGTCGAGACCGCGCAGAGGATGGTCGAGAATCAGGATGCGAGGCTTTTCCGCGATCAGCCATTTCGCCAGCACCACCTTCTGCTGGTTGCCGCCGCTGAGTTGTCCGGCAAGGGCGTTGGCGGATGGCGCCTTGATCCGCAGCCGCTCCATCCATTGCGACACGACGCCCCGCTCGCGCCGGCGGTCAAGCAGCGGGCCGCGCTGGACGACGCCGAGATGCGCCAGCGTCATGTTCTCTTTCAGGCTCATGCCGGAGACGATTCCCTCAACGCGGCGCTCGGACGGAACGTAGCCGATGCCGAGAGCAACCGCGCCGGCGGGACCGGCGAAGCGGACCTCGCGGCCGTCGACCAGCACCTCGCCCGCGGTCGGCGGTTCCGCGCCGTAGATCGCCCGGCAAACGCTTTCCCGACCCGACCCCTCGACGCCTGCCAAGCCGACGATCTCGCCAGCGCGCACCTCGAAGCTGATATCGTAGTAGCTCGCGCGGCGATGAAGGTTGCGGACGCTGAGACGCACCTCGCCAGGACAGCGAGCCGCGCCGTCCCGCCGATATTCCTCGGTCAGTTGCTGGCCGAACATGAGAGCCTGAAGCTCTGCCGGGTCGGCCTTCCTGGCGTCGCGTTCGGCGACGCAGCGGCCATTGGTCATCACGTAGACGCGGTCGCAGACCCGCAGCACCTCCTCGAGCCGGTGCGAGACGAACACGATCGAGGCGCGGGAGCGCAACCGTTCGATCTGGGCGAGCACCACATCGATATCGTCGGAATCGAGAACCGAGGTCGGCTCGTCGAGCAGGAGGACCGGATCGCCGCCGATCTGGTCTTCGACCGCCAGCGCCTTGGCGAGTTCGACCATCTGGCGCTGGGCGAACGACAGCGAGCCGGCAATCGCATCCGGCGCGATGTCGCAGCCAAGCTTGTCGAGCTGGCGGCGCGCCAGCTCCTTCAGCCGGGACCATTTGTAGAAGCCATAAGCGACCGCGTCGCGCTCGCGTCCGAGCAGGATATTCTCGGCGACGGTAATGTTGAGCAGCAACGACTGTTCCTGGAACACCACGCCAATCCCGGCCTTGGCCGCGCCTCCGAAGCCGCCGGCAAGCGGCTGGCCGCGGAGGAGGATGCGGCCCTCGTCGGGCGTCACGAGCCCGGCGAGAGCCTTGAGCAGGGTGGATTTCCCGGACCCGTTTTCGCCGATCAGCCCGACCACTTCTCTGGCGCCGATCGTCAGGCTCACATTGTCGAGCGCCTGAACGCCCGGATAGCGCTTGCTGACCTGCTCCACACTGACCGGCGGCGCTGTCATTTGACCACCCTCAGCCGTTTGCGCAGATGCAGGCTTGCGACCGTCACCGCGATGAGGATGATGACGCCGCGCACCGCTGTTTGCAGATACGGCGTGACGCCGATGAAAATCATGCCGTTTGAAAGCACCGTGAGGATCAGAACGCCGATCGCGGACTGGATCACGCCGCCGGCCCCGCCGCTCAGAGACGTGCCGCCGATGACGACAGCGGTGAGCGTCAGAAACATCTGATTGGCGCCGATCTCGACATGGCCCAGTCCAAGGCGCGCCGATTTCGAGCGCGGCGGCCAGACCCGCCGAGAGGCCGCCAAAAACAAAAGCGAAAATCTTGAACCGGTCGACGGCGACGCCGGACAGGCGGGCGATCTCTTCGGAGCCGCCGATGACGTAGCTGTAGCGGCCGAACCGGGTATAGGCCTGCAGCCCATAGCCAACTGCGAGAAAAACCGCCGCGACGATGGCGAGGTGGGGCGCGCCGAGCGAGTCGCCGAGCGCCCAGGCGCGCAGCCCCATATCCTTGATCTGTGGAGGTTCGCCGCCGGAGATCAGCATGGCGACGCCGCTGCTGACGGACCACATGCCGAGCGTCACCATGAAGGACGGCACTCTCAGCCGGACGATCACCATTCCATTGGCGGCGCCGAAGCACGCGCCGAGCAACATGCTGGCCGCAATCGCGATGACGCCGAGATGAAGGCCGGTTCTGCTGTTGGCGACGAGCAGCGCGAAGATAAGGGAACACGCCGCCATCACGCCTTCGATCGAAAGATCGATCGACCCTTGCAGGACGATGAACGTCAATCCCGTTGCGAGAATAAGGGGGATCGCGGCCTGGCTCGCCAGCGTGCGGATGTTTGCTGGATCCGCGAACCGCGCTTCCGCGAGCGAAAACCCGATATAGAGCGCGACCAGCGCGACAGCCGGCGCCCACGCCCGCATATCCCAGCCAAGCGCACGCCGGAATCCGGCCGCTCCTGCCCCGCCAATTCCCAGCGGCAGTTGCGGGACCGAGCCTGCGAGCTTACGGTTCGTGTCGCTCATTCGTTCGGCGCTCAAACTCGACGAATCGAGGCGGCAGCCTCACGCGATCGCCGCCTCGATCGGACGTTCGCGCGTCAGTCCGCGGGCGCGGTGTCGCGGCTCCAAAGCTTGTCGCAGGCCCAGTCGCCCGCATAGGCGCTGGCCGGCGGCGGGCTGAGGTACTGATCGACATTATCCGCCGTAATGGTGATCAGGCGCAGGTTGAAGTTGCGCTGTTCATTGGTCCATTTGGCGGGCGACGGCGCCTGGCCGGTGAGGACGCAGTAGCCCATCGCGAGGCCGATGCTGCCCTGGTAGTAGGCGTCGCTCGACACGGTCGCGACCATCTCGCCCTTCTTCACCGCCTGAATCGCCTCGGGGATGCCGTCGACGCCGACGACGGGGATTTTCCCGGCGAGGCCCTGGGCGCGAAGCGCCTCGATGGCGCCCAGCGCCATATCGTCATTGGCGGCCCAGATCCCCTTGATCTTGTCGCCATACTTGGAAAGCCAGGACTGGACGATCGGGAACGCTTGCGAGCGATCCCAGTTCGCCGTCTGCTGGTCGAGCAGCGTGACGCCGGGGTTCTTGGCGAGCACCTCCTGCAGTCCCTTGAAGCGGAGCTGCGCGGGCTTGTTTTCGAGAATGCCCTGCAGGGCCACGATGCCGCCCTGTCCGCCCATCGCCTTCACAAGGGCCTGCGAGACGGAAAGGCCGGCGTCCAGGCTGTTGACGCCGATATGCGCGATCCAGTGATCGTTGCCCTGGTACGGATAGAAGCCGTCGGGGTGCGACCAGTGCGTGACCACCCATGCGCCGGTCTGGTTTGCGGTCTGCACGATCAGCCGAACTTCCGGGAGGTTGTTGGGCTCGACGTTGAACACCGTGCAGGCTGGGTTGGTCGCGAGCACGGCGCGCATCAGCGACACCTGTTTGTCGGAATCCCCCTGATTGAGCTGCAGCACATATTGCTTGTCGCTCAAGCCCACCGATTGCAGGAACAGGCGGCCGCCTTTGTCGAGATCGCCGTGATAGGGCTGAGCCATTTCGCGCATCGAATTGACGAAACGGATGTCCTCTTTTTTGCACGGCCCGTCTGCTCTGGCTGAGCCGTCAAACGCCACAAGAAGCCCCGCCACGGCCAACAATGCTGTCGTGTATTGTCTCATTGTCTCCTCCCACGATGTTGCTGACGGTATCAGCAGCCGTGGGGAGGCAAAAATCGATTGTTTGCTGGGATAACGATAGGCTTTGGCGATCAAATTTGCGGGCGTCGACCACACCCGCCTTCGCTTGTGACGGAAATCCGTCGCTGGGAGCGCTGCGCGTACCTCCCCGCCAAACCGAGCGGCCGTCATCATACGATAGCCAGCGCTCACTCGCGGCGCGCGCCCTTGTCCGAATCGGGGGGGTAAGACACTGTTGCACTGCAGCATCGACGATCCGTCGACGCGACGAGCTCTCGCTGAAGGAACGCGTCCAGATCATCATCGGCGTTCTCAATCAAAAAGGAGGCGTCGGCAAAACGACCGTCGCCATCAACCTCGCGGCGAGCCTGGCCCGGTCAGGCTCGCGGCTTCTCCTGGTCGACGCGGACCCTCAAGGCAGCGCGATGGCGTGGTCGAGCGCGCGAGAAACCGAGCCGCCGTTCGCCGTCGTCAGGGTATAGCCAAACCGACGCTTCATCGCGATTTGCCGCGGCTCGCGGGAAACTACGACGTCGTGATCATCGACAAGGGGCGCCGCGGGTGAACGATCTTGGACGCTCGGCGATCCTGGCCAGCGACGTGGTGCTGATCCCGGTCCAGCCGTCGCCATATGACGTGTGGGCGGCGGCCGATACCGTGCAATTGATCCGCGAAGCGCGGGTGATGAAGGAGAGCCTCCAAGGCGGCTTTCATCGTCAATCGCCGGATCGCTCGAACCGCAATCGGTCGCGACGCCGCTGCGGCGCTGGCGCAGTTTGAGGAGAATCCCGGTTCTCGCCGCCGTGCTCAACCAACGGGTCGCGTACGCCGAGAGCGCGGCCAACGGCCTTTCGGTAATCGAAGCCGCGCCGAACAGCGAGGCGGCGCGCGAGATCGACGCGCTCGCGCAAGAGGTATTCCGCGCCAGGAAAAGGAAAGCGGCATAAGCGAAAAAGACGATCGCCTTCACCATGCCGTCACCGGGGCCTCGGCCTCGCGAACGCAAGACCCTCGATACGAACGCGCTGTCCGCCGACAACGCTCCCATCGTCGCTTCCGAGGGGCTGGACGCCGGCGACGCTGACCTCGACATCGAGCCCGACGAGTGGCGGGGTGCGGACCAGGGATTTGTCCCGGGCCACGGGCGCCCTCGCCGATTAGCGGGCATCGAGCTGCCGCGCCCGTTCAATGCCGGGGCGGGCGTCACGATCGATCTTGCCGCGGAGCGCGATCTGATGGAGGCGGTTTCGCTGGGTTTCTTCGTGCAGTTCGCGCTCGGATGGTTCTGGTTCGTCCATGCGATGGCCCGCCGCCAGCGCATGTGGGGCGTTTGACGCCTTCACAGGGCCCGCTCCGAACCGCGAAATAGGCCTCAGAACGCCCCCGCGATAATCCGCGCCGATCTCCTTGTGGATCGCATTGCGGGCGTCCGTCGGGAAATCGGATTCCGTATAGTAGACTG
>CAWIUD010000003.1:0-33652 GCA_963839185.1 uncultured Alphaproteobacteria bacterium | reverse complement strand
GCGCCGCCCCAAGACAATCAAGCTCACAATGCCTATCTAAGGTGCGGGCTTGCGCAGTCGGCGGCGGCGCCAGAAGCCGAGCGGCGCTGTTTGAGGCGGGAATATTCCGATGACAGAAGTCTCCACCGATTTTCGAATCGAACACGACAGTCTCGGCCAGGTAAAGGTTCCCGCCGACAAGCTCTGGGGGGCGCAGACGCAGCGGTCCCTGGAGCATTTCAGCATCGGCGACGACCTGATGCCGCCGGGAGATGATCCCCGCCTACGCGATCGTCAAGAAGGCCTGCCGCGCTGGTCAACCACAAGGCCGGCCGGCTCGGCGACACGCAGAAGGACCTGATCGTCCGCGTCTGCGACGAGATCCTGGCGGGCCAGCACCACGACCAGTTTCCGCTGCACGTCTGGATGACCGGCAGCGGCACCCAGTTCAACATGAACGTCAACGAGGTGATCGCCAACCGCTGCTCGCAGATCGCCGGTCAGCCGCTCGGCAGCCAGAAGCCGGTCCATCCCAATGACCACGTGAACATGTCGCAGTCGTCGAACGACTCGTTCCCCACGGCGATGAACGTCGCGGCCGCCCTCGGCGTGACAGCGACCTGATGCCGGCCGTGCAGAGCCTGCGCGACGCCCTCGACGCCAAGGCCGAGAGCTTGGGCGGACATCGTCAAGATCGGCCGCACCCACCTTCAGGACGCGACGCCGCTGACGCTCGGCCAGGAATTCTCCGGCTATGTCGGCATGCTCGACGACAACCTCGAACGGCTGGACCTGGCGCTGCGCGGCGTCTACCGGCTGGCGCTGGGCGGCACGGCGGTCGGCACGGGCCTCAACGCGCCGCCGGGCTTCGACCGGAGGTCGCCGCCCAGATCGCCCAGCTCACCGGGCTGCCCTTCGTCACCGCGCCGAACAAGTTCGCCGTCCAGGGCGCGCACGACGACCTCGTGCACTTGAGCGCCACCCTGAAGACGCTGGCGGTCTCGCTCTACAAGATCGCCAACGACATTCGGCTGCTGTCCTGCGGCCCGCGCGCGGGCCTCCACGAACTCGACATCCCCGCCAACGAGCCCGGGCTCCTCCATCATGCCCGGCAAGGTCAACCCGACCCAGTGCGAGGCGCTGGCGATGATCGCGGTCCAGGTGATGGCCAACGACGTCGCGGTCGCGGTCGGCGGCGCCGGCGGCTACCTGGAGATGAACGTCTACAAGCCGCTGATGATCTTCAACGTCGACGAAGTCGATCCGGACTCATGACCGACGGCTGCGACGAACTTCCGCAAGCTTCCTCGTCGAGGGCACCGAGCCGAACCGCAAGCAGATCGCCAGTTTCGTGGAGCCGATCCTTGATGCTGGTCACCGCGCTCAGCCCGGTGATCGGCTACGACAAGGCCTCGAAGGTCGCGCATTATGCGCTCGATCACGACCTGACGCTGCGCGAGGCGGCGCTGGCGCTCAAGCTGATCGACGCGGCCGAGTTCGACCGCCTCGTCGATCCGGCGACTTTGGTGCGCCCGAACATTCCCAGGAACTGACAGATGGGAGATCGACAAGGAGCGTGTTGCGCCCGCGGCGTTGAAAAGCGTTGGCCAAAATCGCAATTTCGTACTATATTTGTTCTCGGGAACGCCCCAGGGAAGCGTCATGAGCAAATGCTCTTGGCTCTCCCCGTAACTACTTGAAAACATTGAAAACCACCATGGGCAGGCCTTGTAAGAAGTTGGCATGGGGACCACGTCGGCCCCATGTCCATTTGGCGCCGCCACTCTGTTTCCTTGGGCTGCGTCGACGCCCACGCGACGACTGGGATCAGGCGGGTTTAGCAACTCCCTCACGCAGAGCCTGCGGCAGAGGGAAAACTATCGATTCGCTTGTCGCCGTCAGCGTCTCGATCGCAATCGCGTAGCGCTCGCGGAGCGCCTCGATGATCCGTTCGATCAGCGCTTCCGGGGCCGAAGCGCCCGCCGTGATTGCCAGCGAACGAACGCCTTCGAGCGGCGTCCAGTCGATGTCTCGCGCGTCAGCGACGAGCTGGGCCGGGCGGCCCTCGCGCTCGGCGACTTCGCGCAGACGCTGCGAATTGGAGGAATTGGCGGCCCCGACCACGATCACCGCCTCGACCTCGCGCGCCGCGGTTTTTAACGCCTCCTGGCGGTTGGTGGTCGCATAGCAGATATCTTCCATCGGGGGGGCATGGATCAAGGGAAAGCGCCGCTTGAGCGCGGCGACGATCTCGCGCGTGTCGTCGACCGACAGAGTCGTCTGGGTCACATACGCGAGTTCCCCGTCGTGGGCCGGCAAGGCCTCGACCTCGCCAATCGAGCCAATCAGCGTCACCGCCCCTGGCGGCAATTGCCCCATCGTGCCGGCCACCTCAGGATGCCCAGCATGGCCGACGAGAATGATCCGCCGGCCTCGCTTGAAGTGCGCCCGCGCCTCGCGGTGCACCTTGGTCACCAGCGGGCAGGTCGCGTCGATGGTGAACAGATTGCGCGCCTTCGCCTCTGCCGGCACGGCCTTCGCAACCCCATGGGCCGAGAAGATCACCGGATGCGACCCCGGCGGCGCCTCCGACAGTTCGTTGATGAACACGACCCCTCTGGCCTTGAGCGAATCGACAACGAATTTGTTGTGCACGATTTCGTGGCGCGCATAGACCGGCGGCCCGTAGATTTGCAGGGCGCGCTCGACGATGTCGATCGCCCGCACCACGCCCGCGCAAAAGCCGCGCGGCGCGCACAGGAGAACGCGCAAACTCGGTCTGTTCGGCATGACGCTCATCGCGGCGGCTGAGCTCGAAGCCGAGCGTCATTGAGAGCGTAGGGTCGGGATGTCAAGGGCTCGGCGCCCCCGCGCGCGCTCTCCAAGGGGCGGGCTGGGGCGGGGGCCTTGCGGAACGGACAAGGGGGCCGAACCGCAATTGATTTTAATCTGGTGCATGGAAGCTCAAAATTCGATTGGACGGAAAATCGTATAGTTTGCCGGTCTCGCTCCATGCTGGCGAACAGGCCTCGACAATCTTGGGCGCGAGGTCCTCGGGCGTGCGCAAGGTCGCCGGGTCTTCTCCAGGCATGGCGGTGGCGCGCATCGCCGTCCGGAGCGGTCCCGGATTGATCAGCATGACGCGAATATTCGAGGTGTTACGGGTCTCCGCCGCGTAGGTGCGAGCGAGCGCGTCCAGCGCGGCTTTCGAGGTCGCGTAGGGACCCCAGTAGGCGCGCAGCTCAGCTCGGCTTGCTGCGCCGGACGTGATGAATACGGCGCGGCCCGCGTCGGAACGGCGCAACAGGGGGTCGAGCGACCGGATCAATCGCCAGTTGGCGGTGACGTTGATCGCCATAACGTTGTCCCATTCCTTTGGATCGACATGGTGGAGCGGCGACAGCACGCCGAGGACGCCCGCGTTGCCGACAAAAGCGTCGAGCCGCCCCCACCGACGATGGAGCGCTTCCCCCAAGCGGTCGATGGCGGCGAAGTCGCGCAGGTCGATCGGCACAAGCGTCATGAGACTGGGCTCGTCCGGTCGGAGCGCTCGGACCTGATCGTCGAGTTCCTCCAGACCCCCTTGAGTGCGGGCGAGCGCCACGACATGCGCGCCGGATAGGGCCAAAGCAACCGCTGCCGCGCGGCCAATGCCGCGAGAGGCCCCGGTCACCAGCGCGACGCGGGGCGGCCCGTCGCTTTTCGACGTGTTCAATCGACACTCCTTGGGTCATTTGCTAGCTTCGTCCGCGGGAAAGGTCGCGGGCCGAAGCTTGGCGACTGGCATCCCAACTTCACGGCGGCGCCGCGCGTCGTCGGGCGCAAACGGGGCCGACGTAGATTTTCCTTCGCGCCGACTATAGGCTCGCCGTTTATGAACTTGCCGAGGGCGAAAATAAAGTTCAAACGGACAGGGCGAAGCCGCTGACGATCCTTGGGGTTTTTGAGGGGTCAAGGGCTGACGCTGCGCAACGGCGGAGTTGTTTGGGGCTTGAGATGGGGAACGGAAAACTTGACCGGGAATTCGGAAAGACGGTAACGCGCGCCGATCTTTCCGAGATTGTGTATCAACGGGTGGGATTGTCGCGCACGGAGTCCGCTGAACTGGTTCAGTCAGTATTGGATGAAATCTGCGACGCGGCTGCGCGAGGGGAAACCGTCAAGCTTTCTGGCTTCGGCTCCTTTGTCGTCCGATCGAAAGGCGAGCGTGTCGGGCGCAATCCCAAGACCGGCGTCGAGGTTCCGATCCTTCCCCGTCGTGTGATGGTGTTCAAGCCGTCCAACGTGCTGAAAGCCAAGATCAATGGACGCGATCCGGGCGCGGAAAAAGACTAGGGCGCTCTCCTGACGGACCGGTCGGGGCGGAGGCGGCGAGCGGAACGATGGAGAAGAGCCCAGAGGCCTATCGGACGATCCGTGAAGTCGCGGAAGCGTTGGATCTGCCGCAACATGTGCTGCGGTTTTGGGAAACGCGCTTTCCTCAAATCCGGCCTCTCAAGCGGGCCGGAGGCCGGCGCTATTATCGTCCGGACGACATCGAGCGTCTGCGGCTGATCAGGCGTCTCTTGTACGACGATGGCTACACCATCAAAGGCGTCCAGAGCTCTTCAAGGAGCAGGGCGTTCAGGCGCTCGCTGGCGGAACCGGGTTTGACGACCGCCTTCCGACCGAACCAAGCAGCTTCGGCGAACCGCCCGCTGTTCCCCCGAGCGTTCAGGCTGCGCCGCGCCCAAGCTCACGGACGATGAGCTTGCGGCGTTGCGCCGAGCGCTTGCCGAGATCCGGGATGCCGAGCGAATTCTTCAGCATGCGCGGTCTCAAGGTTCGTGAACCCTCAAACAGCCGCCGACGCATTGCATGGTTCGACGGCCCTCACTATAAGGGCGCCGTCGGAGTGTAGCGCAGCCCGGTTAGCGCACTAGTCTGGGGGACTAGGGGTCGTGGGTTCGAATCCCGCCACTCCGACCACCGTCCAAGGGGCGCGACGCAACGGCGCAATTCCTCGCCCCAGCCATCTTAGCGGGGCTGCTCAATCTTCTCAGCGGCTTGCGACCCGGTTTAGCGTCAAGCCTTGCCGCCAGGACATAGCCCGAAAAATGGAGAGGGCGGAAGCTCGCGGATCGGCGACGCGTCTCGGCCAGCGTCAGGGACGATTCGCATAATAGATATTATGGAACCTAAGCCGATCCCTTCGTCCGTGATCCGGGATGGCGACGCTAGCCGCATGGCGTTCGACGCGCACGGCCGGCATCAGCCGCGCCTGCGAACTTCGGACTGGCGACATTGGCTCAATCGGCGCATACTGCGGATCATGATAGAGAACCCGACATTCACAATCAGTGTCGCGCCTGACGCCCAGCGCCCAGGCCGTTATCGCTGGAATATCTCTGAAAACAGCAAGGTTCGAGACAAATCGTTGTACTCCTTTGCGACAAGGCGAGAGGCGCAAGCCGACGCCGACAAATTCGTGGGGAAGCTCGACGCCATTTGGCGGCCGCACTGGCTCCCCTGAGCCGCCGCGTGAACCCAACCAATCTGCGTGGAAAGACGCCATCTTTCGACAGGCCAATGCCAAGCAGCACGGCGCCAAACCCAAACGGACGCGGCGCCAACGCCAAGTTTTGACAAGGTCTGGCCCTTGCCATTTTGAGCGATTTCAAGGGCTTGGACGCGTCCCGACCGCTGATGAACGCTGGCGGAACAATGTGTTATTCAACGGTTTCCCGTCGGGCATTTTTTTCGTCAATCGGTGACAGTTCCTGGCGCAATCGTGTTCTGAATTATAGAATAGTCTGGTCCAACTGGCAAGATAAACGTTATTTTTCAGAATTGCGGTGGAGCCGAGGCGGCCGTGCGGCGCACGTCCTGGTGCACGCTCTCCTCCTGTCCGCCTTGCTCGGCGCGTGCCGCTTGATGAAATACCGCGCCGGCCCTTCAACCATCGCGATCAGCAGCTTGTGGGAGATACGAGCGATCGCTCATCCGTGGCTCGTCCGCCGGCGTTCGAATCACGTGGGCGTCGCCCTCGCGAGCCCGGCATAGGTGTCGCTCCGTCTAATACATTGCGTGACGACTTCGCTGACGATTTTCGACATACCGTACTCTGGGCGACCCACAATTGTCATTTGACGATTGGCCAGGATCATGCTGAACAAAAGTCAATTATCTTGATAGAAAAAATAGACTACCGAACGCGGGTCCTTCCAGGCGAAAGCAGTCGTTGCGGCGGCTCGCTCACCGCCGCTATTGGACCGGAGCGTTCACACACAGGAGACGTCCATGAAAGTTGCACTTATCGGCGCGTCAGGCCAGGGGGGCTCGCGACTGCTCGCCGAATTGACGCGCCGCCGGCATCAGGTGACCGCCATCGCGCGCCATCCGGAAAAGATCGCTGCCGCACCCGGCGTCACCGCGAAGAAAGGCGATGTTTTCGACAAGGCCAGTCTGGTCGCGCTCCTCAAGGGCCATGACGCAGTGATCAGCGCGGTTCATTTCACCGACAGCGATCCGGCGCTGATGATTGAGGCGGTCAAGGAGTTGGGCGTGAAGCGGTACTTCGTCGTCGGCGGCGCCGGCAGCCTGGAAGTCGCGCCGGGCGTGAAGCTCGTTGACACGCCGCAGTTCCCCGCGGCCTACAAGGCCGAGGCCAAGAAGGGCGGGGAGTTTCTCGAACTGTTGCGCAACGACAAGGACCTCGAATGGACGTTCCTGTCGCCGTCGGCGACGGTCGCCCCGGGCGAGCGGACGGGCAAGTTCCGGCTTGGAACGGATCAGCTTCTCACCCATGAGAAAGGCAGCAACATCTCGTGGGAGGACTACGCGATCGCGGCGGTTGATGAACTCGAAAAGCCCGCCCATGTCCGGCAGCGCTTCACGGTCGGGTACTAACTTCAAAGAGGATAGAGGTCAGAATGAGACTAGTGCGACAAACAGGTCATCAAGGACTTCTGCTAAGCCTGGCGTCTCGAGCAGCGACGACGCGCGAAGCACGCGAAGCTTGGAGATCGCGCGATCGTAGACGGCCAGGTTCGTCTGGCCGTTGAGCCGGGAAGAATAGATGATGCCGTCCGGTTTCGCCGGATGGTCGTGGAACGCAGCCGACCAAGCGCGCGATAGGCGCTGGTCCGAAGCGCGAACAACGTCGCTCGGCACGCCCATTCGAACGCAGTGGTCACCGCGCAGATCTACCATCGTCAGCGGTGCGACGATCTCGATGACGGCGAATCGTCGCTCATAGAGCTCTCCCTCGTCCAAGGGATAATTTCCGACCGCGCCGTTCCGCTTGTCGCGCAACACGACTTCCAAGAAGCAGACCTTTAAAGTCTCGCCTAGGTACAGTACGGCGAAGCGATTTTCCGGCTTGCGGCGCCGCGGATCGCTGAAGCGACTTGGGGCCTTGCCGAAGCCGAGCGGATCCGCGTGGTGGCGAAAATAGATGCGACCGAAGCGTTCTCTCGCGGCAATGGTCGTCAGATCGAGTGTAACGTGGGCAAAGTCGGCAGTCGGGCGCAATCGCCCATCCACTCAGCTAAACGCCTCCGCCACGCTCTCAGCCGCCTCGAGGGCCTGAGCGGATCGCCCTTTGGCGAGCGCTTCGTAACCGGTAAGGCCGTCGAGTTCCGCATGATGCTGAACGAGAAAGCGGTAGACCGTCCATGGACTGTCTCCGAGCCTATCGAACAAGGCAGGCAAAGCCTCGAACGGTCTACCGTCACCGCCAATCTGCCATTGCGGGAAACGATATCCCCGCTTCGCGCCCTCGAGGCCAAGAAGTTGATGGTTCCGTCGTTTTGTGTTGACGGTCATGCGCGTCGTGCCGAGCAGTCGGGCCATTTCGTCGGCGCTCAACATGTCCCTTCCGGCCACGATCTCGGCGACGCGCTTTCCCCCTCGTTGGCGGGCGGCCGCCAGAGCGCGATTAAGTTCGGAGCGATATGTTCGTTTCTTCTCGGAAAGGACATCCGCCTGGGAATCGAAAGGTTCAACCGGGTTAAAAGGAACCTCGCCATCCGGCGTTAGCTCTATCGTAATTCGAATCCCGCGCCCTGCCGCCTGGGCGCGTTCGATCGCATTCGCGATGTCTTCCAACAACTCGTCGAGCTGTAGACTCAGCTCGACGCTTCCTTTTCCTCTCGGCAAGCCGCATTTTGGCAAGGCGCAGCGCTCCGCTCCTTTGCAGACGAGCTGGCGCAGCCTTCGTCCTGACGGTGCCCATCGTGATCTCCCTACCTGATAGATTGGCGCGCGCCGTCTTTTTCGTCAAGTTCGTAAAGCCCTTCCTAACCTCCCAGCAACTCCGCCAGCGTCAGCGCAATGACCTCTGTCGCCTTGTAGAGGTCGGCCAGCGGCAGGCGCTCGTCGGCGCGATGGGCGTTGGCTTCCTCGATCGTGTGGGGCCCGCGCCATAGAGCACGATCGGCACGCCGGCCTTCGCGTAATGGCGCGCGTCGGTATAGAGCGGCACGCCGGACGGGCCGACCGGCTCGCCCATCACGCGGCTCGCGTGCCGGCAGAGCGCCTCGGTCAGCTTCGCGCCCGACGGCGTCGGAGTGAGCGGTTCGGCGAGCAGGATCCGGTTGACGTTGATCTTGGCGGCCGGATAAAGCGCCGCGGCGCGGGCGATCACCGCGCGAAGCTCCGCCTCGACCTCGGACGGATTTTCTTCGGGGACCATGCGCCGGTCGAGCCGGAACGTGACGCGATCCGGCACGACATTGGTGTTGATGCCGCCTGAAATGAGCCCGACCGTCATCTGCGGCGAGCCGATCCCGGGGATTGCCGAGGTCCGCGCCGCAAGACCGCCGCGCCAACCGTAGAGCGCGGCAAGGATCGCCGTTTGCGGCCTCAAGCGCGTCAATCCCGGTGAAGGGGCGCGCTGCGTGAGCCGAGCGGCCCAGCACTTCGACTTCGAGGTGCAAGCAGCCGTTGTGGGCGTTGACGACTGCGTAAGAGAAGCCTGCGCCGATCGCGAGGTCGGGATGCGAAAGCCCCTCATCGAGAATGTAACGGGGACCGATCTCGCCGCCGGCTTCCTCGTCGTAGGTGATATGCAGCTCAACCGACCCATTGAGCTCAGCCCCGCTTTTCTCCAGAGCCAGCATCGCAAACGCATAGGTCGCGATGTCCGACTTCGACACCGCCGCGCCCCGGCCGATCATCCAGCCGTCCACGATTTCGGCGCCGTAGGGATCATGCGACCAGCCCGCGCCGGGCGGCACGACGTCGCCATGCGCATTGAGCGCGATCGTCGGCCCGCCGCGCCCGAAACGGCGCCGCACGATCAGGTTGGTCGCCGAGATCATGCCATTGGCTTTGACCAGCGCGTCCGGAACCTTGTGCCTCTCGACCTCAAAACCCAGTCCACCGAGGAGCGCGGCAACTTTTTCAGCGGAACGGTCGCAATCGCCGGGCGGATTGTCTGAGGGAACCTTGACGATCTCGGCAAGGAAGCGCGTCTCAGCGGCCTCGTTCTCGCGGACAAACGCATGGATCGCGTCCTCGACCGGCGTCATCGCATCCCCTCCCCCTCCGCTCGTCAGCCTTCGAAACCGCTGAGGCGCATGCCGTCGTAGGCCGGCGTCACATGCGCAGGCAGACGGGCGCGCAAAGTCTCGTAGTCGAGGTCCGTATGCAAGTTCGTCAGGACCGCCCGCCGCGGTCTCATGGTCTCGATCCACGCCAGGGCGTCGTCCAGGCTGAAATGCGTGGGGTGCGGGCGATAACGCAGCGCATCGACGATCCACAAGTCGAGCCCTTCGAGGTAGCCGCGGCTTGCCTCCGGAATACGCTTGACGTCAGGCGTGTAAGCCAGGCCGCCGATGCGAAAGCCCAGCGCGCCGATGTCCCCGTGGTCGAGGTCGAAGGGTATGGCCTCGATCGGCCCGCCTGGGCCATCGATCCGGCAGGCGTGCCCAGGCGTCAGCCGGCGATCGGCCGCGATGGCAGGATAAGAAGTCCCTTCAGCCATCTGAAAAATATAGGAAAAGATCCGTCGAACGACGACCGCGGTCGGCTCATCCATGTACAGGTCGATTGGGCGGCCCATTTGCTGATAGAGCGGCCGCAGATCGTCGATGCCATGCATGTGATCGGCGTGTGGATGAGTCATCAGCACGCCGTCGAGCCGCGTGACTGCAGCTTCGATCAGCTGCTCCCTCAGATCGGGCGAGGTGTCGATAAGGACGGTGGTCCTGCCGTCGGCTCCGACGCGCTCGAGCAGCGCCGAGCAGCGCCGGCGACGGTTGCGGGGATTGGACGGATCGCAGGCGCCCCAGCCCTGTCCGACGCGCGGCACGCCGGCGGACGACCCGCAACCGAGGATCGTAAGGCTCAAGGCTCAACGCGGGGGCCCGCCCGCGGCATTCAGCCTGGAGAAAAGCCTCAGCGTATTGGCGCGGGTCGCCGCGCTCAGTTCTTCGAGCGGCGACCCCCGCGCCTCGGCCACGACCTTCGCGGTGGCGGCGACATAGGCCGGCTCGTTGCGGCGCCCGCGATGCGGGACCGGCGCAAGGTAGGGCGCATCGGTTTCGACCAGGACCCGGTCGAGCGGCGCGTCATGAGCGATGGCGCGCAACTCGTCCGATTTTTTGAACGTCACGACCCCGGAAAATGAGATGTAGAGGCCAAGCGCCAGGCCCGTCTCGGCGAGGGCGCGCGTTGACGTGAAGCAATGGAGGATCGCGCGGAACTCGCCCTGCCCCATTTCGTCGGTGAGAATCGCCGCCATATCGTCGTCGGCGTCGCGGGCGTGGATTACGAGCGGCAGGTTAAGCTCACGCGCGAGGCCGATCTGGTCGCGAAAGACGCGCTTCGCGACATCGCGCGGCGCATGGTCGTAATGATAGTCGAGGCCGGCTTCGCCGATGCCGACGCATTTGGGATGGGCGGCGAACCGGCGCATCGCCGCAAGGTCGGCTGCGGTCCCGCTCGCCGCCTCGTGCGGGTGCGTGCCGACGGTGAAATAGACGCTCTCGTGCCGCTCCGCGATCTCAACGATCCGCGGCGCGTTCGAGACGCGCGTGCCAATCGTGATCATCCGCTCGACGCCCGCCGTGTGCGCGCGCGCGATGACGGCGTCGAGGTCGTCTGCGAAGTCGGGGAAATCGAGGTGGCAGTGGCTGTCGATGAGCGTCATGCGGCGGGCGGCCTCATCCAGCACGGCAGCGCACCGACTAAAGCGCGCCTCATTGGGCGGCCTCATCTTCGACGTAGCGGGGGAAGATCGCCGAGGGCGTAGGCAGCCCCCTGCCCGGCTCCAGTCGATGCGGCGCGTCGAGGCGGCCGGCTGCATCGCTCGCGCACAATGCCGCGAAGGCGCGCGCCTCCGGCGGGACGGCGAGCAAGTTCAAGAGCTTCCCCATGCTGCCTGGCATCGCCGGCTGCAACAAAATCGCCGCGATGCGCAATGTCTCGGCTGTGACATAGAGCACGAGGCCCATGCGGGCCGGATCGGTTTTCGCGAGCCTCCAAGGCTCGGCGTTGGCGAAATACCGGTTCGCCTCGGCCACCACGTCGAACACCGCGGCGAGATAGAGGTGCAGCGCGAAGCTCTCCATATGCCGCCGCGACTGGTCGATGAGCGCGTCCGCGGAGGCGAGCATCGCGAGATCTTCGGGGCGCCGGCGTCGCCTCGCGCCAGTCAGGCGTCTTTCCCCCACAGTTCTTGGCGATCATCGACAGCGAGCGCTGCGCGAGATTGCCGAGATCGTTGGCGAGGTCCGCGTTCAGGCGGGCGACGATCGCCTCATGCGAGTAGCTGCCATCCTGACCGAACGGGACTTCGCGCAAGAAGAAATAGCGCACCGGATCGAGGCCGTAAGCGGCGACGAGGCTGGCCGGGCTCACGACGTTGCCGACCGACTTCGACATTTTCTCGCCGCGGTTGAACAGGAAGCCGTGCACGACCACCTGGCGCGGAACGGGGAGGCCCGCCGACATGAGGAAGGCCGGCCAGTAGATGGCGTGGAAGCGGGTGATGTCCTTGCCGATCACATGAACGTCCGCCGGCCAGAATTTGGCGCGGGGGCCGTCATCCGGAAAGCCGGTCGCGGTGATGTAATTGGTGAGCGCGTCGACCCAGACATACATCACGTGCTTCGGATCGCCCGGCACCGGCACGCCCCATTTGAGAGTCGCGCGGCTGATCGAGAGATCGGAAAGGCCCCGCTTCACGAAGGCGACGATCTCGTTGCGATAGGTTTCCGGCGTAACGAATTCGGGATGGGCGGCGTAGTGCGCAAGCAGCTTGTCGGCGTAGTCCGAGAGGCGGAAGAAGTAGCTCTCCTCCTCGACCCATTCGACCGGCGCCCCGCTCGGCGCAATCCTTGTTCCTAAGGGGCCGGGCGTAAGCTCGCTCTCGTCAAAATAGGCTTCGTCGCGAACCGAATACCACCCCGTATATTTGGACAGATAGATGTCGCCGTTTGCTTGCATCCGCTCCCAGATCGCCTGAGACGCGCGCCAATGGCGGGGCTGTGTGGTCCGCACGACGTCGTCGGCGCGCGCATTGAGGAGCTCCCCCATCGCCTCGAACTGTTTGGCGACGCCGTCGACAAACGCTTGCGGCGACACGCCCTGGCGCGCGGCCGCCTGCTGGACCTTCAGCCCGTGCTCGTCCATGCCGGTCACGAATAGCGTGTCACGCCCGTCGAGGCGCATGAACCGCTGGATCGCGTCCGTCGCGATGCGCTCGTAGGCGTGGCCAATGTGCGGTTCGCCGTTGGCGTACGGGATCGCCGTCGTGATGTAGAAGCGGCTCATGCGCGCCGTCCTAGAGCATTTCGCCGGGGATTAAAATGCAGCGCACATCAGCTGACGCGGCTATGAACGGCGATCTCCTCGAACAGCGCCAGAATATGCAGCCTTCGATCGAGATTGAGAGCCTCGGTGTCGCGTGCGGCGGCGCGGATGCGGTCCCAAAGCTCCCCGATGTCCCGCGCCGCGAAGGACGAAGTCGCAGCGCTTCTCGCATACGAGGCGAGCCAGTCGTAGAGCGCGCGGTGGAAGGTCTGATAGGCTTCCTCTGACCCGCGCCCGCCGAGCGCATCGGCAAGCCTAGCCACGGCGCGCGGATCGGGGCGCGGCAGACCCGCGACGACTGAATCGATGAGCGCGCCGGCCCCCGCGGAATCCGGAGCGAGACGGGTCAACGCCTCCCGGACCGATCCATTCGACCGTCTGGCCGCGCGGGCGACCGCGGTGGGATCGGCGTCGCTCCAAGGCGGCCCGAGCCCCACAACCGCTTCGGCGACCTCCGCCTCCGACAGCGGATCGAGCCTGAGGCGGCGGCAGCGGGAGCGGATCGTCGGAAGAAGCTGCCCCGGCCGATGCGACACAATAAGGATCAGCGAACGCTGAGGCGGCTCTTCAATGATCTTCAGCAACGCATTGGCGCTGCTACGATTCAAGTCATCAGCACAATCGATAATCGCGACCCGCCACCCGCCGAACGCGGCCGAAAGCTGGAAGACCTGCAACCCTCGGCGGACGCTTTCGACCGAAATCTCGTTGGCCAGCCTTTTCGCGCCCACCTGCCACTCGCGCCGAATCAGCGCGAAATCGGGATGGGCGAGCCGGGACAGAAGCCGCGCGGCAGGGTGGCTCGGGGGAACGTCGAGGTCGCGCGCCTCGCGAACGCTCGGCGCCTGCGGCTCAGGATTGGCGAGCACAAAGCGGGCAAAACGCCACGCGAGCGTCGCTTTGCCGACGCCCTCCATTCCGCCGATCAGCCAAGCGTGCGCCAAACGGCCCTCGCGGTAGGCCGAAAGCATTTCCCCCTCTGCGGCCCGATGACCGATCAGCGAGCCGCTATGGCGAGGATGGGACGCGCCAGGAAAGCTGTCGGCCTCCGGAAGGTCCTCGGCGTCGGCTTTCGTCATGAGGGCTTCGACGGCGACACGCTTGCAGGATTGAGCCGGCGTTCGACCGCGGACCATATGGCGCCGGCGACCGCCTCCTCCGTTCCGCTCGCATCGATGACCGCGCAGCGCGACGGCTCCGCGGCCGCAATATCGAGGAACGCTTGCCGCAGGGTTTGGTGAAAGGCGAGCCCTTCCCGTTCAAACCGGTCGGCGCGGCTTCCGACTTGCCTTCGCTTGGCCGCCCGCTCAAGTCCCGCGATTGGATCAATATCCAGGATCAGCGTCAGATCCGGTTTGTTCGCTCCGACGGCGGCCCGCTCGAGGCTGTCGATGTAACTCTTAGGCAAGTTGCCGGCCGCGCCCTGATAGGCGCGCGTCGAATCGGCGAAGCGGTCGCATACCACCCAAGCTCCGCTGGCGAGCGCGGGCAGGATGGTCGCATCGAGATGGTCGATCCGCGCGGCGGCGAACAGCAGCGCTTCACCCTCGGCGCCAAACTGCGCGGCGAAGCCGGACAGAAGCGTTTCGCGCAGAATCTCGGCGCGCTTCGAACCGCCAGGTTCGCGGGTGCGCACCACGTTGAGGCCGAGCGCTCCCAGACGCTCCTGCAGTCTCCTCGACTGAACCGATTTTCCGGCCCCCTCGCCCCCTTCGAGCGTGATGAAGCGGCCTCTTCTGCCAGGATTGCTCATTGGCCCCTTCAGCCAGCCGCCGTTGGCGGGCGAGCGGGAGCTGTTGTCGAAGAACCCCGCGTTCACGGCACGCCTCTTGGAGCGCCGCCGTCCGGACCGGCGCGGACGGATTTCTGCATCGATCAGCCAGCGTTGGCAACGGTGACGACGCCCGACAGCGCATGACGAATACTCCGCGCGAGCAGCGGGGCGGTCAATCCTCGGTGGCGGCGGACTTCACGGGCTTGAGGCGATCAAACGCCCCGGTCGGCCGCCGGGGCGGCGGGCCGGCGAAGTACAGCGCCTTTTCGGCGCTCGCCTGGAAGTCGGGCCGACGAGGCGGCATGACGACATGCTGAGGAGGCAGGGAGACCGCGGCGACCACGACCAGCGTGCTGCGATTAGCGCCGAGGTCAAAGGGACGCGGCGGCGGAAGCGGCGCAGCGACGCTCGACTGGTGGACCACGACCCGCTCCGGTGGGCTGGGAGTTTCCGCCGCCGGCGCCTCCGCGAGCGTGGCGACCCGTACGGGTTCAGGCGGCAGGGGACGGCGGGCGGCTGGCGACCTGGACCGGCGGGGGTTCGGACTGCGGCGCGGGCTGGGCGCCGCGACCGGAAAATAAAGACCAGATCGTCTCAGACTGCCCGTCGGTATCTGCCGAACTCGGTCCGGCTCGCCATCATCACCGGGGGCGAATAGCCGATGAGATTGGCCGGCGATCCGTCAGTGCGCAGGCTTGCGAGCAAGTAGGAATCGTCCGATCCCTCCATGGGCGCCCGCCCGACATATTCGACTTTGATCCTAGCTGTGCCCGCTCCTTTGAAGTCGAGGACATCGGCGACCTTCGAGGAAACGTCCATCACGCGCCCGCCGTGATAGGGGCCGCGGTCGTTGACGCGCACGACAATGGAGTAGCCGTTGCTGAGATTGGTCACCCGCGCGTAACTCGGCAGCGGCATCGTCGGATGGGCCGCCGTCAGCGAGGCCATATCGTAAACCTCGCCATTGGCTGTTCGACGGCCATGAAACGCTGCGCCGTACCAGGACGCCATGCCCACCGCCGAATACCCCGGCTCCTCAGATGGATAATACCGGTGGCCTGCGACAGTATACGGCCGGCCAACCAGATATTGGCCGCCTCCCCGAGGCACCGGTTGTCCGTCGGCGACGACTTTAGGACTGGCATGGCCATATTTGGACTGAGAGAAATATTCGTGCCCGTGAGAATAGTGCTGCTGCGCGGTCTGCGTCGCGCATCCGGCAAGCGCTACGGCAGACGCGCCGAGACTTGCCGCTCCGAGCCGTCTCAATGTGTTCGCAAAGACCCTCGGCCTAGGACCCGCAACGCACATCAGCGCCTACTCGGTTGCGGACAAAGAGCATGTTTCGATTTTCGAATTCCGCCCGCCGTGACCACGGCGCGATATTTCCAAACCATCAAGCCCGCCAAACACAATTGATCCCGCTTCGTTTCGATTTCGCTAACGAATTCTGATGGGCGAGCGACGAAACAGCGGGCCCAATCCGCCGACCCGCCCGCTCAAGGAGGGCTCGGTCGCGAATCCCGCGCCGGTCTCCACATCTTGAGGAGTGACGGCCAATCAAGGCGAGAACGTGGCCAGCGCATGCCCCTACAAAGTGGCGCAGTTTGTCGGGCGTCGGCCTGACGCTGGGAACAGGCTCCGCATGACGGAACTGAAAAGCCGCCCTCAACCCAAAAGACCGAGCGGGCCAATGGCAATTTTTGGTCGAAAAGCGACAAGGCCGGGCGGCCCGAACGCGGCAGCACTCGAACCGCCCAGTTCTCGGAGTCGACAAGGTCGCCAGATGAACTTGTAGCAAGCCCTCCCGGCCGGTGCTAATCGCGTCGCCTCCGCAAATTGCCGCATCACTCACTAGGCCGGAGGGGGTTTCCGACCCAAGGGCCCGGGTTCACGCCCAGCACGGCGAAGGCAACTAATCACATCCCAAAGCGATCGTCTACAGAAATGAGGGGGCCGCCTTGTCATCGAAATGTCATCCACAGGAAGAATGGGCAACCACGACTGGCCCGAAGGCCCGGGCGCTTGCTTGCCCGCTTCCCGCCCCTTCCCATGACTTGCAGTTAGGAACGGAACTGTGTTTCGGCCAAATCCGGACGCTCCGGTCATTCGGACGATCGTCGGAACAAATCTGGCCGCGCTGCGTTGACAACGTGTCAACTCCACACGAGGTCGGGCGCCATGAACAAGATCGCATACGTCGTACTTGCGTCGCTAACCTTGGGCGCCTGCGCCACTCCCATGCAAACCGCAGGGACGACGGCCGGCGCAGTTGGCGGCGCCGTTGTAGGCGGCCCGGTCGGAGCGGTCGTAGGCGGCGTCGCAGGGGCGGCAATCACTGCTCCCGGCGGTCCGGTGAGCGGTCCGTATCACCATCATTGCCGCTATCGGGACCGCTACGGCAATATCCACTACCACAGCTGGTGCCGCTAGCATTTAGCGCTGTCCGCGCCCCGCCGGGAACCGGCGAGGCGCAAACCACCGAATGCGAAATGCGAATGGCGAGCGGAGGCCGAGCGATGAGCGGTCTATCAAAAGGCGCTGGGCGCCGGGCGGCGCTCGTCAGTGCGGCGGGGATATGCCTCGTCGCGCTATCCCAAGCTTCGCTGATCGACCCATCTCAGTGCAGTTCCCCTGCCCGGCGGCCGGCCGAACGCCAAGTCGATCTCTGGTCAAGCTCCGGCTCGAGCGATATTGGTGGCGGGATTGAGATTCGGCAACCCGTTCGCGACGCTCGCGAGTTGAAGCTGATTTGCGCAGGCGAGAACCGTCCTCAGCGGCGCGAGGTCAGTTCCGAAGCATCGCCGGTCGCGCTCTTCACCGCGGGAATTCAGGCGAACTGACGACCTTCCATCATCATCCGCGGGTGGCGAGCGCCGCGGCCTTGACTCCCGCCCGGCGATCGAAGAACAGCGCCTGGCTGATCGTCGCCCTGACAGTGTCCGCCTTGAAAGGCTTGGTGATAAGAAACGCAGGCTCGGGCTTTTCGCCGGTCAGCAAACGCTCTGGATACGCGGTGATGAAAATTACCGGCACATCGATCGAGGTCAGGATCTCGTTGACGGCATCCAAACCCGAGCTGCCATCGGCGAGATGGATGTCGGCGAGCACCAGCCCGGGGCGTTGAGTCTCGCGCGCTCGCGATCGCTTCTTTGTGCGTGCGCGCGATGCCGGTGACGCCGTGGCCGAGCTCCCGGACCAGCGCCTCGATGTCGAGCGCGATAATCGGCTCATCTTCGATGATCAGAATGTCGGTCGCCACCTGCTGGGCAATCTCCCGCCCCGCCTGGTCGACCGCGGCGACCACTGCCTCGGAGGACTGGTCGACTATCGCCGCAATCTCCGCGACCGAGAATCCTTCGACGACCCGCAGCAGGAACACCTGACGCGGAAAGGGCGTGATCGCCTCAAGATTACGCTCAGCCGCGCTCCTCGGCTCCAGACCAAAATGATCACTGGGCGCAGGAAGCACGGTCGAGTTCCAAAGTTTGAGGAAGACCTTGTACAGCCCATTCCTGGGCGGCAATCCCGAGGGAAAGCCTTTCGGATCAATGCTGAGCGCCTCCAGAGTGGCGACGACGTGGGCATCGCCCCCGGCCTGAGACCCGGCGATAAGCCGGGCAAATCGACGCAGCGCCGGCAGTTCGGGCGCGACTTGTCGAGCAATCGACATTGCCTATCTCCTGAATTCCAGGCGCATTAACATTGTTCAGACGCGCCGTTTTGCAAGTCATTTATTTTTCGCCCTTTGGGGAACAATCCCGTTTTGCGGACGTTAGGCGGAGATTGACCGCGGAGCGCCGCAGGCGTCCTCTGTCGCCACTTGAGGCGATTGGATTATATGCCCGGGCCGAGTATGAGCGTTCTGCGGCGATGAAAGTTCTTGCGCTATTTCGCGATGTACGGTCGCGCTTATTGGCGCTAGTCGCTCTCATCATTATCCCGGCGGCCCTTATCGCGCTGGTTCTCGCGACAGCCGCGAACCAATCCCTGTCAAGCGGCATCGATCGTCAACGGCGGCAGACGACCGGGGACTACGCGGTCAGGACCCGCGTTTGGCTGTCGGGAGCGGCGAGAACGTTGTCCGCCGCCGCTGCGAGCGCAACGAGCGTTGCCGACGACGAGAATCGCTGCAGCGAGATGCTCCGCGACGTGCTCGCGGTCAATGAGGGCTATAAGGCGATTCAGGTCGACACGGGCGGCGGACGAACCTGCGTTGGCGGCGAGGATTCCGATTACTCGAAACTAGTCCGTGACGCCGACGAACTCCTACGCTTGAAGCCGAGGGTCGAACTCACTTCGGCCGCTCCGATCGCGGCCGAGGTGATCCCCGCTCATGGTCAAAGCGTTCTGGCGATCCAGGCCGACGCGCCAAAGACCTCGATCCCGAAATGGACTGCGACTGCGCTGGTCGATCCAATCTTGCTTACGAGAGCGTTCGAACTCGACCCGGAGGTCGGCGAAGTCGCTGCGCTGATGGAACGGGGTCAGAAAATCGTCGCGGCAAGCAGGGCCGATGCGTCTGGTGCAACCTGGCTCCCCGCGAGCGAACCGACCATCAGCGCCGCCTATCAAATCGTCCGAGCGGCTTCCCGCGAGGGCGCTTATTTCGATTACGCGACGCAGCCGGTTCTGGCGTCGGATTTCTATATCCTCAGCCGCTTCCAGGAATCCGCGTTGAGGATCGCGTGGATGCATGTGCTGGTGCTCGCGCTCACGCCGATGATCATCCTCGCGGCCTTGTATTTTGCCTATTCCCGCGCAATTCAGTCGGAGCTGTTGCGCTGGATCGACGGCATCAAGGCGGCAATGCTGGCGCGCAAAGCGGGTGGACATGCGCCGCTCGCGCCGGAGTCAGAGGAGATGCCGCGCGAGTTGCGCGACCTCGCCTCAAGTTTCAACGAAATGGCGCGAGAATCCGAAATTCGTGAGCAATCGCTCAAGCAGTCGCTTGCGGAAAATGAATTCCTGCTGCGCGAGCTTCATCACCGGGTGAAAACCAGCCTGCAGATCATTCAGAGCTACCTGTCGCTCACGCGGCGGCTGGATCGGACGGATCAAGTCAGCTCCGCCGCGATGGCTGCAATGGAGGCGCGTGTTCAAGTGATCTCGGTCGCCTATCGCAAGGCTCTTTCAGAGGGTCGAATGCGGGATGTGCGGATCCGGCAATACTCGGTCGAGATCGTCGACAATCTCGCCCAGTCGTTTCAACGCCCGGGCCTCGCGTTGGAACTCAAGGCCGATGTCGACGCCGCCTTGATGATCGATCGGGCCATACCTCTCGGGCTCGCGCTGGTCGAAAGCGTTTTGGCGGGCCTCGCGGCTGACGACGCTCATGTTGTGGCCGTGCGAATTGGCGAGCTCGACGACCTGCGAGTCGAGTTGCGCGTCTCGACCGACGGGACATTGGCGCCTGACCGGCCCGACGCGAAGCTGATGACCGGGCTGGCGCTGCAGCTGGACGCCAGCGTAGAGAGCGCGGATGTCGGAACAATCCTCCGCTGGCGGTTTCAGGCCGGGCCTCCGCCTATTCTCGTATCTGAACAGGCCGACGGGCGCATGGCGTGAACTAAGGCTGAAGCAAGACTCGTTGGCCGAAGTTTCCCAAGGGCGCCGCCCCGTCGCCGGGACGTTCGTCCTCGCCATCTGGATAAACCCCGCCCAGCACGACATCGAAATGATCGCGAATTGAGTCGTTGCATCCGCAGGAGCGCGCTTTGAGCTCCTCGTTGCGCAAAATGAGAACGTGACCTCGCCGGGTCTTCAATATGCGGTCCTCCCGCAGCTTGCGAATGACGCGGCTCACGTAGCTCCGGCCGACGCCCAGCAGGCCGCCCAATTGCTCCTGAGTCAGAGGCACCTCATTGCTCCCGATGCGGTCCAGCGCCGCGAGAATCCACTTGGCGGCTCGCTGTTCGATGGAATGCGTCGCGTTGCACGCTGTGCACTGAAAGACCTGGGCGAGTAGGCAATCGGCGTACCGGGCGAAGAGATGATTCAAGGTCGGGGACGTCTTTTTCAAGTTATCAAGCTGAAGCGAGCTGATCTTGAGGAACTGCCCCTCGAACTGGACGATCGCACGGGAATATGCCGGCAACCTGCCCTGGCTGACGATTCCTCCAATGGCGCCTTCGCGTCCAATAAGGGCCGTCTCGACCGTCCGGCCGTCCGGGAGCACCACGCGGTAGGAGGCCAAAGCTTGGCGGCAGGGAAAATAGGCGTAATCGACGATGTCCCCCGGTTCGTAGAGAACCTCTCCCGCCAGGCGATGGGTCGGTGCAAGATTGGGGACGAAGCGCTCGAAATCGCTCGGCCTCAAAGAGCGCAACAAATTGTTGTCCATCGCCAGCGTGCTGATTGCGTGACGGCTCGTCTCTCTGTTTCGCATTTTCGGCTCCGCAACCGTTGACGGCGATCATCAACGCACAAGGCCTACGTTATGTTCACTAGTGAGCAGAAGGACGGCGTCAAAGCGTTACAATCAAGCGTTGGCGCCCAACTGCCGCACCAGGCACGCTCAGCTCGCGGCCGTGATCCCTGGGAGGACAGTCCTTAATGAGGTTTGGAAGTTGAAGCTGGCGCGCGCGATCGGGGAGCGGCGGCGATCATGGCTTACGTACCTGGCCTGCGCAGGTTTTCTGCTTTTGACAGCGCTGGGCGCGCTTTGTGTTTTCGTCGCGTGTGAGGGGCGATTCGAATGGCAAACGTCGGCCGCGGTTGCCGCTTTATTCGCTATTGCGCTGGCCGCAGTTCCAGCTGTGACAGCGTCCCGGCTCGCTGCCGACGCCAGGCGAATCGCCAAAGAACGTGACGAAGCTTTGCAACGAAGCGCCCAGAGCGAAATGGCGCTAAACGAGGTTCAGCATCGTATCGGCAACCATCTCAGCGTCGTCTCCGCGATGCTCAGCATACAGGGCCGGCAATTTGACGACCACAAGGCCAAGCGCGCGATCGAAGAGGCCGGTAGACGCATTCGCGTCATGGCCGAAATCAATTCCATAATGAAAGCCATCACTTCAGAAGAGACAAGGATCGACGACATTTTCATCGGCGAGCTTGTTTCAAAGTGCATCGCGGCCGCGGGGGTCGAGAACCGCGTCCGGATTGAGACCTTGATTAAACCGGTCTACATTTCGAAAGAGTTGTTGCCGCCCCTCGCGTTGATCATCAATGAGTGCGTCACAAACACGATCGAACATGGCTTTCCTGACGAATTCGCGGAGTCATCGCCATTCGTCTGGACGCGGGAAGTGAAGGCCGCCTGCATCGGCTGACGATATCCGACAATGGGCTTGGCCCGCCGGCAGGCTATGACTCGACCAATCCGCCGACCGTGGGCTTGGCTTTTGTGAATGGGTTTGCCCTGCAACTCGGTGGCTGCTTCCGGCTGGACGGGGACGAACATGGCGCGCGCGCGACGCTCATGTTTGCAAGCAACCCGCAGCCGAATTGAACGGCTCGCGCCCCTTTTCTTGAGCGCACCGAAATCCGTGACAAGGCATCGCGGTCGGAGCGGGGAACCTTTATCGGCCGCTAGGGTTGAGGAAACAGGGGTTTTTCAAACCGACGCCCCCGGAGAACAGGGAGTTCAAACAATGGATTGGAATCGAATTGAAGGGAACTGGAAACAGGCGAAGGGCAAGGTCAAGGAGCAGTGGGGCAAGCTGACCGACGACGATCTCAATGTCATCGCCGGCAAGCGCGACCAATTGGAAGGCAAGATTCAGGAGCGTTACGGCATCCAGCGCGACCAGGTCCGCAAACAGATCGACGACTGGCAGCGCACCCAAGAATGGCCGTAATCGGCGCTTTGCTTGACCGACATTCTTAGGTCTCCGACCCAATCGCCGCGCAACAAAGTTGCGCGGCGATTGCGTTTATTCCCCTATAAAATGCAGGGCGATTTCGCGCCGGTGCGGCGCGCGCCGGTGTTCAAACAAAAAGATTCCTTGCCATGTTCCCAGCGCCATGCGGCCGCCGATGACCGGAATGGCCAGGTGCACCCCGGTCAGCGCGGTGCGGATATGGGCTGGCATATCGTCTGCGCCTTCGTCGGCGTGGCGATACGCTCCAGCGTCCTCGGGCGCCAGGCCATCAAAGAAAGTCTCGAGGTCAGCACGAACCGCCTGGGCTGCGTTTTCCTGAATGAGCAATCCGGCCGACGTATGCCGGCAAAACAGCGTCACCAGCCCGGTTTGCGCTCCATGGCCCTCCAGCAGATCCGCGACCTCGCCCGTGACTTCTATAAGACCGGGCCCTCTGGTCTGGATGGGGAGGATTAAGGTGAACTGACGCATCGGAAAGGTCGAATATTATTCGACAATGCACGACCCCTCTCGCGGAACTCTTTCGCCATCACGACGTTTCTGAAACGCCCGCGCACCCGATCTCAGCTTGGCAGCATCGAACATGAGACTTTTAATCCTTATAATCGTCGTCATCCTCCTCATCGGGGCGTTGCCAACGTGGCCATACAGCTCCGGATGGGGCTACTACCCGGTTGGAGGACTTCGGGACGCTCCTTATCGTCCTTCTTATTCTCGCCCTGCTTGGGGTCATCTAGCCATCAAGATTTCCCGGGCGCATCACGCGCGCGCCGCCGGTCTCGACACAAGGAACCCGGCCCCTACAATCGCCAGCAACGTCAAAGCGCGCTTGATCCCGACAGTCTGAAGGATTTGCAGACCGGTCGCGAGGACCATCGGATCGGCCAGGAGCGGGGTTTGCGCCGACTTCCGGACCGCTTCCGCATGGGTCGCCCGGCGACGTAACACGACGCAGATTGCAACGAGCGCCAGGGCGACGAGGAGAAAAACAGCTGCGACCGCAAGGCAAGCTTCGAGCACGCCGGCGCGCTGCATCACGAAAACGAACGCCGCGGCGCATAGCAGGCCCAAAGCCGCCGTGGCCGCAAAGCTGGCCGCGGCGGCGATGGCCGCCAGACGAAGCTGCAGGCCGGCGGACTGGCGCCAGTCGCCGAATATCCGCTCGAGCATTATCGCCGCCACGTCACTCCGATCAGGAAGCCCAGTCCCAAGGCGAGCGCGACAGTAGCGAGCGGGCGATCCCTGATGACGTCCTCTAGCGTGTCGCTGATCGCGGAGGCCTGAAGTTGCGCCGCCCCCGCCACAGCGCCGACGCGGTCAGTCGCGTCCGAGACCATGGAATCGACATTGGCGCGCGCATGCTTATAGCCGCGCTGGACTTGGTCTTGCGCGGCTGCCCCAACGTCGCTCGCGGCATCGGCGACTTGCTGCGAAAGGCCTCCGATAACGTTCTTCATGGTCGTCCCTTCCTTTTGCAGACGAGCGCCCGATTCATCCGTTGCGCCATCTGGCGACGCATCATCTGAAGGGTCGGTCGTCATCTCGCTCTCCGAAACAAACTTAGTCCTGATTGAACTCCATTCGGACATCGAAAGTTCCCCCCACGCTCTTCAAGCGTTGTCGTCGGGGGATAGTCGTTGTCTCAGAATTAGCGCCACGATGAGAATAGGCGAGGAGAGAAAAGCACCCATGGGGCCCCATAGCCAGGTCCAGAACGCAAGCGAGAGGAGCACCGCAAGCGCATTAAGCTCCAATTGGCGCCCGATGATCGCGGGCGTCACGAACTGTCCCTCGATAACGATGAGGACCGTGAATCCCGCCGCAGCGAGCAATCCGCGACCTAAGGTCGGCTCGGTCACCACCCCAACCAACGCGAGGACCAAAAAGGTCGCCATCGGCCCGATGATCGGGATGAAATTGAGCGTCGCCGCAAGCGCCCCGAACCCCACCGCATGCGGCATGCCGACAACGGCGCAGATTGCGCCGGCAATGGCGCCGACGACGAGGTTGATCAGCGTGACCGTCAATAAATAATGCGCGAGCGCCGATTCGATTTCGTTGAGGATCTTGAGGACGGTCAGTCGCGAATCCCGGCTGGCGAAGGTCATCACCAAGCCCCGGCGCAGGTCGGGCCATTTGGAAATGAACAACAGGAGCACAACAAGAAAAAACAGAAACCCGGTGATCGGCGGAAGCAGAACGCCCAGCGTCGAGGGAATCCAGGAGATGCTGGGCAGAGGCAATGAGGCTTCGGCGTTGGCCGCCCGGTCCCCGAACACCGAAGTCAGGCGCCTCCAGGTGGAGAAAACGCCCTCGAAAGAATGCAGTTTCTCCTTGAGCGCTTCACCGAGAGCCGGCAGGCCGCTGGTCAACTCGGTTACGCGCGGCATAATCAGCATGATCACGAGCGCGATCACGAGGGTGAAGCCGCCAACTACGAGAATCGCCGACAGGAGCCGCGGCACCCTTAGAGACTCCAACCTTGCCGCCAGCGGTGAAAGCATGACGCCTACGACGAACGCTGCGACAATCGGCAGAAACAATTCCCGGCCCAGATAGAGCACGAAGCCGGTCGCGATCGTGGCCAGAGCGACAAGCGACCAAGCCGAGATTTGCCGAAGCATATCCTGCTGGAACACGGCGTCCTCAGCCCGGATCGCCGCTCGTATATGCCGACTTTCGTGCAAAATCCCTCCCCTCGACGCGGCCGGAGCCGCCACGCTCAACTGTGCGAGAACCGGCGCGCGCGTACAGCATTCCATTCCGCAGGCTGGGTCCGCGGCCACGCGTTGAGGATCGGCGCCTACTCCGCTGCAGGATCGACCAGGCTCCGAGTGCGCGCCGACCGCGGCGCGGTCTGACCCGCCTTCCGCGCGCACATCGAACCCGAGCAGTTCGCTGAGCTTGGTCCGAGCCCGGCTCAACCTGCTTTTGATTGTTCCGATCTCCACCCCGCAGATGACCGCGGCTTCTTCGTAAGACAGGCCGCTTGCCCCCACCATCGTCAGGACTTCGCGCTGCTCTGCGGGAAGCTTGGCGAGCGCCTTACGAAAATCCTCGAGATCGAGGTGACTTTCCTGATCGCCCGCAACGGCAATCCCGCGCGCATGAACGCCGTCACTGTCCTGGACCTCGCGGGCGCGTTTGCGGTACTGCGAATAGTAGATATTTCGGAGAATTGTGAACAGCCAAGCCCGGAGGCTGGTGCCGCGCTGAAACTTGTCCGAGTTCGTCCAGGCTCTCAGCAAGGCTTCCTGCACGAGGTCGTCCGCCTGGGTAACCGACCCGCAAAGCGAAATCGCGAACGCCCGCAGACCCGGAATCTCGGCGACCAGTTCATCCTTGAAGCTACCCAGACCGGTCTCCTTGAGGCTACTGAGACCCATTGTCCCCGCCTTGCGACGTTGATTGCTCTGTAGCTTCGAGGCGGTCCAACATTTCCAGGAATTTGCCCGGCACCGGAGCCCGGACGAGATCTTCGTAATGCGCCCTCAATGACCGTCCGATCGCTTCCTGCGATCGCGGATCGAGACCCTGCCCAGCGGTGTCGTGCGCCTTGCCCTGGGCCTGAGGTTCCGCTCAACTCGGCGCCCCCCTTGCCTTGGCCGCGGGAAGGCTCGTGAATATCCTTAGCCATCGGCCGATCCGAACTTTTATCCGAAGGACATATTTCTCGACATTGTAACGAAGCGTCATGATCGCGTCGAGTTCGGACAATGTGGGCGTTCCGTTCACTGGGACGTCGTGCGGCTGCCGCCACGCCGATCCCAAGAACGCAACGATGGCGACGACGAAGACGAGTTTCGCGGCCACGATTGCTGTGCCCGCCAAACCGCCGAAGCCAAGCGCGGCGGCGATCAATACAACGATCAGGAAGATAATCGCCCCAGCTGAACATGTTTTGTTCTCTTTCGCCTTTTCTCGCCCCAGACCTTGCCCTTGCAAACGCGCGGACCTGTTCAAATGGTTCCAGGCGAAAGTCGATTTCGTTTTCGACCGCCAGCCGTGACCGCGCGGCGCACTTTCGTTCGACCGGCCGCCCTCCTCACTTTGAAACCGCGAGCAGCCAGGCGACAGCGATCGCCGCGGCGACGAGCGATGCCGCGACAAGCCGAATGACCTCAAACTGCAAAACCATCTGCTCAGACATGACGAACCTCGCGCCGGGTAGCCGGGATGAGAGATCCGGGCGCGACCGTCGCTGCGGTCCGCCGCCTTCTGGATGCCAACAACCGCGCCGATGCGCGGAAAGTTCCCGGACTCCGAACCGGCCGGCATCGCGTCGACGAGGAACAAGCGTCGAGCGTCCCGCATTGATGTGGCTTAAGTTCGCGCGCATGATGGCCCGCTGTCAGAGGACGTTGTCGAGGTCGATCCGATGGGACTCGAGGCCTACCGGAAGAAGCGGAACTTCGCCGCGACGCCCGAGCCCAAGGGCGAGGCGCTGCCGAAAACGAGCAATGCTTTCGTCGTTCAGAAGCACGACGCAACCCGCCTGCACTATGACTTCCGCCTGGCATTGGACGGAGTGCTGAAAAGCTGGGCCGTGACGCGCGGCCCGAGCCTTATTCCCGGGGAAAAGCGGCTTGCGGTGGCCGTCGAAGACCATCCGTTGGAATACGGCGACTTCGAGGGCACGATCGCCAAGGGCGAGTACGGCGGCGGCTCGGTGATCGTTTGGGACCGCGGTGAATGGTCGCCAATCGGCGATCCGCACAAGGGCTTGAAAAAGGGCCATCTGGAGTTCGAGCTTCATGGGAGAAGCTCAATGGCCGCTGGCATCTCATTAGGATGCGCGGCAAGCCCGGCGAAAAGCATGAGAACTGGCTTCTGATCAAGGGCGAGGACGAATTCGCACGCTCTCCAGACGAGGTCGATATTCTCGATGAGCGGCCGGAGTCCGTGAAGACCGGCCGCTCGATTGATGAGCTTGCCGGCGAGGCGCCCGGCTGGTCGTCGAAAACCGGCGAGATCAAACGGGGCGAGGCGGCAAATCCCAAATCGGCGCGGGGCGCGGCGAAGAAGGCGATGCCCGCATTCGTCGAGCCAATGCTCGCCACGCTGATAAAGTCGCCGCTCGCCGGCGATCGATGGCTGCACGAAATCAAGTTCGACGGGTACCGGCTGCAAGCGCGGATCGTCGAGGGCCGGGTCAACCTTTTGACCCGGGGCGGGCTCGACTGGACCGGCAAATTCGGCGCCCGCGTCGTTGAGGCGTTGGCCAACCTTCCAGTCAACACAGCGTTAATCGACGGCGAGCTCGTCGTCGAGAATGCGAACGGAGTCTCGGACTTCTCGGCGCTTCAGGCGGATCTCAGCGAGGGCCGGACCAACCGGTTCGTCTACTACGCGTTCGACTGCCTCCATCTCGATGGGTACGATTTGCGCGACGCGGCGCTTATCGACCGGAAGAAGCTTCTGGAGACAATTGTCGGCGCCGACGGCGGCGGCGTCCTGCGCTATAGCTCCCATTTCGCCGAGAGCGGCGAAGTGGTGCTGCAACGCGCCTGCGCCCTCGGTCTCGAGGGGATCGTGTCGAAGCTCGGCAAGTTGGTCTACCGGTCCGGCCGATCGAAGAGTTGGGCCAAGTCCAAGTGTTCGGCGCGTCAGGAGTTCGTCATCGCGGGCTATGTCCCGTCGTCGACCGGACGCGACGCGATTGGCTCGCTAGTCCTCGGCGTCTACGAGGGTCCGGCTCTGCGGCATGTGGGCCGTGTCGGAACTGGCTTTTCCGCCTCCATCGCCCAAGCGCTCTTCAAGCAGCTTGAAAAGTTGCGGATTGCGTCCAGCCCGTTTGCGAACCGCCTCAATGCCGCGGAGGCCAAGGAAGTGCGTTTCGTCCGGCCGGAGCTGATCGCGGAGGTCGACTTCAGCGATTGGACCGCTGACGGCATCCTTCGCCACGCGTCATTTCGAGGTCTGCGCGACGACAAGCCGGCGCACGAAATTGTCCGCGAGGCGAAAATGCCCCCAAAACCCGCGACAACGCCAAGCCCTCCGCCCCGCAATGTGGCGCTGACCCATCCCGATCGGCTCTACTGGCCAGACGACGGCGTGACGAAGGAGGGCTTGGCGGACTACTACGCGGCGGCGTGGCCCTTCATGGCCCCGTTCGTCGTCGGTCGGGCTCTGGCGCTGGTTCGCTGCCCCGATGGAATCGGCGGGCAGACCTTCTTCCAGAAGCACGCGTGGAAGGGGTTGAACAGCAACATCGTGCTGGTCAAAGACCCAACGGAGCCTTCGGATCAGCCGCTCATCAGCATCCGCGATCTCGATGGCCTCATCGGCCTCGTCCAGTCGGCGGCGCTGGAAATCCACCCATGGGGGTCAACCGTCGCCGACTGGGAGCGGCCGGACATGCTGATCATGGATCTCGATCCGGGCGACGGCGTCGCCTGGGCGGCGGTGATCACCGCTGCGGAGGAGGTGCGCGACCGCCTGAAAGACGCTGGACTGTCCGCCTTCGTCAAGACCTCGGGCGGCAAGGGCCTTCACATCGTTGCGCCGATAAAACCGAAAGCCGAATGGCCTGCCGCAAAGGCCTTCACCAAGGCGATCGCCGAACTCGATGGCGTCGGACAGCCCCGACCGCTACGTGTCGACGATCCCCAAGGCGCGGCGAAGCGGCAAGATTCTGATTGATTATCTCCGCAACCAGCGCGGCATGACCGCGGTCGCCGCCTATTCCACACGCGCCCGGCCGGGCGCGGCGGTCTCCATGCCTCTTGCGTGGAAGGAACTGGGACCGGAAATTGGACCGGCCCATTTCACGGTCCAGAATACGCCGGCGCGCCTCTCCTCGCTATCGGTCGACCCTTGGGCCGATTTCCGGGCCGCCGCGGCGCCGATTGAAGCGGCCAAACCGCGAAAGTCAGCAAAGAGGCGCTGAAATCGACAGCGCGCGCCGTCAACAGAGAAAGTCGAGCGCGCGCGTCTCCAACGACGGAGCGTTAAACGCCACCGACCTCCGCCTTTCTCCGACCCTTTCCGACCGGAGCCGGCGGTTGGATTGGCGTCGTTTCAACCGCCATAGGGGGATCGTCGAAGCCGGCCTCCTCTGTCTCCTCCTCGCCCCCCTCGTTCCCCGCATCGACGACCGCCGCCGCCGCCGCCCAGTGCCGCTCCGCTTGCTCGTCCGGCCGGCCTTCCTTTTCCCAAAGGTAGTAGGCGATCTCACGAATGCGCTGCTCTCTGTCGTCGTTCATGAATGTCTCCAACAGTCTTCTCGAGTGGGTTATCAGCGAGCGTCGTGCTCGGCGTTCCGTTTGCGCGTGGTCGCCGCCTTCTTGGCCGAGGCGGAACGGCTCGCCGCCGGTCTGGCGGCTGCGGCGGCCGCCGCCAAGCCTGCCTCCTCGATGCGCGGCGGGGTGCCCGGTTTCTTTTCCGCGGCCCGATCCGCCAGGTCTCTTGCCGCCGCCGTCGTCCTTGTTGACCGTCGCCCAGGCGCGGCGTTCCGCCTCGTCATCGGGCACGCCGCGGCTTTCGTAGCTTTCGGCGATGTGGTCGGCTTGGCGTTCCTGTTTGTCGGTATATTTCGATTTGTCGCCTCGAGGCATGACCCGGCCTCCCTCTGCTCTCGCGAGGCATAAACGGCAAAGAGGGCAAGAAGTTCCAGGGAGTTTGCGCCGGTCGTCAACAAACCGGCGAACGCCCTGGGCCTGCTCCATGCTCGGCCGCCGATCCGGGCTCTCGGCTTTGGCGACTCCGGCAGGGCTCGAACCTGCGACCTGCCGCTTAGAAGGCGGCTGCTCTATCCAGCTGAGCTACGGAGCCGGAACTCGGAAGCGAACTTCGCGCTAGCGCTTTAGTGCGACCAGGGAACGACCCGGTTCGGCGTGAAATTGTCGGAATACGAAATGATCTTGCGGGTCTCGGGCTTCGGCTCCTCGACCCGGTAGGCGATGCCGTTCCGCTCGGCGTAGGCGACGGCTTCCTCCTTGTTGTCGAACTTGAGCTTGACCTGGGAACGCATGTCAGTCGAGCTGGTCCATCCCATCAAAGGCTCAATCACCTGCGGCGCTTCTGGCTCATATTCGAGGATCCAGCTCTCCTTCGCCTGTCCAGATTGCATGGCGCTGCGGGCGGGTTGATAGATGCGAGCGGTCATGAACGCCCCCTTTACGAATTCGGCGCTGGTGGTCGGGGCAGCAGGATTCGAACCTGCGACCTGAAGTACCCAAAACTTCCGCGCTACCAGGCTGCGCTATACCCCGGCTTCGCCCGTCGCTAACATGGGCCAACAATGGGAACAAGAGAGCGCACGCGCCGCCATGCGGTTACTTCTCCGGCGCGACGACCCGGATGTGGAGCTCGCGCAATTGCTTCGGCGTGGCGGGCGAGGGCGCGCCCATCATCAGGTCCTCCGCCCGCTGGTTCATCGGGAACAGCACGACCTCGCGCAGGTTCTCTTCGCCGGCGAGCAGCATGACGATGCGGTCGACGCCCGGCGCGATGCCGCCGTGCGGCGGGGCGCCGCACTGGAAGGCGCGATACATGCCGCCGAACCGCTCCTCCAGCACGTCCGGTCCGTAGCCGGCGATTTCAAACGCCTTGCGCATGATGTCGGGACGGTGGTTGCGGATCGCGCCCGATGACAGTTCGACGCCGTTGCAGACGATGTCGTACTGGAACGCCTTGATCTCCAACGGGTCGTTGTTGGTCAGCGCTTCGAGGCCGCCCTGGGGCATCGAGAACGGGTTGTGCGAGAAGTCGATCTTCTTGTCGTCCTCGTTCCACTCGTACATCGGGAAATCGACGATCCAGCAGAATTCGAACACGGTTCTTGCCGATATCCAAGCTCATTGCCGATCCGGACGCGCGCGCGCGCCGGCGAACTTGGCGAACTTTGCCGGCTGCCGCAGACGAAGAAAACGGCGTCGCCCGGCGTAAGGCCCAGCCTTGTCGACGCAGCGACCGTCTCGGTGCGCTTCGGGCGCCGAAGGAAATCTTGGCGATTGGCCCCTTGCCGGCTCAGTCTGCGCCGGCCTCGCCTTCGAGGTCGACGAAATGATGTAGCCCAGGCCCGGCGCGCCCTCTCCCTGCGCCCAGTCGTTCATCCGGTCGACAGAAGAGCGCGGCTGCCGCCGCCCGGGCGCGGGGATCGCGCGGACCACGTTCCGCCCGCCTTGATGACCTGGCGAAAGGCTTTGAAGTCACATCGTCGCGCAGGAACACCTCCGTGACGTCCGCATGATCTGATCGGATTGCGCAGGTCCGGCTTGTCGGACGCCGTACTTCGCGCATCGCATCGGCGTAAGGGATCTGCGGGAATTTTTGCGTCACCGGCTTCCCCTGGCCGAACTCCTCGAATACCCCGCGCAACACCGGCTCGACGGCCGCGAACACGTCTTCCTGCGTCACGAAGCTCATCTCGATGTCGAGCTGGTAGAATTCGCCGGGCGAGCGATCGGCGCGCGCGTCCTCGTCGCGAAAGCACGGCGCGATCTGGAAATAGCGGTCGAAGCCCGCCACCATGATCAGCTGCTTGAACTGCTGGGGCGCCTGCGGCAGCGCGTAGAACTTTCCCGGGTGTACGCGCGCGGGCACCAGATAGTCGCGCGCCCCCTCGGGACTCGAGGCGGTGAGGATCGGGGTCTGGAACTCGAAGAACCCCTGCCCTTTCATGCGAGCGCGAAGCGAATCAATGATTTGCCCGCGTAACATAATGTTTCGGTGGAGCTTCTCGCGCCTCAGATCAAGGAAGCGGTACCGGAGCCGCGTGTCCTCCGGATAGGGCTGGTCGCCGAACACCGGCAGCGGCAGGTCGCCGGCGGGGCCCAGCACCTCGATCTCATGCACATAGACCTCGATCAGGCCGGTCGGCATGTCGGGATTCTCGGTGCCCGCCGGGCGCTTGCGCACCCTGCCGTCGACCTTGACGACGAATTCCGAGCGCAGTTTCTCCGCCGCGCCGAAGGCCGGCGAATCCGGATCGACCACGCATTGGGTCAGCCCGTAGTGGTCGCGCAGATCGATGAACAGCACGCCGCCGTGGTCGCGGATGCGATGGCACCAGCCGGAAAGCCGGACCTCCGCGCCGTCCTCGGCGAGGCCAAGAGCGCCGCAGGTATGAGTGCGGTAGCGATGCATGAGCGTTCGACTTCTTGCGAGGGACTGGATTTCGCCGCTGCCTAAACGAAAACCCGCAGACGCGAAAGCGCCGAGGCGCCGCCTTTTCTGGCCATACCGGCGCGAGGGTCCGCCACGACGGCAAGAAAAGCGGCGTCCGTCGCAAGCGGACGCGGCGCCAACCCCAAATCCATGCCAACTTTTGACAAGACCTCGCCATTGCCGTTTTCAGCCTTTTCAAACAGTTATGAGACATACAAGCCCTGGTCCGTCGTTCGTTCCCGGCAGGGGCGATCACGCATTGGCCCTGCGGAGAACAAACAGCGAACACTTGATCCGTTCGTTTGGCAAGAAAATATTCTTTTTTCCGAAACTGGCGGACAGGCGGGCGACCCGCTGAGCTTTCGCGCAATCGGATTGGTTGAACGGCCCGCCCTTTCACGCATGTCAGGACGGCGGCAGGCTTCGCGAAAACAGCAACAAGCTGAAGCATCAGCCGGTCACGCCGGATTGACCGGCGCCAGTGCGAGCGTGTCATTTACCGCGCCAGCCGACATCACTAGTTTTGGCGCAATTCGATCATAGAGTTCCGGCATGACCCTCTCCTCCCACCTCGCTTCGCCTAAGGCGCTTTTTCGGCGCGAAGATGACGGCGGCGTGGTTACGCTCACCCTCACCGCCCCAAGATCACGCAACGCCCTGAGCCTGGCGATGATCGCGGCCTTGATCCTGGCCGTCGACGCCATCGACGAGGATCACAACCGCGCGCGTCGTCGTGCTCGCGGGCGAAGGCCCGGCTCTGTCGGCGGGACATGATCTCCGGGAGATCGCCGCCCACCGCAACGACCGCGACCGCGGGGCGGGCTTTTTCGCTCAGCTCATGTCGGCCTGCGCCATCCTCATGAAGCGGATCGTCCGTTCGCCTAAGCCGTTCATCGCCGCTGTCGAGGGCGTGGCCACCGCCGCCGGATGCCAGCTCGTCGCCTCGTGCGACCTTGCGATTGCCGGGGAGAACGCCCGCTTCGCGCTGCCCGGCGTCAATATCGGTCTCTTCTGCTCGACGCCGCTGGTCGCTGTCGGACGCGCCGTGTCGCGAAAGCATGCGATGGAGATGGCGCTGACCGGCGATCTCTTCAGCGCGAGCGAGGCCGAGCGCTTCGGCCTGGTCAACCGCGTGGTTCCAGCCGGCGCGGCGCTGATCGAAGCG
>CAWIUD010000002.1:0-93542 GCA_963839185.1 uncultured Alphaproteobacteria bacterium | reverse complement strand
TAGAGTCCTTTGCAGCAGTTCGATTGAGCCGGCGTCCGCCCCTCCACCATGCTTCGCATGGTCCCCCTCCCCCGCGCTCTTTCGAGCGCAAGGGAGGATCGCCAATGTCAACGCTCGGCGAATCCTCCCCCGCGACGCGGGGGAGGGGGACCGTCCGAAGGACGGTGGTGGGGGCGCAACGACGCCAGTCGCGGCGCCCCTCAATCCATCACCACAGCATCGTCCATGACAGGGCGGCGACTTCGGGGTCGCGCTCGTCCCGACTCGACGGACTTTTGCCAGTCGCGCATCAAGCGGCGAAACCCATGTCGTTGGGGGTCGGCGCTCGCCATCAGCTCGTTCATCTGCCCGGAGCCGCCTGACCAGCGTCTTCATGAAGCCGACGGCGCGTTCCGGGTAGTCCTCGATCGCCGCGATGAACTCCTCGTAGGACGTGGCGGGCATTCCACGTCGGTCACCGCCTTGACCGTGGCGGAGCGCGGCCCGGGCTCGATCAGGCACATTTCGCCGAACACCTCCCGGTCGACAGCGTGCCGACGTCCTCGTCTTGGCGCCCTGGCCGATTTCGACCTCGACCGTTCCATCCACGACGTAGAACGCCGTATCGCCCTCGTCCCCTTCGGAGATGATGATCTCTCCGGCCTTGAACGTCACGGGTCGCATGCCCGCCTCCCCTGAAGCAGCCCTCTGGACCCTGACACGATTGCCCGCGAAGCGAAAGCGCTCGATGGAGGCTTGCCGGACCGCAGCGGTTATGATAGAACAAAAAAGGAACAAACCGTGCAATCGGGGGCGACCGCGCCGTCATCGCGAGGAGCCATAGGGCGTCGAAAGACGCCCGTCTTTCGACGGGCTTATGGCGACGCGGCGATCCATAGCCGCCGTTTCCGCTCTTCATCTCTGGATCGCTTCGCATTCGCTCGCGATGACGGATTTGGCGATTTGCCCCTTGGCGTTGGTGTAACCCCTTGAAATCGCTCAAAATAGCCATGGGTAAGCCTTCCGAAAAGTTGGCATGGCTTTGCGGTCGGCGCCACGGGCGCTTGGGTTCGGCGCCCTGATCACACCACGCCGATGCGCATCAGATCGTGGAAATGCACGATGCCGACCACGGCGCCGCGCTCCACCACCAGGAGCGCCGAGATCTTGTGGCTGATCTCCTCCAGCGCCTCGGCGACCAGCGCGTCGGGGGCGATGGTGCGAGGTTTTTTGGTCATGACGCTTGCGACCGGGGTGTCGAGCGAAAAATCGGCCTTCAGGCGCCGGCGCAAGTCGCCGTCGGTGACGATGCCGGCGAGCGTTTGGCCGTCGAACACCGCCACGCACCCGAAGCCCTTCGAACTCATCTCGACGATCGCCTCGGCCATCCGCGCCTTGACGTCGACGCGGGGGATGCGCTCGCCGGTGTGCATCACCTCGCGCACATGGGCGAGTTTGGCGCCGAGCTTGCCGCCCGGATGAAGGGCGCGGAAATCGACCGCGGTGAAGCCGCGGCCTTCGAGAAGCGCGATCGCCAGCGCATCGCCGAGCGCGAGCTGCATCGTGGTCGAGGTGGTCGGGGCGAGCCCGTTGGGGCAGGCCTCCGGCGCGCTCGGCATGGTCAGGCAGACGTCGGCCTCGCGGCCGAGCGTCGAGTCGGCGCTTGCGGTCATCGCAATCAGCGGTATGGCGTAGCGTTTGGCGAAAGTGATGATCGCCGCGAGTTCTGCCGTCTCGCCCGACCAGGAAATGGCGAGCACGACGTCGCCGTTCTGCACCACGCCAAGATCGCCGTGACTCGCCTCGGCCGGGTGGACGAACGACGCCGGCTGGCCGGTCGAGGCAAGCGTCGCCGCGATCTTGCGCCCGATATGCCCCGACTTGCCCATGCCCGAGACGATGACCCGGCCGCTCGCCGCCGAGATCGCCTTCACCGCCTCCGAGAATGCGGCGCCGAGGCCACCTTCGCCGGCCGTCCGGATCGCTTCCTCGAGAGCCTGAAGACCCTGACGCTCGTTGTCGATGGTGCGGATCGCCGAGAGGACGGCGCTCGTCTGTTCCTGAATCATGGGCGCCTTTTATCATCCGCCGTCGCGGTTGAAAAACGCGGGCAAACGGCCGCCGTTCAGGCGTCCTTGTGAATGAAACCGAACGACGCAGTTCGTCCTTGAGGCCCGGCCCAAGGTCGTGGCGGTCGAGCGCGAAGGCGATGTTGGCGGCCAGGAACCCGAGCCGCGAGCCGCAATCATAAGTGCGCCCGTCGAAGCGCACGCCGTGGAACGACTGCGTGCGGGCGAGCTTGATCATGCCGTCGGTCAACTGAATCTCGCCCCCGGCGCCCTTCTCGACCGCTTCCAGAATTTCGAAGATCTCCGGCTGAAGGATGTAGCGCCCGGAGATGATCAGATTGGACGGCGCCGTGCCGGCCTTCGGCTTTTCGACCATGCTGGTGATCTCGAAGGTCGCGCCGTGATCCGCGCCGACGCCGACAATCCCGTATTGATGGGTCTCCTCCGGCGGAACTTCCTCGACTGCGATGATATTGCCGCCGTGGCGTTCGTAGGCCGCCACGCATTGCGCGAGGCACCGCCCGCCGCGCGGTCCTTTCCTCGTGACCATGTCGGGCAGGAGCACCGCGAAAGGCTCCGTCGCCGACGATTTCGCGCGCGCACCAGACGGCGTGGCCGAGGCCGAGCGGCGCCTGCTGGCGGGTGAAGCTCGTCGCGCCCGCTGCGGGAAGGTCGGCCATCAACGCTGCGTATTCGACCTGCTTGCCGCGGCGTTTCAGCGTGTCCTCGAGCTCGTAGGCGGTGTCGAAATGATCCTCGATCACCCCCTTGTTGCGGCCGGTGACGAAAATGAAATGCTCGATGCCCGCCTCGCGCGCCTCGTCGACCACATGCTGAAGGATCGGCCGGTCGACGACCGTCAGCATTTCCTTCGGAATGGCCTTGGTCGCCGGCAGGAAGCGGGTGCCAAGGCCGGCGACCGGCAGCACGGCCTTGCGAATGGGTTTGTCCATTGATGCTCCCTTCCTGAATTCGATGGCAGGCGACCGGCGTCAGGCGACCGCGGCGATTTCCTGATATCCGACTATCACGTTAGGCCGTAACCGTTCCATGCGCCGCTTTCGGCTCACGGTACGCGAGACGAATCCAAGGGGGAAAGCAATGAGCGTTCTGGTCACCGGCGGCGCCGGCTATATCGGCGGCCATATGGCTCTGGGGCTCCTGGACGCCGGCGAGACGGTCATCGTTCTCGACAATCTCTCGACCGGCTTCGCCTGGGCCGTGCCCGAAGGCGCGACGCTCGTCGTCGGCGACATCGGGCGACGCGACCTCGTCGCGCGGCTGATCGAGGAGCACGAGGTCGACGCCATCGCCCATTTCGCGGCCAAAATCGTGGTGCCGGACTCGGTCCCCGACCCGCTCGGATACTATCTGAACAACACTTCCAATGCGCGCACCCTGATCGAAGCGGCGATAAAGGAGCGGGGTCGAAACCTTCATCTTTTCCTCGACCGCGGCCGTCTATGGCGAGACGTCCTCCGAGCCCTGTGTCGCGAGGACGCCGCCGCTTGACCCGATCTCGCCCTATGGCCGCTCGAAGCTGATGGTCGAATGGATGCTGGAGGACGCCTCGCGCGCCTACGACCTGCGCTATGTCGTGCTGCGCTATTTCAACGTCGCCGGCGCCGATCCGCAAGGCCGTCTCGGCCAATCGACGCCGAACGCCACCCATCTGATCAAGCGCGGCGTGCAAACCGCGCTGGGCGTCACGCCGCGCATCGAAATCTTCGGCCAGGACTATCCGACCCGCGACGGCACCTGCGTGCGCGACTATATCCAGGTCACCGACCTGATCGACGCCCATCTGGCGGCGCTCGCCTATCTGCGCGGCGGCGGCCCGAGCCTGATCTGCAATTGCGGCTATGGGCGCGGCTATTCGGTCCAGGAGGTCGTCGACGTCGTCAAACGCGTGTCGGGCGTGGATTTCAAGGTCATCATGTCGCGGGCCGGCGCGCCGGCGATCCGGCCGCGATCGTCGCCAAGGCCGATCGGGTCAAGCCGCGTGCTCGGATGGAAGCCGAGGCGCGACAATCTCGACGAGATCGTCAAGCCAGGCGCTCGACTGGGAGCGCCGGCTGCACAACCGGCGGATTACCGGAACCTGCGGGCTACGCCGAAAGCGAGGCCGAGCCAAAGATTAGCCGTGCAGTCGAGCTGACGTCAGCTTTACAATTCGCCGGGCGTCCGATCGGACGATGGGAGCGGCACTTCAGGGAGGGGGAAGCGCATGCTCTGCGGCCGGACCGGCCGCAGAATGAGCGCAGGACTATATTCTCGTCACCGAGGGCCTCACCAAGGCGTTCGGGGGCTTTTCGCGCGGTCAGCGATGTCAATCTCTGGCGTGCGGCGCGGGTCCATTCACGCCCTGATCGGCCCCAATGGCGCCGGCAAGACCACCTGCTTCAACATGCTCACCAAATTCGTCGCTCCGACCGGCGGCCGTATCACCTTTAATGGACGCGACATCACCGCGACCTGAGGCCGGCCGATGTTGCGCGGCTCGGCCTGGTCCGCTCGTTCCAGATTTCGGCGGTGTTTCCCCACCTGACGGCGCTGGAGAACGTGCGCATCGCGCTGCAGCGCAAGCGCGGCGATTCGTTCGACTTCTGGCGCTCGAAGGCGGCGCTGGACCCGCTCAACGAGCCGGGCGCTGGCGCTGCTTGCCGATGTCGGGCTGGCGAATTCGCCGATTCGAAGGCGGGCGAGATTTCCTATGGACGCAAACGCGCGCTCGAACTCGCCACGACGCTCGCGCTCGATCCCGCAGATGCTGCTGCTCGACGAGCCGATGGCCGGCATGGGCCACGAGGACATCGACCGCACCGCCGCTCTGATCCAGCCGCGTTTCGGCGAACCGGACCATCCTGATGGTCGAGCACAATCTTCAGGTGGTCGCCAATCTCTCGACACCGATCACCGTGCTGACCCGCGGGCGGGTGCTCGCCGAAGGCGACTATCGCCGCGGTGTCGGAAACGAAGAGGTCGGCAGGCCTATCTCGGAGTGGGGCATGGCTGAGGCCGCTCGCCACGCGAGGGCCGACGCGAGCGGGCCGCCGTCGCTCGAGGTCACGGGCCTGAAGCCTGGTACGACGAATCGCATATTCTTCATGGCGTCGACTTCGACGTGCGGCGAGGGCGAAGTCGTCACGCTGCTTGGCCGCAACGGCGCGGGCAAGACCACGACGCTGAAATCGATCATGGGCATCGTCGGCAAACGGATCGGCTCGGTCGATGTTCGACGGCGGAGAACCGTCGACTCTCTCGACGACCGCATCGCGCGGCTCGGCATTGCGCTTCTGTCCCGAGGAACGGGCATTTTCGCGAGCCTCACGGTCGAGGAGAACCTGTTCCTGCCGCCGCAGATCGCCAAGAACGGCGGCCTGACGCGGAGCGCATCTTCACGCTTTTTCCCAATTTGCGCGAGCGGCTCGCCAGCGGCGGCAGCAGCTTTCGGGCGGCGAACAGCAGATGCTCGCTATCGCGCGCATCCTGCGCACCGGCGCGCGATTCCTGATGCTCGACGAGCCGACCGAAGGGCTCGCGCCGGTCATCATCCAGCAGATCGGCCGCACCATGGCGGAGTTCAAAAACGAGGGCTTCACGATTCTGCTCGTCGAACAGAACTTCCGCTTCGCCTCGACTTTCGCGGATCGCTATTTTGTCATGGAGCACGGCAGAATCATCGATTCCTTCGCCAGCTCCGAACTCGCCCAGAACATGGACGCGCTGCACGATATCTCGGCGTCTGGGGGTGTGATGACGATATCCTCTCGGCCCGGCGAAAACGAGCGCCGGAGGAGGACCGTTGATCCGGCGTTCGGTCGACGCAGATGGCAGTCCCGGCATTTGCCGCAGCATTTACAGCAGCTGCTGGTCGGCCTCATCAACGGCTCGTTCTATGCGCTGCTGAGCCTCGGTCTCGCGGTCATTTTCGGCATGCTGAACATCGTCAATTTCGCCCATGGCGCGTTCTATATGATGGGCGCTTTCGGCGCCTATTTCCTGCTCAACGGCGCCGGGCTCGACTATTGGTGGGCGCTGATCCTCTCCCCGCTCGCGATCGGCGCGTTCGGCGCGCTGATCGAGGTCGTGTTTCTGAAACGGCTTGCGGGCTTCGATCCGCTCTACAGCCTGCTCCTGACCTTCGGCCTGGCGCTGATCTTTCAGGGCCTGTTCCAGAACCTACTCGGCGCCTCGGGCCTCCCCTATCGACCCCTAAACAGCTTCGCGGCGGCCGCAATCTCGGCTTCATGTTTCTGCCCGATCTACCGCGGCTGGGTCATCGTGGCCTCTGCGGCGTCTGCTTCGGAACGTGGCTCATGATCGAGAAGACCAGGCTCGGCGCCTATTTGCGCGCGGCGACCGAGAACCCGACCATGGTGCGCGCCTTCGGCGTCAATGTGCCGCGCATGGTCACTCTGACTTATGCGTTTGGCATCGCGCTGGCGGCGTTGGCCGGCGTTCTGGCCGCGCCGATCTACCAGGTGCGCCCGGGAATGGGGGCCGACATCATCGCGTCGTTTTCGCGGTGGTGGTGATCGGCGGCATGGGCTCGATCCTCGGCTCGATCGTGACCGGCTTCGGGCTCGGAGTCGTCGAAGGCCTGACCAAGGTGTTCTACCCCGAAGCGTCGAACACCGTCGTCTTCGTCATCATGGCGATCGTCCTCCTGATCAGGCCGACCGGCCTCTTCGGAAGGGCCGCCTGACATGAGCGCGCGAGGCGCCCGCTGCGGCTACGGACGAGCGCGCACAACCGCCGCGACGATAAGATCGCTTTCGCCGTCGATGGTCGCCCTGATCATCATCGCGCCGTTCGCCGCCTATCCGTTCTTTGTCATGCAGGCGCTGTGCTTTGCGTTGTTCGCCTGCGCGTTCAATCTGCTGATCGGCTATGTCAGCCTGCTGTCGCTCGGCCATGCGATGTTTCTGGGGCTGGCGAGCTATGTCTGCGCGCATGCCGCGAAAGTGTGGGGGCTTGAGCCAATCTCGGCGATCCTGCTCGGCGTCGGCGCCTCAACCGCGCTCGGCCTGATCACCGGAGCGCTCGCCATCCGCAGCGTCGGCATCTATTTCGCGATGATCACCGTCGCGTTTTCCCAGATGGTGTTCTTCTTCTGCGTCGAGGCGCCGTTCACCCACGGCGAGGACGGCATCCAGGCGGTGCCGCAGGGGCGAGCCTTCGGGCTGATCGATTTGTCCAATCCGTGGACGCTCTACGTTTTCGTGGCCGCGGTGTTTCTGTTCGGCTTTCTCGCCATTCAACGCACCGTGAACTCGCCCTTCGGCGAGATTCTGAAGGCCATCCGCGAAAATGAGCCGCGCGCGGTCTCGCTTGGCTATCGCGGTTCCAGTACAAGCTCGCGGCGTTCACCCTGTCGGCCGCTTTCGCCGGGCTTGCCGGGGCGACCAAGGCGATTGTCTCGCAGAACGCGTCGCTGACCGACGTCTCGTTCTCCACGTCCGGCGAGGTCGTGCTGATGACGCTGGTCGGCGGCATGGGCACCTTCTACGGACCGTCGTCGGCGCGATCATCGTCGTCTCGATGCAGAACTATCTCGCCCAGTTCGGCGAATGGGTGACGGTGATCCAGGGCGTCGTGTTCGTCGCCTGCGTGCTGGCGTTCCGGCGCGGCATCGTCGGCGAACTGGCGGCGCGGGCGAAGATTTCGCTGTGAACCCAAGACGTAGCCACCGGGCCGAGCGCTGAGACGAGTTCCCACACGCGGGCGCGCGGTTCCCGACCTCAGCGACACGCGGTGATCCCGCTTACGAGCGCCCGCCCGAGACCAGCACCGGATCGGCGCGATAGAGGTCGGGAAACATGCTCTTCAGGTCCTCGATCTTGGGCAGATCGTTGTAGACGATATAGGGATAGGTCGGGTGGGTCGTCAGGAAATCCTGATGATAGTCCTCGGCCGCATAGAATTTGTGGCCGGGTTCGATCTTGGTGACGATCGGCCGAGAGACGCTTGACGCCGTTGAGCTGCGCGATGTAGGCCTTCGCAACCCGCGCCTGCTCGTCGTTCGCCGGGAAAATCGCCGAGCGATATTGCGTGCCGACGTCCGGCCCCTGGCGATTGAGCTCGGTCGGGTCGTGCGCGACCGAGAAATAGACCTGCAGGATGCGACCGTAGCTGATCTTGCGGGGATCGTAGGTGACCCGCACGGATTCGGCGTGGCCCGTCGTGCCGCTGCTCGTCATCTCGTAATGCGCCGTCCCCTTGTCGCCGCCGACATATCCGGAGACAGCGCTGGTCACGCCTTTGACGTGCTGAAATACGCCCTGGACGCCCCAGAAGCATCCGCCGGCGAGCACCGCGACTTCGCGCCCGCTGGCCCCGCCTGCTCGTCGACGGCAGGCGGCGGGAATGACGTGCGCCTCTTCCGCCGTCGACCGCGATGGAAACGGCCGCCGCATCAACGGAGCAGCAGCGTCGCGTAGCCGGCGCCGTATTGAAGGATGCGATCATGGGCTCAACTCCGTTGTTGCGACGGCGAATCTTGAAAGCGCGCCCCAGATAAGCCGTCACTATGGCGCCGCCGCGACAGTGCCGTCGATCACGCAGTCGTGTCATCACGCTTAGAGCGTTTCGCCCGACTGCGATGATCTTCGTGTCCGAGCGCCTGTTACAAATCCGGGCGATGGATGTCCGACGCGAACAGTTTGCCGCGGGCCGCGAGCGAACGCGCCTTCAGCCGAAGGTGAACGCGTAGGCCTGCACGCCGGGATCGAGAAACTCGATCTCGAACGTATGATCGCTGACCGGCCCGCTTTGGCGGACGAGCTGATAGAGCCGTTGTCGGTCACGACGCCCTCGCCGTCGGCGTCGATGTCGGCGCCGTGGCTCTCGCCGGGCGCCGCGCCGTCGATCGTGACGCGGAAGCGCACCGGCTTGCCGTCCGCGCCCGGCCCCAGCACCAGATGCAGGTCGCGGGCGTGGAAGCGATAGACGATGCGCGCCGTCGTTCTTGTCGAGCACCGCGTTCTCGCTCGCCGACGGTCCAGTCGCCGGCGAGCGCCCATTCGTTGAGCTCGAGGTCGCGGCGGCGTAGTAGACGTGCGGCGCGTCTTCGACCGCGCCGCCGGGCGAAACGAAATTCTCGGCCCGCGTCGATAGCCGATATAGGTCTCCGGCGACTGGACGTCGTCCGCGTCGGCCGCCGCCTCGGCGCCCGCCGCCTTGACGGCAACGATGTCCGCGGCGATGTCCCCGACTTGCCGGCCTCGGCGAGGAGCTGCTGGATGACGCGTCTCCGAATTCGGCGTAGTCGCCCTCGCCGAAATGGTGGTGGCGGATGCGGCCCTTGGCGTCGATGAAATAATGCGCCGGCCAATATTGGTTGTTGAAGGCGCGCCAGATCGCGTAGTCGTTGTCGATCGCGACCGGATAGTCGATCTTGAGGTCGGCGACCGCGCTGCTCGACATTCTCGATGTTCTTCTCGAACGCGAATTCCGGCGCATGCACGCCGATCACCACCAGGCCCTGATCCTTGTATTTCTCCGCCCAGGCGCGGACATAGGGGATCGACGCGCAGGCAATTGATGCAGGAATAGGTCCAGAAATCGACCAGCACCACCTTGCCCTTGAGCGCTTCCGGCGTCAGCGGCGGCGAATTCAGCCATTCGACGGCGCCGTCAAGCGGCGGCAGCGGCCCTCGACCGGCAGAGTCGTTCGGTTGCGCGGACTCGGCTTGCCCTTCATCATCACGCCGGGATCGCCGGTCATCATCGCGGGACCACCCGTCATCGAGGCGCCCGTCATCCGGGACCGCTCATCATGCGCCGGCCCACCGGTCATCACGACCGAGGGACGGCTCGGCCTGCGGCTTCGGCGCCGCCGATGAACCGATCGACCAGATCTCTGCTCGAGCGCCGCGGTGCTGGCGAGTCGAGACCTGCGTGAGAAAGCCGGTGTCGAGGCCGAGAGCGATCGCGACGACCGCGACGAGCACCGCGACGCCGAGGCCGCGCCGCACCCATTCGCCCGCGCCGAGCGAGCGCTTCATCGCGGCGAACACCCGGCCGCCGACGAGCAGCGCCAGCGCCAGCGACGTCGCGGCCCCGGCGGCATAGGCAAGCAGCAGCAGCGTGGTCTGGACGTTCGCGCCCTGCAGCGCCGCGCCGGTCAGGATCAGGCCGAGCACCGGACCCGCGCACGGCGCCCAGAGCAGGCCGGTCGCGACGCCGAGCAGCAGCGACGGCCAGACGCTCGCCGTGCGTCTCGCGCTGTCGGTCGGCCGACTGCGGATAGGCGTCCGCCGAGCGCGACCAGCGGCCGCGTCAGCCGGTCGGACAGTTCCGGAAAGAGCAGCGTCACGCCGAACAGCGCCAGCAGCGCGAGCGCGGCGGCGCGGCCGTATTGATTGGCCTCGCACCGCCCAGCCGCCGCCGACCGCCGCGAGCGTCGCGACCAGCCGCAAACGTCGCCGCCATGCCCAGCAGCATCGGCAGGCCGCTCCGAAGGAAGGGCCGGTCGGCGCGGGCGAACACGAACGGCAGCACCGGCAGGATGCAGGGGCTGACGATGGTCAGCACCCCGCCGAGATAGGCGAGCAGCGAACAGGATCATCGGATCGCCTCGCGCCTCAGGCGGTCGCCGGCTTGAACGTCAGCGCGAGCGCCGTTCATGCAATAGCGCAGGCCGGTCGGCTTCGGCCCGTCGTCGAAAACGTGACCGAGATGGCCGCCGCAGCGACGGCAATGCACGGCCGTGCGGACCATGCCGTAGGATCGATCCTCGTGGGTGTTCACCGCATTGTCCAGCGGCGCCCAGAAGCTCGGCCAGCCGGTGCCGCTGTCGAACTTGGTCGAGGATGAGAACAGGTCAGAACCACAGCCAGCGCAGGCGAAAGTGCCCTTCCGCTCCTCATGCAGAAGCGGGCTGGTGAACGGCCGCTCGGTCCCGTCCTTGCGCAGGACCGCGTATTGGTCGGCCGTCAGCAGTCTAGCGCCACTCGCGCGTCGGTGCGGACGATATGGTCTTCCCCGGCTGGCCAAGCGGTCCGAATTCCGAGAGCATTGGCGCTTGCGACCGCCGCCAGACCGCCCAAAGCTGCTCGTCGTGTTGGCATACTCCACCTCGCCAGTTCGCGGATCTCGAGAAGAATTTCCCGAGGCCGCTTGTTTCGCTATGCATATACGTTGGGACGCCGGGGCGGTTACAGGGCGTGCGCAAGATTTTTTGGCGCCCCGGTCGCCGGATGCCCGGGCCGGTCTCGTGGCCCAGGAGTTGACCGGGCGAGGTCAGGCGCCTCAAACATATCGTCAGGTCGGCGGGGCGACGAACCGTTGCGCACGCCTCGCTCCATCGTCGTCGGCGTTCGTTTCGCCGGTTCCAGAGGAAACACCCCATGGCCGCCATCAATTCGGTCGCCGATCTCGACATCGATGGCGAGATCGCGGTGGTCACGATCAATTCCCCGCCGGTGAACGCATTGTCGCAGGCCGTCCGCGACGGCCTGAAGCGCGGCGTCGAGGCGGCCGAATCGAACCGCGCGGTCAAGGCCATTGTCATCATCTGCGACGGGCGGACCTTCATCGCCGGCGCGGACATCTCCGAATTCGGCAAGCCGCCTGCCGCGCCCTACCTCCCCGACGTGCTCGATGCGATCGAAAACGCGTCGAAGCCGGTCGTCGCCGCGCTGCACGGAACGGCGCTCGGGGGCGGATTCGAAGTGGCGCTGACGGCCCACTACCGCATCGCCGTCCCGTCGGCCAAATGCGGCCTGCCGGAAATCAAGCTCGGCCTCATTCCAGGCGCCGGCGGCACGCAGCGTCTGCCGCGTCTCGTCGGGGTAGAAAAAGCGCTGGACGTCATTCTCACCGGGACGCCGTTCAGCGCGCGCGAAGCCAAGGAATGGGGCGTGGTCGACGAGCTCGCCGAGGAAGGCAAGCTGCGGGAGGGGGCGGTCGCGTTCGCGCGCCGCCTGATCGCCGAGAAGGCGCCATTGCGCAAGGTGCGGGACCGCTCCGACAAGCTCGACGGCGCGCGCGGCTGCGCGAAAATCTACGACGCCATCCGCAAGACCTATGCGCGGAAATTTCGCGGCTTCGAGGCGTGGGAGAAGGCGATCGAATTGGTCAAAAACGCCGTCGACCTGCCGTTCGACGAGGGAATGGCCAAGGAGCGCGCAGATGTTCATGGCGCTGCTGGCGACGACCCAGTCCAAGGCGCAGCGGCACGTGTTCTTCGCCGAGCGGCAAGCGGCCAAGATCGCCGACATCGCCGCTGACGAGCCGACCCGGCGGATCGCAAGCGTCGGCGTGATCGGCGCGGGAACGATGGGCGGCGGGATCGCGATGAATTTCCTCAACGCGGGCATTCCCGTCACCATCGTCGAGACCTCGCGAGAGGCCCTCGACCGCGGCGTTTCGATCATCCGGCGCAACTACGAGAACACCGCCAGAAAGGGACGCCTCGCCGCCGGTCAGGTCAACGAGCGGATGGACAGGCTCACGCCTTCGCTCGAATTCGCCGATCTGGCGAAGGCCGACCTGGTCATCGAGGCCGTTTTCGAGGACATGGCCCTCAAGAAGAGCGTGTTCGAACGGCTCGACGCCATCGCCAAACCCGGCGCGATCCTCGCGTCCAACACCTCCTATCTCGACATCGACGAGATCGCGGCGAAGACCAAGCGGCCGGAGGATGTGATCGGCATGCATTTCTTCTCGCCGGCGAATGTGATGCGCCTTTTGGAAATCGTGCGCGGCGAGAAGACCTCGAAAACAGTTCTGGCGACGATCGCTCAGCTTGCGCCGAAGATCGGCAAGGTCGGGGTTATCGTCGGGGTCTGCCACGGCTTCGTCGGCAATCGGATGCTCGCCCAGCGCCAGCGGGAAGCGATGAAGCTCATTCTCGAAGGGGCGACGCCCTGGGATGTCGACCGCGTGCTCGTCGATTTCGGCATGCCGATGGGCCCGTTCGCGATGAGCGATCTCGCCGGCCTCGACATCGGCTGGTCGGCCGAGACGTCGAAGCGGTCGACGATCCGCGAAATCCTGTGCGAGGAGGGCCGGCGAGGACAGAAGACCGGGCGCAGGGTTCTACGACTACGACGAGGGGCGCAACTCTAAACCCTCCGCGCATGTCGAGAAGATCATTCGCGATTTCGCCAAGTCGAAGGGTATCGAGCAGCGCAAGATCAGCGACGACGAGATTCTGGAGCGCTGCATCTATCCGATGATCAACGAAGGGGCGAAAATCCTCGAGGAGGGCAAGGCGCAGCGCGCCTCCGATATCGACATCGTCTGGATCTACGGCTATGGCTGGCCCGTCTATCGCGGCGGCCCGATGTTCTACGCCGACACCGTCGGACTGAAGACCGTGCTCGCCAAGCTTCGGGAGTTTCAGGGTAGATTTGGCGACGATTTCAAGCCTGCGGCGCTGCTGGAGAAGCTGGCGGCGGAGGGCGGGGCGTTTTCGAAGCCGTGATGAAGTAGCGCATGCCTCATCCGGCGCTTCGCGCCACCTTCTCCCGAGGGAGAAGGTCAGGGCGAATCCCTCCCCTGGGGGAAGCTGGACGCGCGAAGCGCGGCCGGATGAGGGCTTACCAATGAACAGACGCCCGGAGATTCGTCATGCGTGAAGCCGTCATCGTCTCCACCGCCCGCACGCCGATCGGCAAGGCCTATCGCGGCGCCTTCAACGACACGCAAGCCCAGACGCTCGGCGGTCATGCGATCGCGAGCGCGCTCTCGCGCGCGCAGATCGAAGGCGGCGAAGTCGACGACGTCGTGATGGGGGCGGCGCTGGAGCAGGGGTCGCAGGGCGGCAACGTCGCCCGCCAGTGCCTGTTGCGCGCCGGTCTCCCGACCAGCGTCGCCGGCATGTCGGTCGACCGCCAGTGCGCATCGGGCCTGATGGCGATCGCCATCGCCGCCAAGGAGATCGTCGACGACGGCATGAGCGTGACCGTGGGCGGCGGGCTCGAATCGATCTCGCTCGTTCAGAATGACAAGATGAACCGCTATCGCGCGCTGGACCCCTGGCTCGTCGAGCATCGCGACGATATCTACATGGCGATGCTCGAGACGGCGGAGATTGTCGCTCACGCTACAAGGTCTCGCGGGAGCGGCAGGACGAATATGCCTTGCAGTCGCAATCGCGCGCCGCGGCCTGCCCAAGCCGCCGGGCGATTCGACGCGGAGATCGCGCCGTTGCCCAGCGTCATGAAGGTCGCCGACAAGGCGACCGGCGCGGTTTCCGACAAGCCGGTCACGCTCAAGCACGACGAGGGCATTCGCGCCGACACCACGCTCGCCGGCCTCGCCGCGCTGAAGCCGGTGTTCGCCGAGGGCCGCCGCCTGAAGGAGCCGGGCTCGTTCATCACCGCCGGCAACGCCTCGCAATTGTCGGATGGGGCGAGCGCCTGCGTCTTGATGGAAGCCAAGCTCGCGAGCCAGCGCCATCTTCAGCCGCTCGGCGTCTACCGCGGCATTGCGGTCGCTGGGTGCGATCCGGACGAAATGGGCATTGGTCCGGTGTTCGCCGTGCCGAAGCTCCTCAAGGCGCATGGCCTCAAGGTCGACGACATCGGGCTTTGGGAGCTGAACGAAGCGTTCGCGGTGCAGGTTCTCTATTGCCGCGACAAGCTCGGGATCGACAATGCGAAACTCAACGTCGACGGCGGCGCGATCGCAGTCGGACACCCCTATGGGATGAGCGGCTCCCGCCTCGTCGGCCATGCGCTCATCGAAGGCAAGCGGCGTGGCGCGCGCTACGTGGTGGTGACGATGTGCGTCGGCGGCGGCATGGGCGCGGCGGGGTTGTTTGAAGTCGCCTGAGCCCAAGGCGGATCGCCCGACCGATCCAAGCCTGATGGCGCCGCTCGCGGCGCTGCACGGCCAGAAGCCGCCCGCCCCCGCGTGGTTCGAGCAGGCGCTCGCCGATACGCCTGAGCGGATGTCCGTCGAGGTCGAAGGGGCGCAGGTGGAGACGCTCGCCTGGGGCCGGCGGGGAAGCCCGGGACTCGTGCTGCTGCATGGCGGGGGCGCGCATGCGGAGTGGTGGTCGTTCATCGCGCCGTTCTTCGGCGGCGCGTATCGGGTGGTCGCTCCGTCCTTTGGCGGAATGGGCCGCTCCGATTGGCGCCCGGCCTATGATTTCAAGCAAATCATCCGCGAGGCGCGCGAAACGGCGCGGGCGGCAGGCGCGTTCGACGCGGGCCCGCCGGTCGTCGTCGGCCATTCGTTCGGCGGACGCGTCGCGATCGGCCTCGCGCATGGCTTTGGCGACGAGATAAACGGCGCAGTGCTGGTCGACCCGCCTTTTTTCGCGCCGCAGAATCAGCGGGCGCCGTCGCCTCCCCGTCCCACGAAAGAACGCAGGCTTCAGCATTCGCTCGCGGCGATCGTCGCGCGCTTTCGTCTCGCGCCGCCGCAGCCTTGCGAAAATCTCTACATCCTCGACCACATCGCTCGCCGGTCGGCGCGCGAGCTCGTCGACGCGGACGGCAAGAGCGGCTGGGCGCTGTCCTTCGATCCCCGCTTCTGGGAGAAGTTCGCCTGGGTCGACGCGGTTCCGATGATCTCCGCGGCGCGGGCGCCGCTGGCGCTGATCCGCGGCGCGAAGTCTCGACTATTCCGCCCGGAGGACGCCGCCTACCTCATGAGCCTCATTGCCCCCGGCTCCCCTTACGTCGAAATCCCGGAGGCCGAACACCACGTGATGATCGACCAGCCCCTCGCCTTCGTCGCCGGCTTAAGGGCGCTGCTTGCCGCATGGCCGGAGAAGCGTGGCGTGAGCCCCGGCGACCGGTTGGACGCCAAGCCCTAAGGACGCGGCGCTTGCTGGGGAAGTGTTCAACCCGCCGCCAAACTGTGATGGATCTCACTTCCCGCGCCGCTATCCGGCGCCATGAAAGCGGAAAGTGTCGGGTGATTGGATGCAGATGTAGACGTTTTTGATTCCGGAATTGAACAAGAGGGGAAACGGCGCATGCCGCAGCCGAATGACGGCCTAGAGGGCCTCGCGCCAGTCGAGCCACGGCAACCAGCCGGGGTCATGCCGAACGCGCAGCATCAGACGTTTCACGGCTTCATGACCGGGCGCGCTTATGAACTCGCGATCGTCGAGTTTGACGATCAGGGGCGGTGCTACGACCGGGGGCAGATGGACGCCGTCGCCAACAGGCTTGACGCGCTGGCGCCCTTGGATGCGCCGGGGGCGCAGGACGTCATCCTGGTCGTGTTTGTGCACGGATGGCAGCACGACGCCCGCTCGGACGACGACAATCTGTCGGCCTTCCGCGTCCTCCTGAACGAAACGGTCGACCACGAGACGGCCACCACCGCGCCCGGCGCCAAGCCCCGTCCGGTGCTGGGCGTCTTTGTCGGCTGGCGCGGCCTGTCGGAATTCGGCCTGGCGACGTCGATCGCCGACGCCACCTTCTGGGGGCGGCAGGCGGCCGGACTGCGCGTGGCGGTCGGATCGGTGCGCGAGCTGTTCGGGAGGCTGCGACACTATCGCAATCGGCGGCGAAAGGACGGGGGAGACCCGCTTCTGGTCATCGTGGGCCACAGCTTCGGCGGGATGATCGTGTATTCCGCCCTCGCCCAGTCGCTCATTCAGGCGGCGTCGGCGCCGGTCGGCGAGATGACGCCGGAATTCGCCGACCTGGTGCTGCTGGTGAATCCGGCGATCGAAGGGGCGCGGTACCTTCCGATTTACGATCTGGTGACCGGCGCTCCCTTCAAGGCGCGCACGATAAAGCAGCTCCCGCTCTTCATCTGCGCGCAGGCCGAGAACGACCAGCCGGTCGGAATGGTGTTCCCCCTCGGCAATGCAGGGCACGCGATCGACGAGGCGACGATAGGGGACCTGGAGAAGGAGTGCGTCACGCATGCATTCGGCTTCGTGCCGAGCTTCCGCACCCACACATTGGCTGGCCCGACGGGGAACGAGCCCTTCGTGCTGGCGCCGCCCGGCGCCGCTCAAACCAATCCGTTCTGGATGGTCGGAGCGACTAAGGAAGTGATCGACGGACACGGGGGCATCTGGCAGACGCCGTTTCTTCTCTTCATCGCCAGCCTTCTCTTCCAGCACGTGCAGTCTTCGAAGCAGGGATTCGCCGGCGGCGCCGCGCCATCCTTGGCGCCGAGCGAGAGCGGCGGGCGGTGGGGCGATCTCGCGACGTTCGCGAAATCCATCGGCCCGATGAAACTTCATCAGCCTTGATGGCATGGCGGAGCCGGTTGCGATCCGCGATCATGTCGGGACGAGGTCGACGGAACCTATTCCAGTCGCACCACCACCGAATCCGACGCTCCGTTCGCGTCGATGATCGACACCCGGGCGAAGCCGGCGCCGTCAGGCTTCCAGGCGGATTGGCGGCGCAGGTCCGCTGCGCCGACCGGCTCGCCGTTGACGAACCACGCAAACGGCGGCGCGCCGCCCAGCGCCTTCAGAGCCAGCGGACGGTCGCGCACGCCCCCGTCCAGGCCGAGGTCGACAGTCGCGCCGTCGGGCGGAAAGGCGATCTTGAGCACGGCCGTTTGTGTCGCCGCCATGGTCTTCGGCGCGTCCTTGCGCAGATGGCGCAGCGGCGGCGGCAGGTCGGCGCTGACCGCGGCGCTCAGCACGCCCTTCGGCGGCCGGATGAGTTCGATGTCGCGGCCGAGCCGCTCGAAGGCGTCGAACAGGATTGGCGCTGCGGCCTGGCGGCCGATGAGGCCGGGCGTCGGGCCATTGTCCGGCCGGCCGACCCAGACCGCGATCGTCGTCCGGCGATCGAACCCGACCGCAAGCGCGTCGCGAAAGCCGTAGGACGTGCCGGTCTTGAAGGCGATGCGGCCTTTCAGCGCATTGGCCGGCGGCGCGGAGCCGCGCAGGATGTCGGCGACATAATAGGCCGCGACCGGGTCGGTCACCCGGCGCGGCCCGATGATCGGGGCCATGCCGTCGAGCCGCTCGATCAGCGCCGGCGCCTCGCCGCCGCGCGCGAGCCCCGCATAAAGGCGGGCGATGTCGGTCAGCGAAACGCCAAGCCCCCCGAGGCCGATCGCGAGCCCGACCGGCGTCTCCTTCGGCAGCGCGATGTCGGCCCCGGCGCCATGCAGCCGGGCGAGGAACGTCGCCGGACCGACGTCGGCCAAGAGTTCGATCGCCGGCAGGTTGAGCGACATCTGCAGCGCTTTGCGCGCCGTCACCGTGCCTTCGTAGCCGAGGTCGAAATTCTCCGGCGCGTACGCGCCGTAGCGCGCCGGCCGGTCGAACAGCACCGTCTCGGGATGCGCGAGCCCTTCCTCGAACGCCAGCGCATAGATGAAGGGCTTCAGCGCCGAGCCCGGCGAGCGCGGCGCGCGCGACATGTCGATTGCGCCATCGCGCGAGGCGTCGTCGGCGTCGGCGGCGCCGATTCGGGCGCGCACTTCGCCGCTCGCGTTGTCGATGACCACGATCGCCGCGGATAGTTTCGGCCCGAGCCGCGCGACGCTCTCCTTCGCCAGCGCCTCGAGCTTGGCCTGAAGCCGGGCATCGATGGAGAGGCGGATTTGCTTCGATTGCTTGTCGGCGGCGACGGCCTCTTCGGCGGCGTGCGCGGCGAGGGCCGGAAAGGCCAGGCGCGCCTGCGGAACCGGCTCGCGCTTCGCCGCCGCGGCATCGTCGGCGCTGATGGTTCCACGCGCTGCGACACGGTCGAGCACCCGGTCGCGGGCGGCGCGCGCCGCGCCAGGCGAGCGATCCGGCCGCCGCGCTTCCGGCGACTGTGGCAGCGCGACCAGAAGCGCCGCCTCGGCGATCGAGAGTTTCAACGGCTCCTTGCCGAAATAGGCGAGCGACGCCGCGCGCACGCCTTCGAGATTGCCGCCGAACGGCGCCATCATCAGATAGCGGTCGAGGACGCCGGCCTTGCCGACCTCGGCCTCGATCTGGAGCGCGCGCGCACCCTGCCTGAGCTTGGCGGCAAGCGTGCGCTCCTCCCGCGGCTCGATCAGCCGCGCGACCTGCATCGTCAGCGTCGAAGCGCCCGACACGACATGGCCGCGGACGAGCCATTGTCCAGCCGCGCGCAGGAGCGCGCGCCCGTCGACGCCGCGATGGTCGTAGAACCGTTGGTCCTCATAGGCGACGAGCATCGCGAGGTAGCGCGGATCGACGTCGTGCGTCGTCGCCGGCAGACGCCAGCGCCCATCGGGCAGGGTGAAAGGTCTCAATAGGCGCCCGTCGCGATCGACGACGATCGTTGAGCCCTCGCGCGAGGAAATGAGATCGACCGGCCCGAGGCTCGCCACATAGCGCGACCAGCCGGCGGTTGCGGCGACGCCTGCGAGCGCGATGGCGGCGAACACGATCAGGACTGGACGGCCGAGGCGCATGCTCGCCCTCATCCGGTCGGTTTCGCCGACCAATCTTCTCCCCAAAGGCCGTCCGCGAGGACGCCCGTCGCTCGACCGGCTATGGGGAGAAGGAAGCGCTCCCTCTCCCTCTGGGAGAGGGCTGGGGTGAGGGCTCACTTCGCCGTCACCTCAAGCTCGGAGAACGCGGTGCGGCCGTAGCGCTCGGGGTCGTACATGTCCTCGGCGGTTGCGGGCGGATAGACGTAATGTCCGGGCGCGACCGCGCGCGCGACATAGGCGATCGTGATGAACGCCGACTGGCCCTCGGCTCGATCGAACGCCGCGACGAAGCGATCGTCGCGATATTCGGTATGCGTCGGGTCGACATCCTTGGTGAGCCAGCCGAAGCCTTCGACCGAGCCGCCGTCGACGAGCGCCGGATTGTCGATCTCGAGCCCGGCGGGCAGGCGGTCGACGACCAGCAGGCGGGCGTAGCGCGCTTGCGATTCCGTCAGTTTCAAGACCACCACAACGCGCTCGTTCTGCCCGATGGTCTTCAAGTCGATCTGGGTCCCATCGAGCTTGTAGAATGTGCGTTCGATCGTATAGCCGTGCGAGGCGGCGGGTCCGGGGTCGACCGGCGCGCCGGACACCGTTGTCACGAGCTGAGCCGTGCTGTCGCCGGAATTGGCGATGACGATCGGCTTAAGCAGCGCGGCGCCGTCGAAGGTGCGGTAGACCGCGCCTTGCACCGGCAGGCCGTCGACGCTGAAACGGCTCATGGCCGAATGTTCGGCGAGCGCCTCGGCGGCCAGCGCCATCCAGGTCATTTCCTGGGTGCTGGTCGTGGAGCGCTCGGCCCGCGCGGCTTCGACGGCCGCGCCGGCCCGCCCGACTGCGCTCTCCATCTCGCCCGGAAGATTGGTCTCGGCGATGAGCGCAAGCACTGCGGCGGCGTCGCGCAGGCGCGAGCCATAGTCGGGGCGCGATGCGCCCTGGTCGCGCTCCGCTTCGAGAGCGTCGAGCGCGGCGGCGAAAATCTTGCCGGCGCGGGCCCGATCGCCGAGCATCGCGAGCGCCGCCGCAAGTTGGGCCTTGCCGAGCGGCGTCGCGAAGGCCTCAAGCTTGGCGTCGGCGAGATAGCGCAGATCGCCGATAACCGGCCGCCCGTTGCGCGCGAGAACATAGAGCGCGTAAGCCAGCGCCTGGGCGTTGTCCTTGTTCGGCTCCGGCGCGTTGACCACCATGTTGCGCAACCGGTCGAGCGCCTGATCGAACGCCTGCTGCGGCACGACGAAATTGCGCTCGCGGGCGCGAGTGAGGAAGTCGGTGACGAAGGCGTCGAGCCACAGGTCGTCGTTGTCGCTGTCGGCGGTCCACATGCCGAAGGCGCCGCTCGCGCTCTGGCGGCTGAGTTCGCGCTCGATCGCCTGCTTGATCCGCCCGTCGAGATCGGGGTCGACGCCGAGGCTCTCGATCGAGGCCAAGCGGTTGGCGTAGAGGAGCGGCATCGCCACGCTGACCGTCTGCTCCGAGCAGCCGTATGGGTAGCGCTGAAGCGCCATGAGCAGCGCGGGCGCGTCGAGCGCGCCGAAGGGCGAGGCGGAGATCGCAATCGAGCCGGTCCCGGGAATGAAATCGCCGACGAGATCGCCTGAGATGGTCTGCGTCGCGCCGCCCGGCAGCGGCGTCACGGTGCGCCGGTAGACATCTGGCGCGCCGGAGGCGATTCCGAGCCGAAAGCTCTGGGCGAGGTCGGTTTTCGGCCCGGTGAGCCTCAGATCGAGTTCGGCCGTCCCAACGCCCGCTGCGGTGATCGGCATCGCGGCCGACAGACGCTGATGCGCGGCCAGATGCACGGTCTTGCTCATCGCGTCGGCCTGAGCCGTGAGCGGCCCATGAATGTCGAGATCGAGCTTGTAGTCGCCCGCGTCGCCTTCGACATTGTCGATGTCGACATGCATCTCGGAGCGGTCGCCGACGTCGAGGAAGCGCGGCAGGGTCGCGGCGACGACCACCGAATCGCGCACGATGACGTCAGCCTGAGTCGAGCCGACTTTGTCCTTCGACCAGGCGACCGCGGTCAGCCGGACCGACCCATTGAACGCCGGGAGATCGAACGAGACCGTCGCCTTGCCCTCGCCGTCGAGTTTGACGACGCCGGAGAACAGAGCGAGCGGCGGCTGCGTCGGCAGATTGCCTTCGAGATTGCCGCCCGCGTCGCCGCCGCTATGGATGGCGCCGGCCGCCCCCTGCATGCCGTCGATCAGCATGCCCCAGAGGTCGCGGATTTCGACTGCGAGCTTGCGCTGACCGAAAAAGAATTCGCCGGGGTCGGGCGTCTTGAAGCCGGTCAGATTGAGGATGCCGACGTCGACGGCGGCGACCGTCACCCGCGCCTCCTCGCCCGGCGCGAGGCCCGCGACCCGGATCGGCAGCGCAAGCGACTGGCGAGGGCGCGCCAGCGGCGGCGCGTCGAGGGTGACGTCGAGCTTGCGGGATTCTCCGCCGATCGCGAACCAGGCAAGGCCGATTGCGCGGCCCGGCATCCGTCGGGCGGCCGCATCGAGAGGGCGGTGGGTTAGCGCCACCGCATAGGCGCCGGGTCCCCAGTCGGCGCCGACGGCAAACGTTGCGACATTGTCGCCGGCTACGAGGTCGAGGTCGAGAAAGCGCTCGATGCGGTCGCCGACCAGGGCGATCGTCGCCTTGCCGGCAAAACCGGAGGCGATGCGCAGCTTCGCCTCTTCGCCCGGCGCGTAGCTCGTCTTGTCGAGCGTCACGACCACATTGTCCGGGGTGTCGGCGCTGGCCGCGCCCGACCAGCCGACGTCGAACGCGACGCTCGTCTCCTCGCCGTCCAGCGTCTTGACGTCCAGCCGATGCGCGCCCCAGCTGACCGGCGCGGAAAACTTGGCGGGCCCGTCGGCGCCGATGTCGATTGCCCCGCTGGCGACGCGTCTTGACGACTTCACGGGCTCGAAGCTCCAGCGGCCGTCGGCGTTGAACCATTGGTAGTCGTTGGTCACCTGATAGAGCGACCATTCGGCGCCCTTGCGCGCGACGCGCGCCCCGTCCGGCGCGACCGCAATCGCTTCGAAGGTCGCGACGTCGCCTGCGCTCAAGCTTGCGTCGAAGTCCTTCTTGACTCCGACCGTCACCCCCTTCGCCCTGACCGGGAGCGTCGCCGTGCGCTCGACAGTGCGGCCGCCGGCCTCGGCGACGTCGACGATCAGCTTCGCCTCGAGCGGCCGGGTCGAGGCGCCTTCCGGCAGGTCGACGGAGAGATCCGCATGGCCCTTGGCGTCGGTCTGAACCTTGTCGGTGAACTGGTTCTCGATCGTCGTGAAATCGTCGTCGGCGAGACCCGCGACATAGCCGGGATAGCCGTTCAGCGCCGCGCCCGCGACCGCCTGCAGGCGGATCGCGCCGGTGACGTCGAGCCCGCTTGCCGGCGCGCCGTAGAGGAACCTCGCGTCGAGCGAAAGTTCGATCGGCTCGCCGGGGTCGATGATCGGCTTTGCGGGATTGAGGCTGAAATCGAGACGTTCGGGAATGTAATCCTCGAGCAGGAACTCGACCCGGCCGATGCTGTCGCCTTTCGGATCGGCGTAGGCGTCGATCGACCATTTTCCCGCCGCCGAGCCGGGCAGCAACGGTATGGCGTAGGCGCGCCCGCCGAGCCCCTCGTCGGCGAGGGTGGCGCGCTTGAACTCGACGCCGTCCGGCCGCCGGACGACAAGGGTCAACGGCAGCCCAGACTTGGCGACGCCCTTGGAATCGCGCACAAGCGCGGTCACGAACACGGTCTCGCCGGAACGGTAGACGCCGCGTTCGGTATAGAGAAACGCGTCGAGCCCAGCCGGCGCGTCGCGGCCCATCACCCCGCGATCGGTCAGATCGAAAGCATTCTGCGCGAGGCTGAGGAATCCGTAGTCGTCGCCGAGCGCGGCGACGAGAAGGCCGGGCGCAGAGCCGCCCTTGCCGCGCGACAGGCCGGGGTCGAAATCGACCCGCCCGTCAGCGCCGGTCGTCTTCACCGCCAGCACTTCGTTGTTGCGCGCGACGAGCCTGAGCTGAACGCCGGCGACTGGAGCGGCGGAGCCGAGCGATTGCACCAGGGCGTGAACGCCGTCCTCGCCGGAGATCGCGGTGAGGCCGAGGTCGGAAACGACCATCCATTGCGCCGCAAGCTGCACATCCTCGCCCGGGTCCGCATCGGCGGGTTTGGCCGAGCCTTTCCACGGGCGCGCGGCGATCACATAGACGCCGGGCTCAAGCTTGCCGACGGCTTCGAGCACCGGAAAGTCGGTCACGACGTCCTGGTTGAGCGCGGAGGCGACGTCCATCGTCCCGCTCCAGATCTTGGCGCCGTCCTGCGATTCGATCTCCTGAGCGCGCGAAGCGTCGATGGGCTTCAGGAAATCGTCGCGATTGACGGTCGCCAGCAGATTGCGGTCGCCGACGCGATAGACGTCGACCGACACCTTCGAGGTGTTGACAGTGACGAGCGGCGCGCCGAGCTGGCCCTGGCGGGGCAGCACATAGGCCTTGCCGGCGAAATGAGCCTGCGGCGAGCGGTCGCGCACGTAGATTTCGTAGTCGGCGGACTTGAGCAGCTGCTCGCCGACCGCCGACGGCAGTCCCTCGCGCAGCACGATCGCATAGCGTTCGCCGTGCTTGAGCCCCTCGACGCAAATCTGCTGGTCCTCGTTCGAGATCGCCGTGTCCGACGATCCGGAAACCGCGACATAGGGCGAGAAATCGGTCTTGCGCGCCAGCTGCTCGGAGAAGTTGAAGCAGACGCGCGGCGAAGCCGATTCGTTGTCGACCTTGTAGTCGAGGATGCGGAACCCGTGCTCCGCCCGCATGGCCTCGTAGGTCTTCCGAACGTCGAGCGAATCGCGCTTGTCGAGCGAGGCCTTCAAGGCGTCGAGCGCCGGGCGCCACATCTCGTGGCGCGCGAGAAGATCGGCGAGGACGGCGAGCGCCCCCGCCTGGGCGTCGGGCGTCGTCGAGCGCAAATAGGCGGCATAGGCGGCCGTCGCGCCGCGGGTTACGAGCTCGTAGCGGTTGTCCGCCTTCGCGTCGTCCGCCTTGATCGCGACATAGGCGTATGCGAGCCAGTTGGCGGGGTCCTTGGGGGCAGCGGTCACCGCAGCGCCGGCGAGCTTCTGCGCCGCCTCGAAGTCGCCGGCGACCACGGCCTTGGCGGCTTCTTTCAGCAATTGTTGGGGCGTCTCGCCTTTGACCTGAGCGCCGATCGCGGCGGTCGCGATGCGCAATGTCTCGGCGAGCCGGACGGCGTCGCTCGCCATGTCCTCGCGGGCGAAAGGCTTGGTGTCGGCGGCGCCGGCGCCGGTCGCAATCAGAACCAGCAGCAGGGCGAGGCAGCGCAAGACCCAACGCATGATTCCGCCCTCGATTTTATTGGCGAACGAATGACCCTCGCTCTAGCACGACGGCGGTCTGTGGACCAGAATCGGCGGAGCGGCGGCTGGCGGCGAATAGCGCGCTCTGCGTCCCGGTCCTAAGGTTCCGAAGTCGCGCCATCGCGAGGCCCAACGCGTCCGCGACCAGGAGCAGTCTCCTGTCATTCGTCCAAAGCTGCGCTCCGGCGGTCAATCGCGTCGCGGCGAGCAAATGCGCGTCGACATAGCCGACGCCGCGTCCAAACAGCGCGTGACGGTTAATGAAAGCGAGGACCTCAGTGTCCGTGGCGACGAGCGCACGAGGCAAGTCGGATAGCGCGGTCAGCACGGCCTCGCGTTCGCGGAGATTCCCCAAGGCAAGCTCGCCGATAACAAAGGGATGTGTGAGGATCATTCCGGCGTCGAGCAACCGCGCCAGCATCGTATCGCCAGCCCGCAGATGATCGACCCATACGGACGTGTCGGCCAGGATCACGCTGAGGCTGGCCGACGCCTCGGCGCTGCCTTCAGGTCAGGCTCGCTGCCGCCAAGACGCGCCAGCCGCCTCGCGCTTTCTCGTCTCGATCAAAGCTTTAAGCGCCTCGCGCACCAAACTCGACTTCTCTTTAAGCCCGGTCAGCGCCCGAGCCTTGTCCACGAGCTCGTCGTCAAGCGCCAGTGTGGTCCGCATCCGCCTTTCTCCATCCTAGGCGCTAATTTAAGCATCATTTGATGATGAATTCAATGCCTGATTGCTCCGCAGACGGCCCGGCGACCACCGAAGATGGAGGCGGCCAATGTGTTTGGTCAATCTAAAGGGCGGCCCAATATCGCCTTGATTGGTCTCTGGATGAGGGCTATTTTAGCTTGATGAGAAAAGCGAGCATCACAGAGGCGAAGAACAACCTCAGCGCATTGATCGACAGCCTTGGGAGCGGCTCGCCTGTCTTGATCGTCGACCGGGGACGGCCCGTCGCGCGGCTGGAGCCCGTGAACACGGAGAAAGACGATGACGGAAAGCTGCCACGGCTCGTACGGGACGGAATAGTGCGGCCGCGCCGGGCGTCGCCGGCCCGGTCGCTGTTCACGACCCGGCCGCCGAGCGCGGACGCGGGAGCGTCGGCGGTGGAGGTCCTCATCGAGGAACGGCGAGAAGGGCGGTGAGATTTTGGGACGCCTCGGCGATCGTGCCGCTGTTGGTCCACGAACCTGCGACGCGGCGGATGCAGGCGATCGCCCAGCGCGATCTCGACATGCTCGTGTGGTGGGGATCGCAAGTGGAATGCGCCTCGGCCCTGGCCCGTCTCGAGCGGGCCGGCGCTCTCGACCAGAAACGCGCCAGCTTTGCGTTCAGCCGCCTGACCGAGCTTGCCGACGGTTGGCACGAGGTCGAGCCGAATGAGATTGTCCGCGAGAACGCGATACGGTTTCTTCGCGTTCACCCGCTGCGGGCGGCCGACGCCCTGCAGCTCGGAGCAGCCTTTGCAGCGGCGGAGCGCCGTCCGTCGTCTTTGCAAGTGATCACGCTCGATGAACGCCTCGCCGACGCGGCGCGGAAGGAAGGCTTCGTCCTGGTCAATGTCGCCGAGGCTTGACCGCGCCGCGCGGAAGCCCATGCTTGCGGCTCCGTTTTGAGGGGAGCCATGAAGCGCGCGTCGGGCCCGCCGGATTCTTGCCGCCTGCGTGGCGGCGTCCATTTTCGTCGCGCCAGCCGCCCTTTCCCAAACCCCGCCCGCCGCGCCGACCGCTTCCGACCGGGCGTTGGCGGCGCAGAAGGCGGCGTTCCTGGCGCTGCCCGAAGCGACGCGAAAGGCCGCGCAGGACGCGCTCGTGTGGCTCGGCCTCTACAATGGCGTGGTCGACGGCGACTTTGGCAAGCGCACGCGCAATTCGATCCTCGCCTTCCAGACGAGCATGAAAGCGTCCGCCGACGGCGCGCTGTCCGCGGACGAATTGCAGGCGTTGCTGGCCGCGGCCCAGAAGGCGCGCGACGCTGTCGGGTTCCAGGTCGTCAATGACCCCAAGACCGGCGCGAGGATCGGGGCGCCGGCGAAACTGCTTGGCCCGCGGGGCGGCGTCAGGCTCGACTTTTCGTCAGCCATGGACGCGGACCTCGGCGCGCTCTATGCGCGGCTCACGGCCGAGACGGCGAGCCGCAAACTCGCCTACAAGGCGATGAAGCCCGATGGGTTCTTCGTCGTCTCTGGGCAGGACGGCGCGACGAAATTCTATACCCGCTTCGACAAGAACCCTGATGCGAGTCCGCCGATCCGCGGCTTCACCTTTTCCTATCCGGCCGCGCAGGCGGCGCGGCTGGACCGGATCGCAATCGCCGTCGCCAATTCGTTCGAGCCGTTCCCCGCTCCGGCTGCGCCGGCCGAAGCGTCGGGATCTGGCGCGAAGACGCCGCCGCCCGGTCCTGTCTTGACGGCGACGGCGCTGGTTGTCGCCCCCGGCAAGGCGCTGACCGCGCTGAAACCGGATGACTGCCCAACGCCAGCGTCGCCGGCAAGCCGGTCCGCTTCGAGCGCGCCGACGCCGCGACGGGGCTGGCGATCATCGCCGGCGACTTCGGCTCGACCGGCCGGGGCCCGCGCCTCGGCGCGCTGACGCCGGACCTCGTGGCGCTCGGATTCGGCGGGCAGGGCCTCGCAGCGAGTTCGGCTTCGCTCGCCGGCGACGAGGCCCGGCCGCTCATCGTTGCCGCAGTGGAGACGAGCGCGGGCGGCGCGCCGGTGTTCGATCGCGGCGGCGCGCTGGTCGGCCTCGTGGCGCCGCTCGCCGAAGAGCCGAAGCGCGTCGCGGGCGTCGCGCTCGCGGCCCCGCACGCGATGATCGGACCGGAGTCGCTGCGCGCGTTTCTCGGCGGCGGCGAAGCCGCCGCTCCCGCGTCGGCGCCGCTCAGCGCCGGCGACATCGCCGCGGGCGAGAAGGACGCGGTGCTCGCGGTGTTCTGCCAGAAATAGGGCGCCTGGGCAGCCGTTAGTCCCCCATGTCCCATTTTTCGGCGCTGGCGCCGGCGAGTTCGCGCACCCGCTGCTCATCGGCGGCGAATTCGCGCGCATCGCCCTCGTAGACGATCCTGCCGTCGTCGAGAACATAGGCGCGATCGGCGATCTCCACCGCGGCCCGCACGTTCTGCTCGACGAGCAGCACCGAGACGCCTTCGCGCCGCGCCGCGGCGACGATCCTGAACACGTCCTCGACGATCAGCGGCGCGAGGCCCTGCGAGGGCTCGTCGAGCATCGAGCAGCCTCGGATTGAGCAGGAGCGAGCGCGAGATCGACAGCATCTCCTGCTCGCCGCCGGAAAGCTGGGCGCCCTTGTTGGTCTTTCGCTCGGCGAGCCTCGGAAAGGTCTCGTAGATGCGGCTGATCGTCCATGCGCCCTGCCGCTCGACCGGGACCAGCAGATTCTCCTCGACCGTCAGATTGGAAAAGATGCGCCGCCCTTCCGGCACGTAGCCGACGCCCATCTGGGCGATCCTGTAGGGCGGAAATCCGGTCACGTCCTCGCCGAACATCATCGACTCGGCCCTCGCGAGGCCGGTTGAGGCCGATGAGGGTTCTCAGCGTCGTCGTCTTCCCGGCGCCGTTGCGTCCGAGGAGCGCGACGATCTCGCCCTCGCGCACTTCGAGGCTCACTCCATGCAGGATGTGGCTCTTGCCGTAGAAGGTATGGATGGCGTCCGCCTCGAGCGCGATCATGCGACGGCCTTGCCGAGATAGGCGCGCCTGGACTGCGTCGCTGTCGGCGATCTCCTGCGGCGTTCCCTCCGCCAGGACGCGCCCTTCGGCCAGCACCATGATGCGGTCGGCGAGATTGAAGACGACGCGCATGTCGTGCTCGATCAGCATGATCGTCAGCCCCTGCTGTCGATGCAGGCGTCGGATGAGCCGGGCGATGTCGTAGGTCTCCTGATCGCCCATTCCGGCCGTCGGTTCGTCGAGCATCAGCAGACGCGGGCGCAACGCAAGCGACATCATGATCTCCGCCGCCCGCTGGTCGCCGTGCGACAGCGCCCCGACGCGCGCGTCGCCCTTGTCGGCCAACCCGCCCATGGCGAGGAGCTCCGAGACCCGCGCCTTGACTTCGCGCCCGCGCGCTCGCGCCGAGCCAGGGCTTGAGCCGGTAGCCGGCGGCGATCTCGACCGCGACGCGGATATTGTCGGCGGCGGAAAGCTCGGGAAAGATCTCGGTCACCTGGAACGTGCGCGCCATGCCGCGGCGCACCCGCTCTTCGGGCGCAAGCGCCGTGACGTCTTCGCCCCTCGAAGCGGATCGTCCCCGAGGTCGGCGCAAACAGTCCGCTGACCAGGTTGAAGAACGTCGTCTTGCCGGCGCCGTTCGGCCCGATGATCGCGCGCAGTTCGCCGGGCTCGATGGTCAGCGACACGTTATCGATGGCGACGAGGCTGCCGAACCGCTTCGAGGCGCCGTTGACCTGCAGCAGGGTCATGCGCCGGCGCCGCTGCGCGCAATGCCCGAGAACCCCGCGCGGAAAAAACCGCACGACGAGCACGAACACGAGGCCGATGACCGACATCCAGTTTTCGGTATGGCTCGACACGTAGTCCTGCAGCGCGACGAAGATCGCCGCCCCGATGAGCGGACCCCAGAACGAACGCATGCCCCCCAGCACCGCCATGATGACGAGGTTGCCTGAGAGATCGAAGCGCAGCGCGCGCGGATCGGTGAAATTGTTGAGCAGCGCATAGAGCGCGCCCGCGACGCTGACAAACAGGCACGAGACGACGAAGGAGAGCCAGATGTGAAACTCGACCGGCACGCCGAGGAAGCGCGCGCGCCGCTCGTTCTCGCGGATGGCGGTGAGCGAGCGCCCGAACGGCGAATTGAGCAACACCGCCATCGCTCCGACGCAGACCGCGAACACGGCGAGCGCGAAATAATAGAACGCCTTGTCGTTGCCGAAGATGTCGAGCGTGGCGAATCCGAAATCGATCGGCAGGCGATGCCACCCGGTGAGTCCGTCGTCGCCGCCGGTCACCGCGTTCCAGCGGAAAGCGAGAAAATAAAACACCTGCCCGAAGGCGATGGTCACCATGGCGAAATAGACGCCGCGGCGGCGCGACGATCAGCGCCCCGATCGCCGCGGCGGCGAGCGTTGCGACGATGACTCCGACCGCTATGGCGGGGAGCGTGCCGACGCCGAGATACTTGATCCCCATCGCCGCGCCATAGGCGCCGAGCCCGAAATAGGCGGCGTGGCCGAAGGAGAGCACGCCGGTGAACCCGAGCAGGAAGTTGAGCGCCATCGCCGCGAGCCCCATCACGACGATGCGGGTGGCGAGCTCCGTATAGCCGCCGATCGCCCCCATCCAGAACGGCATGAACAGGAGCAGGAGACAGAGCGCGACGTCGAAGGCGCGCGCGCCCGGCGCCTTCAATGCAGCCTCCCCTCTTCGCCGAGAAGGCCGCGCGGCCGGACCAGGAGAACGAGCCCCATCATCACATAGATGACCGCTTCGGTGGCGGACGGAAAGTAGACCGCTGCGAGCCCCGACGCGACGCCAATCATCAGGCCGCCGAGCAGCGTTCCGAGCAGGCTGCCGAGACCGCCGACGATGATCGCCACGAAGCTTGGCATGATGAGCGAGGCGCCGAGCGTCGGCGAGAGGCCGAGCAGGCCAGCGGCCAGCACCCCGGCGAGGCCGGCGAGGTAGATGCCGATGCCGAAGTTCAGGCTGCGCAGCACGCGCACGTTGACGCCGAGCGTCGAGACCGTGTCGAGATCGCGCGTGCCGGCGCGGATGCGCATGCCGAGGCGGGTGAGATTGAGCACGGCGAACAATCCGCCGACCGCGACGGCGACGATGACGATCATGAACACGCGATAGCCGGTCACGAAGAAGAACTGGCTCGACAGCGAAGTGGTGAGCCAGGCGGGCACCTGGAACGGCAGGCTCTGCGCGCCCCAGATGAAGCGCGTCGCGTCTTCGAAGATGTAGGCGAGGCCGAAGGTGAGGAGGAGGCCGTAGAGCGGATCGCGGCCGTAGAGCGGGCGGATCAGCAACGGCTCGATGACGAGGCCGAGCGCGGCGGTCATGAGCGGCGCGACGATCAGCGCGCCCCAGAAGCCGATGAACGGGATCAAGGTGAACGCGAGATAGGCGCCCAGCGCCAAAAATCCGCCGTGAGCGAAATTGATGACTCCGCTGAGATTGAGGATCAGCGACAGGCCGAGCGCCATCAGCGCGTAGAACGCGCCGACGATCAGGCCGTTGAAGACATTGAACAGGACAACTTGAGTCATGCGGACGGCCGCCTCGCTCGCGCAGACCTGAGGCGGTCGCGCATGGCGGCGTTAAGTCGGCCAGGTCATCTTGCAGCCGCTTTCCTCCACTGTGCCCGCGACGTCGGCGCCGTTGACGACTTTGGTGACCTTGAACAAGTCGTCCGGCGCCGAACCCCCGGCCCGCGCCTCGCCGACGAACAACGAGGCGAGCAGCTGGTTCTGACCGGCGCGGTAGAAGGCCGGGTTCGGCCCAAGTGCGATTTCCGGCGGCAGATGGAAATCTTGCAGCGCCTTCGCCATCTCGACCGCCTTCAGCGAATTGGCCTTGGCGGCGGCGAGCGCGCAGGTCCAGACCGAGACGTAGCCGAACCAGGTGCGCGCGGTCGGCACGCGGCCGGTGCGTTTCTTGGTCGCCTCGACGAATTCAGCGACATGGGGCACGCCGGGCTGGTTCCAATACCATTCCATCACCCAGACGCCGATCCGCGCCTCGGGCGGCAGACCCTCGAGCGGCTCCATTTCCTGCTGCGCGCCGGCGAGATGGACCTTGTTTTGCAGGCCGAACTGAACCGCCTGTTTCATGGCGTTCAGCATGTCGTCGCCCTGGACCAGGAAGACGATGACGTCGGGGTTCGCCGCCTGGGCCTTGATGAGATAGGACGAGAAGTCGACGCTGCCGAGCGGAACCAGGTCGCCACCGACCCTCTCGCCGCCGAGGGCGGCGATCGCCTTGGTCATCGCTGTCTCTAGCGTGTGTCCAAAGGCGTAGTCGGGCGTGATGTAATAGAATTTCTTGCCGTAATCCTTGACCAGCGCGCTGGCAACGGCGTTCGCCTCCATCTGCGTGGTGTTGCAGACGCGGAACACGTTCCAGTGGCAGCTCGCGCCGGTAATCGCGTCGGTGTGGCCGCCGGGCACGATATGCAGGACGCCCTTTTCGTTCGACACCTGCGCCATGGCGAGCGCGAGCGCGGAGTTGACGTTGCCGAGCAGGAAATCGACCTTGTCGCCTTCGATCAGCTTGCGCGCCTTCTGCACCGCGGCGCCCGCGTCGCCGCTGGTCGAATCCTCGACCACGAGCTCGACCGGGCGGCCGAGGATCCCGCCCTTGGCGTTGATTTCGTCGAGCGCCATCTGGCAGCCGATCAGCTCGTTCTTGCCTGGGGCGGCGTAAGTGCCGGTCAGCGGATTGTCGAGGCCGATCCTGACGGCGTCCGCCGCGCGGGCGCGGATGACGAATGGACTGGCGAATTGGGCCGCGGCGAGGACGAGCCCCGACGTGACGAGCCCCCGGCGGCTAACGCCGGCGGGCGGGTTGGACTTGGCCACGCTTCATCTCCCTTGCAGGTTTGCGGCATGTCCGTCCGGCCAGACGCGCCCGCTCGCGTCCCGACGTTTGCCGCCGATCCTTGATCGCGCGGCACTTTTGTCCATTGACGCGGCAGCCGTCAAGCGGCGAAGCGAGCTTCGCCATGGGCAGGGAATTTCCTTCGCGCGGCGTTGGGCGTCGGTTGGCGCGTCAGTAGCGCCAGCGTTGGGCGGTGGTGACCAGGAAGTCGCGAAAGGCCTGAACGCGCGCGAGGTTCTTGAGCTCTTCCGAATAGACCAGAAAGCAGTCCATTTCCGGCATGTCCGCCTGCGGAAGCAGCCGGACAAGTCCAGACTCCGGCTGCACGCAATAGTCGGGGAGCACCGCGATGCCGACGCCGTGCTCGACCGCATGGGTCATCGCCGCGAGATTGTTGACCGAAATCTGCGGGGCGCGGGGGTTCTTCGGATCGCGCCCCAGGCTCAGAAGCGAATTCAAATCGTAGAGGAGATGGGTCGCCGTCGGCGCGCCGAAGGCGACAAGGTGGTGCTGATCGAGGTCTTCGACCCTGCGGGGCTGCGGGTGCTTCCGCAGGTAGTCGGCGGAAGCGTAGGCGTGGAAATGCACGGTGAACAGCCGGCGGCGAATCAAATCCGGTTGGATCGGCTCGCGCAGTCTCAGCGCTACGTCGGCTTCCCGCATTCCGAGGTCGAGGTCGGCGTCGGACAGCAGCAGTTGCAGCTTGATTTCGGGATAAAGATCGACGAATTCGCCCAGGCGCGGCGCGAGCCAGTTGGCGCCGAGACCGAGGGTAGTCGTCACCCGCAATTCGCCATGCGGCTTCTCGCGGCTGTCGATGAGGCGGCTGCGCACCGCGTCGAGCTTCAGAACCACGTCGCGCACGGCGCCGAGCAGCATTTCCCCCTGTTCGGTGAGGATGAGGCCGCGCGCATGACGATGAAACAGCGGCGCCCCGAGATCGGATTCCAGCGCGCCCACCTGTCGGCTGACCGCCGACTGGCTCAGACCCAAGGTCGCGCCCGCATGGGTAAACGATCCTGCGTCGGCGGCGGCCTGAAAAATGCGCAGCTTGTCCCAATCCATGAAGGTTTCCTCGGCCTCCCCGGCTTATTGGCGCGGCGCGGCGGATGGCGGCGCCTGGCGCGGGCTTCGCCTATTCTGCGGCTTCGCGTCTGGGCTCTTGCGCGGCGAGCCAACGCTCGGCTTCGAGCGCGGCCATACAACCAAGACCCGCGGCGGTCACCGCCTGGCGAAACACATCGTCCGCGACGTCGCCGGCGGCGAAGAGTCCTTCGACGCTGGTGGCGGTCGAACCGGGCGCCGTTTGAACGTAGCCGTTCGGCTTCAGGACGACCTGGCCGCGCACCAGTTCGCTCGCAGGTTCATGGCCGATGGCGACGAACACGCCGTGGGTGGCCAGTTCTTCGACTGCGCCGGTCACGACGTTCCTCAGCCTGACGCCGGTGACGCCGCGCGGCGTCGCGTCGCCCAGAATCTCCTCGATCACGCTGTTCCAGCGCACTGTGACGTTTGGCCGCGCGGCAAGCCGTTCGCTCAAGATCTTCTCGGCTCGGAACGAGTTCCGGCGGTGGACGACGGTGACGTGTTGGGCGAGATTGGAGAGGTGCAGCGCCTCCTCGACCGCAGTGTTGCCGCCGCCGGCCACGACGACTTCCTTGGCGCGGAAGAAAAATCCGTCGCACGTCGCGCAAGCGGAGACGCCAAAGCCCTTGAACTCCTGCTCGCCCGGCAAGCCGAGCCATTTGGCCTTTGCGCCGGTGGCCAGAACGACCGCGTCGGCGGTGAATGTCCGGCCGCTGTCGCAACGCACGAGAAACGGCCACCGCCCGAGCTCCAGCGCCACGACATATTCGCTCTCGACGCGCGCGCCGACGTGCTCGGCCTGGGCCCGCATCTGCTCCATGAGCCACGGCCCCTGGATCGGCTCGGCGAAGCCCGGGTAGTTTTCGACGTCGGTCGTGGTCATCAACTGGCCGCCCGCCTCGAAACCCGACAGGACGAGCGGCCTCAGCATCGCGCGCGACGCATAGATCGCTGCCGTGTAGGCGGCTGGCCCAGAACCGATAATGACAAGGCGCTCATGCGCATGATTGGACGAAGACACTTGCGCTCCCAAGATTTGATGCGCCGGCGTCCGCCGAGCCATGGCGCTATGCTCTTATATGGGGGCTGATCTCGCGCTACAACATGGTTCACTGGATGAGGCCGCGAAGCTCCGGCTCCGGCGTTCAGTCCGCCGTCGGCAGGCGGCGCATCACGAACTCGATCCGGTCGTCGGAGAGTTCCCGCCAGGATTCGATCTCGGTCATGTAGGCGGCCTTGGGGAAGCGCTCGAACCATTCGCGCGCCTTCGCCCGCGCTTCGCCCCGCGGCAGGCAGAACGTCTCCCGCCGCCAGACGCCCTCGGTCGCGCCGGCGCTCGACCGCTGGCTGCGCCGGTCCGCGACGCGGGCGGCGACGTCCGCCGGTTTTCGGGTTTCGCTCGCCATGCCGCTCCTCGGGCGGCAGGCTAGCGCGATTTCCGGCCGGTGGGGAGTCGAGAATCGCCAAGCGCGGGGTTAGGGTTACCGCTAAACCCGGGAGGCCGGCCGAGGCATTCGGACGCGCGGCTCAGGGGCTGGCGACGCGGGGAAAGCGAGCCATCGCCTCGAGGTCGTCGAGATCCATGTCGTTGCGCACGTATTGCTTGGAAGCGTCGCGGAACGGTTGGAAATCCCAGGCGCGGATTTCGCCTTTGGCGAGCGCGGCGTCGACCAGCCGGCGCAGGCGCTGGCTTTCGCGCACTTGGCCGTCCAGTTCGGCGAGATTCCAGCGCTGGCCGACCTCGGCGCGAAAGCCTGCGACAAGTTTCGCGCTTTCGGCTTTTCCGGCCAGGTTGTCGCGCTCGCCGGGGTCGCGCTTGAGATCATAGAGCTGGTCGGGATCGGCCGGGGAATGGATGAATTTGAAGTCGCCGCGGCGGATCATGACGAGGGGCGCGATTGCGCCTTCCGCCAGATATTCGCCGATCGCCTCGTCGTGGCCGGCGCCGGCCGCTCAGATGCGGGCCCAGGCTGCGCCCGTCGATAGTGTTCCCGAGCGATTGCGCGTCGCCGCCGGACAGGTCGACCAGCGTCGGCAGCATATCGACGAGCGAGACGCTTGCGGCGACCCGGCCCGGCGCGAAGCGGCCGGGACTGGCGAAGATGAGCGGAACCCGGCAGGCGCCCTCGAAGAAGCTCATCTTGTACCAGAGGCCGCGTTCGCCCAGCATCTCGCCGTGGTCGCTGGTCAGGATGACGATCGTATCCTCGGCGAGGCCAACCGCGCGCAGCGCCGCCATCAGCCGTCCGATCTGGTCGTCGATATAGGAAATCGCGCCATAATAGGCGTGGCGGGCGTTGCGCGTCTGAGCATCCGTGATCGGCTCGGCGTCCATCGCGCAGACATGCCTGAGGCGCTTCGAATGCGGATCGAGCGCGTCGATCGCGACCGGCGGCGACAGGCATGTCGATGTCTTCGTGGCGGTAGAGGTCCCAATAGCGCTGCGGCACGGCGAACGGGTCGTGCGGATGGGTGAACGAGGCGGCGAGCAGAAACGGCCGCTTGTCCCTGGAGCGGGCGATGTCGAAGATCGCCCGCTCGGCCATGAAGGCGACTTCGTCGTCGAAGTCGAGCTGGTTGGTGCGCACGCAGACGCCGGCCTGCGTGACCGAGCTCATGTTGTGATACCAGCTCGGCCGGTCCTGAGGATGATCCCAGTCCGGCGTCCAGCGGAAATCGGCGGGATAGACGTCGGTCGTCAGCCGCTCTTCGAACCCGTGCAGCTGATCGGGTCCGCAGAAGTGCATCTTGCCGGAAAGAATCGTGCGATAGCCCTGAAGCCTGAGGCAGTGCGCGAAGGTCGGAATGTCGGCCGAGAACTCCGACGCGTTGTCGTAGACGCGCGTGCGCGACGGCAATCGGCCCGACATCAACGAGGCGCGCGACGGCGAGCAGAGCGGAGAGTTGCAATAGGCGCTCTCGAACACGACGCCGGACGACGCGAGGCCTTCAATGTTCGGCGCGCGGGTCAGCCTGTGGCCGTAGACCGGCAGAAACGCCGGCGCCATCTGGTCGGCGATGACGAGGAGAATGTTAGGCGCTTTGGCGGTCATTCGGCGGGCATCCTGGTTTGGCCCTGTCTATCGCGGCGAGCGGCCGCGCGCCTCCTCTTTTTGAAATCGTGCGGAGAGGCATGCGATCGGCTTGAATCGTCGTCATCGCGAGGAGCGAAGCGACGCGGCATCCAGAGATGTAGGCGCGATCCCCTGGATTGCTTCGCTTCGCTCGCAATGACGACACTGGTTCGACCCTAGCGCGTGACCAATCGCCTTGACCGACAAAATGCAAGGGCAAATCTCGCTTGAGGCGGGAGTTACGCACGATGCCTTCCCAGTCGACCAAGCCGGTCATCTTCATCAGCTACGCTCACCTCGACGAGCCGGAGAAGCCTCGCGGCGAGGAAATCCAGTGGCTGAGCTTCGTCATGAAGTTCCTGCGGCCCGCGGTGAAGAGCGGCGAATTCGCCGTGTGGGTAGACCCCCTGATGCCTGGCGGCACGAGATGGGACCCGGAGATTGAGCGCAACTTGCGCGCCTGCGACATCTTCGTGTTGCTCGTCTCCGCCAACTCGATGGGTTCCGACTACATCATCGACAGGGAACTCGAAATCGCCTCCGAACGCGAGGCAAATGGCGAAATAGAAGTTTACCCGTTGCTGATCGAATTGACGCCGGACGCGGGTCTCGACAGAGTGAAGGATTTCAAACTTCGCCCGCGCGACGGGACGCCGTTCCAGAGCTACACGCTGGCCGAGCGCAACCGGCACATGACGGAGGCGGCCAATGAGATCGCCAAGCTCGCGGCGGCGACAGCGGAGCGGAAAGTCGTAGCTGCTCCGCGTGAGGCAAAGGAAGCGGCGCCAGCTTACGTGCATATCAGCGGCCTGCCCGAGACCGGGTACGAGCGGCTGGTCGGACGCGACGCTGAGCTTGAGCGTCTGGATGAAGCCTGGAGCGACGACAGACCAACATCCTCTCGCTGGTCGCCGAGGGCGGCGCTGGCAAGTCGGCTCTGGTCAACGAATGGCTGACGCGGCTGCAGAGCGACAGCTATCGCGGCGCCGATTGCGTGCTTGGCTGGTCGTTCTATAGCCAGGGCTCAAAGGAGCGAGCGACGGCAGCCGACGAGTTCCTCAACTGGGCGCTCGCCAACCTCGGCGTGAAAGTCGGGACAACCAGCCCGTCCGCCAAGGGCGAGGCGATCGCCGAGGCGCTGATGGCGCGGCGCGCGCTCCTCGTGCTTGACGGCGTCGAGCCGCTGCAGCATGGGCCGGGACTGCAGGCGGGCGAACTCAAGGACCAAGGCCTGCGCGCGCTTCTGCGCCGTTTCGCCGCCGCGCGTCCGAAAGCGGCTCACAGCCTGATCGTGCTGACCAGCCGCCTCGCCGTCGCCGATATCCAGCGCTTCAAGGACAGCGCGCCGGTCGTCGATGTCGGCCGGCTGTCTGACGAGGCCGGCGCGGAACTCCTGCGCGACAATGACGTCTGGGGCGTCGACCGCGACTTGAAGGCGGCCGCGCATGATTTCGGCGGCCATCCGCTCGCTTTGACGCTGCTCGCGAGCCTGCTCAAGGAAACGCAGAACGGCGACGTCCGACGGCGCGATCATGTCCGCGCCCTGCTCGCCGACGCCGACGATCCGCGCCACGGTCATGCGCGCCGCGTGATGGAGTCCTACGAGAGAGAATGGCTCGCCGGACAGCCGATCCTGCTCGCCATCCTGCATTGCGTCGGCCTGTTCGACCGCCCCGCGAGCGGCGATTGCCTTAAGGCGCTGCGCGCCAATCCTGCGATTCCGCGGACTGACCGACGCGCTCATTGGCCTCAGCGACGATCAATGGCGCCGCGCCGTCGCGCGCTTGCGCGAGACGCGGCTGTTGTCGCCGCCCGATCTCGCCGATCCGGAAGCGCTCGACGCCCATCCGCTGGTGCGCGAATGGTTCGGCGAGAGGCTGCGGCTGACCAACGAAGCCGCGTGGAAGGAGGCGCACAGCCGCGTCTATGACCATCTGCGCCAGGCGACGCGCGAAGGCCAAACGCCGACGCTGGCCGATCTCTCCCCACTCTACCACGCCATCGCCCACGGCTGCCGCGCCGGACGACAGCAGGAGGCGCTCACTGAAGTCTATGAGAATCGCATCTGCCGGCGGTTGCCGACGGGGGATGTCGAATTCTATGCGGTCAACAAGCTGGGCGCCGTCGGCAGCGATCCTCGCGGCGATCTCCTGGTTCTTCGACCGGCCATATGAAACGCCCGCCGCCGCGCTGACGCCAGCGGATCGCGCCTGGGTCCTCAGCGAGGCCAGTTTCGCCTTGCGCGCGCAAGGGCGCCTTCAGGAGGCGCTGCCTGCAATGCGCGCGGGCCTCGAAATCGCGAAGCGGAGCAAGATTGGAAGCTCGCTGCGATCCGCGCCTCAAATCTGAGCCAAACCGAACTTCTGGTTGGCGAAATCGCCGAGCCGTGGCAACGGCGGAGATATCGCGTGGCGCTTGCCGACCGCGCCGGCGACGATTTCATGATGCTGGCAGCCGCACGACCCAGGCAGACGCGCTGCACGCCGCCGGCGAACGGGATAAGGCCGAGCGCCTGTTCGCCGACGCCGAGCGACGGCAGCAGGCACTTCAACCCGAATATCCGTTGCTGTATTCGCTGCGAGGCTATCAATATTGCGACCTGCTTCTGTCGCGGGAGCCCACCGAGGCGGCGACCGGGCGCTGCGACCATCGAGATTGCGAGAGACGCAGAGCTAGGTCTCTCGCGATATCGCGCTCGACGACGTCTGACCCTCGGCCGGGCCCATTTCGCCCTGGCTTTGAAAGCCAAGCGAGCAGAGCTTCGGCCGCGATCTGCAATCGCCGATGCGCGCGTCTCGACCGCCCAGCTCGGAACGGCGGTCGATGGCCTGCGCACCTCCGGCAAAGCGACTATCTCGCTCGCGGCCTGCTCGCCCGCGCCGCGTTCCGCCGCGCCGTTGGCGACTGGGACGGCGCAGCGCGAGACCTCGACGAGGTCGAGGAGATCGCCGAGCCGGGACCGATGCGGCTTCATCTTTGCGATTGCGCGCTGGAACGCGCGCGGCTCGCGCTGGCGCGCCGCGAAGCCTTCGCGCCGCTCAACGGCCTCGTCGAGCCGAGCCCGCCGCCGCCCGTCCCGCCCGACGCCGCCGCCGGCGCTCGGAGAGGAGGCGCGCAAGGAACTCGATGCGGCGCGCAGGCTGATCGCCGAATGCGGCTACCGCCGGCGCGACGAAGAGCTCGCCGAGCTGGACGACGTCGTCGCCGGCCGCCGCCGCTTCGCCGATTTGCCGCCGCGGGTGTGAGGCGGACGCGCTCCGTCTGGCGCCGCACGGCTTCGGGACAATGATTGCGAGAGCAGTTTGCGGCCATCCAGGGGTCGACAGCAGTTACGATCCCTGGATCGCTTGCTGACGCTCGCGATACGCGGCCGCATTGATAAGCGAACTTATAGTTGATGTGAACCAAAGCTGCGAGTTGCAGAAAAAGGCGCCTAAACTCCTGAAAGTGGCCGTCGCGCAAGTGGCGCCGGGCCGCAAATGGAGACCTGGCTCAGCCCGGCGCAAGGGTAAGTCAACCCGCCAAAGCCGGTCTCCGTGCCATCCCTTCGAGACGCGCGAGCGCCGCATCGAGCGTCGCGTCGGTCTTGGCGAAGCAGAAGCGCACGACGGTGCGGACCGCGTCCTGATCGTAGAACGCCGATGCTGGAATCGCCGCAACCCCCTGTTGCTCGACCAGCCGCCGGCAGAAGGCCGCGTCGTCCTCGAGGCCGAGCGGGGAAATGTCGATATTGACGAAATAGGCCCCGGCATGGCAGGACATGGAAGCCGCGTTGTTGGAGGCCGTCGCGGAAACGGTCGCGGCTGCGCTGAAAGCGGGCGCGCATGGAAGTGAAGTAGTCGTCGTCCTTCATCAGCCCGTAGGCGACCGCGGTTTGCAGGTTCGGCGGGGTGGTGAAGGTGATGAACTGATGGGCGCGGGCGAGGCTCCTCAGGATCGGCTCGGGCGCGCACACCCAGCCGACCTTCCAGCCGGTGAGCGAGAAGATCTTCCCGGCCGAGCCGATCTTAACCGTACGTTCGCGCATGCCCTCGATCGACATCATCGAGACGTGCTGAAGCCCGTCATAAGTCAGGTGCTCCCAGACCTCGTCGCAAAGCGCCACCGCATCGTGCCGGCGGCAATATCGGGCGATCCTTTCCAGCGTCTCGCGGCCATGAGCGACGCCGATCGGATTGTGCGGATTGTTGACGAGGACGACCCGCGTGCGGTCGGAAAACGCCGCGGCGAGATCGGCGTCCTCGATCGTCCAATGCGGCGGGCGAAGGTGACGAATTTGCGACGCCCCCGGCGCGGCGCACGAGCGGCAGATAGGCGTCGTACATCGGCTGAATGAGAACGACCTCGTCGCCCGGTTCGATCAGCGCGAGCAGCGCCCCCGCCAGCGCCTCCGTCGCCCCCGAAGTCACCATCACCTCGGTTTCCGGGTCGAGCTCAAGGCCCTGGAAACGGCGGTAATGCGCCGCGACAGCCTTCCGCAGTTCGGGGAGGCCGAGCATCGGCGGATATTGGTTCCAGCCGTTGATCACGGCCTCGGCCGCCTTGGCGCGAACGTCGTCCGGGCCAGGATCGTCGGGAAAGCCCTGACCGAGATTGACCGCGTGATGCTCGCGGGCGAGGCGCGACATGGTCTCGAAAACGCTGGTGCCGATTTCGGCGAAGACCGGGTTCACGGGGATCGAGACCTGAGGGGCGATCGGGCGGGGCGATTTGGGTATGCGCCGGTAGGGCCCGGGTCAAGCGGGCGGCCGGCAAACGATTGCCCGTCGCGCTTGTCCCCGTTAGAGGAGGCGAAGACACGGATATCGATGAGCAAATCTCTGTTCAGTTCCCTGCGCGCCTATCGGTTGACCACAAACCGCGCCGCCGCCGACGGCGAGGTTACCCAAGTGCGAATTGACGGCGCCGCGACGAACCAGAGCGTCCTGCTGCCTTATTCGAAGGGGCTCGGCTACTTTGTCGTGCCGACCAAAGGCGCCGTGCGCTCAATTGAGAGCGAGGATTTCATCGCCGAGCGGCTCGGCATCCTCGTTTCCCTATGGGTCCGCTTGCGGCTTTCCGCCCTCTTCAAGAAAAAGAAATATCTCCAATTCGAGGAGTTTTCGGTGTTTTCCTACGGGGTCAAGCCCGAGCGGAAGCGCTTCACCACCTTCAACCAACATATGTTCAATGTCGGGGTCGCGCTCGATGGGCGCCTGGTCACGACCCACCCCGAACTCCTCCAGGGTTGGACGCCGATCGAGGCGGCCGAGCCGGCGGCGCCGCCCGCCTCCGGGAACGCGGCGGCGATTGTGGTCCATATCTATTACGAGGACATCTGGGCCGACATCGCCGGCGTGCTGAAGCGCCTCACCATTCCCTTCGACCTCATTGTCACGACCGTTCCCGGCCGCGAGCGCCTCGTCGAGGCGATGCGGCGGGATTTTCCGCACGCGGAGATCGCCGTGACGGAAAACCGCGGGCGGGACGTGCGTCCGTTCGTCGAGCTTCTGGAGTCCGGCAGGCTCGACCGGTACCGCTACGTGTGCAAGATTCACGGGAAGAAATCGGCTGACGGCGGCCGGATGCCCTACCTCGGCGCCCTCTGGCGGCGACGGCTGTTCTTTGACCTTCTGGGCGCGCCGGGCATAGCGGAGACCATTCTGCAAACCTTTGAGAACGACGAAAGCGTCGGGATGATCGGCCCGCGCGCCTATCGTCTTCCGAGCCCAACGGCTTCGCTGGCGCCATCGTGGGGGACCAACAATCGGGCGATGGTGCTGGAGATCGCGACCGCCATGGGGATAGCGCCGGAGCAATTCCGCTTGGATTTCTATGGCGGAACGATGTTCTGGGTGCGCCCGGAGGCGCTCCGGCCGGTGCGGGAACTGCGCCTGGCAGCGACCTTTACACCCGAGAAGGGGCTGGTCGACGGGGACGTAGGGCACGCCGTTGAGCGGGTCTTTTCGACCGCAGTCGTTGTCGCGGGTTACCGGCTTGTCGATAGCGACGGCTATGAAATGTGGGACGAACGCCCCCCATACGTGGAAGAAAATACCGAATTCGAGAAAGCGGAAAGCGAGAGCCTCGATCGATTGGTCTGAATGCCGCGCCCAGCGCGCAGTCGGAGCCGGGACCGGAATTCATCGGCCTCGGAACTCTTCGAGCGAGGCGATACCGAAATACAGATGGTAGAGCGTGCTTGCGGGCATGACCTTGCTGATCGGAACGTCCTCCGCGTCGACGTGGTCGATCCAGCCGCCCTCCAGCCGATCGACGCAATAGACTCCGCGCAGGCGCGTGAGAATCGCGGCGAGCGTCCCGGAATGATCGGTTCCGGTCCGCTTCGATTCCGTGACCAGCGCCTTGAGCGCCTCGGTGTGCGGCCAGGACCGGCTTGACGCCGCCCGGACGCGGCCGTCCTCTCCGACTTCATCCACGATGCGGCCGCGCGCGGCGTCGAGGCCCGTCCGCATCGCCGTCGCGACCATTGCGGAGACCGGCTCGTCCTGATTCAAGCCGGAAGCGGCTTCGAACCGGCGCAACAGCCACGCCCATTCGAACAGATGGCCGGGTTCGACGCTGCCCTCTCCGGGAGAGGGGTGGACGTTCCAGCGGTCGTCGAAATGCTCACGGATCGCGCCGGTCGATGGGTCAACACAGTGGCTGACAATATGGTCGCGCAGCTTCAGACAGCGCTCCAACGGCTCGTCGCGACGGGTCGTCTCGTGAAGCGCAAGACAGGCCTCGAACAGATGCATGTGGGGATTCTGGCGCCGCAGAGCGTCCGGACGCGGCAGACAATCCCAATAGCCGCCGTTCTCAACGTCCGCGAAATGGCGGTCGAGAACGTCGAACGTGGCGGCGAGCGCGGCCTCTGAACGCCGGTCGCGCTCGAGCCGCATCGCCCATGCGAGGCCGAAGATTGCGAACGCATGCGCGTAGAGATCGCGTTTGGCGTCGACCACCCGGCCGGAGCGGTCGCAGGAAAACGTCCAGCCTGGCGCGCCGTCCGCCTCGAAATAGCCGTCGATCATCGAGCGGGCGGCGTGCAATGCGATCTCGGCCCCGGCGGGAAAGGCGCCCGACAGCGCCGCGGCGGCATAGACCGAAATCTGGCGCGCCTGCACCATCATTCGGCGTGGCGCGCTGATCACCGGCTCGCCAGAAAAGTCGAGCTGCTCTTCGAACGCGGATCGGCGCCGGTCAAAGCCGCGAGAGGCCCATAGCGGCAACGCGCGCTCGCGCAACCAACGCGAAGTGTCGTCACGCGCTTCGGAGAAATGGGGCGCCATGTCTTCTGACAAGGCCCGGCCTCGGCCCTCCTCTGAGTTCTCTGGCAATTCTTGATCTCGGCTTCGGGATCGTCGCAAATGAAAAGCCTCAAACCTTCGGCCAATACGATCGGGCCGTCACAGTCAGCCATACGCCTTCGCTGTTGTCGACGCCGTGTATCCCACTGGGCTTGGCCGCGCAAACTTGCGGTCAGCCCCGCTCGTCAGGTTCGACCGCCCCGCCGCACAACGATCCGGAGGCGCGCGCAACTTCATCTGCTAGCGACATGCTCCGGACGGCCCGTTGACACTCAGAGATTTTTGCGCATGAAATGATACTGACTAGCATGTCAGCTGGCGCTATTGCATCCTTGCAAAACGCGAGGAGCGCCACCGCGCGACGGACGAGCGGCGCCGCCTCTCAAACGGGGTCTGACGCCAAGCATAACGGGAGGAATCGAGATGAAAACGAAGATTAGCGCGACGGCGCTTTGCTGTGTCGGCGTGGCGGTGCTGGCCGGCTCTGCGCAGGCAGACACCAGCAAGGACCGGATCGCCTTCTCAAATAACTACGCCGGCAATTCCTGGCGCCAGGCGATGCTCAAGAGCTACGACATCGTCACAAAAAAAGCGGTGGACGATAAGGTCGTCGCCGCAGCGGACGTGTTCACCACCGCCGACAAGGAGGTGCCGACTCAGGCCGCCCAGATTCAGAACCTCATCCTTCAGGGCTATAACGCGATTGTCATCAACGCCAGTTCGCCCGACGCCTTGAACGGCGCGATCAAGCAGGCGTGCGACGCGGGGATCGTCGTCGTGTCGTTCGACGGCATTGTCACCGAACCTTGCGCCTATCGGGTGGTCGTCGACTTCAAGGACATGGGCAAGCAGGAAGTCGAAGAAATGGCCAAGTTCCAGCCCAAAGGCGGGAACCTGCTTGAGATCCGCGGGCTGGCGGGAACCTCGATCGACGACGCCATTCATGCGGGCATTCTCGACGGGGTAAAGGCGCATCCCGAGTTCAAGATCGTCAGTTCCGTGACCGGCGACTGGGATCAGACCACGGCGCAGAAGGCGGTCGCGACCGTGCTGCCCTCGCTGCCGCCGATCGTGGGCGTGGTCGACCAGGGCGGAGACGGCTACGGGGCGGCGCAGGCTATCGCCGCTGCGGGCAAGCCGCGCCCTACCATCATCATGGGCAATCGGCAGGACGAACTGCAATGGTGGAAGGAGCAGAAGGCCAAGGACGGCTATAAGACATGGTCGGCCTCGATCGCTCCGGGCGTGTCGACGCTGGCCTTCTGGGTCGCCCAGCAGGTGTTGGACGGCAACAAGAAAATTCCGCACGATTTGCTGGTGCCCTATCTTGCCTTCACGCAGGACGATTTCGAGGCGGAATTGCCAAAGATCGCGACTGGCGGGGTCGCCAGCCATGAATATACGCAGGCGGACGCGGTCGTCGGCGATCAAGGCCAATATGAAGTAACCGCTCCGCGCGGCCTCGGGCCGCCCGCGCGTCCCGAGTTGGTCCGCATGGCCGTCGCGAACGCGATCATCGTGAAACTGGACGGCGTCGAAAAATCCTTCGGCGCCGTCCGAGCGTTAAATGGCGTCGATTTCGCCGTTCCGGCGGGCGAATGCATTGGCGTCGTCGGCCACAACGGCGCGGGCAAGTCGACGCTCATGCATGTGCTCGCCGGCGCTCTGACGCCAGACAGCGGCCACATCGCGGTCGACGGCGTCGAGCAGCAAAACTACTCGACCCGGCGCGCCAGCGAGCTTGGCGTGCGCTGCGTCTTTCAGGAGCTCTCGCTCTGCCCTAATCTGACCGTGGCCGAGAATGCGTTCGTCGTCCATCCGACGCTACGCGGCTTCGACTGGCGACGAAGGGCCGGCGCTTTGCTGATGCAACGGTTGGACGAGATCTTTCCAGGTCATGGCGTGGGAGCGTCCGAGCTTGTTCAGGATCTTCCGATCGGCCGGCGGCAGATGGTTGAGATCGCTCGAGCGTTCACGGAGTCGAGCCGGCCGGCGGCGCTGGTCATTCTCGATGAGCCGACCTCTTCGCTCGACGCCTACGCCTCGGGGCAATTGCTCGCGTTCGTGCGGCGTTTCGTCCAGAACGGGGCGAGCTGCATTCTGATCTCCCACATCCTCGGCGAAATTCTAGAGGCGAGCGACAGCATAGCGGTCATGCGCGACGGTAAGGTCGTCGTCGCCGACCGGGCGCAGGCTTTCGACCGCAACAGGCTGATCGGCGCGATGGGCGGCGTGGACGAACACGGACATGACGCTGGGAGCGGGCCAAAAGGCGCAGCGCGGGAGGCGCGGGCGATTCGCGTGCGCGCGCGCCCCGAGCGCCAGAGCGGCGGGATCGATCTCGTCGCCCATGAAGGCGAGATCGTCGGTCTGGCTGGTCTCGCCGGTCATGGTCAAACGGATCTGCTCCTCTCCATCTTTGCCGCGTCCTCGCGCTCGAAGACAGGCGTGGAGGTCGCCGCGCCGGTGGCGCTGATTGCTGGCGACCGGCAATCGGACGGCGTGTTTCCGCAATGGTCGATCTCCGAGAACATCGGCGTCCGTTCGCTCAAGCAATTGCGCGAGGGCCCCTTCCTCTCGCGCCGACGCGAGGACGGCCTCGCCAATCGATGGCGCGAGCGGATCAAGATCCGCACCCCTGATGTTCGCAACAACATTCTGTCGCTCTCGGGGGGCAACCAGCAGAAGGCGCTATTCGCTCGCGCCCTCGCTTCGGACGCCGCAATCGTGTTGATGGACGACCCGATGCGCGGCGTCGACTTCGGCACCAAGCTCGAGGTTTACGCGCTGATTCGCGAGGAGGCGCGCGCAGGCCGCACATTTCTTTGGTACTCGACCGAGGCGGACGAACTGCAAAACTGCGATCACGTCTACGTCTTTCGCGACGGCCTTATCGTCGCCGATTTGTCCCGAGGCGACGCTACCGAAGAGCGCCTGATCCACTCTTCGTTCACCGGGACAGGCTGACGATGACCGCGTCCGTCCAGGCAGAGATCGGCGGCTCCGCAGGCCTGCGCATCAATCCGCGCCGCTTGGCTCAGGCGCTCCTGCCTGCGCTGTCGCTCGCCCTGGTGCTGGGCGCAATCGCCTATCTGAATCCCCGCGCGATCAGCTATTTCGGCTTCACGCTGATGCTGAATCTCGCCATCCCGATCGCGCTCGCGACAATTGCGCAGATGTTCGTGATCGCCGGCAACGATCTCGATCTGTCGATCGGCACTTTTGTCGGGTTTGTCTGCTGCATTGCGGCGACCTGGCTGCACGATTGGCCGGCGCTGGGCGCCCTCGCGCTTCTCGGCTGCATTGGGGTCTATGCGGGGCTGGGGGCGCTGATCTACTTGCGCAACCTGCCCTCGATTGTGGTCACGCTTGGCATGAGTTTCGTCTGGCAGGGGCTGGCGGTCCTTCTCTTGCCCAAGCCCGGCGGCAAGGCGCCGGCGTGGTTGCAGAGTTTCATGGGAGTAAAACCGCCACTTATTCCGTTTCCGATCGTGGCCGCCGCTGTTATCGCCGCCGTGGCGTATTTCGGCTTGATGCGAACCTCTTACGGCGCGGTCTTGCGGGGCGCGGGCGGCAATGCTGTAGCGATCAGCCGCGCAGGCTGGTCGTTGTTGAAGGCCAAAGCCTTTCTGTTCGCGCTGACTGGCCTCTTCGGCGTGCTCTCGGGCATGGCGCTGGTCGGCATCACCACCTCGGCCGACGCTAACATCGGCAACGGCTATACGCTTCTGTCGATCGCCGGCGTCATCCTGGGCGGCGGCGAATTCGTCGGAGGCCGGGTCTCGCCGATCGGGGCGGTGATCGGAGCCTTGACGCTGGCGCTTGCGGCGTCGCCGCTCTTGACCTTCATGCGCATTCCGCCCGACTGGCAGGTCGCGGCGAACGGCGCAATTCTCATCATAGTCCTGGCCGCCCGGGTTCTGATCAGCCAACGAGGGACCGAGCGATGAGCGGCCTTGTCGAGCGGCTCGAGAGCAAGCCGTGGGTCTGGTCGTTCGTCGGCGCGGCTTTGGTCTGGGTCGCCGCGATCGCCTTCACAAGAGGCTATGGCGCGGGAGGGATGCTGACCGCCGCGCTGTCGCTTTCGGTGTTCACGGTGATCGTCGGCGTCGGGCAGATGTTCGTCATCACGCTTGGGCCCGGCAACGTCGACCTGTCGCTTCCCGCCAACATCGGCCTCGCGAGCGCGGTGGCGATGAAGACCATGGGCGGCGACGACGCATGGGTGGCGCTCGGCCTCCTCGCCGCGCTCGGCTGCGGCCTCGCGGTCGGCGCCGCCAATTTCTTGCTGATCCGGGCGCTGCGCATCCCCCCGATCATCGCGACGCTGTCGGCGAGTTTCGTCATCCAGTCGATCGACATATCCTATGGCCGCGGACTGCAGATCAAGCCGCCGCCCGGCTTCGCCGACTTCACCAACATCCAGTTCTTTGGCGTGCCGTTGCTGGCGATGCTGACGGTGGTTTTCACAGTGGGCGCGGGGATCGCGCTCAGGCGCACGATCTACGGCCGCTCGGTTCTCGCCATCGGGCAGAACATGCGCGCGGCGCGCCTGGCGGGAATCAAGGTCGAATGGATTCGATTTTTGACCTACGCCCTGTGCGGGACGCTTGGCGGACTTACCGGCGCGCTCCTCGCCGGCTATTTCCGCGGAGCGAACGTCGATATCGGCAACGAGTATCTGCTGGCCTCGATCGCCGTCGTGGTGATCGGCGGAACTTCGGTGGCGGGTGGCAAGGCGAACATTCCCGGGGTCTGGGGCGGGGCGCTGTTCCTGGTCCTGCTCCTGACGATGCTCAATACGTTTGGAGTGAGCGCTGGCGTCAGGTTCCTGCTCACCGGATTGATCATTGTCGCGGTCATTACCGCGGCGGGCGGCCCGAAGGCGGTGAGATAAGGTTTTCAAAGGAGGTCGAGATGCCGTTCGTCAACATTCGTATCGTCCGGGAGGTCATCGCCGCCGACACCGAGCGCAAAAAGGCGGCGATCGCCGACAAGGTCGCGAACGCGATCAGCGAAGTCGCCGGCGTCGGCAAGGACGATATTTGGGTCGTCTTCGAGGAGGTTGCCGCACGCGATTGGTACGTTGGCGTGACGAGCGTCGAGTTGCGGCGCAAGGCGAGACAATGAACAGCCGACGATTGGAGCGACGACGGTGACCCATGTGGCGCTGAGCCCCGAGTTTGAGCGTTTGATCAATCCCGACGCGCCGGTCAGGCAGATTGCGACCGGCTTCAAATTCACGGAGGGCCCGATCTGGCACCCCCGCGATGGCCATCTCACGTTTTCCGACATGCCCGGGGACGTCAGGCGGCGATGGGATCCGGAGCGCGGCGTCGTCGAGGTGCGGCGGCCGTCGAACAAATGCAACGGCATGACCTATGACGGTGGCCTCAACCTCATCGTCTGCGAGCACGCCACATCGCTGCTGGTGCGTGAGCGGCCGGATGGCCGGCGTGAGGTTCTTGCCTCGCATTTCGAAGGCAAGGAACTCAACAGTCCCAATGACGTTTGCGTCCGCTCCGACGGCTCGATCTATTTTACCGACCCCTGGTATGGGCGCATGCGGGGTTTCGGCGTGGAGCGCCCGCGGCAACTCGGATTTCAAGGCGTCTACCGGCTGAGCGAGGGCGGCACGCTGGAGCTTCTGGTCGAGCGCCACCTTTTCAGCCAGCCAAACGGGCTCTGTTTCTCTCCTGACGAGGCCGTGCTCTATGTCAATGACACCGAGAACAGGCTGATCCGCGCCTTCGCCGTCGCGCGCGACGGCTTACTGTCGGACGGAAGAATTTTCGCCTCCCGTATTCGCTCCGACGACGAGCCCGGCGCTCCCGACGGCATGAAATGCGATGCCGCCGGCTCGGTGTGGGTGACCGGACCGGGCGGCGTTTGGGTCTATGCGCCTTCGGGCCAGCTCATCGGCAAATTGCGCGTCCCCGAGCCGACCGCAAACCTCAATTGGGGCGGCGACGACTTCCGCACGCTCTTCCTGACGGCGACCGGGTCGGTCTACGCCGTTACGACGAGGGTCGCCCCGCATCGGGAACCCTACATGGGCGCGAGGGTCCAGTAGGAGCCTCGTCGCCGGGTTCAGTGGTTTGCGGCCGCCGCCAAAGGGGCTCGGGCGCCGCGTCGGCGTCGCCGCCCTCCCGCGCCCGACGCGATTCAGTGCGGGATGATGCCGGGAAAGACATATTGCTGCAGCGCGACCAGCACGCCCAGCAGAAGGGTCAGCACGACGCTGTGCCAAAAGGTGCGTGCAAAGACGACGCCTTCCTGACCGCGCAGGTCGGTGACCGAAACGCCAGTCGCGATGTTCTGCGGCGAGATCATCTTGCCCATCACGCCGCCGGACGAATTGGTCGCCGCGAACAGAACCGGGTCGAGGTTAAGCTGCTTCGCCGCGACCACTTGCAGATTGCCGAACAGCGCATTGCCCGACGTGTCGCTACCGGAGAGAAACACCGCAATCCAGCCGAGGAAGGGCGACAGCAGGACGAATGCATGGCCGGCTGACGACGCGCCAAGGCCGAGCGTATAGGCCATGCCGGAATAGTTCATCAGGAAAGCGAGGCCGACGATGAGACAGACGGTCAGAACCGCGATCCATGCCTGCTCGATCGTTTTGACCACGCAGCGCATGAAGTCCGAGACGCCGATCCCGACGAGCGCCGCGGTTATGATCGCCGAGAGAAGAATCGCGGTGCCCGTAGCGAGCGGCTGGAACGCCCATATCGCCGCGTACGGCTTGTCATTGTAGAGGGTGATTGAGATCATCTTGTCGAGCCCCGGCCAGTGAATCGACTGCTGCCCGAGCGCGGCGACGTTGAAGGTCGTCCACAGGATGACGACGATGGTCACGACGATCCAGGGAAGCCATCCCTGCCAAGGCCCGACATCCGACCGCACATGGCCGAGATCCACAGGCCCTCGCACCGCGAATTCAGGATCGGGCGCTGGCTTCCACACCTGCAAAAAGGCGAGCGTCACGATCAGCGAGCCCATCGACGAGAGAACGTCGGTCAATGCGTAGTTGATGAAATTCGATGCGACAAACTGGGTAAGCGCGAACGATCCTCCGGCGACCAGCAGCACCGGCCATAGCGCTTTCAGCGACCTCGTCCCGCCGTAAACCGTCATGACGTAAAAGGGCAGCAGCAGCGCGAAGAACGGCAATTGGCGGCCGATCATTGACCCGAGAACTCCAGCCGGCAATCCCGTCACCGCGCCGAGAACCGTCACAGGAACGCCCAGCGCTCCGAAGGCGACGGGCGCAGTATTGAAGATGAGCACGTAGGTAAGCGCTTCCAGGGAAGGGAAGCCGACCAAAATCAGGAGCGATGAAGTGATCGCAACCGGGGTTCCAAAGCCGGAGATGCCCTCGAGCAGCGCGCCGAAGCAGAAACCGATCACGACAAGCACGACGCGGCGGTCATTGGGCAGATGGTTGAGAGTCCATGCCCGAAACGCGTCGAACCGCCGGGATTCGACCGCGATGTTGTAAAGCAGCAAAGCGTTGACGACGATCCACATGACCGGCCACAACGCGAAGACGACGCCGTTGGCCACGGAATTGACGGCGAGGGCCGCCGGGAGGCTCCAAACCGCGATCGCGACGATGAGCCCGACGACAAGTCCGGCCAGCGACGCTTGCCACGCCGGGCGGCGCAGTACGCCGAGCAGAACGAGAACGGTCAAGACGGGCAGAGCCGCGACGATGAACGAAAGCAACAGGCTATCGGCGACCGGCGTGAGCAACTGACGGAACATTTGCGCCATCTCCCCGCGACCGACCCGGCATCGCGGAATCGTTTCCTCGACAGCCAGCGGCCCTTTTTTCTGCAACCTGCGGCCGCGAAGCCTGCCCGGCTTATTGGCCCGGTATCTTGCCCACCGTAATCTCAATCGCCGAGTAATAGGCAGCCAAATCTTCGATGTCGGCTGGCGATAAGTCGCCGATCACCACGGACATCATCTCATTCTTCCTGTCCCCGGCTTTGAACGCTTTCAGCTGCTCAACCAGATAGTTCTCGCTCTGCCCGGCGAGATTGGGCGCTTCGGCAACCTTGGACAGTCCATCGAGGCCGTGACAGACCGCGCATTTCTCGGCCTTCTCTCGCCCGGCCATCGCGTCTCCCGCCATGGCGGTTCGGCCTTGCGAGGCGACGCATAGCGAAGCGATCGCCAGTATCATTCCGCTCTGCGACAGCGCCGGCAGCATTCGCCGCATCAATCCCCGCAAGGTATGCAGTTCCATCGCACGAAGGCGGCGCCGGTTGTCGCCGGCGCCGCCTGTCGGCCGTTTCGGCAGACTACTTGCCGTCATACCAGATGCGGTAGATCGGCGCCGACGAGATCGTCGGAGACCAGCAACGAACCGTCCCAATATTGAGCGACGTCGACCGGGCGGCCCAGGTAATGGCCATTGTCGTTCCAACCCTCGGCGAACGGGATGGAGGGTCCGGCGACGTGCCCGTCGTCCTTCAGGAACGTAACCATCAGGCGCGCGCCAACCGGCACGGTGCGGTTCCAAGAGCCGTGCTGGGTGGAGAAGATCGCGCCCTTGTATTTCTCAGGGAACATGTCGCCGGTGTAGAACGTCAGCCCGAGGTCCGCCGCGTGGGCGACCTGCTCGACCTCCGGGAAGACTATGTCGGCCGGGGGCGTCTCGTCCTTGTACTCATTCGTTCTCGTATGTCCGCCGCCGTACCACGGGAAGCCGAAGTTCTCCCCCATCTTGTCGACGCAATTCATCTCGCCGGGAGGAATATCGTCGCCCATGCCGTCGACCTGATTGTCATTGCTCCACAGCGTCTTGTCCTTTGGATTGAAGTCCATGCCGACCGGATTGCGCATGCCAACCGCATAGGTCTCGCGGTTCTTGCCGTCCTGGTCCATCCGGATGATCCCGCCGATGCCCAGCTTCCGGTACATGTCCATCTTTTCCTTCGGCGGCACGTTGTAGGGCTGGCCGAGCTGCACGTAGAGCTTGCCGTCTGGCCCCACGCGGCACTCGCGCGCGGTGTGATTGAAACTCTCTTCGGATTTCGGAATGAGCTCGCCTTCAGGGACGACGACCCCGACCGCCACATCTGGGCTCTCATAGAAGAACTCAGCCGCCGGGTACTGCAGAATACGATTCTGCTCAACGACGTACAGGAACCCATCCTTGGAGAAGCAAGGGCCGTTTGGCAGCTTCTTCGGCAGGGTCGGCGCGAACTCCTTCACTTCCTCTGCAACTCCGCTCCGCGAGCGGTCGGTGACCGCCCAGATCTTGTTCTTGCGGGTGCCGACGAAGGTTACGACGCCCTGCGGACCAACCGCCATATGTCGGGCGTCAGGCACAAGCGCGTACAGGTCGATGTGGAATCCAGGCGGCAGTGTGATCTTCTTCAGTATCTCCTTGACAGCGTCTGCTTTCGGACCGGTTTGCGGGACGGTTGGCCAGTCGACTGGCGCCGTCATATGCATGCTCTCGAGCGTCTCCAGATTGTCCGCGCGCACGGCGCAAGTCCCGGCGATAAGCGCCGTCAACGCCACCGCGGAAGCAACGTAAAGTTTCATCTGACTCTCCTTGGTTCCTCTGGTGACACTGATTTTTTTGGGCGAGGCGGCCCTCACGAGGCCGCTCCGACGCGGGAATTCGCTTGAGCCGGAGGATGCGGCCAACAGCAAGATACTCGAATGGCTATTACGCCAAAGAGGTTTGGCAGTTTTTTCCGCATTGTGGAAATGGCCTCCGACCACCGCCTTGCGTTGGTGGAAAGGCAGGGTAGCGGCGAACGCATCTTGAACCATCCGCTCCGCGTCGGTGGCGGGCAACAGGCGTGCGGCGCGTGCCGCTGGATCGGCCGCCGCCTGCCTCGAGCGGGCGTCGATCGACTACGTAACCTTGCGCCATTCCGGCAAGACGCCGCCGAGCCGAGCGGTTATCTCGTCGGCCTTTCGGCGCACCAAATCGCCGAGATGAGCGATACGCGCGTCTGAGATGCGCGCAGTCGGACCCGAAATCGATATGGCCGCCATCGCCTCGCCGATCTCGTCGAACACCAATCCGGCGACGCAACGAAGGCCAAGCGCGTGCTCCTCGTCGTCAATCGCGAATCCCCGTCCGCGCGTGGCGGCCAATTCATCGCGGAGCGCCGACCTGCTTGTGATGGTGTTCGCGGTCAGCCGGCGCATGCCATTACGGGGTAGCGCGACACTGAGGTCGCCGTCAGGAATTGCGGAGAGGAGCGCCTTGCCAACGCTTGAGCAATATAAGGGCACGCGCGCCCCTGGCCGGGCCAACGCGCGCATCATCTGGCGGCACTCGACTTGCGCGAGATAGACGGCTTCGTGTTCGTCCTCAACCGCGAGGTTCACGGTTTCCGAGCTCTCGTTCATCAGCGCACGCATGTACGGGCGCGCGACGCCGACGAGATTGCGAGTCCTAAGAAACGCGCTCCCGGACACGAAAGTCTGCACGCCGACCGACCAAAGCCGTCGGTCCGGATCGAAGTGGACGTAGCGCTCCTGCTCCAATGTGGTGAGCAGCCGATGAACGGTCGAAGGCGCAAGGCCGACGCGTTCCGCGACAATGGTCAGCGTCATGCCTTCGTCGGCCATCGCGAGCTGATTGATGATCCCCAGCGCGCGAACCAGCGACTGAACGTGATCGGATCGCGGCCCGCCGGCGATGGCCGAGCTGGCTCGCTTCGGTAAAAGGGCTGGTCTTGCCGCCCGACGAGAACTGCGCGGCGCCTTCAAATCATTCTCCAGGTCGGCAAGACGCTAAGATGAGAGCATCTTCCACAATGGGGGAACGCGCTCATCCCTTGTTGGAGAGAGGTCCTGCGATCGTCAAGCGCGGTTCAAGCGCTGCTTGTGCCCGCGCGCCGGATTGCCTCTTCTGGTTCGGCGATCTGCGCGAGATCACCTGCCGGTCTGCGGCAGCCGGGATGGCTGGCGCGACGTCGGGTTCGCGAACTTAGCGCCGGGCGCGAATGAGCTTCTGACGCGGTTTAGGGTCGTCTTGCTTCGCGGGGGCTGGGTTGTCGCAGATCAAGCCGCGAAGAGCAGCCTGGCCTTCGCCCTGCGTCGCCCGGCTAAGCCGAGTCCCGCGAACCCGAGCGCCATCATCGCCCAAGTCGACGGCTCGGGAATGCTCGGCGTCGCCAGGAATGGACCCGAGGCTCCATCGGGATCTTGATAATAACCAAGGATCTGTCCAGCCGTGTTGACCGCGAACGCCTCAGTGTAGTTCGCGCCGGGAACGTCGAGAATGGTGAATACGCCGCCGATATCGACAAAAGCGTCGCTGGTGTTGAAGGTGTCGTCGTTGGTCGCCTGGCCAACGATCTCGCCTTCATCGTTGATGGCCAGAAGAATAGTGTTCGTATAACCCGGGACGTTCAATGTCGATATTGACCCGCCGGCATCCACAGAATCCGGAGAACGGGCCTGATCCGTCCGGGGCGGGACCGTAGCCCCCGACAATCGTTCCGTTGTTGTTGATAGCGAAGGGGAAAGTCACGGTTCCGGGAAATGGCCCCGCGTCAATCGTCGTGTAAACGCCTCCGGACAATAAGTAGCCCCGCTCGTGATTGCTCGCAACCTCCCAATCGCCGACAATCTGACCCGCGTTATTGATATCCGACGCCGATGAGAAATCGGTCATGAAACTCGGAGGCGGCGTGACATTGGTGAAGACGCCTCCCGAGTAGAGAAACGACTGGTAGGTTCCCAGCGTCGTCGGCTGATAGTATCCAACCAACTGTCCGTTGTCGTTCAGCGCGCCGAAGACCGTCGTTCCGGGATTGCAGCGGAATCACTCGGCAAGGCGGTGTAGTTGTGGGTAATGGTATTGTAGATGTACGAGTTGTCGACGATGGCGGGACCGCTCGGAGGTTGAGCGTTCACGAGGATCTGGCCGATATTATTGATGTCCGCGGCGCCGGCGGTGTCCCCCGCTGGCATCCCAGGAGGGGAGAAGGTCAAGAATGACAAGTTGAAGTTTTCCGCTAGCGCCGGTGGGGCGGTAAGGGACGCGGCAGTCGCCATGGCGGCTATCGAACCGCCGACAATCAGCCGCCCTCTAACGCACAAAAACATTGGTTTGAAAACGGCCATTACGCTCCCCTTTTCCCGATTGTAGAAGTGGCCCCGCTGCTGATCGGACAGCTCAGATCAGGGTATACCGTAATGGGCTATGGCCGTTCGTGTTTCCAGGCAAGCGGAATTACCCGCGCCAGAATTTATTTTTATTTAGATAGCATAGCAGTCTCGAGGCGCTGCCGCCTGATCCTATGAGCGCATCCGGCTGACAGAGGTGAGACAAAGAGCCGCCCGATATCGCAGTTCAAGACCGGGTCCGGGCGCGGCCATTGGTCATGCTTCTCGCCTTGCGCCGAACGCGCATGGCGCTCTCATCCATCGTTATGTAAGAATGTCCCAGAGGACTTCCGACTTCCGGCTTCAGGACGGGTATTGGGGGTTGCAATCCAGCCCGATAATCCCGTGGGGGGCGATCCGATGAGCGAGCAAGACAAGTTACAAAGAATTGTTCTCCCGATCCCCGATCAACCGCACGTGGGTCTGACGACCTACGACGCCAAAGACCCCGACACCAAATATCCGCCGATCCGGCAATTGCGGCCCCCGGCTGGGCGCCGAACGTGCTCGTCGTGCTCATCGACGACGTCGGCTTTGGCGCCTCGAGCGCGTTTGGCGGTCCGTGCCAGACGCCGAACTTCGAGAAGCTCGCGGCCAACGGCCTGAAGTTCACCCGGTTCCACACCACCGCGCTCTGCTCGCCCACTCGTCAGGCCCTGTTGACCGGCCGCAACCATCATTCGGTCGGCATGGGCGGCATCACGGAGATCGCGACCTCGGCGCCGGGCTACAACTCGATCCTGCCGAATACCTGCTCGCCCGTGGCGCGGACGCTCAAGCTCAACGGCTACTCGACCGCGCAGTTCGGCAAGTGCCACGAAGTGCCGGTCTGGCAGACGAGCCCGATGGGCCCGTTCGATTCCTGGCCGACCGGCGGCGGCGGATTCGAATATTTCTACGGGTTTCTCGGCGGCGAAACCAACCAGTATTTCCCGGCGCTCTATGAAGGCACGACGCCGATCGAGCCGGAGAAAACCCCGGAAGAGGGCTACCACCTCACCGACGACATGACCACCAAGGCGATCAACTGGATCCGGCAGCAAAAGGCGCTGATGCCGGACAAGCCGTTTTTCACCTATTTCGCGCCCGGCGCGACGCATGCGCCCCATCATGTGCCGAAAGAATGGGCGGACAAATACAAGGGCAAATTCGACCAGGGCTGGGACAAGCTGCGCGAGGAGACCTTTGTCCGTCAGAAGACGCTCGGCGTCATTCCCGACGGACTGCGAACTTACGCAGCGCCATGCCGAAATTCCAGCCTGGGATACGATCGGCCCTGAAATGAAGCCGGTGCTCGCGCGCCAGATGGAAGTCTATGCCGGCTTTCTGGAGCATACCGACCATCACGTCGGGCGGCTGATGGACGCGCTCAAGGATCTGGGCGTCCTCGAGGATACCCTCATCTATCTGGTGATCGGCGACAATGGCGCCTCGGCCGAAGGCTCGCTTCAAGGCTGCTTCAACGAGATGGCGCCGCTCACCGGTTTCCCGCACCTGGAGACCGCTGAATTTCTCACCGAGCGTCTCGACAAGCTCGGCGGCCCCGAGGCCTATAACCACTATGCCGTGGGCTGGGCGCATGCGCTGTGCGCGCCCTATCAGTGGACCAAGCAGGTCGCCTCGCATTTTGGCGGCACGCGCAACGGGACGATCGTGCACTGGCCCAAGGGGATCAAGGCCAAGGGCGAGGTCCGGACCCAGTTTCATCACGTCATCGACATTGCGCCGACCATCCTCGAGGCTGCGGGCCTGCCCGAGCCGCTCGTTGTCAACGGGGTGCAGCAGCGTCCGATCGAAGGCGTCAGCATGCTGTACGCGTTCAACGACGCGAAGGCGGCCGAGCGGCGCGAGACGCAGTACTTCGAGATGGCGGGCAATCGCGGCATCTACCACAAGGGCTGGACCGCCGTGACCCGCCACCGTACGCCTTGGGAAACGGGTCAGGTCAAGCTGCCCGCGTTCGATGACGACGTGTGGGAGCTTTACGACACGGCGACGGATTGGACGCAGGCGAAGAACCTTGCCAAAGCAACATCCGGAGAAGCTGCACGCGCTGCAGCGGCTGTGGCTGATCGAAGCCGTCAAGTATAATGTCCTGCCGCTCGACGACCGGTTTGCCGAACGCGCCAACCCCGACATCGCCGGCCGCCCGCAACTGATCAAAGGAAACCGCCAGCTTTTGTTCCGCGGCATGGGCCGGCTGACCGAAAGCTCGATCGTCAACACCAAGAACAAGTCGCACGCGCTGACAGCCGAGGTCATCGTGCCCGCCGCCGGCGCCGAAGGCGTCATCGTCGCGCTCGGCGGAATCATCGGCGGCTGGAGCCTCTACGCCAAAGGCGGCAAACTGAAATATTGCTACAATTTCTACGGCGTGAACCGCTACACGATCGAGGGCTCTTCGACGATTCCCGTCGGGCAAGCATCAGGTTCGGATGGAGTTCAAGTACGACGGGGGCGGCCTCGCGAAAGGCGGCGCGGTGACGCTGTACGTGGACGGCGGCAAGGTCGGCGAAGGCCGGGTGGAAATGACCGAGCCGATGGTGTTCTCCGCCGATGAGACCTGCGACGTCGGCGACGAATTTGGGTCGCCCGTGACCTACGACTATCCGGCGCAGAAAAAGTTCAGCGGCGAGGTGAGTTGGGTCGAGATCGACCTCGGGGAGGACGCCGTCAACATCGATCACCTCATTACGCCGGAACAGCGGCTGCGCCTCGCCCTGGGGACGCAGTAGTCAGAGCGGCAAGCCAGCAGCTGGCTTAGCGGATGTCGTGGGGAATTTGCCGGAAGCCGATCCCTCTCCCAGGCCGCACAACTGGCCAGGGTTCGCGGATTCAACCTTCGGGCGCGTGGCCGCGGAAATGTGGCCGACCTCGCGCGAGTGGCGCCGCTCAGCGCAAGATCGCCGCCCAGTTCACCGGCCAGGACATTTCGAGACTGACGATCAGCGCGACCGTCGTCATCCCGGCGATTCTGAGCTTCTCGCGCGCGCCGTCCGGCAGCGCCGCGATCACGAAAACCGCGCCGATCAAGACAAGAAACCCAGCCGGAAGACTGGCGACCGACGGATGCATCAACGCGTCGAAGAGATCGCTCAACGCGGATACAACTTGACCAGGGACGTCCATCTGCATCCTCTTTTAAGAGCCGTCAGCAGCTTGTACCGCAAATGGCGGAGCTCGCAAACAACACCTTAAGATTAACCTTTATGTGCGCGCCGGACGCTAAGCATAGTGAAGTTCTCATCCCGGCCCTCGGCGCGGTAATCGGTTCCGGCCGCATCCGGCTAAGTCGCTGGTAATTCAATTGTGAGACTGAACTCCCGTGCTCGCGGCGCGCCGCCGAAATAGGTGTCATTCACTTGACGGGAAATCTTACAATTCTCGACAAAACGCGCGAGCGCGCCAGCCCCACGGCCGGATTTGATTATCTCCGAATTGGACTGGCGCTCGCCGTGCTCGTCTGGCATGGCCTGATCATCAGCACGGGGTCCGCCGCCGAATACCAGGCTCTGTGGAGCGGGCCGCTTCGTTTCCTCCTCGCAGCCATCCTGCCGATGTTCTTCGCCCTGTCGGGGTTTCTGGTCGCCGGGAGCCTGGCGCGAACCCGCCTGCATCAGTTTGTCACGCTTCGCGCCCTGCGGCTGGTTCCCGCTCTCGCCTTCGAAGTCATGCTCTCCGCGTTGATCCTCGGGCCGTTGTTCACCACCCTGCCGCTCCGGGACTATCTGACGAATCCGAACTCGGCAGTTATTTCGGCAATATTGTCGGCTTGATGCACTTTACCCTGCCGGGCGTGTTCGAACACAATCCGGTTCCACGCGTGGTCAACTCCCAGCTCTGGACCATTCCATTCGAGCTCGAGTGCTACCTCGCGCTCGTGATCCTCTCGATATCGACGGCGCTGCAAAATCGACGGGTCTTCGTTGCGCTGATCGTGCTGTTCTCCTTCGCCGCCACTGCCGGCGCCTTCCTCGTCTGTCCGGTCAATCCAGTCGGCCCCGAGCCCGGACGCGCCCTGGTCCTCTCGTTCCTCGCCGGGGTCAGCCTGCACCTCTATCGCGACAGAATCCCCTATTCGTCCGTTCTCGGCGTGGCGGCAGCCATCGCGGCGGCGTTCCTGCTGCAAATCCCCAACGCCGCCTATCTCAGCGCCTTTCCGGTGGCCTATCTGACCGTCTGGGTCGGGCTGATGCGCCCGCCGAAAATTCCGTTCGGCGACCTGTCCTATGGCGTCTTCCTGTTCCACCTCCCGGTCGAGCAATCGATCATGCATTTATTCCCGAACGTCGGATCGTGGCGGCAGCTCACGCTGATGGCTTTGCCTGCGAGCGTCCTTTGCGCCTGGCTCAGCCGGAACCTGGTCGAGCGGCCTGTCTTGAGCCGCAAGAACCAGGTTCTGGCGGCGGTCGATCGCTTTTGCGCAGCGCTCGGTCGCCCAGCGCATCCGCGCGGGAGCCAACGGCAACCTGCGCCCGGCGATCAGAGCCCGCCCAGCCGGAACCCGATCAGCTTGACCGGTTTCTACGCGTCACACGGTGAACACGGTGCGCTGGGCGCTGTCGTCCTTCGGCCATGCGTGTTCGACCTCTGACAATGGGACGGTTTTGGTTGCGATCTGAAAGCCGCAGGGCGCGGTCGCTTGCAGCAAGCCGCCGATGGCGTTGACCATCCGGTCGAGGGGGACGCTGCCGACGCCGCTGCCCATCAGCTCGATCGCCGGAGGACCGCAGCGCGGCGCTCGGCAGCGGATGTCCGACGCGCTGACCGACCCGACCTGAACGAACCGGATCGGCTGAGCGTCCTTTCCGGCCTTGGCGCCGGCGATCAACAGCCGTTCGGCGCTCTCACCCCACAGGTAGTCGATCACGACATCGACGCCCGCCGCGAACTGTTCCTTGAACGCCTCTTCCTGCGCAGCCTCGTCGTCGACGAGCGGAATGGTCACGTCGGCGCCGAGCGCCGCGACCGATTTGAGCGCGCCGGCGTTGCGGCCGGTCGCGATAACCTTCTTCGCGCCGAGATGCTTGGCGATCTGCACCGCGAGGCGGCCCGCCGTGCCGGTCGCGCCGTTGACCAGCACGGTTTCCCCCGCCTTGAGCCTGGCGCGTTCCGTATAGGCCGCCCACGACGACATGCCGGGATTGGCGATCGCGGCGGCCGTCACGTCGTCCAGTTCGTCGGGCAGCGCCAGGCATTGCGCCGAAGGCGCGATCGGTTCGCTCGGCCATGCTGCCGAAGGGCGCTCTCGGCAGGACGAAATAGACCCTTCTTCCGTCATCGAGCCGCCCCACGCCGTCGATGCCGGCGACGAAGGGGAACTGGCCCGACGAGCTGTAATGCGAGCCCGAGGCGCGGCTCTTGACCACATGGCTGATCGCCGCGGCGGTCACATGGATGCGGTCCTCGCCCGGGGACGGAACCGGCTCGGCGAAATCCCCATAGACGGGCGTTTGCCCGGCGCCCGAACGATCGCGGCTTTCATGGCGTTTTCTTTCGGTTCTCGACATATGTGTATAACGCACATATATGAGGAGCAGCCGATGCCGTCAAGGAAAAAAGTGCAAAATACACATATCGGCGCCCAGCTCCGCCAGCTTCACGGGGCGCTTCTCGAGATCGTCAGCGCGATGAACCGGCCGCAGCGCGACGAGGCGCTGATCAAGGCGGCTGGCGATTCCGCTCGACCGGGCGCTGTTCCCGCTGCTCGTTGGAATCGAGCGGTTCGGGCCGATTGGCGTCGTGGAGCTGGCCGACCGCGTCGGGCCGTGATTACACCACCGTCAGCCGCCAGGTCGCAAAGCTCGAAAGCCTCGGTCTGGCGGAGCGCCGGGAAAGCGTCGCCGACCGCCGCGTGCGCGAGGCCGCCATCACCCGGAAAGGCAAGGCGATGACCGACCGCGTCGACGCCGCGCGCGAGAGGATCGGCCGCGCCGTCTTCGAGACTTGGGAGGCGCGCGACATCGACGAACTCGTGCGCCTGATGCGGAAGTTCGCCGACGCCATCAAGGACGACCCGCCGAATGACGCATGACTCCTGGCTTCGTTCGTCTTACCCGCGCTCACACGACGCTTGGTTAGCCCGGCATCACTGGCTTGCGCCCGCGGCGAGCGAGCATCGCGCCGAGCGCGCCGAAACCCGCAAGCATCATCGCCCAAGTCGAGGGTTCGGGGACAGCCGCGATGCTGACAAAGCCATTGCCGCTGAGCGTGCCGCCGCTCACGAGAGCATCCCCATTGGTCAAGCCCGACGCAATCGAGCCGCCGCCTCCGCCACCTCCGAAATCAAGGAGCGGACCGTACGACCCTGGCAGCAAGAAGGCCGCCCCGCCCCCGCCGCCCGAAAACCCGCCGCCGCCGCCGCCGCTGTATTGGCTTGGGCCGCCACCGCCGCCGAAGCCCCCGGTCGCGGCGCCGGTTCCGCCGGTTAAACCCGCGCCGCCAGTGCCGGAATAGTTGAATGCCCCGTTTCCTCCCGCGCCGAGAATGCCCGTGCCTCCACCGCCGTTAACGCCGCCAAAAAACGACCCTCTTCCGCCGCCGCCGCCCAATCCGGAGACCCCGCCGGCGCCGCCGTACGCCCCGTAGCCGGACGCGCCGTCTGGACCAACCTGGCCGAAGGATCCGGCAAAATTCAAACCGCCGCCGCCGCCGCCGCCGGCGACGACCAAGAACGCTCCGCCGGACATAGGCGCGATAGCGCTAAAGCCGCCTCCAGCGCCGGAAAGCGGGCCGTCCCCTCCCTTTCCGCCGACGAAGACATTCACTGTCTCGCCCGTCGTCAGCTTGATATCGCCCATGATTTCGGCGCCCACGCCGCCGGCGGGAGGGGGCCGAGCCAAGTCGTCCGCGGAGCCGCCGCTCCCGCCGATGACCTCGACTGCATACGTGCCGGTTGCCGTCGCCGTAAACACATAGGGTCCGGGTAAATCCCAGACGTCGGCGTCAGCTTGGGCTGCGCCGACGAGAAGGGCCAAAGCCGACGCCCCGGCCAACAGCATTCGTTTCGCGACACATGGTCGATGCATGGCTTTGCTCCGCTCCCGCCATTGGCGTCCACGTCAACTAAGCGGTTATTGAAGAATTCGACTTTTCTGCTCCAGCGTCAAGATAAATGTTAACGGTAATAGTCAAAAAAACGTCATTGGCGGACGGGCCGCTGAATAGGAAGCGTATTTATTAGAACCGCGGGACAATGCGATCAATTCGGGCGGAAATCGATGGGTGTGTTTAAAGCAACGTGTGTTGGGGTTGATCCGTCGGCCGTACAGCGCCAGATGCGGAAAAATAAAAATATCCTTGCCAATCGAACCCGCCTATTCCATAATTCAGGATACGGCTGCCGCCCGAACGAGGCGACAATTCAGGAACAGGAGAAATCATGAAAGGAGAGGCTTTTGAGCGCCGGATTGTCCCGGCGGGGGTCATTCGCCCGTCCGGCCCCGACTAAGCGCCTGGAATCGCTCAATACCGCGATGGGCGTCCCCTTGCGAAAAGTTGGCATGGATTTGGGGTTGGCGCCACGTGTGTTTGGGCTTGGCGCCATGTCCGCTTGGGATTGGTTTGTCGAAAGATCTGCTCTTCCTGCGTCAATTCCATCCGAGCGCATTTGGCCCTAATGATCGAATAAGGAGAATAGCGAGGGCAAGGCGGGAGCGCGAGGGATCTGGACGTTCGCGGTCAGTGGCTTCGGATGCGCGGCCGCCACCGCCGATGGGTCGAAGCCGGGAATTTCGCCGGTCACCACGACGGACGTGTGGGCCATTTTTTCCTTCGTCACCAGCGCCCATAGCGTAGCGGCGTTCTTCACCGACAACCGCACGCAGCCGTGCGACACGGCGCGGCCAAGACTGCGCTCGTACTCCGTGCCGTGCACCGCATTGCCGGTCATGGTGAAAAAGATCGCATAGGGCATCGGCGCATTGTCCCACTCATCGCTGAAGTGGTCGATGTCCATCCGGAACGGCTTAAATTCGCCGCTCGGCGTGTCGTAGCCGTTCGCCCCGGTCGACACCGGCCACTTGTACCGCTGCTGGCCGTCGACGCTGACCGTCATGCGCTGCGTGGATTTGTCGATCTCGATCAGGAGGTCGGCGTTGGCGGCTTGGCCGAAGACAAGCACAGCAAGGGTTGCGGCGGTAAGCGGGGTAACCAGACCATGGGAGAAGCATTGCTGAGCCTGCGGCGATACGCTCGGGCTTGGAGCCAAGGGAAGAATGGCGCATGCGCGACCAGAGAGCAACTTCCGCTGCCTGGGCCCTACAGTATCGATCGAGGCGGCTCTTATAGCGCTTCTGGTCACTTCGCCAGGAAGTCGAGCAGCGTCGCGTTGAACTTCGACTCGGCTTCGAGATGGGCGAGGTGGCCAATTCCCTCAAAGACAACCACCCGCGCGTTGGACATTTGCGTCGCGAGAGATTGAGCGAGCGCCGCGTTTTGTCCCATTTTCGCGCGCAACGGCGCCGGCGCGTAGGGTCGGCCCGGCGCGTTGTGGTCCTCGCCGCCCATGATGAACAGGGTCGGCCGATCGATAAGCGCGATTTCGTGCGCGACCGGCTGCGCATAAATCATCTGATAGGACGCGACGAAGGACTTGAGCCAGCGCGGATATTCGCCGCTCGACCTGATGGCCTCGCGGAGCTGGACATAAGGTTCGACCGCCGAGGTCGGCAGGCTGATCGCGTAGTTCGTCATCAGTTGCTTGCGGTACCCGTCGGCGGTCAGCGAGCGTTCGCGCTTGGCGAGGTCTTTATCGGTCACCGGGGGGACATAGAGCCGGTAGTCTTCAAGGCCGATGGGAGAATAAAGCACGAGATGGTCGATCCGTTCGCCATAAGCACGCGCGAGGCGCACGGCCAGCATCCCGCCCATCGAATGCCCGACGAGATCGAAATGGTTCACTCCGAGCCGGTCGAGCAGGGCCACAGTCGTCCGCGCCATCGTGTCGAAACTGTAGGCAAAGCCGGGTTTCGACGACTTGCCGAATCCGATCTGGTCAGGGACGACAACTCGATAGCCGGCTGCAGAAAGGATCTTGATCGTCGGCCGCCAATAGCTCGACGGGAAGTTGCGGCCGTGCAGCAGCACCACAGTGCGTCCCGACGCCGCCTCCGAGGGCGCGACATCCATGTAGGCGAGCCGCAAGTCCTCGCCCTCGATCGTGACCGGCATGAATTGGACGGGGTAGGGATAGTCGAAACCTTCGAGCGCGATGCCCATTGCCTCTCCGGCTCGGGCCGGCAATTTGGGGACCGCGCTGACGAGCGCCATTACGACCAGAAGACAGAGCAAAATCGCCTGATGCATGATCACGGTCTTTCGCGCGCTCGGCAGCGCGCCTCGTCGCGACGGGGCGCACCTCCGCGTTGCTTGACCACCGAACGGAAGCGATACGGGAAATCCGACATTTGTTGGACGCCCTGCGTTCGTCATATCGGAATTTTCGCTGCGCGCCCTAGACACGGTTGTGTGACAATACTATAAGTTCGCGAGCGCATCCAGACCGGCCGAACGTCGAAGAATGTGGGCCTCGCCGTCAGCCTGCGCGAACGAAGCCTTGGAATCTCGGCTGTGTTGGGAGGAAAATCAAATGGTAGCAAAACGAAGCACAATTGCCAGCTTGGCTTTGGCCGGCGTTGGAGCGTTGAGCCTCGCTGCGGTGATGAACCCGACGGGCGTCAGAGCCGACGAGAAGCCGCTCGGACACTACGACGCGACCACGAGGGATTTCTGGCTCCATCCGCCGGATGACTGGTGGAGAGGGGATGAGACAGAAGCTCAAAGAGGTCTCGTTCCCAATCCTGGCCAGCCGCTCCCCACTCCGGCGGCGGACCTCGAGAAGATCGCGGCGGGCATCAAGGTTCCGCCAGGATTCAAGGTCAGCATCTGGGCCGCCGAGGTGCCACAGGCTCGCGAGATGGCCTGGGGTGACAAAGGCACCCTGTTCGTCGGCACCTGGGACGCCGGCGCCGTCAATGCGGTCGTCGACGAGGGCGGCAAGCGGGTCGCCAAGCCGGTGATCAAGGGTCTGCGCCAAGCCACTGGCGTCGCGTTCAACAATCACAAACTCTATGTCGTCGATATCGACAAAGTGTACATGTGGGAGAATCCGGAAGATCACCTCGACAACCTTGGGCCAGGGAAGGTGATCTACAGCGATTTCCCGCCCTACACTCCGCATGGATGGAAATACATAACGGTCGGGCAGGACGGCGAACTCTTCATACCGGTCGGGCCGCCCTGCAACGAATGCCTGCCTCCGAGCGGCACCGCGCAAGTTCGGCGCATCAACCCCGAGAACGGCAACGCCGAACTTTGGGCGATCGGCGTCCGCAACAGCGTCGGCGGCGCGATCGATCCGCGTACCGGCAACCTATGGTTCTCTGAGAACGCGCGCGATTGGCTCGGCGACGACATTCCCAGCGACAAGCTAAATCTGGTCTCGAAGACCGGCGAGGATTTCGGCTATCCGTATTGCCACCAGGGCGATATTCTCGACCCTGTTTACGGCAAGGGACATTCCTGCTCTGAATTCAACCCGCCGATCGTCAAACTTGGGCCGCATGTGGCGCCGCTTGGAATGAAGTTCTACACCGGCAACCAGTTTCCACCGGAGTATTCAGGGAACATTTTCATCGCCGAGCATGGTTCGTGGAATCGGCACCAGAAGAACGGCTACCGGGTCGAACGCGTGATAGTCAATCCTGACGGTTCCAACCCCAGTCAAGAAGTGTTCGCTTCCGGTTGGTGGGACGGCAGTAAGATCCTCGGCCGGCCTTCGGACGTAATCGTTGCGCCCGATGGTTCGCTGCTCATCGCGGACGACCAGGCCGGGGCCATCTACCAGATCTCCTACACGGGGAAAGCGACCCAATAGGGTCTTAACGATCCTAAGCCTCGTTCTCCGGCTTGCCCGGAGGGCGGGGTATTTTTTCGCCGAAACAATACCGGATGTCTCGACATGGCGCGATCTGCGGTCTTCTTGTGCGCGCTGGGCGCGGCTCTGGCCGTCGGCGGAGCGATGCGGGCCGAAGACGTAAAACCGTTGGCCCTTGATCCCGCGTTCAAGGAGAAAGTGGAATTCTGCTCCGCCTGCCACGGCCCGTCCGGCGTTTCGCAGATCGAGGGCATCCCCAATCTGGCCGGCGAACCCGATCTGTTCACGGAATGGCAACTGGTCTACTTCCGTGGCGAGACACGCAAGAACGAACAGATGACGCCCGCCGCCCAAAACCTCACCGATACCGACATCCGGGACTTGGGCGCCTATTTCGCGACTTTGCCGGGGCCTCCGCCGACGGCCGCGGACAGCGATCCCGCTTTGACGCAGGCTGGCGCCAAGCTCGTCAAGGAGCGCCATTGCGCTCAATGCCACTTGGACGCTTTCAACGGTCAGGGCGAGATTCCGCGTCTGGCCGGGCAGCGGTCGGAGTTCATCGTGAAAGCCTTGCACGACTACCAGCATGGCGTGCGGCGAGGGCGTGGCAATGTCATCATGCCCGAGATCGCCTATTCGCTGGCCGATGACGACATCAATGCGATTGCGCATTTCATGTCGCTCCAGTCGGGTCAGGCAGCGACGAAATGATCGGCCGGCGCGGACCTCGATCCGAGCGGCCGGTTCGCTGAACCGGAGGGCGCCGTGCCGATCGAGGATTCACGCGGACTTCCCCCGATGCGTCTGAAACAGGCGCGGCCGGCGACGCCCCGAGCGATGCTCCCGGCCCTCGTTGGAAGGACGCATTGCTCCGCCGCAATGTCACCCGCCGGGGACTGATCGGTACGGGCATTGGGTTCGCGGCGGGCGTCGCGTCGGCGCGATCGGCGACGACGCCTGGCGACAATCTCCCGCCCGCCGTTCCCCGGTGGCAGCGGCAGCCGGGCGATCGAAGTCATGACCCCGCCCTACGGCCTCCCGTCGCCGTACGAGGCAAAGGTCATTCGCCGGCCGCGCCCTGGGGCCCCATCGCCGACCAATTTGGCGGCGCTTAGCAACACTCCGCTGCAGGATCTCACCGGCATCGTCACGCCGAACGGCCTGCACTACGAGCGCCATCATTCCGGTGTGCCGGCGATCGATCCGGGCCAGCACCGGCTAATCGTTCATGGGCTCGTCGAGCGGCCGCTGATCTTCACCATGGATGATCTGACCCGCTTTCCCGCAGTGTCGCGCCTCCACTTTCTCGAATGCTCGGGCAATTCGTCGCCGACCTGGGGGCCTCCGAAGCCGGAGCTCACCGTACAGGATACGCATGGCCTCCTGAGCTGCGCGGAATGGACCGGCGTGCCCCTGGCCACTGTCCTTGCCGAGGCGGGCGTCCGTCCTGAGGCCAAATGGCTGCTGGCCGAGGGCGCCGATGCCGCGGCCATGACCCGCAGCATCCCGATGGAGAAGGCGCTTGACGACGCGATCCTGGCCTATGCGCAGAACGGCGAGAGGCTGCGGCCTGAGCAGGGCTATCCGCTGCGCCTTTTTCTACCGGGGTACGAGGGAAACACCAGCGTCAAATGGCTGAGGCGCGTCAAGCTCGGCGAAGCGCCCTGGGAGACGCGGGAAGAGACCTCGAAATACACGATGGTGATGCCCGATGAGACCATCCGCCAGTTCAATTTCGTCATGGAGGCCAAGTCCGTCATCACCTTTCCCTCGGGCGGGCATCGGCTCACCGCGCCGGGATTTTGCGAAATCTCCGGTCTGGCCTGGTCCGGCGAAGGCAAGGTGGCCCGCGTCGAAGTCACGACCGATGATGGGCTGAGCTGGCGTGAGGCCGCGCTACAGGAGCCGGTTCTCTCGAAGTGCCTTACCCGCTTTCGCCTTCCCTGGCGCTGGGACGGGGGTCCGGCGATTCTCGCCAGCCGGGTCACCGACTCCACCGGATATGTCCAGCCGAGCCGTGACGCTCTGCTCAAAGTTCGCGACGCGCGATCCTATTACCACAACAACGCAATCCAAAGCTGGCGTATTGCCTCGTCGGGAGCGGTGACCAATGCGGGGTAGCGTCGTGCCGATTGCAGCGCTGGCGGCTCTCTTGACCAGCATCGTCCTGCCTGCGACCGCCATGGCGGGCGAGTCCTACGGCATCGGCCGCGCGGCGACGCCCGACGAGATCGCGGGCTGGGACATCGATATCTCGCCGGATGGCGCAGGCCTTCCGGCGGGCCGCGGCGGCGTGGCCGAAGGCCGTTCGATCTACGACGTGAAGTGCGCGGACTGCCACGGCGCGCACGGCGAGGGCAAGCCCATGGACCGGCTGGCCGGCGGTTTCGGCACGGTGTTCGACGCCAAGTCGGAAAAGACGGTCGGAAGTTTCTGGCCTTATGCGACGACGCTGTTCGACTATGTGCGCCGCGCGATGCCATTCGATGCGCCGCAATCCCTGACCCCGGATCAAGTCTACGCGGTCTGCGCCTATGTCCTCTACCTCAACAACCTCGTTCCGCTGGACGCGGTCATGGACGCCAAATCGTTGCCGAAGATCGAAATGCCCAACCGGACCCATTTCGTCAGCGCCTTTTCGCCGCGTTCCGAGGGTCCGGCGCGATAAGGCCAATCTGTTTCGGCGAGCCGCGCATGGAGAGCGCAATGATTGTGGATCTGCGAACGTATACCATGGTTCCGGGACGCCTCGGCGCCTGGTTGAAGCTTTACGAGTCGGACGGCTTTCCGATCCATGTCCGGCATCTCGGCCAGCCGATGGGGATATTCACCACAGACGTCGGAACCCTCAATCAGGTCGTCTTCCTCTGGCGTTTCGAGGGTCAGGGCGCCCGCGAACGCCAGCGTGGCGCGCTCGAAGCCGATCCGGACTGGATTTCCTATCGCCGCAAAAGCGCGGACGCTGGAAACGTCCAGTTGCAGGAGAACAAGATCATCAAACCGACCGCGTTCTCGCCGAAATGAGGGCGCGCGAACCGTGGGAAACGACGATCGCGCCTAGGCGAGATGGGCTCGGATGGAATCGGCGTCGAAAGACGCCATCCTTCAACAAATCCATTGCCAACAGCCATGGCGCCGAGCCCAAACAGACGCGGCGCCGACCCCAAATCCATGCCAACCTTTCACAAGGGGGCGCCCATGGCGGTATTGAGCGATTCCAAGCGCTTAGACGCCGCCGGGTCACTCATGCCAATTCTCTTCCCAACGCTCCTCACGTGAATTCTCCTTTTGCGGAGTTGGCGTCCATTCCAGCGCGGCTGTATCCGAATTATGGAATATACTGGATCTCTTGGCAAGAAGAATTTATTTTTTCCGAATGCTCCGCCCGGCCGCCGACGGGATCAACCTCCAATCGAATTGCTTGAGGCCGCCGCAGAGGGGCACCGTCAAGCCTTGCGCGCTTCCTCGACCATTTGGCGGAACTTCGTGACGTTATCCTCGCCGGCATAGGCGGCGATCCTCTTGTAGGCGGGCTCCATCAGCGCGCGAAACGGCGCGAGATCGGGGCGGGTGACTTGGATGCCCGCGGCTTCCAGTTTCTTGATCTGATCCTCCTCGCCGTCGGCCATCAGCTTGCGCATGAGGTCGCCCGCCGCGACGCTCTCTTCGCGAAAGATCGTCTGCTGCTCGGGGGTCAATTTCTTCCAACTGTTCGCCCCGACGGTATGGATCATATTGTTGTAAATGTGCTTGGTGATCGCCAGGTGCTTCTGCGTCTCGTAAAATTTGTTGAAGTAGATCACGGCGATCGGGTTTTCCTCGCCGTCCACGACTTTCTGGGCCAAGGCGAGATAGAGTTCGGGGAACGCAATCGCCTGCACGCTGGCGCCGAGCGCCTCCATTGACGCCTGGATTTGCAATTCTGGCGGCGTGCGCAGCTTCAGTCCCTTGACGTCGTCCGGCGTGTTGATGGGGCGCACGCTGTTGGTGACATTGCGGAAACCATAGTCCCAGTTGCGCAACAGAATGAATCCCTGCGCTTCGGCGAGCGGCGCTAGCCATGCCATCGCCGGCCCGTCCAAGACGCGAAAGACCAGCTCCCTGCTGTCGAAGATGAATGGCAGAGGCACCGCGCCGAAGGCTTTGTCGAATTTGTCGAGCTGGCCTTGCGTCGGCAGCCCCATATCGATCGCGCCAAGCTTGATCTGCTGAGCCTGCTCGGGCGGTCCGCCCAATTGGTTGTTCGGGAAGATCATGATCCTGATGGCGCCGGCGGTACGCGCTTCGACACGCGCGGCGAATTGCCTTGCGGCGATATTTGCGGGGTGATCCTCCTGGGCAAAATGCGCGAAGCGCAGCGTGAGCGGCGCCGCGCGCGCGATGCTGGGAGCGGCGAGCGTCAGGCCCACGGCGCCCGCACCGCTCTTGAGAAACATCCTGCGATCCATGACATCCTCCCTGATCGAACACCAAACGCGTTCGGCGTTCCGCCGCGCGCTTTATCCTCGAAAGCCGAAATAATTTGGCAGGAACAGAACGAACCATGGCACGAAGGCGACAATCAGCAGACCGACGAGCACCACCGCAAGATAGGGCAGCATGGCGCGGGAAGCCGTCTCGACATCGCAGCGCATGACGGCGCAGCAGACGTAAAAGCCCACTCCCGCCAGCGGCATGAAGCCGCCGACCCCCATCGCGATGATCAGCACGAGCGCATAATGAAGCTCGCTGAGGCCAACCCTCCCGGCGATCGGCAGCAGAAGCGGCGCGAGGACGTTGAGCGACGGCAATCCTTCCAGCAGCACACCGACGAAGATCAAGAGCGCGATCGAGCCGACCATGAAGACCGGCGCGCTGTTCCCCGTCGATCCGATCAGGTCGACGAGACGCTGGGGGACATAGGCGATCGTCAATGCCCAGGAAAACGCCGAGGCTGCGGAGAAGATGAAAAGGAGCACCCCGGTCAGCGAGGCGGTGTCGGCAACTGTGCGCAAGAAATCGTGCATTCCCATTTCGCGATAGACCGCCATCGCTAGAAAGAGCCCGTAGAGGACCGCGAGCGCAGCGACTTCGGTCGGCGTTGCGATTCCGGAGAGAATTCCGGCCAGCAGCAATCCAGGCATCAGGATCGGCAGCACAGCGTCCAGACCGGCGCGAACGACAAAGGACAGGGGCGCGCGGGGGAGACGCGGCGCTCCGGCGCGTCGCGCGCGAACGGAGATCAACAGGGCGAGACAGACCGCGATGACCGCGGCAGGGATGATGCCGCCGATGAACATCGCCGCCACCGACACGTTGGTGATCGAACCGACGATCAGCATGGCGACGCTTGGCGGCACCGTCTCGCCCATGATGGCGGACGCGGCGAGGACGGCTGCGCCTTCAGCGGGGCCGTGACGCTCGCGCAGCTGATCGCGCATGACAGTGCCTACGGCGGCGACGTCGGCGGGCTTCGAGCCCGAGAGTCCCGAGATCACGTACATGCTGACGACGGTGACCTGCAGCAGCCCACCGCGCAGATGACCCACGAGCGCATGGATGAAGCGGATCAGTCGCAGGCTCACTCCGCCGCGCTCCATGACGAGCCCGGCCAGAATGAAGAAGGGAATCGCCAACAGAATATAATTGCCGGCGCCGTTCACCATGTTCTGCGGCAGCACCTCGAGCGAGGCGGTCCCGCTGCCCCAGAGGTACGCGGCGGTGGCGAGCAGCAGGACGAATCCGACCGGCACTCCTGCGAGAATGGCGACGACGAACAGGATGAGCGCCGCGATGATCGGGGCGTCGTCGCCGAAGAGCGGCAACCATTCGCCGCAGGTCGCCGCGACCGCTCCGGCCGCAAGGACAAATGACGCCGCCGTCGGAAGCGCCGTCCCGCCACGCGTCCGCCAGAGGCGGTCGGCGGCGAAGATCAGGATCAGCGCCATGCCCAGGGGCAGCGGCATGGCGATCAGCGAAGCGGGAAGTTGCAGTATCGGCGTTCGCTCGCTCCAGTTGGACGCGATGAATCCAATCGATACGACGCCGGTCAGCCCGGCCGCGAAAAGGACGATCACGTCAGCAAGCGCCAGGCAGGCGGCCTCGCCTCGTGGGGGCAGCAATCCGAGGATCAATCGGACGTGAGCATGCTCGCGACGGCGATAGGCGACGGCGCCGCCGACGAACGCCAGGATGGACAAGGCCATCCGAGCCGCTTCGTCAGCCCATAGAAACGAGCGCCCGAACCAAAGTCGCGCCAACACGTTCGCCAGAACGAGCCCGAGCTCGAGGAATAGCGCCGCGACGACCAGCGTTTCGGCAAGCCGATCGAGTATGCGCAGCGCAACGCCGCTCCGGCGCGCGGACACGAGGTCTTGGGCAAGCGCCGATTGCGCCTCGCGCGACAGATTGGCCGGCGTTGGAACCGCTTCAGTCCCGCGCAATTTCATGCGAGTGATCCGGCGTCGCCGTACAGGCGCTCGATGACGTGACCTCCATCGCACTCCTCGCGTTTTGACGCCGATCCTGCCTCGGCAAGAGTTAGACGAACGACGACTTCGCCTCCGCGAAATAATCTGGATTGAGCCGCCGGATGTCTGCGATGTCGGCGGCAAGGCCATCGAGATGGGCAGCCATCGCGACCGACGCGCCTGCCGCGTCGCGCGCCTCGATCATCGTCAATATCGCCGCATGTTCGGTGATGACGCGCGCCATGCGGCCCTCCTGCGGCAAGGTGAGCCGGCGGTAGCGATCGACATGCACCTTGACCTGTTGGACCAGCCTCCACACCCCCGGATAACCCCCCGCGTCGGCGATCGCGGCGTGGAAAGCCTCATCGGCCGAATGGAACGCCTCGCGATTGGCGGCGAGCGCAGTTTCCCGCTGGCGTTCCAGGATTGCCGCGATCGCGACCATCTGACTGCGGCTCGCCCGCTCAGCGGCAAATCGCGCCGACGTCTCTTCGAGCGCCTTCCGAATGACGATCGCCTCAGGCAGCGCGGCGATCGGAATGCGCGCGGCGAATGTCCCCGACTGGGGGAAGATTTCGATCAGGCCTTCGTCGGCCAGCTTGAGGATGGCCTCGCGGACGGGCGTGCGGCTGACCCCATAGGCGGAGGCAATCTGGCTTTCCAGGATCGGTTCGCCCGGCCGCCGTTCGAGCGACAGGATTTGCGCCCGCAGATCGGCGTAGACGACCGAGGGAATTCTGCTGAGGCGAAGGTCGCCGCCCCACGGCCTGCCAACGGCGAACAAGCTCGTCGTCGCACGAGACGTTTGGCTTGCAGGCCTGAAAGTCATCGGAAATTTCCGCTGGCGTCTGGACTGATATATTAGTACTCCTGTCCCCCGTCCACTCTTTCCCACTCGCGGCGACAGGCGCTTCCCCGTGACCGATTATCGCAAACTGTTCGATCTGTCGGGGAAGACGGCGGTCGTGCTCGGCGCCGGCTCGGGAATAGGGAAATCGTCGGCTGAGGCTCTGGCGGCGCTCGGCGCGCGGGTTGTCTGCGCCGATCGCGACGGGGGGCGCTGCCAGGCGACCGCGGCCGGCATCCGCGAAGCCGGCGGCCAGGCTGAAGCCGTGTCGGCCGACGCGGCGAGCCGCGACGAGGTGCTGCGCTCGCCGAACTCGGTCAAGGCGATGTTTCCGCGCCTCGACATCGCCGTCACCACGCCGGGGCTCAACATCCGCAAGACCATCCTCGACTATACGGAAGAGGATCTGGATCGGGTCATCAACCTCAACATCAAGGGAACCGTATATTTCCTGCGCGCATTCGGCCGCATCATGGTCGACCAGCGCGGCGGGAGCCTGATCGCGTGTTCGTCGGTTCGGGCGGTGACCATCGAGCCGGGCCTTGCCGTCTACGGCTGCACCAAGGCGGCGATCGGCCTCCTGGTCAAAGGCTTCGCTTCCGAAGTCGGAGCGTTTGGCGTGCGCGTCAACGCCATCGCGCCAAGCATCGCGGAGACCGCGCTGACTGCGCCGTTCAAGCAGCGGCCCGACATCCATAAGCTTTACGCCGCGCACACCGTATTCAACCGCTGGAGTTCGGCCGACGAGGTGGCGGCGGCCATCGCTTTCCTTGCTTCCGACGCTTCGAGCTATGTCAGCGGCAGCACGCTGTTCGTCGATGGCGGATGGACCGCGATCGACGGCCCGCCGACCGGCCTCACGCAATTGACGCGGTGACGGATCGGGACTCACAATTGCACGATGCGGCGGGGCGCCCGGAGGCGGGGGCTCGCCGATCGACATCCTCAAATCGGAGCAAGCGCCAATGACCGACCTGCCGCATCTGTTTCGGCCGCTGACGTTGCGCGGCCTAACCTTGCCCAATCGCATCGCGGTCTCGCCGATGTGCCAGTACAGCGCCGTCGAAGGCGTCCCGCAGGACTGGCACATGCAGCACATCGGGTGCTTCGCCGCCTCCGGTCCCGGGCTGGTGATGGTCGAGGCGACCGGCGTCGAACCGATCGGCCGCATTACCCCGGGCTGCACCGGCCTCTACTCCGACGACTGCGAACGGGCATTCGCCCATGTCGCTCGAATGGTCAAAGGCATCGGCCTCTCCAAGGTCGGCATCCAGCTTGCGCATGCCGGCCGCAAGGCTTCGACCGCGACGCCCTTCGACGGCGGCAAACCGCTGCCGGCCGGCGATCCGCAGGCTTGGCGCGCGATTGGCCCGTCGGCCATTCCCTTTGCGCCCGACTGGCCCGCGCCGAAGGCCGCCGACCGCGACGATCTCGCGCGCCTGCGCCGGGCGTTCGTCGACGCGGCGGCGCGCGCGCTCAGCGCCGGCTTCGACCTCATCGAACTGCACTGCGCCCATGGCTATCTCCTGCATGAATTCCTTTCGCCGCTGGCCAATCAGCGCACCGACGAATATGGCGGGTCGCTCGAGAACCGGATGCGGTTTCCCCTCGAAGTGGCGCGCGCGACCCGCAAGGCTTGGCCGCAGGACAGACCGCTCGGCATCCGCATCAGCGCCACCGACTGGGCCGAAGGCGGCTTCACGCCGGACGAGGCGGTCCGATTCGCCGCCGCCGCCAAGGCCGAGGGCGTCGACTACGTCTGCGTATCGTCGGGCGGCATGACGCCGCAGGGCTTGCCGCCGATGACGGGAGGCCTCCCGTCGCCTGGCTACCAGGTTCAATTCGCAGAAAAAATCCGGCGCGAGACGGGCATCGTCACCCGCGCCGTCGGCATGATCGTCGATCCGCATCAGGCCGAGGCGATCGTGGCGGACGGCAAGGCCGACTTTGTCGCGCTGGCGCGGGCTTTTCTCGACGACCCGCGCTGGGCCTGGCATGCCGCGGACGCGCTGGGCGCATCGTCCGCCGCGGCGTGCCCGCCGCAATACAAGCGGGCGCGGCCGCCAGGATGGCCCGGCGCGCAGATCCGGGCCGGTCTGAAGGAGACCGAGCCTGCATGAGCGGGCGGATCGTCTTCGTCGACTGCAACGATCAGCTCAAGCCGGTGTTCGACGCTGCTTCGCGGCCCGGCGATCCGCCGATCGTCGTCAACCGCGCGCCCCACCCCCCCCTCACTGATACCCAAGCAGGCGCGGCAGCCACAATGTCAGGCCGGGGACGAAGGCGATCACGATGAGACACGCCAGCAGCAGTCCGAGGTAGCCCAGCATCGGCCTGACCGTCGCTTCGATCGGCACGTCGCCGATCAGGCAGGCGCCGTAGAGGCCAAGCCCGAGCGGCGGCGCAAAAAGGCCAATCCCCATCGCGATCACCAGCACCACGCCGTAGTGCAAGCCGCTGATCCCGATGTCGGCGGCGACCGGCACGAGCAACGGGCCGAAGATGATCAGCGCCGCCGCGCCCTCGAGCACCGAGCCCATCACGATCAGGATGAGGATCGAGAGGAGAAGGAACGCCCACGCGCCGCTGTCGTGGGAAAGCGCGATCATGATCTCAGCCAGCGCCTGCGGGATCTGCTGCAGGGTCAGCACGAAGGAGAGCGACTGCGCGGCGGCGACGATGAACAGCACCAGCCCGGAGCGGGTGGCCGCGCTGACGAAGGCGCGGGCCGCCGCGCGCGGTCCGAACTCGCGGAACGCGAGACCGCCCACCGTCAGCGCATAGAGCGCGGCGAAGGCGGAAATCTCGGTCGCGGTCGCGATTCCCGACCTGAAGCCGCCGAAAATGATCGCCAGCAGGCCCAATGTGACCGCCGCGCCGCCCCAAAGCTCGCGCAGCGGCTTGCGAACCGCGCCCGCGGGCTCGGCAAGCTTGGCGTCTCCGCCGAACAGGATCGCGACCGCGATCAGCGCCAGCGCCATCAATCCCGCCGGCAACAGCCCCGCCATGAACAGCCCGCCGATGGAGAGGTTGGCGACGAAGCCGAGGATGATCAGATTGATGCACGGCGGGATGGTTTCGGCCATCACCGCCGAGGCCGCGAGCAACGCGACCGCCCCGCCGGGATTCTGCCCCGAGCGACGGGCCGCCGGGATCAGCACCGAGCCGACAGCCGCGACGTCGGCCATTTTCGAGCCGGAAATGCCCGAGAACACCACCATGGACAACACCATGACCACGTTCAGTCCGCCGCGAAGGCGCCCGACGAGGCGCTCCAGCAGCGCGATCAGGCGCACCGACATGCCGTTGGCGTCCATCAGATAGCCGACCAGAATGAAGAACGGGATCGCGAGGAGCACGAAATTGTCGATGCCGCGCGCCATCTGCTGGGCGAAGATCAGGCCGGGCAGGGCGCCTCCGAGCCAGATGAAGACCAACGCGGAGAACGCCAGAGCGAAGCCAATGGGCACGCCGCCCGCCACGCAACCAACGAACGCCGCAAGCATCGGAAGGCCCCCGGGCGAAGTTCCCGGCGGCGCGAGCCAGCTCCAGGCCCATGCGGCGGCGGCCAGCGCGAGCGCGATCCCCGCGGCGATGGCGATCTCGCTGGGCAGGCCGGCTCGCGAACCTCGCGAGCGCGAAGAGCGCCATGCAGACCGCGCCTGCGCCCATCGGATAGAAGGTCAGTTCGAGAGGCAGACCTGAGCCGGTCGTCTGTCCGGTCGTGAAGCGGCCGAGCGCGATCGCGTACCACGCCACCGATATGGCGGTGACCAGCACGACCAGCGCCGAAGATCGCCTCCATGCGCCCGCGCGCTCTCGGCCCCAGCTTTTGCACGAAGAACGCGACGCCGATGTTCTCGTCGCGCGCCAGAGCGCCCGCGGCGCCGAAGAAGCTCAACGCCACCATCAGCCCGCGGGCGACGTCGTCGGACCACTCGATCGGCGCCGCGAGCACGTATCGATAAAAGACCGAGAGCAGAACGACGCGAGGTCGGCGGCGAGCAGAAGCGCCGCCGCCGCGTCCACCGCGAGCAACAGCAGCGCCAGCGCGTCCCGCATCGCGCCGCGCGAACCCGGGGTCGCGGCGAGCCGGGCTCTCGCGCCGTTCAAGCGTCAGACCTTGGTCATGCGAATGATGTCGATGATCGGCTTGGCCTCGGGATGGGCGCCGATGAAGGCGTCGGTCTGCGGCGCCACGCGCTCTCGGAACGGCGCCTTGTCGACGGCGACGATGGTCGACGCCCTTCTGCTTCAGCGCCTCGATCGCCTCCTTCTGGGCTTCGAGCGCGCGCACTCTGCGTGTCCGCCGCCGCCTTCGCGGCGGCCGCAAGGAACTGCTCGCGCAGCGGCGCGGCCATGCGATTCAGGGTGAGGCCGCTGCAGAACACGCCGAGCGCCGACAGATTGTGCTCGGTCAGCGAATAGTTTTTGGCCGTCTCGTAAAACTTGCTCGCCAGAATCGTCGGCGGGTCGTGCTCCAACCCATCGAGAACGCCAGCCTGGAGGGCGGTGTAAATCTCGCCGAAGGCCATCGGCGTCGCCGCCGCGCCCATCAGGCGCAAGCACTCGGTGATGATCTTGTTGGGGAGGGTGCGGATTCGCTTGCCCGCGAGGTCGGCGGGCGTATTGACCGGCGATTTGCACAGCACGCTGCGCGCGCCGAAATTATAGGCCCAGCCGACGATCTGCACATTGGCGCCGGTCTCGAGCGCGGCCTCCAGCGGTTTGGCCGCGCCGCTGTCGAGCGCCTTGGTTTGCTGGGGAAAGCTCTCGAACAGATAGCCGAGGTCGAGCAAGCCGATGAGCGGCACGACGTTCGCCCAGATCGAAGTTCCGGTGACCATGAGGTCGATGACGCCGAGCTTGACGGAATTGACGACGTCGATCTCCTGGCCGAGCTGATTGTTCGGAAAGAACTGGACGTCGATCTGGTCGGCGAGTCCGCCCGCCGCCAATTGCCTGATGAGATTGTCGTAATAGACCCGGCCGTTGGCGAATTTCGGATCGTTGGGCAGCGACGAGGACAGGCGCAGACTCATCGGCGCCGCGCGCGCGGCGCGGATCACGGCAGGCGCCAGCGCAATGCCGATGAGCAAGGATCGGCGATTGGTGCGAAAGCCCTTCATGACGCGCCTCTCCCTCGCGCGCCCTGGCCGGCGCGGGCTTGAATCGATGACGCTCGATGCTACTCCGGTCACCTGACAAGCGGCAAGAACGCGGGCGGCGCGCCTACCGCGGCGGCGACCGCGAGTCCGTCCGGATCCCTTGGCGACGACGCCGCTTGCGTCGACGCGAGCGACGCTCGCGGCGGCCCGCTGATAGCGACGCAATGCGTTCGACAAATGCCGCCGCGCAGCCTGACGCGCCGCCGCCGCCTGGCGCGCGCCGATCGCTTCGAAGATCGCGATGTGCTCGGACTGGATGCGCAGCAGATATTGCTCGCGCTGGTTCTCGCTTTCCTTCATCACGTGGAGCATCTGGCGCGGAATGATGAAGTGACCCAAAAACTGCAGCAGTTGCGGGAAAAAGCGATTCCTCGCCGCATTGAAGATCGCGAGATGAAACAGGAAATCGGCGTCGACCGCGTTGCCGCCGCTCTTGATTTCCGCATCGATCGCCGCCAGCGCCCTCTTGATTTCGCGCCAGATCCTCGCTGCTGTGACGCTCGGCGGCGAGGCTCGCGGCCTCGACCTCCAGGCTCATCCGCAGCTCGATCACCTGCAGGACGTCGGCCACCGATTTCAAATCGCTCGAATCAATGCGGAATGGCCAGCGCTGGATGTCGCTCGCGACGAAAGCGCCGAGCCCCTGCCGCGTGGTGACGAGCCCGTCGGCGCGCAACGCCGCGACCGCCTCGCGCACGACCGTGCGGCTGACGCCGGTCGACATCGACAATTCCTGTTCGGTCGGGAGGCGCGAACCGGGGGGCAGGCGTCCGCTCCGGATCTCCGTGGCCAGCCTCTGCGCCAATTCCTGTGTCCGGTTGAACCCAGGACCGATCGCGATTTCGAGGTCTCTAATTTTCTTCACGATGGCCCGCCATCCCTCCAATCCGTTTCGTCGATGCGTAGTGCACGAGGCGCCTCGAACACAACTGACAATCGATCGCGTTGAACAAGTTTGCGCAAGCTTTGAGCGTAGGGAGGCGCCTCTTGTTCCCCTTGCGGCGCCGCCCGGGCGAGCCAAACCGCGCTCGCGCCTTCCTCGGCGATTGGCGCTGACCGCTAGGACCGGTTCGCGCGCCGTGGTTGTACGGATGCATATCACGACGTAGGGTCATCATACAAATTGCTTGTTCCGGGCGGGCGCCGATGATATGTCGCCGAAAGGCGGAAGCGCCTTAAGGCGCGGGGTCCAAGCGGGGGAGGGATGGATGCGCTCGAGGCTGCCGCTTGTCTTCATCCGGGCGCGCAAGGCCACCCGAGATTGAGTCATGCCGGTTGAACCTCAGCACCTGAAGGCGAGCATCGGAGCGGGATTGCTTTCCTTTCCCGTCACCCATTTCCGGGACGACGGCGCCTTCGACCCAGAAAAATATCGGTCCCATATCGCGCATCTCCTCGACCATCGTCCGGCGGCGTTATTTGCCGCCGGGGGGACGGGGGAATTCTTCTCGCTCGGCGCCGACGAATATGAGCGGGTGATCGAGATCGCGGTCGAAACCGCGGCCGGCAGGGCCCCGGTCATCGCCGGGGTTGGCTATGGGACCGGCCTCGCCACGGAATTCGCGCGCCGGGCGGAACGCGCGGGGGCGGACGGCATATTGCTGCTGCCGCCTTATCTGGTGCAGGTCGAGCAGGAGGGCCTCTTTCGCCATGTTTCCGCGCTGTGCCGGGCGGTCGGCATCGGCGTGATCGTCTATCATCGCGACAACTGCCTGTTCGAACTGGACACTCTCAGACGCCTGTGTGACGCTCATCCCAACCTGATCGGATTCAAGGATGGGCACGGCAATGTCGAACAGCTGACTTGCCTTGTTTCCATGTTGGGCGATCGCCTGGCCTATGTCGGGGGAATGCCGACCGCGGAGGTCCATGCCGCGGCGACAATCACGGCGTCGGGATTTCGACCTATTCGTCGGCGGTCTTCAATTTCATTCCCAATTTCGCGCTCAGATTCTATTCCGCGGTTCAGGCGCGGGACCAGGAATTCACGGGCGACGCCCTGCGAAGTTTCTTCATTCCGTTTCTCGCCATACGCAACCGGCGGCGCGGCTATGCGGTCAGCATCATCAAGGCGGGTCTGCGCCTCGTCGGCCGGCCGGCAGGTCCGGTTCGAGCGCCGCTCATCGATCTCTCGGCGGACGAGGATGCGCTCTTGGCGGCGCTCATCGAGCGTACGAAAGTTCAATAGGTTTCTTCGCCAGAGCCGGCCATCTCTACGCCGCAAGTCGTGGATATTCGCAAAGCCGTCAGACCGGGAAAAAGTCGCGGCGAGGAACGCGAGCGGCGAAGTCAAGGGAGGAATTGATGAGCGAGATCACAAGACGCAAACTGGTGACGTCAGGGGCGGCCGCCGCCGGGGCCGGCCTGCTGCTCAGTCGAAACGCTGTGGCGGAGCCGACCTGGAACGGCCCCGCTCCCGAGCCGAACGCCTCGATACGGGTGCTGCGCTGGAAGCAGTTCATCCAGGCCGAATTCGACAGCTTCGTCGCCAACACCAAGAAGTTCAGCGATCAGACCGGCGTCAAGGTGCGCGTCGACGCCGAGAACTGGGACGATATCCGCCCGAAGGCCGCCGTCGCCGCCAATGTGGGCGCGGGGCCTGACATCATCATCGGCACCAACGACGACCCGTTCAAGTTCCCCGACAAGCTCCTCGACGTGACCGATGTCGCCGACTACCTCGGCGCCAAATACGGCGGCTGGTACCCGGTCGCGAGAACCTACGGCATGCTGGGCAAGAAATGGATCGCGCTGCCGCAGGGCGCGACCGGCGGCACGATGAACTACCGCATCAGCGCAATGCACGCCGCAGGGTTCGACGAATTTCCCAAGGATCTCCCCGGCTACCTGAAGCTGTGCCAGGGCCTGAAGCGGATGGGCAAGCCGCCTGGTTTCGCTCTCGGCCACGCGACCGGCGACGCGAACGGCTGGTGCTACTGGTGCCTGTGGGCGCATGGCGGAAAGATGGTCGACGACAACAACAACGTGGTCATTGATTCGCCCGAGACGGTCGCCGCCCTCGAATACGCCAAGCAGCTCTATCCGAACTACATCGACGGCGTGCTGTCGTGGAACGACGCCAGCAACAACAAGGCGTTCCTCGCCGACCAGATCAGCCTCACCCTGAACGGCATATCGATCTACACCGTCGCCAAGAATTCGCCCGAGCCCGCGCTCAACGCGATCGCCGCCGACATGAACCACGCCAATATGCCGATCGGCCCCATAGGGCGCCCAACGGAGGAGCAGAACATCGTCAACGCCTATTCTTACGCCTACACGAAATATCCGAACGCGGTGCGCGAATATCTGCGCTTCATGTGGGAAAAGGCGCAGGTCGACGCCTGGGAAACGGCTTCGAACGGCTACGTCGCGCCGCCTTTGCCGACGTGGAACGACAACCCGGTCTGGACCGCCGACCCGAAGGTCACTCCGTTCCGCGACGTGCTGAAATATGCGCTCGACATCGGCTATTCGGGATCGCTGGGCTACGCCTCGGCGGCGGTCATGGGCGATTTCGTCTGCGTCGACATGTTCGCGGAAGCCTGCACGGGCAACCAGAACTCCGAAAGCCGCGGCCGAGCGCGCCGCGGAACGCGCCAAGCGCTATTACAAGACCTAGAGTGGACGAGCGGAGAGACCGGCGTCGCGAGCTGCGGCCTGGCTCCGCGGGAGAGACGCAAATGGCGGCTGAGGTCCGGACGGCCGACCGTTCGGCGGCGGGTCGGCGCCGAATGGCCGCGCGCGTTCTCGACAACCGCAATGTGCTCGGCGTTCTCCTGATGCTGCCGGCTGCGGCCATCCTGCTGGTGTTTCTCGCCTATCCGCTGGGCCTCGGATTCTGGCTGGGTCTCACCGACACCCCGATCGGCGAAGCGGGACGCTTCGTCGGACTCGCCAATTTCGTCTCGCTCGCCCACGATTCGGTGTTCTGGCTCTCGGTGTTCAACACGATTTTCTACACCGTCGTCGCCAGCATCCTGAAATTTGGCCTGGGCCTCTATCTCGCCCTTCTGCTCAATCGGCGCGTCGCCTTCAAATCGCTGCTTCGCGCGATCGTTCTGCTGCCGTTCGTCGTGCCGACCGTGCTCTCGGCGATCGCTTTCTGGTGGATCTACGATCCGCAATTCTCGATCATCTCGTGGGCGTTGATCAGGTTCGGCGTTATCCACCAATACATCGATTTTCTCGGCGAACCGTGGCATGCGCGCTGGGCGGTGATCGCGGCCAACGTCTGGCGCGGAATCCCGTTCGTCACCATTACTCTGCTCGCTGGATTGCAGACGATCTCGCCCTCGCTGCATGAAGCGGCGATGCTCGACGGCGCGAGTCCCTGGCAGCGATTCCGCTTTGTCACCCTGCCGCTGCTGTCGCCGATCATCGCCGTGGTGATGACCTTCTCGGTGCTGCTCACTTTCACCGACTTTCAACTGATCTACGCCCTGACGCGGGGCGGCCCGATCAACGCCACGCAACTCATGGCGACCCTATCGTTCGAGCGGGCCATCACCGGCGGTCATCTCGGCGAGGGCGCGGCGATCGCCGACGCGATGGTGCCGTTCCTTCTGGCAGCGGTCCTGTTCAGCTATTTCGGGCTGCAGCGCCGCCGCTGGCAGCCGGGTACGAGAGGCTAGATCGTGGCGAAAGAGGGCGGACGGGAAGGAACCGACTATCTCGAGGGGCTGCCGCGCCGCCTGTTCACGCTCTATCTGCCGCTCGCGGTGTTCATCTTCGTGCTGCTGTTTCCGTTCTACTGGATGACGACGACGACCTTCAAGCCGGACGAGGAGCTTTACGACTACGCGCGTTTCAATCCGTTCTGGATCGTTCATCCGACCTTCGCGCACATATACAAGCTCCTGTTCGAGACCAGCTATCCCCGATGGCTGATGAATACGATGTTCGTCGCGACAGCGTCGACGGCGCTCTCGCTGCTGTCGAGCGTCTGCGCCGCCTATGCGATCGAGCGGCTGCGCTTCACCGGGGCGCGCTACGTCGGCCTCGCCATCTTCCTCGCCTATCTCGTGCCGCCCAGCATCCTGTTCATCCCGCTGGCTGCGATCATCTTCCAGCTCGGTCTCTACGACAGCGATTGGGCGCTCATCCTCACCTATCCGACGTTCCTCGTGCCGTTCTGCACCTGGCTCTTGATGGGGTATTTCCGCACCATCCCCTATGAACTCGAGGAATGCGCGATGATCGACGGCGCCTCGCGCATCCAGGTCCTTTGGTCGATCACGCTGCCGCTTGCCGTGCCCGGCCTGATCTCGGCGGGGATCTTCGCCTTCACCCTGTCCTGGAACGAGTTCATCTACGCGCTCACCTTCATCTCCTCGTCGGAGAACAAGACGGTGCCGGTCGGCGCCATCACCGAGCTCGTCGAGGGCGATGTCTATCATTGGGGATCGCTGATGGCGGCGGCGCTTCTTGGCTCGCTCCCGGTGGTGATTCTCTACTCGTTCTTCGTCGAGTATTACGTGTCCAGCCTGACCGGAGCGGTGAAGGAGTAGCGCCCGCGCCGCCTTGACCAATGATCGATCGGGAGGCCTGTCCATGCCGATTTTCCCGCGCCGTGTTCGACCCGCCGTCATGATTGCGCTTTTCGTCATCGCCGGCTTCATGGCGATGATCGGGCAGCCCGCGCGCGCCGCCGGAAAGATCGGCGTCGTCCTGATGCACGGCGAGCAAGGCGCGCCCGGCCGGGTGATCGACAGCCTGGCGCAGGCGCTGGAGAAGGCCGGCTATCTGGTCGGCCGGCCGGACATGTGCTGGTCGGCGCGCCGCGGCTACGAAGCGCCGTTCGACGAGTGCCTCGCCACGATCGACGACGCGATCGTCAAGCTCAGAAACCTCGGCGCGACGTCGATCGTCGTCGGCGGCTTCAGTCTTGGCGGCAATGCCGCGATCGCCTTTGGCGCCGACCATCCGGGGTTGCTGGGGATCGTCGCGCTGGCCCCGGCGCATGACGCTCGCGCCGCGGCCGAAAACGCCGACGTCGCCGGCAGCATCGCGCGGGCGCGCCAGCTCGCCGCCGACGGCAAGGGCGACGAGCAGACCTCGTTCGCCGACGTCGCCTTCGGTCCTTCCGGCGCCTACACGGCCGAGGTCGCCACCACGCCCGCGATCTACCTGAGCTTTTTCGGCCCCGCCTCGCACGCGACCATCGCCGACAATACGCGCCAACTCACCGCGCCGCTGCTGTGGGTCGCGGGCGCGGACGATCCGACGCAGAGCAAAGGCGCGGAGTACGCGTTTGCGCATGCTCCGCCCAACGCCCTCAACCGCTACGTCGTCGTCCCAAGCAGCCATCAGGACACGCCGGAGAAATCGACGGACACGGTCCTCGCCTGGCTGAAAGACGTGGCGGCAAAAGCGCAATAGCGGACGCTCCGGCGCGCCGCGCGGCAAAAGGACGCCTGCGCGGCCGCTAGACTTTGGTCAGCTTCAGGCGGATCGCGTAATGCAGATCGCCGCCCGCGCTCTTCGGCACCACCTCGTCGAGATCGAGAGCCCGCGGCCCGATCATCGGCATGGGATCGAATACGTATCCGGCGACGAGAGGCTTTTTTTCGCTCTGCATGAAGGCGAGCGCGGTCAACACCACCGGATGTCCGCCGCCGACCAGAATGACCGGGTCGCCGTTGGACACCGCCTGGATCAAAAGGCCCTGGTCGAATTTCGCGTTTGCAGCGTCGGAGTTCGAACAAAGGCTCGCCCGAGGCAATGAAGGCCACGCCGTCGTCGTCCTTCCAGGTCCGGGCTCAGAGGGTCGATGGCGGCGGAGCTTGGATTCAACGCCACCTTGCTGAAATCGCCATACGCCTCCTCCGCGATGCGGGCCTGCTGCACCACGTGGCCATAGGCCGCGAACACCACGGCGACGCATGCGATCCAGATCGCCTCCGGCTCATGTCGCGCGTGATAGGTTTCCTGAAAGGCGTTGGTGAAGTCGATCGACGTCTTGCACATCTGCCCGCCATGCTTGGGGTCGGGAATGCAACGCAGGTCGGCTCGCGCGGCCGTTGCGAAGAGCGCCGGCGCCAGCGCTCCCAGAAGAAATTTGCGTCGTGTATGCATGCCTCAAATCCTTGCCAGGCGTGTCGCTCCCCGTTGCAGTCATCATACAACTTCGCGCCTGATGAGCAATTGGCGAAGCCGCGGGTCGCGATCTTTGTTCGGCCGATCGGCCGCGGCGGATCAATCGCATCGTCTCCGGCGGCGCCTCCTCAATACATCTGGTCATCCTACAATCAGCCCTTGTCCCGGCGTTGGTCCCCGTGCTAGTTTTAGCCCAGGGCGGCATGAGCCTGCTCGAGCGCAAGGGAGTGGAACATGGCCTGGACAATCCCGGTGATTGTAGAAGTGTGCGTCGGCATGGAAGTCACGAGTTATCTTTCAGCCGAAATGTGATCTTTCGCCGCACTCTGCCGAAATTGCGGTTCTGCGACTGAAATGCGAGATGCGCGCGGGCGGGGCTCGCATCGCGTGAGGACGTGGCAGGGCCGCAATCGGCGCGCCGGATTGGCCCGATATTCTTTCGCGCCCGCCGCCGGCCGGCTTCGCGCAGGCCTGAGCAGGCGGATCGCCGATGCGAGGCTCGCAAGGCTGGCGCACCATATCCTGTGCCCAGCCCCCTTGATTTAATTGCTCACGGTGGCCCTTGCTGATCGGCGCTTCCGGCGTCGGCCGGCGCCCAGCGGAAGAACCGAGATGGCGTCCCTGTCGATCGAGAATGTGAAGAAGTCTTTCGGCAAGACGCCGATCCTGCACGGCGTCTCGATCTACATTCCCGATGGCGCGTTCGTCATTCTGGTCGGCCCCTCGGGGTGCGGGAAGTCGACCTTGCTGCGGATGATCGCCGGCCTCGAGGAGATCAGCGCGGGAGAGATCAGGATCGGTTCGCGAGTGGTCAACGGCGTCCCGCCCAAAGAGCGCGACATCGCGATGGTGTTCCAGTCCTACGCTCTCTATCCGCACATGACCGTCGAGCAGAACATGGCGTTCTCGCTCAAGCTCAAGGCCGCGCCGAAAGCCGAGATGACCAGCAAGGTCGGGCGCGCCGCGGGCATCCTCGCGCTGCAGGAACTGCTTGTGCGCTATCCCAAGGAATTGTCGGGCGGACAGCGCCAGCGCGTCGCGATGGGGCGGGCCATCGTGCGCGATCCCTCGGTGTTTCTGTTCGACGAACCGCTCTCCAATCTGGACGCCAAGCTGCGCGTGCAGATGCGCGGCGAAATCAAGTCGCTGCATCAGCGATTGGAGACGACGACGGTCTACGTCACCCATGACCAGATCGAAGCGATGACGATGGCCGATCAGATCGTGGTGATGAACGACGGCCGGGTCGAGCAGATCGGCGCGCCGTTGCAGCTTTACGACCGGCCGGCCAATCTGTTTGTCGCGGGGTTCATTGGCTCGCCGGCGATGAATTTCATCTCCGGGACCGTTGGCGAGGACGGATTCAAGACCCCCGACGGCTTGATCCTGCCGCTCGACGCCAATGCCGGCGCGCATGTCGGAAGCTCGGCGATTTACGGAATCCGCCCCGAGCATCTGGCGTTGGACAGCGGTGGCCTTCCTTTCGCCGTCGACCTCGTCGAGCCCACCGGATCGGAGACCCAAGTGCAGGGCAGGCTCGGCGACCAGCCCATCGTCGGGGGTGTTCCGCGAGCGTATCGACACCAGGCCCGGCCAGACGATCCGGGTTAGGCCGCAAGCCGGCGCGATCCATCTGTTCGACGCCCGCTCGAGCCAACGGATGAATTAGCGGTCAACAATCAAATGCCTGGCGTCCGACCGGGTGGTCCGCTATGGGGATCGCGGACGTCCGCATGAGACGCGGGATTGTACGACAGAAAGAGCTGGCGCGCGGTCGGGCCAGCCGCGACCTGGGAGGGGGCAGATGGCGATCAAGGAATATAAGCCTGGCACGACATTCCCGGGACGCATGGGCCGCACCATCGGCGAATCCGATCCGGCCTGGCCTTCGCCGCTTCGCGCCAGGGAAGGCGCGCCGAACGTCCTGTTCATCGTCATCGACGACACCGGCTTCGGGCAGCTCGGATGCTATGGCTCGCCGATCCGCACGCCCAATATCGACAAGCTCGCCAAGAACGGGCTGCTGTTCACCAACATGCATACGACCGCGCTCTGTTCGCCATCGCGTTCATGCATGCTGACCGGCCGCAATCATCACTCCAACGCGATGTCCTGCATCACCGAGGGGTCGACCGGCTATCCCGGCGGCAACGGCGCGATACCCTTCGAGAACGGCTTTCTGTCCGAAATGCTTCTGCAGCAGGGCTACGCCACCTATTGCATCGGCAAATGGCACCTGACGCCATCCGAGCAGATCAGCGCGGCCGGCCCCTACGACCGCTGGCCGCTGGGTCGCGGCTTCGAGCGCTATTACGGCTTTCTCGGCGGCGACACCCACCAATATTATCCCGACCTCGTCTACGACAATCATCAGGTCGAGCCGCCGAAAACGCCTGAAGAGGGCTATCATCTGACCGCCGATCTTGCCGACAAGGCGATCGGCTTCATCGCCGACCTGAAGCAGGTCGCGCCCGGACAAGCCGTTCTTCCTTTATTTCGCGCCGGGCGCGAACCATGCGCCCCATCACGTCCCGAAGGAATGGGCGGACAAATACAAGGGCAAATTCGACGAGGGCTGGGACGTCTATCGCGAGAAGGTCTTCGCGAGGCAGAAAGAGCTCGGCATCATGCCCAAGGACGCCAAGCTCTCGCGCCACGACCCGGACGTTCAGGAATGGTCGAAGCTGCCGGCGGACGAGCGCAAACTCTATGCGCGCATGATGGAGGTGTTCGCGGGCTTCTGCGAGCACATGGATCATCACGTCGGCCGGCTGATCGATTTCCTCGAAAAGATGGGCGAACTCGACAATACGCTGATCATGTTCATCTCCGACAATGGCGCGAGTTCCGAAGGCGGACCGAACGGATCGGTCAACGAGAACAAGTTCTTCAACAACGTGCCCGACGATCTGAAGCAGAATTTGGCGGCGATCGACGAACTCGGCGGCCCGAAATATTTCAATCATTACGCCTGGGGATGGACGCACGCCGGCAACACGCCGTTCAAGCGCTGGAAGCGCGAAACCTATCGCGGCGGCGTACTCCGATCCCTTCCTCGTCCACTGGCCAAAGGGCATCAAGGGGCAAGGGAAAGGTCTGCCATCAATTCGCGCACGCGATCGACATGGTCCCGAGCGTGCTCGAGGCGCTCGCGGTCGAAGCCGCCGACGCATATTCGAGGCGTGACCCAATCGCCGATCGAAGGCGTCAGCTTCGCCCACGTCTTTCAGGACGCGAAGGCGGAAAGCCGGCACAAGACGCAATATTTCGAGATGTTCGCGCACCGTTCGATCTATCACGACGGCTGGCGGGCGGTGTGCCCGGTGCCGGGAACCTCGTTCAAGGAGGCGGGCGCGTTCTTCGGCATCGCTCACGCTCACCGAAGACATGCTGCGCGAGCTCGACGCCAAGAACTGGGAGCTCTACGACCTCTCCAAGGACCCGACCGAGACGACCGATCTCGCCGCCTCAAACCGCCCCAAGCTGATCGAGATGATCGCGCTCTGGTACACGGAAGCGGGCAAATACAACGTCTTCCCGCTCGACAGTCGCGGCACGATGCGCTTTGCCGACGAGCGTCCGGAATTGACCAAGGCCCGCAAGACCTACGTCTACTATCCGCGACACCCAGATGATCCCGGAAAACGTCGCGGCGAAGCTTCTGAACAAGCCGCACAGCCTCACGGCGGATGTCGAGATCCCCAAGGGCGGCGCCGAGGGCGTGCTGATCTGTCACGGCGGCAATGTCGGCGGCTACACGCTCTTCGTGAAGGACAAGAAGCTCCACTACGTCCACAATTATGTCGGCGCCGAGGAATTCCATGTCGTGTCGAATGTGGACGTGCCGGAAGGCAAGGTTTCGCTTGCCTATGAGTTCGAGAAGACCGGCGAGCCCGACTTCAAAAACGGCAAGGGCGCCGCGGGCAAGGCGCAGCTCTACATCAACAAGAAGCTCGTCGGCGAGATGGCCTGCCCTACACTGTGCCGCTCGCGCTTGGGATCGGCAGCGGCGTCTTCGTCGGCCGCAATTCCGGCTCGTCGGTGACCAAGCTTTACGGGCCGCCCTTCGAATTTACCGGCACGATCAATCAGGTGACAGTGGATGTTTCCGGGAAGCTGATCGCCGACACTGAGGAGGAAAAACACGCGCGGGCGAAGTTGGCGATGGCGCGGCAGTAGGGACGCGTAACATCGCCGCTTGGACGGCTGGCGAACAGTCGGGACGCGGCGACGGCGTTCAATGTTCCGGGTATGGTCGTGTTCCCTGCCTATGACGCCTCATCCGATCATCCGCTGCGGCAGCCAGGTCGCGAGCGCCGGGAAGACGATGAGGAGGACGAGGCGGATGATGTCGGTGACGACGAACGGCAGCACGCCGACGAAGATCGTCGACATGTTGACTTCGCCGATCACGCTCTTGATCACGAACACGTTCATGCCGACCGGCGGATGGATGAGGCCGAGCTCGACGGTCATCACGATCATCACCCCGAACCAGATCGGATCGAAGCCGAGCGACGTCATCGACGGGAAACACGATCGGCACGGTCAGGATGATCATCGCCATCGCGTCCATCAGGCATCCGAGCACCAGATACATCAGCAGGATCAGCGCCAGCACGCCATAGGCGGCCGACGCCCGAGCCCGGCGAGAAACTGGGTGACATGCTGGGGCGTCTGCGTGATGGCGAGGAAATAGCCGAAGCAGAGCGCCCCGATCAGCACAGTGAACACCGCCGCCGCCGTTCGCGTCGCCTGCAGCAGCGCCTGCAACAGGTCCGGCGCGAGTGAGCTTGCCGCGGAGGACGCCGATGGCGAGCGCGCCCGACCGCGCCCACCGCGCCGGCCTCGGTCGGAATGAACAGGCCGCCGTAGAGGCCGCCGATGACGAACAGGAACAGCAGCAGCGGCGACCAGACTTCGCCAAGGCGCTCTCATCCGCTCCGCGCCAGGAGCTCGCGCGGCCCGGCGGGCAGGAAGCCGGGCGCACGCGTAGCCGATGATCGCGATGGTGGCCATATGCATCGCAATCGCCAGCAGCCCGGGAATGATGCCTGCGATGAACAGCTTGCCGATGTCCTGCTGGGTGATGATCCCGTAGACCGACCAGCACAGTTGAGGGCGGCAGCATCGCGCCCAAAGTCCCGCCGACCGCGATGACGCCGGTCGCGAACGACTTCGGATATTCGAAACGCCGCATTTCGGGATAGGCGACGGCGGAGAACGTCGCCGCGGTCGCCACCGAGGACCCGCAGATCGCGGCAAACGCGCCGCAAGCCGCGATCGTCGCGATCCCCAGGCCGCCGCGCCAATGCCCGACGAACCGTGTTCGCGGCGCGAAACAACTCGCGGCTCACGCCGGAGACGCGACGACGAGCGCGCCCATCAACAGGAACATCGGGATGACGCCGAACGTATAGTCGGTGACGGTCCGCATCGTGGTCTGGCCGACCAGTTTCAGCGCCGGCGCGAAGCCGGTGAGATAGCCGAAGCCCCTGATGCCGACCAGCCCCATCGCCATGCCGACGGGCACGCGCAGCAGCATCAGAGCGAACAGCAGATGAAGCCGACGACCGACGACGATCCCCGCGCCCACCGCGGCTACTCGGTCGCCTTGATCCTGGCGTCGGGATCTCATCCGGGTGAAAAATCAGCCGATAGGTGCGGATCGGCGATCAACAGACACCGCCGACACGTCGCCCATCCACGCCACCGCGAAGAACGGCCAGTTCGGAATTCGCAGATCGTAGGTCAGGATATTGTCCTGATAAGTCGGCGCGCACCTTGTCAAACAAGGTGATCGTCTGCACCGTCACCACGAACAGCAACACCGAGGTCGCGAATACGTCGATCCATCGTTGATATTTCGGCCGGCATTGGCCCAGACGCAGATCGACGGTGATGTGCGTTCCGCGATAGCTGGTCGCGGCGATGCCCCAGAAGATCGAGATGCCGAGCAGCAGCCGGCCGAAATCGTAATAGTCGGGAATTGTCACGCCCGAAGAACTTTCGCATGAAGACCGCGACGAAAGTGTTCAGCGCGACGATTCCGACGAAGGCGGCGGCGATCCACTCGATCCCGTCGATGAAGCGATCCATGGCGTTCTTTCCGGACTCGACAGGCGCAGGCTTCGGCGATGGGTCGGATAGCGCGCTCATGAGCCACCAGGTTGAACGGCGCGAAGGCCGCAAGAATCAGAATTGCGTTACTGGAGGCCCGCACCGTATTTTGTGATCGCGGCTTGCAAATCCGCCTCGACCTTCTCGGGATCCTGGCCGGCCTTCTTCACCGCCGCCGCCCAGCTCGCATGCAACGGCTCGACCGCTTTCTTCCATTGCGCAAGCTGGTCGTCCGTCAGCTTGTAGACGTCGTGATCGGGAAGCGCCTTCATCTTGACCCGGCCGTTGGCCTCGAAACTCGGTCCACCCGTCAGAGACCTTCGACGCCCACTCCGTCGTGCAGTGGTCGTCCATGACCTTCTTCTGCGCGGGCGACATGGAATTGTAGATGTTCAGATTGATGTTGTAGGTGAACACCGTCGTGTAAAGCGGAACATCGATGTGATACTTGACCACCTTGTCGATGCCGAACAGGAATATCGATCCCCACGGGAAAGGTGATTTCGTCGGCGACGCCGCGCTCCAGCGCGTCACGCGCTTCCGGCGCCGAGGCCTGAACATTGGTCCCTCCAAGCAGCCTGCACCATTTCGGCAATCGTGCTCTGAGCCGGACGCACCTTCGGCGCCGGCAAGATCGGACGGCAGGACGATCTTCCTCTTGCCGTGCAGCGTGCCGGGATCGTGCATGAACGCGAAGCAGAACTTGGTGTCCTTCATCTCGATCGGCGCATAATTGCGATACCAGCTGTCGAGCGCGACCGTGCCTTTCTTGCCGTCGCCGAAAATGAAGGGAAGTTGCCCCGCCGCGATGATCGGAAAGCGGCCGGGCTGATAGCCGGGGTTGACGTAGGTGACGTCGGCGATGCCGTCGCGCGCCATGTCGTAATGGTCGAACGCCTTGCCGAGTTGCTCGGACGGAAACATCGTCGCCTTGATCGTCCCGCCCGAAGCCTTCTCGATGTCGTCGGCCCAGGCCTTGGTCGCGGGGATCAGCGGATGCGCCGGAGGCACCCAAAGGGAGATTTTCAAGTCAACC
>CAWIUD010000001.1:0-30198 GCA_963839185.1 uncultured Alphaproteobacteria bacterium | reverse complement strand
TATCGTGCGTCAGGCCTAAGGATCGGATGGCGTACCGCACTTCTTCCGTAGCGGCGTCTTGCCGCAGTCCTGACAGCCGGGTCCGCGGGTTGAAGCAGAGCGCCCGCAATCGCTCGAACTCGGCGCTCGCGGGCGGCCTGATGAATGGCGCGAAGTCGTTCGGGACCTCCTGCTCGTCGTTCATGGCTTGATCTCCAACTCCGTGACCCGGACGTAGAGGTCTTCCTCCTATAGGTATCCAAACGTCCTGTTTTGTCTGTTCAGCCGTGGGGTAGAAACGCAAGAAAGCCATTAAAGGTTCCGCAGGAAACAATTCAGAGGCCTTCGTCCGCCGATCAGTCATTACTTTCCATCGAGTTTAGTCCGCCTGACTCAAAAGCCGCGATTGGATGATCCCGGACCACCTGCGGTGCGGGGCGCGGGTAGATCCCCGTCACCGCAGGTCCTCGCCGGCGAACCACTTTCTTAAAGACGATGGCTTCGTCAGCCGAGGTCTAGCCAGACAATTCGGCGTAGGGACAATGGCGCTGTAGGGCAACCCTCGGAAACTACTCATCCGATCAGGGCTGCGAGATTGAAACGAACCGGCGCCGAGTAGCCCGTCGGCCGGTCTGCCTACGGATCGCCGTCCCCAAGAAACCATTTCCGAAGGGCGGCGAATTGCGTTTGTTAACCTCGCCCGCTCCCCAATCGAAAGGCTGCGGAGATTTTCGAGAGCGACTGCTTCAAGCCCTGTCGCCCAGCAACTCCATTCGCTCTCGGCCCATCCTTGTTCATGCGCCATGCCAAGCATGAGCGCGGTGAAGGCTGCTCCGTCGACCTCGTGAGCGGACGCGGTGAAAATCGAGTGTCGATCCAGAGTTGCGTTGCGCTGCTGCGCGAAAACGGGAACGGACTGCGACGGCGGCCGCCTATCGGGCGAGACAGCTCGTCAGCTCCGGATTGGCTGCCGCCCTCGCCTCGACCGAGGCGGCCAGACGCCGCTGGAAAGCGCCGGACGCGCCGGGTCGCGCTCGATCGGGTTGGGCAATGCGGTTGCGAGCAGGGCGGCCTCGCGCGCGTCGAGTTCGCTCGCCCGCTTGTGGAAGGCGCGCCGCGCGGCAGCCTCGATGCCGAACAGCCCATCGCCCCATTCGGCGATGTTGAGATAGATCTCCAGCGTGCGCCTCTTCGACCACACCGCGCCGAGGACCAACGCCATCGGAATCTCGACCCCTTTGCGGACCACGGAGCGGCCGGGCCACAGAAAAGATTCTTCGCCGTCTGCATGGTGATCGTCGAGGCGCCGCGCTTCGGGCCGTCCTTGCCGGCGCCGTTCATGACCTCGTGCAGGGCGCCCCAATCGACCCCACCGTTCTGGCAGAAGGTCGCATCCTCGGACGCGATCACCGAGGCGAGCGCCGCCGGGGCGACGTCGCCCAGCCTCACGGGAATGCGTTCGTAATGCTTGCCTTCGATCGTGCGCGCGAGCATCAGCGTCGAGACGGGCGTCGCGACCGCGTAGAGCGCGACCAGTCCGATGAACAAGGCGAGGAGCGCGAGCCCCGCCCAGCCGGCCGCGCGCGCCAGGATTTTGAGTGAAGGAGCGCCGCCGGGCCACGCCGAAGCCTTGCCGCAACTCGCGTTACCGGGCAAGCGGGCGGTGAGCCGCCTGCCCTCATCCCAAATTAAGCCGCGCTTCGTCAGGGCAGGGCGCTCTTCTCAGGCCCGGGGAAAGGGGCTGATCGCGCTCAAGAACGCCGCAAGCGCGGATTGGGCCTGGAAGTCCTGCCAGAACGCTTTGTAAGGCACTTCCGCGAATGGCATGTAATTGTGCTGGCCGCCGGCGGACAACAGCACATATTGCTGGATCAAGCCCGATTGGCCGGACCAATCTGTGAAGGAGTCGATGTTCAGGAAATTGGCCTGCGCGACATGGCATGTTCGGCAATAAACTTGGGGAACGCGTTGATAAACGCTCTGGGCGTTAGCGCCGCCCCAGGTCGCCGGCCAGCCGCACGAGACGTCGGATTGGTCTCCGCTCGGGCAGGCCTGCTGGTTGGGGTAGAACGGATGGCCGACATCGTCGATGTAACAGTCGGCCTTGTTCACGCTCCCGCACCACTGATACCAGCCGTCGATGAGCTGCGAGATGGTGGGGCGCGCGTAGGTCGCTTGCTCAACGAACCCGTTCAGCTGGCGGATGGCCTCGCGCTCCGAACTCTCAGTCAAGGAGAGGAAAGTCGAGCTGAAAATGAAACTCGGCGCATCGAACGGCAGGAAGTTCGAGTCCTTCGCCTTGTGCAGGGAGGCATCATATTGCCCTCCGTGGCAGGTCAGACAAATGCCCGGCGTCGCCTTCGCGCCCTGACTGTCGAGTGCCGCGGCTTTCAGGAGGCCGCCGTCGTCGCCGTCGCCGTTGAGCGTATTGCCGAACACCCAGAATGCACCCGATAGTCCTGAGCCAGAAAATGCACGCGTGGCTTGGGTATGTCGAGGGTGTAGACCATCGCAACTGTGGCGATGCGGCCCGTATTCCCGGACGCCCGGTCAATCGATGTTTGTGCGTCGGAGCCGAATGTGTGCGCGCCGTCCCCATAGTTGGAAACGTAGCAAGCCACGATCGTCTTCCCCAATGACGGAATCGCTCGGCAATGCATATCTCGCCCAAACTGCAAGTCAGCATTGTTATAGTAAGTCCCCTGGACTTCGCCCGTTGCCGCGCTCGTCGGACTCGGACCGAAGCCGAACGCGGCCTTCCAGCCCTTGAACGTTCCCGTCTGTGTCGGAAGTTTGTTGGCGTCAAGGGCGCCGATCGCCTGGTAGTATTTTGTCGCTTCGGCCTCGCAACTCGGCTCGTCCGAGCAGGCGCCGTTCATCAACAGCGTCGGGTCGATGAAGTTCCCGTTGTGGGCGGGCGGGCAATAGATGAGGGACAGGCAGAAATTAATCGGCGTGGGAAAGATGGGAATTAGGTTGCGCCGAATAGCCAAGCCGGGCTGCACTGCTGGCGCGATTTCCGCCCGCGTCGGGGCCGCCATCGGAATCGTGATCGATGTGCGCGCCGCGCCGCCCTGACCATTGGTGACCTCGAGAAAGACGACGTTCGAGCCTGGCGCCGCTCGGCAACTGCCAAGTCAGGGACGGGGAGTCCGTCCCGATCGCCTCCCCGGAACTCGTCGTCCAGCGATAGCGCAGCGCGCCCGTTGCGCCATTGTTCGTCGCGCTGACGGTCAACACAATCGTGCTGCCGGGCGCGACGGAGGTTATGGGCTGACCATTCATGGTGATCGAGATTCCGTCGACCGTTGGGTTCGCGCTGGCCAAGGTGAGGTCGACTCGCTCGCCGATTTGAAGGTCGGCGGCCGTCACACCGATGGTTTGCGTCGCCAATTCCCCTTCGTATCGAGCGGTGACTGTCAAATTTCGTGCCCGCCGCCACGGGCGCGAGCACATAGTCTCCGGACGTATTGACGCTGACCGGGCCGGCCAGCACATGGCCGCTGGCGTCGGCGAGGCTGACCTGAGCCGCCGCGCCGGTGGTTCCGCGCGGCAGTGGCGGTGCGAGCGGCGGGCGATCCGTCCTTCAGGGTGACGCGGCCATGCAAGGTTCCACCCTGCGCCGTCAGCACAAGGGGCTGATGCAGCGCTACGCTCGCGTTGACGAGGGTCGTCAATTCGCTGGCGCAGCTTTCGCTAAAGCCGGGCGCGCTCGCGCAGACATGATAGACGCCGGCAGGAAGGACCGGCGAGGCGAAGATGCCCGCCAAATTCGTGGAGGCTTGCTCGACGACGGCGCCGCTCGCATCGCGCACTTTGACGTTAGCGTTCGGCATCGAAAAATCAACAGGCGCGCCGCTCTCCAGAACCTCCGCAAGGACAAGACCATGGATCGATCCGGCGAAAGTAATCGGTTGATTTTGCGCAAAGACTTGCGAGCCCAAAGAACACCTGCGATTGCCGCAGCTCGGACCGCAGATCAAGCATGGACCACGCATCGTTTCCCCCCGCTCGTCACGATTCTCGAAGATTACGCAAACATTTCGATTTCCGCTTCTTAAAACTTTGTTCTTTTATTCCTCCAGAGAACGACAAGCAAGCCAGAACTCGAGGCGGCCCGGCAAATCAGAAACAGCCGAGCTTTCAATTGAACGAGATAGCGCGCTCTGTTCGTCATTGCCGCACATACGGTTTTACTGTCCTGGAGCGCGAGCGCTCATGCGCCTTCGGCAGTTCCCTGGACGGCTGCGTCTGTCGGGGTGAAAGGGCTACTTTGTTGTTTCCCGTCATGCCCCGAAGTCGAGCGTCCAGGGGAGACGCGGTCCGCGACGCGGCGACCCAAAGTTGCGGTCGAGGCCAGCACGCCCGATCGAGCTTAGCGCAGTCTCACCGCAGCTCAGCCGTGAACCTCTGGATCTTCCGGCAGGCGTCTTCGAGCTGTTTCAGCGACGTCGCGTAGGAGACGCGGAAGTTCGGCCCCTGGCCGAAGGCGCTGCCGTGAACGACGGCCACCCCTTCCTTGTCCAGAAGCTCGGTGACGAAGTCCTCGTCAGTTGCGATCACCTTGCCGGACGGCGCCTTCTTGCCGATTGCGCCGGCGCAGGAGGGATAGACGTAAAACGCGCCTTCCGGCTTCGGGCACTTCAAATGCTGCGCCTGGCCGAGCATGGACACGACAAGGTCGCGCCGTTCCTCGAACGCCTTGCGGCGCTCGGGGATGAAGTCCTGCGGTCCGGTCAGCGCCTCGACCGAAGCCCATTGCGCGATCGTGCAGGCGCCCGACGTCTGCTGGCCTTGCACCATATCCATCGCCTTGATGAGTTCCGGCGGCCCGGCGGCGTAGCCGATGCGCCAGCCGGTCATGGCGTAGGACTTGGAGACGCCGTTCATGGTCAGCGTCCGGCCCTTGAGGCCGGGCTCGATCTGCGCCGGGGTCGTGAACACGAAGTCGCCGTAGACCAGATGCTCGTACATGTCGTCGGTCAGCACCCAGACATGGGGATGGCGCATCAGCACGTCGGTCAGGCCCTTCAGTTCGTCGCGCGTATAGGCCGCGCCCGACGGGTTCGACGGCGAGTTGAGCACGACCCACTTGGTGCGCGGGGTGATCGCCCGCTCAAGGTCCTCGGGCTGCAGCTTGAACGCGTTCTCGATCGTCGTCGGCACGATGACCGGCGTCGCCATGGTTGATCGCCACCATTTCCGGATAGCTCACCCAATAGGGCGCCGGAATGATGACCTCGTCGCCCTCGTTCATGGTGACCAGAAAGGCGTTGTAGAGAATCTGCTTGCCGCCCGTGCCGACGATGGTGTCGGAAGGCTTGTAGTCGAGGCCGTTCTCGCGCTTGAACTTGGCGGCGATCGCCTCGCGCAACGGCGGAATGCCGAGCACCGGCGGATATTTGGTCTCGCCGCGCTTGATCGCCTCGATCGCCGCCTGCTTGATGTTGTCGGGCGTGTCGAAATCCGGCTCGCCGACCGACAGCGAAATCACTTCCCGTCCTTTGGCTTTGAGATCGCGCGCCTTCTGCGTCACGGCGATGGTCGCGGAAGGCTTAACGCGAGAGAGGACGTCGGCAAGGAAAGCCATGGGAAAACACGCGCCTTTGATGCTGGAAGGGTTTGGGCGGCGCACCATAGTGACGCGGGCTCGCGGCGGCAACAGCTTTCGAGGGATGGCGAAAGGGGTTCCCGCTAGCCATTCGCGCCCAGAGCGCCTACATAGGCCTCGCGGAGCTGGGTGGCGCGTCAGGACAACATTCCTCGGGGCCGTACGATCCCCATGGGGGCTGTCCCTGTCGAGGCTCGTGGGCTTCGGCATATGGCTCCCACCTACTTACGTAGGCGCCCGGGATCACCGTCCAACGGCCGTCTCGGCTCCGCGCTCGCGCGTTCTTCGGATTGGCGATACGCATTGAGCTCGACCCCCGCCAATCCGAAAGCGGTCTTGCGCCGCGAGGCTCTCGCGCGGCGAGCCGCCGCCGCCCCTAAGGCGCGCGCGGCTTTCAGCCGAAGGCTGGCCGAGGAGGGCGTGCGCCTCGCCCGCCTTTGGCTTCCCCGGATCGTTTCGGCCTTTCATCCGATCCGCGACGAGCCCGACACGCTCCTGCTCCTCGCGGCGCTCAACGCTGAAGGGTTCGAAACCGCCCTGCCGGCCGTCGTCGGCCGCGGGTCGCCGCTGACTTTCCGTCGTTGGCGGCCGGGCGAGCCGACCCGCGGCGGGAGCGATGTCCATCCCCGAGCCTCTCGACACGGCGGCGGCCGTCGATCCGGACCTCCTGTTCGTCCCGCTCGCCTGCTTCGACCGGCGCGGCCACCGCATTGGTTACGGAGCGGGCTACTACGACCTCAGCCTCGCCCGCCTGCGCGGGATCAAGCCGGTTCATGCGGTCGGCGTCGCCTACGGGGTTTGCGAAGTCGCCGCCGTGCCCTATGAGGCCCATGATGAAATCCTCGACGCCGTCGTGACCGATCGGGAAACCCTTTTGTTCAAAGAGCGATGATCCGTCTGCTTTTCATCGGCGATGTCGTCGGGCGGTCCGGGCGCGCGGCGGTTCTGGAGCAGGTTCCCCTGCTCCGCCCGAATTGGAGGCTCGATTTCGTCATCGTCAACGGCGAGAACGCGGCCGGCGGCTTCGGCCTCACCGAAGCGATCTTCGAGGAATTCCTCGCCGTCGGCGTCGACGCCGTGACGCTCGGCAATCACGCGTTCGATCAACGCGAGCTGCTGGTGTTCATCGACCGCCAGCCGCGTCTGATCCGGCCCGTGAACTATCCGGCGGGAACGCCTGGACGGGGCGCGGCGGTCATCGAGAACGCGAAAGGCGCCCGGCTTCTGATCGTCAACGTCTTGGGGCGCATCTTCATGGAGGCGCTCGACGATCCATTCGCCGCGATCGAACGCGAATTGAGCGCCTGTCCGCTCGGCGAGACGTGCGACGCCTCGGTCATCGACATTCACGCCGAAGCCTCGAGCGAAAAATGGGCGATCGGGCATTTCGCCGACGGCCGGGCGAGCGTGGTCCTGGGCACGCATACCCATGTGCCGAGCGCCGATCACCGCATCCTCGCGGGCGGAACAGGTTTCGTCACCGACGTCGGCATGACCGGCGACTACGATTCCGTGATCGGCATGGACAAAGAAGAGCCGTTGCGGCGCTTCACCCGCCGCATCCCCTCGGGCCGGTTTGAACCGGCGTTGGGACCGGCGACATTATGCGCCGTCGCGGTCGAGATCGGCGAGGACGGCCGCACGAAAGCCATTTCCCCGGTGCGGATCGGTGGCCTTCTCAGTTCGGCTGCTCCCTGAATTCTGGAATTGAGGCCCCGATGACCCCGCCAACCATCGTCTACGACCTCGACGGCACTCTCGCGGACACGGCCGAGGATTTGGTGGCCACGCTCAATTGGCTGTTGGGACGGGAAGGCCTGCCGCCGTTGCCGGTCGAAAGCGCCGGTTCGCTGGTTGGGGCCGGAGCGCGGGCGCTGATCAAGCGCGGCTTCGCGGCCTCGGGCAGGACCCTTGATCCGCAAACGAGCGAGGCGCTGTTCACCGATTTTCTTGGCTATTACAACGACCATATCGTCGATCGCACCCGGCTTTATCCGGGCGTGGTCAAGGCGCTGAATGCCTTCGCGCGCGCCGGCTGGCGGCAGGCTATCTGCACCAACAAGATCGAAGGCTCGGCCAAGCTATTGGTCGCAAAACTCGGGATCGCCGAGCAATTCGCCTTCATCTGCGGCCAGGACACGTTTGGCGTCGGCAAGCCGGACCCAAGGCCGCTTTTGCAGACGATTCTGGCCGCGGGCGGCGTGGCCGACCGCGCGATCATGGTCGGAGATTCGGCGACCGACATCGACACCGCCCGCGCCGCCCGACTGCCGGTGGTGGCGGTTGACTTCGGCTATACCGAGACGCCCGTCGTCGAGCTTGGGCCCGATCGGGTGATCTCGCATTTCGACGAGCTCATAGAGGCCTGCAGCGCGCTGTTGATGCGTTAAGGTCAAAACCCAATCGCCTGCTTGCGCCGATGCCGCTTTGGGATTGCTGCCTTGCGAATACGACGCCGTGCACGGCCGCAATGCTGAAACAGTGGGTGTCATTCGGGGTCCAACTTTTAGCTCAAGCCTCGGCCTAGTAAGTTATTAAATCGAAATGGTAATCCCGCGTTTAGGTGCGCACGCCCAGACGCCGGTTTAAATTCACGAGATGGCGCATATTCTCTTGTTATGTCTGCGGTTACGTCTTGGTCTGGGCGGGGGCGTCATTCAAACGCAGCGACTTCAAAAAGCCGAGTACCCCCCGCGCCGCTAAAGTTGGCGCGGCAGCGGTTTTGTGTGATTGACATTCTGGTCCGACAAGGCTCTGGGCGATCCACGCTCGCCCGGCTATGCTCGCCCTTACGGATCACGGCTTTGCGAATGACGCCTACCGAGGGCCGCGATGCAGCAGATTGCGGACTGGCTTCGGAAGCTCGGTCTCGGGCAATACGCTCAGCGCTTTGCCGAGAATGACATTAACTTTGCCATCTTGGCTGATCTCACGGACCAAGACCTGAAAGAAATCGGAGTGACCTCACTCGGTCATCGCCGTCAGTTGCTACGCGCGATAACTGAACTAGAGCGGGCCGAGACAGTTACGCCGCAGCCTTCCACTGAGGACATTGCACCCATCAAGCCGCCCGACGCCGCTGAGCGCCGCCCGGTGACGGTGATGTTCTCGGACTTGGTCGGTTCAACCGCGCTATCGGCACGCATGGACCCTGAAGACCTACGCGAGGTCATTTCAAGCTATCAGACGTGCGTCGCTAAGACCGTGCGTCATTTTGGAGGCTTCGTCGCCAAGTATATGGGCGACGGCGTCCTGATCTACTTCGGCTATCCTCAGGCCCACGAGGACGATGCAGAGCGGGCCGTACGAGCAGGTCTGGAATTGGTCACGGCGGTAGTCGGCCTCAAGACGCATGCAGCCCTACAGACGCGTGTCGGCATCGCCACCGGCCTGGTGGTAGTCGGCGACCTGATCGGCTCAGGCGCTTCGCAGGAGCAAGCCATCGTGGGCGAGACGCCGAACTTGGCGGCGCGGCTGCAACAAATCGCTGAGCCGAACATGGTCGTCGTCGCCGAGGGGACGCGAAGGCTTCTCGCCAATCTGTTCGAGCTAGAGGACCTCGGGGCGAAGGAACTGAAAGGCATCACCGGGTCGGTGCAGGCATGGGCGGCGCTGCGGTTGAGTTCGGCAGAAAGTCGCTTCGAGGCGATGCACGCAAGCGGCCTCACAGCCCTGGTTGGACGGGAAGAAGAACTTGAACTGCTGCTTCGGCGCTGGTCGAGGGTAAAGACCGGCAAAGGCCAGGTGGTGTTGCTTTCCGGTGAGGCCGGTATCGGCAAGTCTCGACTGACGGTAGCGCTGCTGGAACGTCTTGCCGCGGAGCTACACACGCGGCTGCGCTATTTCTGCTCTCCACGGCACACCGACAGCGCGTTCTACCCGATCATCGGCCAAATGGAGCGCGCCGCCGGATTTGCCTACGACGACACCCCGCAAGCAAAGCTCGACAAACACGATGTCGCGCTGGCGCAAAGCTCTACGCGACCTCAAGATGCGGCTTTGTTTGCCGAAATGTTGTCGCTGCCGAACGATGGACGCTATCCCACGCTCGAACTGGAGCCCCAGCAACGCCGGCAGAGGACGCTGGAAGCGCTCACTGCGCAACTGGCGGCGCTGTCGCAGTCCAAGCCAGTGCTCATGATTTTCGAGGACGTACATTGGATCGACCCCACGAGCCTGGAAGCGCTCAATCGGGCCATTGAGCGGATCAGAACGCTTGGCGTCTTGCTCATCATTACCTACCGACCCGAGTTTGAGCCGGGGTGGATTGGGCAACCGCATGTCACAACACTCACCCTCAATCGGCTCGGGCAGCGCGAAATCGCTGCCATGATCGACGGTGTTACCGGCAACAAGCCGCTGCCCATGAGTATCAAACAGGACATCGTGGAGCGCACCGATGGCATACCATTGTTTGTCGAGGAAATGACGAAGGCGGTCCTGGAAGCTGAAGGCGAAGGGCGACGGGGAGCGCGCCGTTGCAGTTATTCCGTCGTCGTCTGTTGCAGTCCCCGCAAGCCTCCACGCATCGCTGATGGCGCGCCTTGATCGGCTCGGCTCCGCAAAGGAGATAGCGCAGATCGGGGCAGCCATTGGGCGCGAGTTTTCGCATGCTCTGCTTGCTGCGGTGGCGCGCAAGGCTGACGCTGACTTGGCATCGGCGCTCCAGCGTCTCATTGAGGCGGGTTTGCTTTTCCGGCAGGGTGTGCCGCCGAACGCGACCTATCTGTTCAAGCACGCCTTGGTGCAAGATGCGGCTTACGGCACGCTGCTGCGCGAGCCCCGGCACGCGCTGCACGCGCGTATCGCCGAAGCGTTGCTCGACCGCTTCACCGCCATCGCCGACGCTGAGCCAGAGGTCGTCGCGCACCATTTCACTCAAGCAGCGCTTGCGGAAGCAGGCATCGAATGGTGGAGTAAGGCAGGCGAACGGGCGCTCCGCACCTCTGCCTATGAGGAGGCAATCGCTCGCCTCGAAAAGGCGCTGGCCCTGGCGGGGACGCTGGCCGAGAGCCCCACCCAACGGCTGCTCCGACTACGACTTCAGATCGCTTACGGCCAAGCGCTGATCCACGCGCGCGGTTTCGCCTCCCAGGAGACAACCGCTGCTTTCTCGCGCGCTCGCGAGTTTGCCTCTGGGATTGAGGAGGTGACTGAGCGGTTCCCGGTCTACTACGGATTATGGGCCAGCAGCTGGGTTCGCGGCGAGCTTGCGCAAATGCGAGAACCCGCCCAGGCGTTTTTGGACGATACCAAGGCCAGACCCGGCACGCGGGAGGCCAGCATCGCACACCGCCTACTCGGTTCAACGTGTTGGTTTCAGGGAGACTTTGTTGGAGCCCGTATGCACCTGGAAAATTCGCTCGCGATTTACAACAGTGAGCGCGACCGCGACTTTGCCTTCCGCTTCGGTCAGGACAGCGGCGTTTCCGCCATGATCGTTCTTGCCCTGACCCTTTGGCCCCTTGGTGAAATCAATCGGGCTTCGCAATACGCTGTCGAAGCGGCCACCCAAGCCGCTGGGAGCACGCATGTCGCGACGCAGGCTTTTGCTCATGGCTTCAAGGCGCTTTTTGAGATGATGCGCCGGGACGCTGGTTGCGCCTTGCATGAAGGTGAAGTGCTTCTTGGTTTTGCGCGTGAGCATGTAATGCCCCAGTGGCTGGCAATCGGCGCATTCACCCTGGGTTGGGCGCGATGGCATTCTGGCGATCGGGAACCCGGAGAGAAAGAAATGCGAAGCGGCATGGCGTTGTTCCGTGAGCAGGGCATTCGTTTTCCTCTGCCGCTTTGCGCAGTGCTGCTCGCCGAAATTGAGGATGAGATAGGACGTATAGGGCCCGCATTGACAATTCTGGATGATGCGCTCGCTGATGCGGAGCGGACTGGTCAGCACCAATTCGACGTTGAATTGCATCGGCAACGTGGCGCACTCCTGCTGCGGAAGACGCCGAACGATGTTGCGGCCGCTGAGGCGGCCTTCATACGCGCCATCGAGGTCGCCCAGAGTCAGCAGACGCGAACGTTCGAGCTCCGCGCCGCAATGAGCATGGCGCGGCTCTTGCGCGACCAAGGGAAGCCGCAGCAAGCTCGCGGACTGCTCGCTCCGGTTTACGGCTGGTTTACGGAAGGATTTGACATGCGCGATCTGAAGGAGGCGAAGGCGCTGCTGGAGGCGTTGGGGGCGTAACGATTTGTTAGACGAACACTCGATCTTCACGATGGGTGCCGGCCCTCCGTCCCGCGAGATTTCGCGATGGCCTCGTCGAGCAACCGTTCCAGCGTCGCCGGCTCCCCGGGAAAGCCTGCCTCAATCCACAAATCTTCGATCGCGCGAAGCGTCTCGCCGACCGCTCGTCCTTGTGGAACCCCGCGCGCGATCAGGTCAGCGCCGCTGAACGGAAGCGTTGGTTTCGGCGCCTCGGCGAGAAAGCGATCCGCCGCCGCGAAAGCCGCGTCGTCTGGGCCGGCGCCGGACTCAGCCTCAGCCAGCGCCAGCGCGTCGCGCGCTGCGATGCGCCCGGCGCGGTACAGGAGCGCCCGCAAACGATCGAACGAAGGCGGCGACGCAATCCCGTGCAACCCGATGAGCGCCGCCGCGGCGGCGGCGATCCGGTCGTATTCGGCGTTGGCGAGGCGCAGCCGCTCACGCAGCCGTTCCGCGTCTTCCGGAATCGCGGCGGCGAGCGCCAGCAAGGCGCAGAACCGTATCTTGGCCAAGGCCGCGCCGGTCTTCGATTGCGATCAGGCGGCTGAGCCGCTTCGGATAGCCAACGCCCCCCAGGATCGGCTCGAGAAACCCGCATTCGCTCATCGTCTGAACAACTTCGCCGGCTCGTCTCGCTGCGAGGAGTTTCAGCAACTCGCCGCGGACGCGCTCCCGCGACAGCCGGGCGAGGCCTTCCCGCGCGCGGATCGACGCTGTCAAACCCTCCGCGTCGAGACCGTTCACGCTGAATCTCGCCGACAGGCGGAAAAAGCGCAGGATGCGCAGGTAATCCTCGCGGATTCGCGCCTCCGGCGTCGCCGATGAAGCGCACGCGCCCCGCGGCGAGATCGACGAGACCGCCGACATAGTCGTGGACATTCCCGTCCGGTCCCAGCGACAGCGCGTTGATGGTGAAGTCTCGTCGCCGCGCGTCGGCGGAGAAGTCGCGCCCGAACGCGACTTTGGCCCATCGGCCGTCGGTTTCGACGTCCTCGCGCAAGGTCGTCACTTCGATCGGACGCCCGCCGAGGATGACGGTCACCGTGCCGTGCGCGACGCCGGTGAGCGCGACCTTGAACCCGGCAGCTTCGGCGCGGCGGATCACTTCGTTTGGCGTCGCCGTCGTCGCCAGATCGAAATCGCCAACCGGCTCGCCGAGCGCCATGTCCCTCACCGCGCCGCCGACCAGACGGGTCTCCTCGCCATCTCCGTCGAGGGCCTGGAGAGCGCGGGCGAGCGCGCCCTGCCGCAGCGGCGCCAGGTCACGGAGCCTTCCGCCGTCCAATCCGGGCAAGGCCGTCATTCGAAGCGCCCGGGCACGAGAACGCCGTGCTCGATATGCGCGGGAATGTAGACGCCCTGGCCACGCGGCGCGAAGGCGTTAAGCGCGACAAGCCAGAGCACCGCCGCGGCCAGGCCCAAAAGCGTCATGACCGACACGCGTCCGCGCGTCCAATGTTCAACTTCGAGCGGATAGCGCGAGCGCAACACGAGATACGATCCGCGTAGGCCGCGAAGGGACTCAGAAACAGCGCTGCCGATTCGAGGATGGACCGTCCCATCAGGAAAACAGCCTCTCGTAAAGGTTCCGCAAGATGCCGGCGGTCGCGCCCCAGATATACCGCCCATCATGCGGCATGGCGTAGAACCTTCGTCGCGCGACCCTCCCATTCGCGTTCTTCGAGCCGGTGATTAGCCGGGTCCATCAGGAAGGCGAACGGGGTCTCGAAAACGTCTTCGACCTCGTGCTTGTTGACCGTCAGCGTGAACGACGGCTCGACAAGCGCGATGAGCGGCGCGACCCAAAACCCAGTACCGGTATAGTAGGGTTCAAGCCAGCCGAGCGGCTCGATGAAGCGCGCCTCGAGTCCGATCTCCTCCCGCGCCTCGCGCAACGCCGCCTGGCGCGGGGTCTCGCCGGGATCGATCTTGCCGCCGGGAAAGGCGATCTGCCCCGAATGGGCGCGCAAATTCGAGGCTCGCAGGGTTAGAAGCACGCTCAGCGCGCCCGGCCGCTTGACGATCGGCGCCAGCACCGCGGCGAAACGAGGACCGGCATGGCCGGATGGCTCGGAGGGAGGCCCGCCAATCGCCTTGGCTTTTCCGCTCGCCGCCGACTTTTCGAGGTCCACAACGGCGAGCGATGGCGCGAGCCTTTGCATGGCTAACGCGCGCAGCGCTTCGGCGGTCAGTTCGGACGCAAGGGGATCGGTCAAAGCCCCTCGATTTCGCTCGCCGGGCAGATGGGGAAAAAAACTCCGCTCGAGCGCACGCCAAACCAGTCGGCGTCGCCCATGCGCTCCGTTCGGCCGAGCGCCACCAGGTCGTAGAACAAGGACCGCTTGACCAGAGCCCAAAGGTCGCCGCGGACTCGAACGTAGGGTTTCACGCCTTCGGAAGCGCCGCGCTCGAATCGAAGCGGGTGCTCGCTGCCGACGGTCACCATATCTTCGACGTTGGTCCTGAAAGCGAGTCGCGTCTCGTTCGCCTCGTCCTCCTCGGCGCGCATTTCCACCGCAAGGAATGGCGCGTCGTCGACCTTGATTCCGACTTTCTCGACCGGCGTCACCAGGACGTAGCGGTCGCCGTCCTTGCGCAGGATCGAGGAAAACAGCTGCACCAGCGGCGCGCGGCCAATCGGGGAGCCACAATAAAACCATGTTCCGTCGGCAGCGATGCGCATATCGATATCGCCGCAGTCCGGCGGGTTCCATGAGGGCGCTGGCCCTTGGCCGCGCGGTCGCCGCGTCTGCGCCTCGCCAAGCCCACGCAGGACGCCCTCGGGCGGCCGCGCCGGCTCCGCCGTATTCTCGCGCTTGTTTGTGGGCGAATCTGGCATCTGCGTGCTAAGGGTTCAATCAGAGGAACGCCCGTTCAATCTAGTGCGCTGGACGTGAAAACCCAACACTGCGCCTGCGCATGTCGCAAAGGACGAGCGAATGACCGTGACGGATGTCGCTGAACCGGACCAGTTGACGAGAGACGCCGATGCGGCGCTGGAACGCATCGCAGCCGCGAGAACCGAAATCGGTAGAGTGATTTTCGGCCAGGAACGCGTGGTCGACCTGACGCTGACGACGCTGCTTGCGGGCGGTCACGGTTTGTTGATCGGCGTGCCGGGATTGGCCAAGACCAAACTCGTCGAGACGCTTGGCGTCGTCGTCGGCCTCGACGCTTTGCGGATTCAGTTCACGCCCGATCTGATGCCCTCCGATATCCTCGGCTCCGAGGTGATGGAGGAGGGCCACGACGGCAAGCGCGGCTTCCGCTTCATCAGGGGGCCGGTGTTCGCGCAGCTGCTCATGGCCGACGAAATCAATCGCGCCAGTCCGCGCACCCAGTCGGCGTTGCTGCAGGCCATGCAGGAGCATCATGTGACTGTCGCTGGGGCGCGCCACGACTTGCCGCGGCCGTTCCATGTTCTGGCCACGCAGAACCCGCTGGAGCAGGAAGGGGCCTATCCTCTCCCGGAGGCGCAGCTTGACCGCTTCCTCCTGCAGATCGACGTCGGCTATCCCGATCGCGCGGCTGAACGCCGAATCCTGATCGAGACGACAGGCGACCACGAGGCGCGGGCGAGGCCGGCCATGACCGCCGAAGATCTCCTGGCCGCTCAGCATCTGGTGCGGCGCGCGCCGATCGGCGAACGCGTCGTCGAGGCGATCCTTGATCTGGTTCGCGCCGCCCGCCCTGGGGAAGGCGATCCCGTATTGTCCAAGGCAATTGGCTGGGGCCCGGGTCCTCGCGCCGCGCAAGCGTTGATGTTGGCCGCCCGCGCGCGTGCGCTCGTCGACGGGCGCCTCGCGCCCTCGCTCGACGATATCTCGGCGCTGGCGGAACCGGCGCTCAAACACCGCATGGCGCTGACCTTCGCCGCGCGCGCCGAAGGCGAGACGATTCCGGCCGTCATCGCTCGGCTCGTGGCGAAGACGATCCATTGACGTGGCGGCCGTCGGCGCAATGACGCTTCCCGCCTCGATCCGCCGGGACGCCGCAACCCTTTCAGCGCGGCTGCCAAGCCTTGTCATCGCGGCCCGGCGCGTCGCCCAGACCGTTCGTCATGGCGTTCATGGCCGGCGCCGCGCGGGCTCCGGCGAGACCTTCTGGCAGTTTCGGCCGTTCCTGTCGGGCGAACCGTCGTCGCGTGTCGACTGGCGCCGCTCCGCGCGCGAAGAGCGCGCCTTCGTGCGCGAACGCGAATGGGAAGCGGCCCACACGGTTTGGATTTGGTTCGACCGGTCGGCCTCCATGCGTTTCGGCTCGACCCTGTCCACGGTCACGAAGATCGATCGGGCCGCTCTGCTGGCGTTCGCCTTCGCCGACCTATGCGTGCGGGGCGGCGAGCGGGCGGGCCTCCTTGGCCTCACCCGGCCATTGGCGACGCAGGGCGTCGTCGAGCGCTTCGCCGAAGCGATCGCGACCGACGAGCGTCTCCGCGGGGCCTCCGAGGCGACGCTGCCTCCCGCGCATCCCGCCGCGCCGCGTTCCCTGGTTCTCATGATCGGCGATTTTCTGTCGGCGCCCGAAGACGTCGCCCGCGCCATCCAGACGGTGAGCGCCGAGGGGGCCATCGGCGAGCTGGTGATGATCGCCGATCCGATCGAGGAGACCTATCCGTTCTCGGGCAACACCGAGTTTCTTGATCCCGCTGGCGCGCTCAGGGTGCTTCTTCCGCGGGCGCAGAACTCTCCGAGACGCTTATCTGGATCGCCTCGCCGCCCATCGCGAGGCGATCCGGCGCGCCTGCGCCCGTTCGGCGTGGGGGATGAGCATCCACCGCACCGACGCTTCGCCCGCGGAGGTTCTGCTCGCCCTGCGCATGCGCCTTTCCGATTCGGAACCCGGCGTTGGGCTGAGGAGCGCCTGAACGATGTTCGGCCTCCCGCTCGCCTTCGCCGCCCCCGCCGTCCTCGCCGCGCTTGCCGGCTTGGTCGCGCTCTATTTCCTGCTGCGAGTGACGCCACCGAGCCCGCGCCAGGCCTTGTTCCCGCCGCTGAGGCTTCTGATCGGACTGAACCCAAACGAAACGACGCCGGCGCGCACGCCGTGGCCGATCCTGGCGCTGCGTCTTCTGGTTGGGGCGCTGATCATCCTCGCAATGGCCGAGCCGTTGTGGAACAGCATCACCGCGCTTTCGGCGTCAGGACCGCTCCTCGTGCTGATCGATGACGGATTCATCGCCGCTCCGGAATGGGACAAACGCATCGACTTTGCTCGCGAGAGAATGGACGCAGCGGCGCGCGCGGGCCGAATTGTCGCGATTGCGCCCTTGTCGCAGGGCGGGCAAGACATTGTTCCGCTCGACAGGGCCGGAGTTGACGGCCGGCTACGGTCTCTGGCGCCGGTCCCTTTCGCGCCGGACCGCGCAGCCGCATTGCCGGCGATCGAGCGTTTCCTGGCTCGTGAGCCAAAGACCGACGTTCTGTGGATCGCTGACGGCGTTGAGCTTGGCGGGGCCCAAGCATTTTCAGCGCGGCTCGGCTCTATCGCCCACTCCGTCGGGGTGGTGACCAGCGGGCAGGGCGCGGTCGCGCTGGCCGGCGCAGACAATGAGGCCGGCGCGCTGAGCGTGCGGCTGACCCGCTCGGACGCGCGCGCGCCGGCCAAGGGCGCCGTGAGGGCGCTCGACGCTCAGGGAAGGGAGATCGGCCGGACCGATTTCGACTTCGGCGCGAACCCGGCGACGGACGCGCGATTCGATCTGCCGGTGGAAATGCGCAACGAGGTCGCCCGCGTCATCATCGACGGCGAACGCTCGGCGGGCGCGACATGGCTCATCGACGGGCGCTCGCGCCGGCGTCGCATCGCCATCGCTTCGGGCGCGAGCGCCGACGTCGCTCAGCCGCTGCTCGCGCCAAGCTACTACCTCAAGCGGGCGCTGCAGCCCTTCGCCGACATCAGCGAGTGGCATGATTCGTCGAGCGATCCGATCGTGTCATTGCTGGAAGAAAAGCCATCGGTGCTGGCGCTCGCCGACATGAGCGTCGCGCCTGGACCGGAGCTCGACGCGATCAACCAGTTTCTCGACAATGGCGGGGTCTTGTTGCGCTTCGCCGGAACGCGCCTCGCCGCGGGCGACGACACGCTGACCCCCACTGCGTTGCGCCGAGGCGGACGCCTGCTCGGCGGCGCGCTGTCGTGGGAGAGCCCGAAGCATATCGCCCCGTTCGAGGCGGGAAGCCCCTTCTTTGGCCTCGCGGCCCCTGACGAAGTGACCGTCTCGCGACAGGTGCTTGCCGAGCCGGAGACCGGACTTGCGGAAAAGACCTGGGCGCGTCTCGCCGACGGGACGCCGCTCGTCACCGCCGAGCGCCACGGCAAGGGCCTCATCGTGTTGTTTCATGTCACTGCCGACACCACCTGGTCGAACCTGCCGCTTTCCGGCCTGTTCGTCGATATGTTGCGCCGGATCGTCGCGGAGGCCGACGCTCCGGGCCAAGGGGCGGCAAAGGCGCAGCTCGGCGAACATGGAGTGGTCCGGCCGCCCTTGCGCACGCTCAACGGGTTCGGCGTGCTCGGGCCCCCGCCTCCACAGGCCGAGCCGATCGGCGACGACTTTTCCGGCGTCGGCGACGCTTCTCATCCGCCGGGGTTGTACGGCGCGCCGGAGTTGTCGCGAGCCGTCAATGCGCTGGCCGCGGGCCAGGCTCTGGCGCGCGCTGATTACGGCGCGCTTTCCGTGCGCGAGGGCGGACTTGCGATCACGCCGCCAATCGATTTGCGCCGCTGGCTTCTGCCGGCGGCCCTTGTGGGCCTCCTGATCGACGCGATGGTCTCTCTCTGGCTGATGGGCGGGCTGGCATTGCGGCGTCCGAGCGCGGTCGCCGCTTTGGCGTTCGCAGCCGCGCTCGGACTCCTTTCGGTCCCGAGCAGCGGCCGGGCCGCCGAAGCCGCGCCGATTTCCGACCGCGACCTCGACGCGGCCCTCTCGGCGCGCCTCGCCTATGTCCGGACCGGCGACGCGACCGTCGACGAAACTTCGAGGCTCGGATTGTCGGCGCTCACGCGCGTGCTCTCCTCCCGCACCTCCGCCGAGCTTGCCGAGCCGGTCGCGCTCGACCCGGCGCGCGACGAACTCGCCTTCTATCCCCTGATCTATTGGCCGATCGTGGCCGGCGCCGCGCAGCCGAAGCCTGAAGCGCGCGCGCGAATCGCCGCGTTCATGAAAAACGGCGGCACGCTCCTCTTTGACACGAGAGACGCGCTCACCGCGCGCCCCGGCGGCTCGCCGACGCCCGAGGCGCGGTGGCTGCGCGCGCTGCTCGTCGGGAGTCGATGTTCCCGAGCTTGAGCCGGTTCCGCACGACCACGTGCTGACCAAGACCTTCTATCTCCTCGACCGCATCGTCGGCCGCACCGCGATCGGCCAGACGTGGATCGAGGCGCTCCCGCCGCCTGACCCCAACGATCGCGTTCAGCGCCCCGCGAGGGCCGGCGACAGCGTTTCGCCGATCATCATCGCGTCCGACGATCTCGCCGCAGCATGGGCGGAGGACGCCGACCGACGACCGCTCTATCCGCTGATTCCCGGCGGCGAACGTCAGCGGGAACTCGCCTTCCGCAGCGGAGTCAATCTCGTCATGTACACGCTCACCGGCAATTACAAGGCCGACCAGGTTCACGCGAAGGACATCCTGGAAAGGCTCACGCGTTGAGCTCCTACACGATCGCCTTCTCCCCCTTCCTTTCGGCGCCCGTGCTCTATGCGCTCGCCGCGGCGGCGCTCGCCGTCTCGATTGCGCTCGTCTGGCGCGGCGTGCGCGGAGCTTGGCTGCGCGCGCTCAGCCTCGCGCTGCTCATGGTTGGCCTTTGCGATCCGAATTTGGTGCAGGAGAACCGGCGCCCGCTGAAGGACATTGTCGCGCTGGTCGTGGACCGGTCCGGCAGCCAGGACATTGGAGAGCGGCCGCGTCAGACCGACCAGGCGCGCGACAAGCTCGAGGCGGACCTGAAGGCGCTGGGAGACGTCGATTTGCGCGTCGTCGAAACGACGCGTGAGGAATCCGACACCGAGGGCACCAAATTGTTCAACGCGCTGCGGGGCGCTCTCGCCGACGCTCCGCCCGACCGGATCGGCGGCGCGATCATGATCACCGACGGCGTCGTCCACGACATTCCGCAGTCTGTGGCGGCGCTTGGCTTCAACGCTCCGCTGCATGCCCTGATCACAGGGCGCGAAGGCGAGCGGCAGCGCCGAATCGAACTGGTCGAGGCGCCGCGTTACGGCATTGTCGGCAAGGACCAGGTCATCGTCGCCCGCGTTCTCGATAGCGCCGACCACGGCGAGCCCGTCCGGCTCACGGTGCGCCGCGACGGCGAGACGCTCGAAACGATCGAATCCAAGGTCGGCGAGCGAATCGACGTGAAGACGCCGATCGATCATCCCGGCCCGAATGTGATCGAGCTCGAAGTCGCGCCGGTCGAAGGGGAACTCGCGACCGACAGCAATCGCGCGGTCGTCAATATCGAAGGGGTGCGCGACAAGCTGCGCGTGCTGCTCGTGTCCGGCAAACCGCATCCGGGCGAACGGATGTGGCGCAATCTGCTGAAGTCCGACGCCAACGTCGATCTGGTGCACTTCACGATTCTTCGCCCGCCCGAGAAAGGCGCCGACGGCACGCCGATCAACGAATTGTCGCTGATCGCCTTTCCCGTGGCCGATTTGTTCGGACGCAAAATCAAGGACTTCGACCTGATCATCTTCGACCGATACGCGCAGCAGTCGATCCTGCCCTACGTCTATCTGGACAACATCGCCAACTACGTCCGCGAAGGCGGCGCGCTGCTGATGGCCGAAGGGCCGGAATTCTCCACTCCCGACGGCCTCTATTATTCGCCGCTCGGCGCGATTTCGCCCGCCGAGCCGACCGGCGACGACGTTGAGGCGCCGTTTCGCGCCAAGGTGTCCGAGGATGGCCAGCGTCATCCGGTGACGCGCGGTCTCGCCGGCCTCGACACGAACAACGGCGACCCTTCCTGGGGCCGATGGTTCCGCCTCATCGGCGCCCGGCCGACGAGCGGCCTGACCGTGATGAGCGGCCAGGACGACAAGCCGCTCCTCGTGTTGTCGCGGGTCGACAAGGGCCGCGTCGCCCTGCTGCTCAGCGACCAGATGTGGCTCTGGGCGCGCGGCTATGACGGCGGCGGACCTTACCTCGACCTGCTTCGCAGGCTCGCGCATTGGCTGATGAAGGAGCCCGACCTTGAGGAGGAGGCCCTTCGCGCGAGCGCCAAAGGGCGCGAGATCACGGTCGAGCGCCAAAGCGTCAGCGGCGAGGCGCGCGACACTGTCCTCGTCGCCCCGGGCGGCGCCAGGACGAAGCTCGCCCTGACGCCATATGCGCCCGGCCTCAGCCGCGCGCATGTGACGGTCGATCGTTTCGGCCTCTATCGCGCCGAGGACGGCGAGCATGTCGCGCTGGTCAATGTCGGCCAGGAGAATCCGCTGGAGATGCAGGACGTGGTCTCCACGACCGAGAAACTGCGTCCGCTCGCCGAGGCGACCGGCGGCACGGTCCGCCGTGTTGCGGCCGGCGCTGGCGACGCGATCGCAATGCCGCGCGTTGTCGGATTGAACCCCTCGCCGAGCTATGGCGGCAGCGACTACATCGGAATCAAGCGCACGGGATCGAGCGAATTGATCGGCGCGCGCTCGACTTCGCTGGCCTCCGGCTTCTTCGGCCTCGCGCTGCTGCTCGGCATGGTGGTCGCCGCATGGGTCAGCGAAGGCGGCGGACTGAGGCGGGGCCGCCCTAAGGACTAAGCGGCGGCGTCGAGCTGAGCGCCTCCGCCTCGAATTTGCAGTCGCGTTTTGGGGCGAGGCCCTTTGCCCGCGCCGCCGCGATTTCAGCCTTCGCTGCTGCGAGGTCGTCGAGAAATTCCGGTGCGCCGTGGAGTCGCGCGACCGTAGCCGCGGCTATGTTTCGCCCCTCGATGACATCGCTCTCCCAATGGACGTGGCAGACGATGCGGCTGTCGCCGAAGGCGCGGCCTCGCGCCAGAATCTTGTCGGCCTGATCGGGGGAGGCCTCCGCCAAGACCAGCGCCCAGGCTGTGCCAATCGACGTGTGGCCGGATGGATAAGAGCCATTTTCGCGGAGCGCGCTTTCATCCTCGGGAGAGCAGGTCGGTTGCCCGTCGAGCATGAATGGACGCGCGCGCCGATACTTGTTCTTCGCCGCGCCAGTCGAAGCGCCGGCGTCCGCCATCACACGCTGAAGCATCCCATAGAGACGCGGGGTGTCCTGCTCGTTGACCGGAATTCCGAGCGCACACGAGAAATCATCCGCGGCCCAGGGAAATTTGAGGACGGCGTCCTCGCTGGCCAGACGCCAACGAGGGGTGTCCCGAAGAGCAAGCGCTTCGCCGGAACTGTCTTGATCGAGGGCGGCCGCCGCCGAACCCAGGGCGGGCGGAGGCGGCAATAGCGCGACGCTGTCCGGCAACGCAGTCTGCGGCAGATAGCCAGCAACCCGGGCCGGCGCCATTTTCGAGGCCGCGGTAGCGTCCTCGGCCGCGCTCGGACCGGCGGCGAGCAGGAGGCCCGCCGCCAGGGCGAGGCCACATGAGCGAAGGCGCAATTTCTTCATTGGATGGTTGGCGGCTTCTCAATCTGGAGCAGGGGAGCATTATGGCAGACGGGTCGGCGGAGAGCGAGGGCCGCTAACGGCCACCTCGAACCGCCCAGAATCTTTAGCGCTTGCGACCGGAGCGTGGGACGGGTAGGGAAGCCGCGATTTTCCCGGGGACCGCAATGAAGAAAAAAGTCTACGCCAGTGCGGACGAGGCGCTCGCCGGCGTCGCCAAAGACGGCATGATGATCATGGCGGGCGGATTCGGCCTCTGCGGCGTTCCCGAGGCGCTGATCGACGCGCTGCGCAAGACGGGCGTGCAGAACCTGACCGCCGTTTCCAACAACGCGGGCGTGGACGGGATCGGCCTCGGCGTGCTGCTCGAGACCGGCCAGATCAAGAAAATGATTTCGAGCTACGTCGGCGAGAACAAGATTTTCGCCAGTCTCTATCTCTCCGGAAAGCTCGAGCTTGAGTTCAATCCGCAAGGGACGCTCGCCGAGCGCATTCGCGCCGGAGGCGCGGGCATTCCCGCCTTCTTCACGCGAACGGGCGTCGGCACCATCGTCGCCGAGGGCAAGGAGATTCGCGACTTCAACAATGAACCTTATGTCATGGAGACGGGTCTGGTCGCCGACATTGCCCTTGTGCACGCCTGGAAGGGCGACACGGAAGGGAACCTCGTCTACCGGAAGACGGCGCGCAACTTCAATCCGATGATGGCGACTGCGGCCAGGCTCACCATCGCCGAGGTCGAGCACCTGGTCGAGCCGGGCGAAATCGATCCCGACCATATCGTCACGCCCGGCATTTTCGTGCAGCGCATCGTGCATGTGCCGAACGCGCTCAAGCGCATCGAGCAGCGCACGACCCGAAAGCGCGAAGCCGCGTGACGTCAACCGCATTCTCGGGCGCAGCGCGGGACAGTAGGCGCGAAGAACGAGGAAGAGGAGCGAGGAAAAGGAAAGGGCCGCTGGTTGCGCATCGAAGGCCACGAAGAGCTTACGCCTGCGGTTCTCGCCGTGATGGCGCGCACCACCGATCCAAGGCTTCGGGCAATTATGCTCTCGCTCGTCAAACATGTGCACGGCTTCGTGCGCGACGTCCGGCTAACGGAAGAAGAGTTCAGGGAGGCCACGGCTATCCTCAACGAGATAGGCAAGCTCTCGTCCGACAGCCATAACGAGGCCGTGCTGATGGCGGGCTCGCTCGGCGTATCATCCCTGGTTTGCCTCCTCAACAACGGCGACGACGGCAACACCGAAACCTCGCAGTCCCTTCTGGGTCCATTTTGGCGGCTGCATTCCCCCCGGGTGGAAAATGGAGGCAGCATTGTGCGGTCAGAGACCCCCGGTCATCCTCTTTTCGTCAACGCCCGGGTCGTCGACCGCGAAGGCCGGCCGATCGTCGCCGCGGAAGTCGATGTCTGGCATGCCTCTCCAGTTGGCCTCTACGATAACCAGGATCCGGAACAGGGGGAGATGAACCTGCGAGGAAAGTTCACCACCGACGACCAGGGTAGGTTCTGGTTTCGATCGGTGAAGATGGTCGGCTACCCGATTCCGACCGATGGGGTCGTGGGACGACTCCTGCGGGCTCAAAACCGTCACCCCTACCGTCCAGCGCATCTGCACGCCCTAATCTTCAAACCAAGCTTCAAGGTGTTGATCTCGCAGGTCTACGAACTCGAGCGATCCGCACATCGACGACGATGTGCAGTTTGGCGTCACCCGCGCGCTTATTGGCGATTTCATCCGCCATGACGAGCCTCATCCGACCGCTGGCGACGTCGCCGCACCTTGGTTCTCCCTCGATTACGTCTACGTGATGGAGCCCGGAGAAGCCGTCCTCCCGAAGCCCCCGATCAAGTAACGGCGATGTTCCGCATGATCTCGATGCTGACCGATGACAAACGCAGCCGCGGCCCCCACGGACGCGTCCGCCGCCATTCTCATGAATATGCTGCGGGCTCCGCGCGATCTCCGCTGGGGGCTACACGGCAACCGGTATTCTAATTGAGCTCAACAAGGACTCTTCCATGCCCTGGACCCGCGAACAAATGGCGGCTCGCGCCGCCAACGAGCTGAAGGACGGCTTCTACGTCAATCTCGGCATCGGCATTCCGACGCTCGTGTCCAACTACATTCCCAACGGCATGAGCGTACAGCTGCAGAGCGAGAACGGCATGCTCGGCATGGGGCCGTTTCCGTATGAGGGCGAGGAGGACCCCGACCTCATCAACGCCGGCAAGCAGACCGTCACCCAATTGCCGACGACGAGCTATTTCTCGAGCGCCGATTCGTTCGGCATGATCCGCGGCGGCCACATCGACCTCGCGATCCTGGGCGCGATGCAGGTCGCCGAGAACGGCGACCTCGCCAACTGGATGATTCCCGGCAAGATGGTCAAGGGGATGGGCGGAGCGATGGACCTCGTCGCCGGAGTCAAGCGCATCGTCGTCGTCATGGAGCACGCGGCCAAGGACGGACCGAAGCTTCTTCATCATTGCACGCTGCCGCTGACCGGCGCCAAAGTGGTCGACCTCGTCATCACCGATCTCGGCGTGTTCACCATCGACAAGCACGGGTTGCTCGGGATGGCGCTCGTCGAACTCGCTCCCGGCGTCACCGAGGCCGAGGTCGCCGGCAAGACCGAGGCGACCTATCGGGTGGCGCTGACCTAGCCAGCGAGGCGCGGGCGGGGCGCCGCTGTCATTAACGCACACGATGGTCAACTTGAGTGTTTGGTGATTGAGCGCTTGATGCCGGCGGCGCCCCGCCGGGGTTCCGAAAAACAAACATTGTCTTTGACAGACCGATCCCATGATTCTATAATTCAGAAACAACTAACTGGAGCAGGCCAAAAGAGAAGAGCGTTAGGGACCATATCTTGCGCCCCATAGTCGTCCGACACGTCCGACAGCGACAAGCCGCTGGAATCGCTCAAAACGGCAAAGAGCGGCCCTTGTCAAAAGTTGGCATGGATGAACGGTTGGCGCCGCGTTTGTTTGGGTTCGGCGCCACGTCGCCTTGGCGTTGGACTGCCGAAAGATGACCGTCTGTGGAGCCGCTTCGCGATGGATGCCAGGCCAGCGCCCTGTAGCGTTCCTGCCGACACCTTGCGGTTGACAAGCAAAACACGCCAACACGACAATGGCTTCGGGAGGGTTAGATGCCGGTCAGCCAGGGCGATGCGCCGCCTTTCACGGTGCGAGACTGCCTCATCGACCTCATGCGCAGGTTCGGCGCCAAAATCATGTTCGGGAATCCCGGCTCGACGGAATTGCCGCTGTTTCGCAATTTTCCGAACGATTTCCGCTACGTGCTCGGTCTTCAGGAGGCAGTCGTGGTCGGCATGGCCGACGGCTACGCGCAGGCGACGCGGAACGCCTCGTTCGTCAGCCTGCACTCGGCGGCTGGCGTCGGCAACGCGATGGGCAACATTTTCACCGCCTTCAAGAATCGAACCCCGATGGTCATCATGGCAGGCCAGCAGGCGCGATCGATCTTGCCGTTCGAACCCTTCCTGTTCTCCGCCAACGCGGTCGAGTTGCCCAAACCCTACGTCAAATGGAGCGTCGAGCCCGCCCGCGCGCAGGACGTGCCGCTCGCCATCTCCCGGGCCTATTACACCGCCATGACGCCGCCGCGCGGACCGGTGTTTATCTCAATCCCGGTCGACGATTGGGACTGCGCGACCGACATGGTCCCGCACCGTGCCGTCAGCACCGAGATCCGCCCCGAGCCTCGCGTGATCGATCAGATTGGCGCGGAGCTTGACGCGTGCGAGCGCCCGGCGTTCGTGGTCGGATCGGCCGTCGACCGCGACGACGGCTGGGACGCTGTGGTGAGACTGGCGGAGCTCCACAATGCGCGGGTTTGGGGAGCCGCGCTGAGCGGGCGGTGCAGTTTTCCCGAGGACCATCGGCTGTTTGCAGGATTCCTGCCGCCAATGCGCGAGAAGATCGTCAGCCTGCTCGCCGGGCATGACCTCATTTTCGCGATCGGAGCGCCGGCCTTCATCTACCACGTCGAAGGGGCTGGTCCGCATGTCCCCGCCGGCGCGAAGCTCTGCCAGTTGATTGACGATCCGAACATAGCGGCGTGGACTCCGGTTGGCGTCGCCGCCATCGGCAGCATTCGGCTTGGCGTACTTGATTTGCTTGCGCGGCCGCCGCCCGCGCAGCGGCCCGCGCCGAAGCCCAGGGCCGACCCGCCTCGCGTCGAACCCTCCGGCCGCATCTCCGACGCCTATCTGTTTCAAACGCTGGCGGAGTTGCGCGACCCCGGCGCCATCATCGTCGAGGAGGCGCCGAGTTCCCGCCCGGCGATGCAAGCCTACCTGCCGATCACGCGCAGTGAAGGCTATTTCACGATGGATAGCGGAGGCTTGGGTTATGGCATGCCGGCCGCCGTCGGAATCGCGTTGGGTAAGCCTGGCGTGCGCGTCGTCGCGGTCATTGGCGACGGCTCGGCGATGTATTCGATTCAGGCGCTGTGGAGCGCCGCGCAGCTTCGGCTGCCCATCGCCTTTATCATTTTGAACAATCGCCGCTATGCGGCGCTCCAAAACTTCGCGCCGGCATTCGGTTTCGCCAACGACGAAACCGTCGCCGGCACCGCGCTGCCGAATATCGATTTTGTGGCGCTTGCCAAGGGTATGGGCTGTTCCGCCTCGCGGGTCGGCGATCCTGCAAGATTGCGCCAGTCGCTTGACAGGCGCTCAAGGCCGAATCGCCAACATTATTGGAAGTTGAGCTGGAGTGACACGCCTGGAAGACGATACGCTCTCGAGCATCCCCAAACGAAAAGCCGCATGAATTGCAAACAGCTTTGGGAGGAAGAATGTCAGGACCTCAATTCGCAACCGCCCTCTCCTCGATGGCCGGCCCAGCCGGGTGGGCCTTTGGTTCCTTGCTCCCTTCGCGGCGCTGATCGCGTTGGGCCAGGCGCCTGCGATCGCCCAGGATAAGACCGTTGAGTTGAAAATCTCCCTTTGGGTTCCTCCGGCGCATCCGCTGACGCCGGCAACCAAGGCCTGGGCGGACGACATCGAGAAGGCTTCCGGCGGGACGATCAAGGCGACGATCTTTCCGTCCGAACAGCTCGGCAAGGCTTTCGACCATTACGACATGGCGCGCGACGGCATCGCCGATGTCACCTACGTGAACCCCGGCTATCAGCCCGGCCGCTTCCCGATCATCGCGGCGGGGCAACTTCCGTTCACTTTCGGCGACGGCAAGAAAGGCACGGTCGCGCTTGACAGCTGGTATCGCAATTACGCGCCGATCGAGATGAAAGACACCAAGTTCTGCTTCGCGTTCATGCACGATCCCGGCACGCTGCATGGCAAGAGGAAGATCGTGCTGCCTTCCGATCTTGCCGGCGCCAAGGTGCGCCCGGCTCAAAGCACGATTGCCGAAATGGTGAGGCTCCTCGGAGGGACCAACGTCCAGGCCTCGGCGCCGGAAGCCCGTGACGCCCTGGAGCGCGGCGTCGCGGACGAAATCACCTTTCCCTGGGGATCGATATTCCTGTTTGGCATCGACAAGGTCGTCAAGTATCACATGGATGTTCCGCTCTACACCACGGTGTTCACCTACAATATCAATCTGAACACCTACAATTCCATGTCGCCCGCGCAGAAAAAGGTCATGGACGACCACTGCACGACGGAATGGGCGTCGAAGGTCTCCGACGGGTGGACCGAGTTTGAGGCCAACGGGCGGGTAAAGATGAAGGCGCTTCCCGATCACGACGTCTACAAGCTGACCGACGACCAGCTTGCGCAATGGAAGAAAGCGGTCGAGCCGTTGCATGCGAGCTGGGCGGCGGCGGTGAAGAAGACCGGCCAGGATCCCAAGAAGGTCGAGGCCGATCTGCAAGCCGCGATCACGAAATACGGCGCCGGCCTCCAGTAACGCAATTCCGATTTTTGCGGCCTTCGCGCCGTCCAACCTGGTGGCTCATGAGCGCGCTATCCGACCCATCGCCGACGCCTGCGCCTGTCGAGTTCGGAAAGAACGCCATGGATCGCTTCATCGACGGGATCGAATGGATCGCGGCCGCCTTCGTCGGAATTGTCGCCGTGAACACCTTCATCGCCGTTCTTATGCGGAAGTTCCTTGGCGTGACAATTCCGGATTATTACGATTTCGGCCGGCTGCTGCTCGGCATCCTGATCTTCTGGGGCATCGCCGCGACCAGCTATCGCGGAACGCACATCACGGTCGATCTCGTCTGGGCCAATGCCGGGCCGAAATATCAACGATGGATCGACGTATTCGCGACTTCGGTGCTGCTGTTCGTGGTGACGGTGCAGACGATACCTTGTTTGACAAGGTGCGCACCACTTACCAGGACAATATCCTGACCTACGACCTGCAGATCCCGAACTGGCCGTTCTTCGCTGTCGCGTGGGCGGGCGATGCGTCGGCGGTTCTGTTGATTGCGATCCGAACCTATCGGCTCATCTTTCACCCGGATGAAATCCACGACGCCAGGATCAAGGCGACAGAGTAGCGGCGGTGGGCGCGGGGATCGTCGCGGTCGTCGGCTTCGTCTGCCTATTCGTTCTGATGCTGTTGCGTGTCCCTGTCGGCATGGCGATGGGGCTCGTTGACATCACGGGCTTCGGCTATCTCACCAGCTTCGCTCCGGCGCTCAAACTGGTCGGCCAGACGACGATGCGGACGGTCACCGACTATTCCTTCGGCGTCATTCCGATGTTCCTGTTGATGGGCGCGCTGGTGTCGGTCTCCGGCGTGAGCCGCGAATTGTTCCGCGCCGCGAACACATTCGTCGGGCATTGGCGAGGCGGCTTGGGGATCGCGACGATCGCGGCCTGCGGCGCCTTCGCCGCCATCTCGGGTTCGTCGGTCGCGACCGCCGCTACGTTTTCCGCGGTCGCCTATCCCGAAATGCGGCGTTTCAAATATCCGCAGTCGTTCGCGACCGGCGTCATCGCGGTCGGCGGGACTTTGGGGGCCATGCTGCCGCCGTCAACCGTGCTTGTCGTCTACGGCATCATCACCCAGCAGGACATCGCCAAGCTGTTTATCGCGGGCGTGATCCCCGGGCTGCTGGCGATTGCGATGCATATGGCCACGATCGCGATCATCGGCTACGCAAGACCCGGCTTTCTGCCCGCCGGGCCGCCAAGTTCCTGGCGCGAGCGGATGAAGGCCCTTGGCGAAGTCTGGTCGCCGCTGCTGCTGTTCCTGTTCGTGATCGGCGGCCTCTACGGCGGCCTGTTCATTCCGACAGAGGCCGGCGCGGTGGGCGCGGTCGGCGCGCTCGCCATCGGCCTCCTCCGCGGCAAGCTCACTCGCGCTGGCCTGTTGCAGGCGCTGCTCCAGGCGACCAGGACGGCGGCGGCGGTGTTCACCGTGCTGATCGGGGCGCTCTGCTTCGGCTATTTCCTCGCCATCACCGAGACGCCTCAGCATGTCACCCAGTTTTTCGCCCGGCTCGGCGTAGGAGCCTATGGCGTGCTGGCGCTGATCCTGCTCATGTATCTGGCGCTCGGATGCCTGATGGACGCCATGGCGATGATCATCCTGACCGTGCCGATCGTGTTTCCGGTCGTGCCTCGCTCGGCTTCGATCCGATCTGGTTCGGGGTCGTGATCGTGATGACGGTCGAACTCGGCCTCATCCATCCGCCGGTCGGAATGAACGTCTTCGTCATCAAGAGCGTCACGCGAAGTCAACATGTCGACGATATTCATCGGCGTGCTGCCGTTCGTGGTCACCGACATCATCCGCCTCGTCCTCCTCATCGTCTTCCCGGCGCTCGCAACCTGGCTTCCGCAGCGGATGATCGGATGAG